>JBBJLW010000095.1:0-3123 GCA_037720595.1 Gaiellaceae bacterium | reverse complement strand
CAAGTCGACGTCAAAATCCGCTTCGAGAAGCGAGGCGACGCGAGCTTCCAGAGCGCGGTCCGCGTCTATCCCGAGAACGCCGATGCGAAATGGAATCTGGAGGCAGTGCTTCGCGACTCGAACTACGAGGGTCTGCCACCGAACTCCCCGAGCGGGGGGGCCGCCGGCGGCCAACGGTCGAGCCCGGGCGGCACCGTCGGCTCGGGATACTGAGTGCCCCACATCTCGTTCCTGACGCCGCTGGCCGCGCTCATCGCGCTCGGAGTGCTCGCTCCCTTGGCGGCGTTCGTCGGACGCGAACGGCGAGCGAGCGAGATTCGCTCGACACTCAACCTTCCGGATCCGCCGCGCGGCTCCCGCGCGGCGGTCGCGGCCTCGCTTGCGCTCCTGCCGGCACTGCTCGGACTTGCCGCCGCGCAGCCGGTTCTCGAAGGCTCCCGCACAAGGACGGAACGAACGGACGCGGAGGCATTCATCGCCCTCGACATCTCGCGCTCGATGTTCGCGTCAAACGGCCGCGGAGCCGACACGCGCCTCGAGCGAGCGCGCCAGACCGTCGCCTCGCTCCAACGCGGACTTCCTGAAATCCCATTCGGGCTCGCGTCGTTCAACGAGACCGTGCTGCCGTACGTCCTTCCGACCACAGACGCCCGGGTCATCGCGGCGACGCTTGCCGACTCGCTCGCGATCGAAGGCGCCCCGGTTCCGCCGCTCTCCGAGTTCGTCTTCCCGGAACTCACGACCTCGCTCAACGCGCTCGCAGCCATCCCGAGAGCGAACTTCTTCTCGCCTGCGGCGGAGAAGCGCCTGCTGGTCGTGCTGACGGATGGGGAGACAACCGAGCCGACGGCTGCCTTGGCCAGAGCGTTCGATCTGCCCCCGCGAATCCAGACGATCTTCATCCGCTTCTGGGAAGCGGGCGAGCGGATCTACGCCACGGGAGTTGCCGAACCTGGATACACGCCCAACCAAGCCCTCACCCCTCGCCTCGAGCGCGCCAGCTCGCTCCTCGACGGCCGAGTCTTCGCGGAGGACGAGCTCGGTGAAGCACGGGATGCAGCTGAGCGCTTCGTGGGCTCCGGGCCGACACGGCCGCGCGAGCTCGGAGGAGAGCGCCTCGCTCTCATGCCATACGTAACTTTGGCGGCCTTCCTCCCGCTTGCATTGCTGCTCTGGCGCCGGAACCTTTAACCCCGGAATACGCTCGCCGATGCCGTTGGTGTGCCCGCGCACGTACCTGAATAGGAACGGGGACCTGCCGACGCACTGCAAGCGGTGGGCGGCCCCTCTTTAACAGAGATCAGGCAAAATCGCCGTAAGCTGCATTTTCTGATCTGTCAGCGCTTAGTCACTCTCTCGGCCGCAGCGGCGCTACTGCTGAGTGCTGCAGAGCTTGTGAGTGGCGCCGCGACGGCGCCCGAGAAGCAGGCAACGACCATCACCGGCGGCACGAAGGCTCAGCGCATGCTGCTGCGCGAGGTTGTCCACGCCATGGGCGGCACTCAGATCCGGGGCGTCAGGATCGAGTCGGCAGGCGATGGGGCTTATCGACATGCAGCCTGCGCACCTCGATCGCTCGCGCGCGAACGTGTCCATCAGGGTGGCGTGGGAAGCGCACGTGACTGCGTTCTCGTTTGCCAAGCGCTCGCGGGCTCATGGCCTCCAATCCGTCGCGGGTCTTACGGTACTCGGCCGGCTGACATCTTTCCGGAACATGCGGGGTCGTGTTCTGCCGCCCTTCGATCGAGGAAGGATCGTTCGACCAGTCAGCCGCGCGCTTGAGGGCAGCGGCGCGAGGCTGATCGAGTTCAATCTGTTCCGCCCTGAGGATCCCGCTCTAGCCGTCGTCGTCGCGACACCCACTCCTGCCCGCTTCATTGAGAAGCAGCTTGGCACGATCATCACAACATTGAACACCGTGGCGCGACGCATCGACGGCTTCTACGTCGCCGTGACTGATGGCGCGCGGTCTGTCGTCTTGGCGTACGGGCGGGTTGATCTTCCCCCCGGGGTGCTTTCAACGAACCTTTATGTGCGGCCGGACTTGATCGGTTGCGCCGAGAGTCTTCCCGTAGAGAATGAAGTGGCGCCTGATGGTGCGCCACCGTGCCCAAGTGGCTGATCTAGGTCGGCCAGCACCAACGAGCGGACTCCCGCCGCTGTTGGATCCCGAGGACGTCCGTTTGCGCTCAAGGGCTGTTCGTCGCTCGATCACGTTGGCAAAACGGCAACGAGATGTCCAAGGAATGTCCGGACTCACCGAAATCGGTGCCTGACCGGAAGGCGCAGCGCATGGTTAAACGCAGCGCAAGACGGCACATCAAGCCATATTCCTCCATCCCGTGCCAACGACGTCCAACCACTGGCCTGCCCTGCGGAGGCAGAGGTCGCAAGTTCGAATCTTGCCGGGCGCAAAGCGTGGGGGAACCCGCGGTTCCCCCACGAGCCCTTCCTTCTTCACAGCCGCTCGGCAAGGCCGGGCTCCGCGCAGACTCCGAGCTGAGGCGCGCGAGGTCTTCGGCGTCTACGGCCCGCTCGCCGGGAGGAGCCGTGCCGAGGTCGCTTTGAAGGAGGCGACGACGGTGTCGCCCTCGGCGAGGGAGAGCCGGCGGGCCGAGGCGATGGTGATCTCCGCGACGATCTGGCCGACGCGCACCCGCGCGCGGTCGCCGATGGGGACGATGGACGTGATCGTCCCCCGGAGGTGATTGCTGAGCGAGCTGTCGGGACGGGAGCGGGCAAGCGTGATGTCCCACGGATACACGGCGAGCTGCACGCGGCCTGAACCCGGCTGGGTACTCCAGGCGGTGGCGCCCGAATCGAGGAGCACCTCGGTCAGGCCGTCTCGCCTGCCGATCGCCGCTCCGGGGAGGAGCGTCGCTCCCGTGAACGTCGCGACGAACGGGTCGTCCGGGTGCGAGACGAGCTCCGCCGGTGTGCCGGTCTGGCGCAACCTACCGTCGACGATGACGCCGATCGTGTGAGCGAGAGCAGCCGCATCCTCGAAGTCGTGGGTGACGACGATCGCTGGGAGGTCGAGGTCGCGGAGATGTTGATGCAGCTCGAGGCGGACAGTCGTCTTCGTGTGGGCGTCGAGGGCGGAGAGCGGTTCGTCGAGGAGGA
>JBBJLW010000094.1:0-3213 GCA_037720595.1 Gaiellaceae bacterium | reverse complement strand
CTTCGACGAGCTGGCTCGGCGGCTAACTGCTCTTAGCTAGCTAGGCACAACATCGTTGGGTCGCGCGCGGCAAGGCGCGCGACCCACAACCCGTCGCGCGCCGCGCTCCGTTCCCGTAGGACGGCACCGCGGATAAGGTCGTGGCGGACCGCCGCGATTGAAACGGTGACTACAGCGCCGCGCGCGTCGAGTAGGCAGGCATGCGTCTCACTCCGTCGCTAGTCGACTCAGGATCACGGCCGGAGCTCGGAGGGTGTCCGTACAGGGCTTCGACCGTCCCATGCCGGCCCGGTAGCTGCGCCCTCGCCTCGTCCGCCGGAAGGGGACGCCCGAACAGGAAGCCCTGGACAGTGCCGCACCCTAGGCGAAGGACTTTTTCCAGCTGCTCACCCGTCTCGACGCCCTCGGCCACCACGTCGAGATCGAGAGCCTCCCCGAGATCCGCAACGAGCCGGACGATCGCCTCATCTTCTGGAGTGCCGCCGAGATTCGCGATGAACGATCGGTCGATCTTGATCCGGTGGACGGGAAGGTTGCGGAGGTGGGAAAGCGAGGAGTAACCGTTTCCGAAGTCGTCCACGGCGAGCTTTACGCCGATAGCGCTCATCTGCATAAGCGTCAGGCGGGCAGCTTCAGGATCGCTCATCACGGTGCTTTCGGTGAGCTCGAGACACAATGCGCCCGGCTCGAGGCCCGTGTCGAGCAGGGTCTCGCGTACGCGTTCGACAAGTCTTGGGTCTGAGAGCTCGCCTACGGACAGGTTGACCGACATGGTCAAGCCCGTCAGCGCCGGGTCCTCCACAAGCCACTCGGCGAGCTGGCGGCAGGCCGTGCGCAGCACCCAAGCGCCGAGGGGCACGATGCTTCCGGTGTCCTCCGCGAGCGAGATGAACTCTGCAGGACCCAGGAGCCCGCGTCGCGGATGGTTCCACCTGATAAGGGCTTCGACTCCGGTGGCCTTGCCGGTCTGGGCGTCCACGATGGGCTGGTAGTGCAGAACGAGCTCGTCCATGTCGATCGCGCGCGACAGCTCGGTCTGCAGGACCTCCCGATTCGCGATGGATGCCCTCAAGGTCTCGTCGAAGATCTCCACTCTGCCGCGGCCGCGTTCCTTGGCGCGATACATCGCCGTATCGGCGTCCCGCATCAAGGCGTCAGGATCCGTCTGATCGAGGTCGGTGAACGCGACGCCGACGCTCGCCCCGACTGACGCCTGTGCCTTACCGGGCAGAGGGAATGGAGCCTGGATTGTGTCGATCACGCGCTGGGCGAGCTGGACTCCGTCGGCCACGTCCACCACCTCCTCGCAGACGATGACGAACTCGTCGCCCGCGAGACGCCCGACGGTGTCCGTGACGCGTACGAGTCCGCACAGACGCTCGGCGGTGCTGCGAAGGACAGCGTCGCCCGCCTCGTGCCCACGCGCGTCGTTGACTAGTTTAAAGCGATCGAGATCGATGAAGAGCACGGCCATCCGCGTCCCATGCCGGCGCACGCGCGCCAGACCCTGCTCGAGACGGTCATAGACGAGCGTGCGGTTCGGCAAGCCGGTCAGCCCGTCATGAGTGGCCTCCTGCGCGAGGCGCTCGGTGACTTCCCGGGTCTGAGTCACCGTCTGATTGATGGCCTCGGCAATTTCAAGCAGCTCATCGCGGCTTTCGACCACCACCTTCCGCGTGAGATCGCCGTCGCCGACCGCGCGCAGCGTGGCCACCATGGCACGCACCGGGGGGCCGACCGAGCGATAGAAGCCCACGAAAAGGTAGGCGGCAAGGAAGCCACTTACGAGCAGGATCAACCTCACTCGTTGGGCGTTCGCTTCAAGACTCGAGATGCGGACCGCGAGCAGCTCGTCGAGCTGCGGCGCTAGCAGGCCGGCCAGGTCCGAGATCTGCTCCTGCACGGGAGCGGCGGCTTCCGGCGGCACGGCTCGGGGTTCACCCCGCTCGACGCGGCCCACACTGCGGGTCCTGAGCCTGGCGATCGCCTGGCCCAACCGGCGCATACGGTCTGGCAGCTGGCGTTGCACCGTGACGCTGCGGGTGTTGCGTACCGTCGTGCTGAGCCCGCGAGTGAGCGCCGCCATCTCACCTTGAAGAGCACCGACCTGCGCGCCCGTCTCTAGGGCGGCGGCCCTCGAGCCACCGACGAAGGGGCCGCTCGAAGAAGGAAGGACGCGATCGACGAGCCGGCCCGAGGCGTCGAGCATGGCCGGGAGCCGGAATTGCAGCGCGTCCATGAGATAGTACGTGTCGAGGTCGGGATCGAGGGTGAGATTCGATGCGTCCCCACGCGGACGATGAGCGCGAGCAGGGCTGCCCTGGCGGACTCGTGGGCCGGTACACGCGAGGCCGCATCGCACTCCGAGGCGGCCGCAAAGAGCAGACGCCTCACGGCGAGCCACTGTGGGCGCACGCCGAGCGCGTCCCGTAGCGTCGGTCGGCGGCGTTCACGCGCGCGCAAGGTCTTCTCCAGGCTCCGTGGACTGCGGCCCACCGCGGCGCGGTGCGTGGCATCCACTTCTGCCCGCGTGAGAGCGAGAAGTGGGGTCATGTAGGCCACCCCCAATCGCTCCTTGGCACTGAAAGCGACTTGCTCGGTCTGGATCTGCACGTACGCCCAGGCGACGAAGGCCAGCGGAAGAAGGAGGACAAGTGCTATGAAGGCGAACTTCTGCGCGTACCGCAGGCGTCCGAGTAGCGCTGTGCCCGGTCTGAAGACGATGGCAGCCGCGCGTCTGGCGTCGCTGCGCCCTGGAAGAGCCATAGAAGGGAGATCGGCTCGCCCCGAGGCATCTTGAGGAGGACAGGCGGAGGAGACCCGCTTGATCGCCACTCCCTAGGCTCGGACACCTACTTCAGCGAGATGGTTCTCGTCTGTGCCGGGCGTCCCGGAATCGTGATCCGGACCTGAACTTCTTGACGCCCCTGAGCTTGCGTCGGGCGCTCCGGCCGAACCTGACCCGCACCTTCGCGGTGCCGCTGGTGAACGTCGCAGACCCCTTGCGGCGAGTCAACGGAGATCTAGCTCGGCGTGGTGTCACGTACCCCGACACTCCGGCGAAGGAGCTGCAGCTGTTTCCGCGCTTACCGCAACCCGCACGGAACGGTCGGTGCCGATCGCGGCGACGTGTCCGGCTGGGCAGCTGACGTGGCCGGCGTCGAGATCGATCGCGAAGTCGCGCTTGTCCAGCCGGCCTTCGCGCCGACGCGC
>JBBJLW010000050.1:0-13284 GCA_037720595.1 Gaiellaceae bacterium | reverse complement strand
CGTCGCCGGCGGGGTCGCTCGCCCACGGCAACGAGCGGCGTCTCGGGGTCGCGCGCGCGCTCGCGACGCGGCCCCGCTTCGTGCTCATGGACGAGCCCGCCGCGGGGCTGCCCGAGAGTGAGGTGCCCGGCTTCGAGGCGGTCGTGCGCTCCGTGCGCGACGAGCACGAGGCGGGCGTCCTGCTGATCGACCACAACATGGCGTTGATCATGGCGGTCTGCGACCGGATCCACGTGCTCGACCAGGGCCGCACGCTCGCAGACGGAACGCCTGCCGAGATCCGCGAGAACCTCGACGTCGCCTCGGCCTACCTCGGGGAGAGCGCCCTCGTGGAGGTCGAGGGGTGAGCGCGGCGCCGCCACTGCTCGAGCTCGACGGCCTCGAGGTGCGCTACGGGTCGGTCGCCGCCGTGCGCGGCCTCGCTCACGGTCAACAGGGGTGAGATCGTGGGCCTGATCGGCGCGAACGGCGCCGGCAAGTCGACCACCCTGAACGCCGTCATGGGACTCGCGCCGACGTCCGCGGGCGACATCCGGCTCGGGGCAGATCGATCTGCGGGCGCGCTCCGAAGCGGTCGCGCGCAGCGGGATCGCGCTCGTGCCCGAGGGCCGCCGCATCTTCTCGGAGCCTGACGGTGGAGGAGAACCTCGGGCTCAGGCTCGCCGGGCGCCGTGCGCGCGACGGCTCGGCGGCTGACTTCGAGCGCGCCTACGAGCTCTTCCCGGTCGTGCGGGAGTTCCGGCGCCGGCAGGCCGGCGCCCTCTCCGGCGGCCAGCAGCAGCAGCTCGCCATCGCCCGTGCGCTCGTCGCGCGCCGACGTCCTGCTCCTCGACGAGCCGTCGCTCGGCCTCGCCCCGCGGATCGTCGATGTCGTCTTCGACGCGCTCGCGGCGATCCGGGAGCGCGGCGTGAGCGTCCTGCTCGTCGAGCAGCGAGCGCAGCGGACCGTCGCGTTCGCCGACCGAACCTACGTGCTCGGAAACGGCGAGCTACGGATGATCCTGACCCCGGCCGACGCGGACGACACCGAGCGGATGATCGCGGCGTATCTCGCGTGACCATGCTCGCCGTGATCGACGCCCAGACCATCGTCGACGCCGTCGGGCTGGGCGCCGTCTATGCGCTGATGGCGGTCGGGATCGGGCTCGTCTTCGGCGTCCTGCGGCTCGTCAACTTCGCCTACGGCCAGCTCGTGATGGCCGGGGCCTACACGCTCGCGTTCACCTCGACCTGGCCTGTTGCGGCAAGCATCGCGACTTGCTTCGCGGTCGTGATCGCGCTCTCGCTCTTGATGGAGCGCGCCGTGTTCCGGCCGCTGCGGACGAGCTCGCCGGCGGTGATGCTCGTGACCACCTTCGCCGTCGCGTTCCTGCTCCAGAGTGTGGCGCTGATCGTGGACATCCGCGACGACACGATCGGCGAGCCCGCGTCGTCGGTGGCGCCGCTGAACCAGGCGATCACGCTCGCGGGCGTCGACGTGCGCAAGGTGACGCTGGTGGCGGTCGGCGTGGCGGTGGTCGCGCTGGGGTTGCTCGCGCTTCTGCTCGGCCGGACGACGATCGGCCTGCACATGAGGGCCGCAGCGGCCGACTTCCGCACCGCGCGTCTGCTCGGCGTGCGCGCCGACCGGGTGATCGCGTTCGCGGTCGTACTCTCGGGAGTTCTCGCGGCCGTCGTCGCGGTGATCCTGACCGTCCAGAACCCGCTCGTTTCTCCCGACTTCGCGCTCAAGGACACGATCGTGGTGCTCGTCGGCGTCGTTGTTGGCGGAATCGACCGGCTTTGGACGGCAACGCTCGGCGGCTTCTCGATCGGCTTCGCCACAGGCGTGATCAACGGAGCCCTGCCGACCGAGCAGACCGTCTTTCTGCCCTCCGCGGTCTTCGCGCTGGTGATCCTCGTCCTGATCCTCCGGCCGGCGGGCCTCTTCGCGCGCGGCCGCGGTGCGTTCGTGGAGCGTGTCTGATGGGGCGGCTCGCACCAGCCGTGCAGTTACTCGGCCCCGCGGCGGTGATCGCAATCGTCGGCTTCGTCGCGACCCTCGTCTCGCGCGCGAACGAGATCTACTTCCTGAACGCGCTCGTCTCGGTGGCGATCGTGGTCGCGATCTACGTCTTCGTCGGCAACTCCGGAGTGCTCTCGTTCGGCCAGATCAGCTTCGTCGCGGTCGGCGCGTTCGCCGCCGGAGTGCTGACGTTGCCCCTCGAGTCGAAGACGGGCGTCCTGCCCGAGCTCTTCCCGTTCCTCCGAGACCACACGGTCGGCAGCACGACCTCGCTCGCGCTCGCGGCGGTGGTGGGCGGCGGCCTCGCGCTCGTCGTCGGGCTGCCGTTGATGCGCCTCTCCGGTCTCGCGGCCGGGATCGCGACGTTCGCCGTGCTCGAGATCACCCACAACCTGCTCCGCGAGTGGACGAAGATCGGCCCCGGCGCGACGACGCTCTCGCTCGTGCCGGAGACGACGGGCGCCTTCCAGGCGACGCTCGGCGCCCTGCTCGTCGTCGCGGTCGCCTTCGCCTACCAGCGCAGTCGCCTCGGCCGGCTCCTGCGCGCGACACGGGAGGATCCAGCCGCGGCTCAGGCCGTCGGTGTGGGGATCCACGCGCAGCGCCTCTGGGCGTTCACGCTCTCCGGGACGCTCTGCGGCTTCGCCGGCGGCCTCTACGTGCACATGCTCGGCTCGATCACGACCGAGCAGGTCTATCTGGAGCTGACCTTCATCACGCTCGCGATGCTCGTCGTCGGCGGGTTGACGAGCCTTTGGGGCGCGGTGCTCGGCGCGTTCGCGGTGAGCGGGCTCGACTCGATGCTCGGGAAGGCGGAGGAGGGCTCGTTCGGACCGGATCTCCCGACCGGGAGCAGGCTCGTCGTCGTCGGAGCCGTGATGGCGCTCGTGCTGATCCTGCGACCCTCGGGGCTGACGGGCGGACGCGAGCTCTCGCTCCGCAGGAGGTCTGCGTGAGGATCTGTGTCGTCGGCTGCGGAGCCGTGGGCTCGCTCTTCGCGGCCAATCTCGCTCGGCTCGAGGACGTCGAGGTGTGGGCCTACGACCTGGCGGCCGCGCACGTCGCTGCGATCAATGACGCCGGCCTGAGGCTCGTCGGCGCGGAGGAGGTGCACGCGATCGGGATCCAGGCGACGACGGACGCTTCGACGCTGCCCGCGTGCGAGTTCGGCCTCGTCGCCACGAAGGCGATGCACACCGAGTCGGCGATCGCGGCGAGCGCGCACGCCTTCCGCAACGGCTGCGTCGCAAGCGTCCAGAACGGCGTCGGCAACGAGGAGACGATCGCCGCACACGTCGAGCGCGTGATCCGGGGTACGACCTTCCCCGCCGGCAAGATCCTCGAGCCGGGCGTCGTCCAGTGGGACGTCAAGGGCGACACGACCTTCGGCCCCTTCGAGGCGCTGTCGGCGCCCGCGGCCGCGATCGAGCAGCTTGCGGACGCCTGCAGCCGGGGTGGGATGCCGTCGCACGCGGTCGCCGACGCGCGCGGGACCCAGTGGCGCAAGGTGATCTTCAACGCGTCCACGAATCCCGTCGGCGCGCTCACCGGCCTCACGCATGGCCGCGTCTGCGAGCTGCCGCCGCTGCGGGCGTTCGTCACCGGGCTCGTCGACGAGGGCAAGGCCGTTGCGGCCGCGCAGGGGATCGAGCTCGACGGCGACCCCGAGGATCTGATCGACCACGCCGCTCGCCCCGACGTTGCCTACGGGCACAAGGCGAGCATGCTCCAGGACGTGGAGGCGCGGCGGCAGACCGAGGTCGACTATCTGAACGGCGGGATCGTCCGCTTTGGGCGCGAGCACGGCGTGCCGACCCCGCTCAACGAGGCCGTCGTGGCCCTGATCAAGGGAATGGAGCACAGTTGGACACAGAGCTAGAGCGCAGACACGCGAACATCCGTGCGGCGATGGCCGAGCACGAGCTCGACGCGCTGATCGTCGCCGGGAGCGAATACAGCGGCTTCGAGGGATCGGTCACGTATCTCTCGGGCTTCCAGATCGTCCATCGGTATGCCTACGTGCTCCTTTCCGCCGAGGGCGAGGGGCAGATCGTCTTCCCGAGCGAGGCGCGCTACGTCGGCGAGCACGCGACGACGGAGCTCGAGCAGGTCTTCCACGACCGGCCCGGCGAGCACCTCGCTGCCACCGCGCGCGACCGGGGCTGGGGCCGGATCGGCGTCTACGGGCTCGACTACATCATGACCGTGCGCGACTTTCGCGCCCTCGAGGGGGTCGAGCTCGTCCCGTTCGACGTCGAGTTCGATCTCGCCCGGGCGGTGAAGAGCGAGGCCGAGCTCGAGTCGGTGCGCGAGAGCGTGCGGATCAACGAGGACGGCTTCGACGCGTTCCTCGCCGCCTACGAGTCGGGAAAGACCGCCGCGGAGGTGATGGCACCGGCGGAGGAGCTCTTCGTCGAGCGCGGCTGCGGGCGGCTGACGATGAACATGGTGCTCGTCGGCGCGGAGTTCGCGATCGCGAAGGCCGAGACCGTGCTCGGCGACTTCGTCGTCCCCTCGCTCGAGGTCGCCGGTCCCGGGATGCACTGGGTGGAGGTCTCGCGCGCGATCGGCAAGGCGGATGCAGAGACGCTGCGGATGCTCGAAGCCTACGAGGAGTACCACGAGGTCGCCCGGACGGCGCTTCGGCCGGGCGCGACGGCGAGCGATGTCCACCGAGCGGTCTCGCAGGGGTTCACGGACCGTGGCTACCACCTCGGGCACGTGACCGGTCACTCGATCGGGATGACCATGATCGAGCACCCCAAGCTCGGCGAGGGCGTCGAGACGGAGCTCGCAGCGGGAATGGTCTTTTCCATGCACCCGCACGCGATCGGCGCCGACGGAAAGGCGTGCCTCTACATGCAGGACACGTGGCTCGTCACCGACGCGGGCGGCGAGCCGCTCTCGCGACTTCCCCTGCGGATCTTTGATGGTAGTGCCGCCGACGGGTGATCTCGGTCGCCGGCTTGCCGTTGCGCGCGGCGACGAGCCCGCCGACCTCGTCGTGCGTGGCGGGCGCGTTCTCTCGGTCTTCACGCGGGAGTGGCTCGATGTCGACGTGGCGATCTGCGACGGCGCGATCGCCGGGCTCGGCTCCTACGAGGGCACGGAGGCCATCGACGCAGACGGTGCGTACGTCGTGCCCGGATTCATCGACGCGCATATGCACCTCGAGAGCACGAAGGTGCTCGTCTCCGAGTTCGCGCGGCTCGTGCTTCCGCTCGGGACGACCGCGGTGGTGGCAGACCCGCACGAGATCGCGAACGTGCTCGGCACCGACGGCGTCCACTGGCTCATCGACACGTGTGCCGACCTGCCTCTCGACGTCTACTTCACCGCGTCCTCGTGCGTGCCGGCCTCGCGATTCGAGTCGCCGCGGCGCCCCTTCGATCCGGGCGACCTGAAGGCGCTACTCCGGCGCCGACGCGTGATCGGGCTCGCCGAGATGATGAACTTCCCTGGCGTCATCGCCGGCGCCGCGAGCGAGTTGGCGAAGCTTACGGTCGAGGGAGCCGATCGCGTCGACGGCCACGCACCGGGCGTCCTCGGCAAGGATCTGCAGGCGTATGCGGCGGCGGGAATCGGCTCCGATCACGAGGCGTTCACGGCCGAGGAGGGACTCGAGCGGTTGCGCGCCGGGATGTGGCTCCTGATCCGCGAGGCCTCCGCTGCGCGCAACCTGCGCGCGCTCGTGCCGCTGGCGATCGAGTACGGACCCTCGCGAATGGCTTTCTGCACCGACGACCGCGAGCCGGAGCACATCGCCGAGGACGGGCACATCAATGCGATCGTCCGCGACGCAGTCGAGCTGGGGCTGCCGGCCGAGGATGCGCTGACGATGGCCTCGCACAATCCCGCGCTCTGGCATGGCCTCGGCCGGCTCGGCGCCGTCGCGCCCGGCTACCAGGCCGACCTCCTGCTTTTATCCGATCTCGAGAGCTTCGTGCCCGAGCTCGTCCTCAAGCGCGGCCGGCCGGTCGAGGCCATTCCCGAGACTCCGGTGCCGGAGTGGGTGCGGCAGACCGTGCGCCTGAAAACCGTGGCGGCGAGCGACCTGCGCGTTCCCTGGACAGGCGGCGCCGCCCGCGTGATCGGACTCGTCCCGGGCCAGATCGTGACCGACTCGCTCGTGGAGGAGCTTCGCGGCGAGGACGGCGTTGCGGCAACCGATCCCGAGCGCGATCTGGCGAAGATCGCGGTCGTCGAGCGTCACCTCGGCACAGGGCGGATCGGACTCGGCTTCGTCCGGGGGTTTGGGCTTTCCCGAGGTGCCGTCGCGACGACGTTCTCGCACGACGCGCACAACCTCGTGGTCGTCGGGATGAGTGACGAGGAGATGGCCCGCGCGATCGAGCGCGCCGTCGAGATCGGCGGCGGGCTCGTCGTCGTCGACGGGGACGACGTCACGGCCGAGCTGCCGCTACCCGTCGCCGGCCTGCTCTCCGACCGGCCGCTTCAGGAGGTGATCGCGGGCACCAACGCGGTCGTGACGGCGGTGCACGCGCTCGGCTCAGACCTCGCCTCGCCCTTCCAGTCGCTCGCGTTCCTGGCGCTCTCTGTGATTCCGAGCCTGAAGATCACGGACTGGGGCCTCGTGGACGTCGGTCGCTTCGAGCTCGTCCCGCTCGCGGCCGAGTCGTTCTTCAGCGCTAACTGAAGGGGTCCGACCCGCCGGCGCGCGGTGTCAGGCACGGATTTCGGCCCGGTACACTGGCGGTACGTGAGTTGGCCATTCATCGCGCTGCTCGTACTCGCGCTCGTCGTCCTCGCCGGCGCGGAATGGCAGCGCCTGGCCGGGGGAGCGAGGCTCGGCCGGGAGGCCCGAAACGCCCGTGCTCGGCAGAAGCGCAAGTCGAATCTGAAGCTGATCCGTTCGGAGAGCGAGGAGTTCGCCGAAAGCGTCCAGCGCGACCTCGCGGATCTCCCCACGATCGAAGAGAAAGACCGCCGCCGCTAACGGACCGTGAAGCTGGTGCGGAGGAACGCGGTGTTCGGAAGGATCCGTGCCACGTTCTCCATGTTGCGCGTCTCCTGGTAGTCCGAGACCTGGAGGAGGAGCGCATGCCGGCCGCGGGCGAGGCCACCGGTCGGAATCCGGATCGCGCCGCCGGCGATCCGCGCGCCGCGCTCCTGCCTGTCGATCTCGACGACGAGCGAGGTCGCGTCGATTCCCGAGGCGGCATCGGTCGCGGCAATCACGAGGAGGGTGCCGCGATTCACGACCCGGGTTCGGAAGGCGAGGACGGGTGGCTTCACGTCGTCGACCCAATAGCGGAACTCGAACGCCCCCGCGGTCGCTGCGCTGGGACTGTCGAAGACGATGTCGTAGGCGCCGCGCGCCGGGAGGATCGCGCCGGCGGCGAGTACGGGTCGCTCGAACGTCCGCAGGTAGGGATTGAGGTTGAACGGGAGCGCCGGATAGCCGGTCAAGCGGTTCTCGTCGCCCGCGTGGACGACGCGCGGCTCGACGCGGACGCCCTTCGCGCGTGACGTGATCGCGACACCGAAGTTCGCGACCGGCCTGGCGACGGCGACGCGGAAGACCTTTTCGGGGCCTTTCAAATCCGTCGCGAACCCGCGGTCGACCGGACTTTCTGGGTATCGATAGTTCCGGACGAGCGACCCGCGGCCCGCCGTCGCAGACCGGTACACGCCCGGCCTCCGAAGCGGCGTCGACTTCGCTCGCCCGAGCAGCGGTGTCGCTACCCGGAACCAGTAGGGGATCCGGCGCTGCTCAGCCCCACGCGTGAGCACGACGAATCCGGTCATCGGGATGTTTGCCGCTCCGTTGACCGTTGCGGCCGTCAGCGGCAGAGGACCGGGAACCGTCACGCTCGCCGGCGCGGTCATGGTCGCTTCGTTGCCGGGATTCTGGGCGTCGATCGCGACCGACCATTCTCCCGCTCCGCCGCCCGCGTCCGTGAGCTCGACCGTCCTCGTCACTCTGGCGCCGCGCGCCACGAACCCGAACGAAACCGCGACCGGCGAGGAGAAGATCAGCGGCGCGTCCGCGCGAGGAAGATTCACGACGCCGCCGCCCTCGCGCGTCGTCGGCGCCTCCCGACTGCGGGCGGAGTCCGTGAATGCGCGGTCGCCGGTCAGAGTGAGCGCCGCTTTCACCTGCGCAGGCGTCCATGAGGGATGCCGCTGCAGGAGGAGCGCCACCGACCCCGCGATGTGCGGCGCGGCCATGCTCGTCCCCGAGAGCGTGACGAAGTCCCCCTCGGGCGCGGACGAGAGGATGGAGACACCCGGCGCGCTCACCTCGGGCTTGAGCTGGAGCGAGACCGGTGTCGGCCCGCCGGCGGAAAAGCCCGCGATCACGTTCGTCGGCCCGCTGCGCGTGGTCGAGACGGCGCCCACAGTGATCGCCTCCGGAGTCGATCCCGGCGAGGAGACCGAGCCGTTGCCGAAATCGGAGAAGTCGTTTCCGGCCGCCACCACCGACACGACACCGGCGCGGGCTGCGGCGGAGAGCGCCGCGACGACGATGTCCCGCGACGGCTCGATCTCCGGCTCGCCGAGGGAGAGATTGATCACGTCCATCCCGTCGGCGACCGCTGCCTCGATCGCGGCGACGAGCTCGGGCGAGTTGCCGTCGAGGCCCACGTCGGCGTCCGTCGGGATCGTCAGCGCCTTGTAGTTGCCGAGGTAGGCCCTGGGAGCGACGCCGGAGATCCGGCGGCCTTCGGCCAGGGTGTTCGCGTTTCCGGCCGCGATTCCGGCGACGTGGGTGCCGTGCGAGGAGAGCTCGGGATCGAACGGCTTCGCCGCGTGCTTCCAGGCGGGCCGCGCCGGCGGGAAGGCGCGCGCGACGATCACCTTTGCGTTCGTGTAGCCGGCCTGGCCCTTGGGAAAGCCCGCCGGCATCGTGTAGCCGGCGGGGGCGAAGAATGGATGGGTCTGGTCGATCCCCTCGTCGATGATCCCGATCTTGATCCCCTGTCCCGCGCTCGCGAGGGCCGGACCCCACAGCGCCGGCGCGCCGATCTGTTGTGGGCCGCGGTCGAGGAGCGGGGTGTAGCGGACGCTCGGATAGACGCGGTCGATCCCGGGAACGGATTCGAGTCGAGCGAGCTGGTCGCGGGGGACGACGACCGCCAACGCGTTCGCGACGATCCGGTAGCGCCAGCGGATCTCCGCCTGCGGCAGTGCGTCCTCGATGCGGGTTTGCAGCACCTGCTGCGACGCGGCGAGCGTGCGCAGGTAGGAACGCGAGGTCGCAGTGCTCAGCCTGAGGCGGCGACCGCCGGTGGCCGCGAGCGTGCGCCCGGGGCGGGCCACGGCGAGCGGCTGCGCGTCCAGCGCGACGACGACCTCGACGAGCGGCTCGGCGCTCGCTCCCTGCCGCGCGGCACCCGCCGAGGCGGTGAGCGCGAGCAGCAGCGGAAGGAGAAGGACGACCCGGCGCACGGTCGTCCAGGGTAGCCGCGGCCTGTGAAGGCGGCGTTAAGCGTCGCGATCAGTCGCGCTTCGTCGTCAGCGCGAGCACGATGCGGCGCCAGAGCTGATCGAAGAAGCGGAGCACAGTGCGGATGAGAGGACTTGAACCTCCACGCCCCGAAGGGCACACGGACCTGAACCGTGCGCGTCTACCAATTCCGCCACATCCGCGCGGGCCGACAGTCTAGCGGCCCCTTTTGCCGCCACACGCGGTTCGGTGACTCGCCCTAGGATCGGGGTGCAATGACGTCCTGTCCGCCACTCGAGCCGAAGCGGCCGGACGTCTCGGATGGTCTCGAGGTGCGAGACCTCGACGGCGAGCGGCTGATCGGGCTGCGCGTCGAGGAGGCCGAGCTCGGCGGCGACCTTTCCGAGCGCGCGGCGGCCAACCTCCGGCTCCAGGACGTGCGATTGCGCCATCTCGACCTCACCAGCACCGACGCGCCCGGGCTGACGCTGGCCGATGCAATCGTCGGCGGCGGCAGCTGGGCCAACCTGCGCGCTGCGCGCGGGACGCTGACTCGTGTCGAGGCACGGGAGCTCCGTGCGACCGGTGCCGACTTCACCGAGGCCGCGCTCGAGGACGTGATCTTTACGGAGTCGCGACTCGATCTCGCGTCCTTTCGCTTCGCGAAGTTCGAGCGAGTCGTCTTCCGCGACTGCCGACTCGACGAGGCCGACTTCCTCGGCGCCGCGCTCTCTTCGGTCCGCTTCGAGCGGTGCAACCTGACCGGCGCGAGCTTCGTCGACGTCGTCTGCGAGAGCTGCGAGCTCCGTGCATGCGAGCTCGCCGACCTCCAGGGAATCGAGGGGCTCCGCGGCGCCCGGATGCCGTGGAACGAGGTGATTCAGATCGCCGGCCAGCTCGCGGCGGCGACCGGAATCACCGTCGTCGACTAGCGCAGTGCGGCCAGCACCTCGTCGGCGTGGGAGTCGGGCTTCACGTTGCGCATGATCTTCGCGACGTTGCCGTCGGCGCCGATCACGAAGGTCGAGCGCTCGACGCCCATGTAGGACTTGCCGGCATACGTCTTCTCGGCCCAGACGCCGTAGTCCTCGGCGGTCGCATGCTCGGTGTCCGCGAGCAGCGTGAACGGGAGGTCGTACTTCTCCTTGAACTCCGCGTGCGAGGATTCGTCGTCGGGGCTGACGCCGAGCACGACCGCGCCGGCACGCCCGAACTCGCCCCACGCGTCCCGGATTCCACAGGCCTGCGCGGTGCAGCCGGGCGTGTCGTCCTTGGGATAGAAGTAGAGGACAACCGGCTTGCCGCGCAGCGATTGGAGGCTGACCGTCTCGCCGCCGTCCGTCGTCAACTCGAAGTCCGGCGCCGGCTTTCCTGCTTCGATCACCAAAAGCTCCTCTCGGTAGGGTCTGCCCGATGCTAGCGACGCACCGCCTGCTCGCCTTCCTCGTGGTCGCCGTGCCGGCGCTCTCGGCGCTTGCGGGCGGACTCGTCTACTGGCGTCGGCGTGGGGCGGGACGGCTCCTGACGAACGTGCTCGCGCTCGCGCAGACGCTGCTCGTGGCCCAGGTCGCTCTCGGCCTGCTCCTGCTCTCCGACGACCGCGAGTCCGCGGACAGCCTCCATTACGTCTACGGCTCGCTCTCCCTCGGCGCGATCCTCGTGCCCTGGCTCTACGCGCCGGTGGCCGGGCCGAAGCGCCTTGCCTGGTTCGCCGGTGCCGCCGCTCTCGCCGCGGCCCTCGCCGTCCGAGCGTTCATGACCGGATGAAGCGCTTCTTCTCAGACATGAACGCGACGCTGCGAGGTTTCCTCATCATCGCGCTCATCGCGGCGGTCGTCGTGGTCCTCTCGCTCGAAGAAGTGCTCGCGACCGTCGGCGGCCTGCTCCGGATCGTGTTCTTCCTCGCGGTCGCCTTCTTCCTCTTCCTGCTCTGGCGGGAGCGGCGCAGCGACATCGAGACCTGGTCGGAGCACAGCCGCAGGGTCTTCTACGGGGCGATCGTCCTCGCGGTCGTCGACCTCGGCGTCTACTTCGGGATCGGCGCCTCCGGCCTGGACGCGCTCGCCTTCTTCCTCGTCCTCGGGGCCTGCGGCTACGCCGTCTACCGCGTCTGGCGCAGCGAGCACACCTACAGCTAGTGACAGGCTGTTACGCCTCGACGCGGCTCGCGGCACCGTCGAGCGCGTCGAGGCAGGCGCGGATCTCCAGCGCCTGGCCGACGAAGATCGGCGTGTCGCGCTCGGTGTAGCGCGAGGCCTCGCTTTCCCTGAGCGTCAGCATCAGGTGCATGAAGTCGGACGGCTCCTCGCACTCGAACGCGGTCATGAACTCCTGGTCGTCGATCCCGAACGAGTATGTGGTGTGGTTCTGGATCGTCGCGTAGCGGGCGCCGATCTCGATGTGCTCGTTCATCGCGCGTTGGCGCTTCTCGAGGGGCAGCGCGTACCACGGGCGTGTCTTCACGAACGGGTAGACGACGAGATACGGATGGCCGCGTGGAACGATCTTGCGGGCGCGGCGCGCCTGGCTGTACTGCGAGGCCTTCGTGGTCGCGAGGTACGAGTAAGGCGTCTCGAGCCAGCCGGCGAGCGGCGTCGCGTTCAGGGCCGCGCCGAGCTCGCCGAGGTCGAGATAGCGCTCGGTGATCTTCCAGAGGAAGAAGTCGCAATCCGGCCGGACGCCTGTCGTCGAATAGGCGCGCACGTCCATCCGCTCGGCCCACGTCTCCACGACCTCGGCGAACAAGTCCTTCGCCCCGGCCCGCTCCTCGACCGGTAGCTGCCGCCAGGCGGGATCTACCTTGTAGAAGGTGTAGGCGACGTACTGGCCGCTCTGCTGCTCGCCGCTCATCTGCTCGAATGGTACGCGCGCGTGCGGGTCAGCAGCCTCGGCGGGCGCGCAGGATCGCGTCGCGCACCGGCTCGAAGCTCGCCTTGCGGGCGCCGTCGACGTAGTAGATGCCCGACTGGAAGCCGGTCAGGAAGGGCTCGTCGTGCGAGTGGAAGAGAAGCATCCCGACAACTCCCTCCTGGCAAGCGGCGAGTTCGAGAGCGCGACGGTAGAAGTCGGCCTGCGTCGCTTCGTCCACCGGCTCGCCGGCCTCTGCGCCCTCGTAGAGCCGTGCTTTGCCCGCCGGGATCGCGGTTTCGATGCCGAATTCGCTGTAGAGGATCGGGAGGTCACGGTCGAAAGCTTCGCGCAGGAGCCGCCGCAGCCGCTCGTGATCCGCGAGCCCGAGCGTGCGCGAGCCCGGATGGGGTCGGTCGGGTGGGATGTTCGACGCTGCCGGATAGGGGTGGAAGGCGAAGCCATCGAGGACCGGGCGCGTCCTACCGCTCTTGCGTAGCTCTGCGCCGAGGTCGCGGATGAACGTCGCCGGCGAGTGGGTGTCGCGGCCCGTGTTCGGCTTGTCGACGCCGCGTGGCGCCAGAGCCCCGCCCCAGATCCGCGTGGCCGGCGCGACCGCCTTCGTCGCGTCGTAGACCTCGGCGAGCAGCGCGAGGTAGAACACGGCGGCGAGATTCTCTCCGTCCTCGCCGAACTGGGGGAGCCAGAAGCGGTTCAGGTTCGGCTCGTTGCCGACGATCAGGTCCCTAATCGTGGGAACTTCCCGCACGATCGCCGCAACGTAGGACGAGAAGGCGGCGCGCTCGGTGGGGGTCAGCGGCGTCGTCGCCGAGCCGCGGTGGAAGATGGAGACGAAGACGCGGAGGTTGCTCTTCGCGGCCCGAGCGGCAACGTCGCGAAGGACGGCGAGCTCGTCGGGCAACGGCGCCGAGTTGCCGGGCTCCCAGTAGCTCGTGATCCCAAGCGCACCGAAGCCCGCCGCGGCGAGCTGGTCGAGCACGGGGCCGGGATGGCGTGCCGC
>JBBJLW010000006.1:0-149473 GCA_037720595.1 Gaiellaceae bacterium | reverse complement strand
GGGGGGGGGGGGGGGGGGGGGGGGGGGGGGGGGGGGGGGGGGGGGGGGGGCCGCGATGGTGAACGTGGCCGTTTCCGTCCAGCCGGCCTCGGAGAAGTCGCTCGCGTATGCGTGGATCCTCACGTAATAGGTGCCCGGCCCGAGCCTGCTTGATGACAGGAACACAGTCTGGCCGGAAGTGAGGGATCCGCCATCAGCGAAATTCTCTGTGAAGAAGGACCCGTCCGATCCAACGTCTGGCTTGCTCGCAATCGAGATCACGTTGGGCGTCCATCCTGGCGGCAGCGTCCATGTCACCCTCGCGTGGCCGTTCGTGTGCGTGGCTGAGGTGATCACGACGGGTATCGCCTGAATAGCTGTGGCGGATGGGCTGACCGAAACGAGCGCAGCCACAAGAACGCCGAGCAGGATGGAGAATCTCATCACCCCGCGTTGTAGCCGATTAGCGGCTGTGGCCGCCTGAATACGTCTGCGACACACGCTCCGCTCTGGACTCCCCGTGAGGTGGCTGCGCACCTCGGCGTTCACCGAGCGAGCGTCTACCGGTGGATCGACTAGCGGCCGGGTCGCACTCGTGCGCTGCGAACGCCTCACGCGCCTGCTCGAGCTCGCCCTCGGCCACGAGGTGCCGCTGCTCGAGCATGAGCGGCCCCGACGATCCGCCAGGCCGCCGGCCGCTGGCGGGTGGGTAAAGGCAGCGTTCCGGTCCGTGGCGGCGGGACCCGATCATCGGGCGCCGCCCCCCACGTCCGTTCCGAGGAAACGAGTCCCTCTTTCGACACCCCGGTCGCTTTAACGTGCTGCGAGACCCGCGAAGGATGCTGGGAGTCCCGGTTGCGATCCGAGTAGAGATAGCTTGCCGTCAGTCTCCACGCGGAAGGTGTTCATGGTTCTGGTCCCAACGTCGATCGCGTACAGGTAGGCGCCGTCGTCGCTCAGGTCAGCGTCGCGTGTCCCGAACCCGCCCGGGCTCCCGGTAGTGCCTGCCACTGCCTCTAGCAGTGTTAGTACACCGGCGCCGTCGATCCGGTAACTCGAGATCGTGCCGCTGCCGTTGTTTGTGATGTAGGCGTAGCGTCCGTCGTTTGTGATCACAGTCCAGCAGACATCGGTCTGAGTATCAGGAGCCGAACGCGTGACCGGACGAAGACCAGCACTGGTGAACGAATAGGACGACGCGGCGGCTTTGCCAGGAGTCCCGCCGAACGCCTCGGTCACGACCATGACCCCGTCCCGTCGGAAGGCGAATCCGAACGGGGTCTTGCCAGAGGAGAGATGCACTTTGACGCGACCGGGGCGGCCGTCGCGGCCAACTGCGAACGTGTCGATTCTGTCGGTGGCCTTCTCGGTCACGACGAGCACGCGCCCGTCGGGGCTGAACTGAACCTGTGCGGGATCGGCTCGCTTCTGGCTCAGCCCGCGAGTGGAGTTCGGAAGCCGAACCAAGCGGCCGGTCGAGTTGAAGCGAAAGCCGGTGATGTTGTTGTCCTCCTCGCCTGCATTCATCACGTAGACGAGATTCCCGCGGGCCGTGATGCTCTGTGGCTTGTGGCCACCAGATGCGATCCGCTGCAGCAACATCAAACGGTTGTCGGCCTGAACCTCGAAGACGGAGACGTCGTTACTGCCGCCGTTTGTCACCAGCAACCGGGTGTTGTTCAAGGTCAGGATGACTGAGCCCTGCGAGCCGAGCCTCGGGAAACCCGTGCCAGCCCCACCGGTTCCGAACCGGCCAATCTCATGAAGATTTCCGTCTGCCGCACGATCGTAGGCGATGACACCGTTCGCACTTCCGTCGTTCGACATCGTGTAGACGGCCCCGGGGGAAGGCGCAGCACGTGCAGTACCAAGCACCACCGAAGCAAGCAGAAGCAACACGACAGCGGCAAAGGGAAAGAGCAGCCGATATGACTTGACTCGCAAGGATTCCTCCTAATCGTTAGCGATGGCAAGAGCCATCACGCAAACCATTTGCCGTAAGTGAACGCTGAAAAACGAATGTGAAGAAACCTTCATATCCCGACCCCCGCGTACATCGCTACGGCCCCACTCAGATGCCGCACAAGCGCTGGCCGCGAGGCCATGAACTCAGTCGTCTTGCGTCGTCGATGCGGCCACGGGCGTCGGCAAGACGTTCATCATCGCGGCGGCCGCGATTCGCCGCGAGCTTCTGCCACCGCGACGATTCGTTCAAAGAAATATCCAGCTCTGTGATAGTTCCGTTCGAATCCGTCTGATAAGTTTTCCTTATGGAAGGTGCAGATGTAGCCCCGCAGCTCTTGACCGTGGCGGAGCTTGCGAAACGACTACGGATCAGCCGGCCGACCGCGTATCGACTAATCGGTAGCGGTAGGTTGCGGGCCTATCGGGTCGGCCCAACAGACTCAGGTGCGCTCCGCGTCGACGTGCGCGAACTCGACCGCCTGATCGACCCCAGCACTACCGAGGCGACGACCCCGTGAGGCCGATGCGATCAGTGCTCGAAGCGGATGCCGCGGCCGAGGACGCGATCCGGGCCGCCAAGATCGCGGTAAAGGCCGCTAAGGAGGCGAAGCCGCCGCCACCCGATCCGCGCAGCGGGCCCGCATTCGAACTGCTCCGCCGAGGTGAAGGATCGGCGTTGGCAAGGATCAGCCCGCGCCGGAACCGCTGGCCGGAACTACGCCTGATCGACGAGCGCGTGGCGGAGATCGACCAGCGCCAGGCGCGCGCCTCCGCGGAACTGCAGGACACTCGCGAGCGTCGGCAGGGCGCCGATGGCCGCTATCAGTCCGCGCTGGCCGACTGGCTCGCCGCCGGCCAGCCGGGAGAGCGACCCGTCTCTGAGGCGGCCGAGCTCGAGGAGCGCGGCGCCGTGCTCGCAGCCGAGATCGCAGCCCACGACCTGGTGCGCGAGCGAGTGCTCGAGGAGCGCGTGGCGTTCGTCGTGCAGCGTCGCACGGCGCTCGTCCGGGACGTGGAGAAGGAACTTGAGGAGCGGCGCGCTCGTTGCCTCGCGCTCCTCGATGAGCTAGAGCACGCCCGCGACGACCTGAGCGCGCTCGCGCAAACGGGGGCGTGGGCCAGGCTGTACCCGTCCGAGGCCCTGACCGCTGCGCCACCGTACGCGGGCGCGATCGTGGGCGCAAGGCTGAAGATCCAAGAGCGCCACCTTCCCGGCATCAAGGCCCAGCTCCCCGCGGTCAGCATCTTCGCGCTCCTCCGCGCCGACGTCGATCACTGCGCGAGCGCGATTACGCTCGAACAGGCCGCCGCCGCCGAGGGCAAAACTACGAGCGTGCTCACCGGGCGCGACGCGAGCTGGGCCGGACGCGCCGAGGATCACGAGCGCGAACGGAAGGAGAAGCAGGCGCGGATCGACGACTACGTCCGTGAGTGGGGCGTCGTGCCCCGCGAGTACTAAGCACCATGGGCGTCAAGCTCTGCGCCGACTGCGGACGCCCCGTCCGTCACACCAGCCGCGGAGGCTGCTGCGGCCGCTGCTCCTGGCTCGAAAGCCAGGAGAACTTCGGGCAGCGCGCAAACCGTGGATCGTCACATGACACCCGGCAGACCCCCGGTTTTTTTTCCTGGACCCAACCGCCGGGCAGTGCGCCCCTCGCTGCGAGAAAAACCGCTCGCGTGAAGGTGCGGATGTGAGGCAGGTACCGGACGTGAAGGTATGTGCGCGGTGCCGCCAGGTGCTGCCGTCCGCGCGGTTCCGCCGGAATCTGAAGATGAAGTCCGGCTTGAACTCGTGGTGCAAGGAATGCGCCGTCGAGCGGAATCGAGAGTGGCGCGCGGCGAATCCTGAATGGGTGGCGAACTCGAACGACGACCGCCGCGAAGGGCCGTTTCCGACACTTTGTGTCGCTTGCGGGATTCGGTTTGATGCGCGCCGGCGGGATTCCACTCGCTGCCCGGCCTGTCAGACGGAGCGCCGGCGGGCTCGCGATCGGGACCGCAAGCGGCGGGCCCGGAGCCTCTGACCCGGCAAGCGGGCGGCCGCCGGGGCTAGTCGAGCCCCTCACGGCGTCGCCATTCAATCTCGCGCACGAGGACGCCCCGGAGCTCGGCCAGCGCGGCGGGCGGATCGTCGAGCACATAGAGAATCCGAATCCGCTCCTCGATCGAGAGGGCGAGCAGCTTCACCTCGTCGCCGAGGGCTCGCTCGAGCCTGTCGGCGAGCTGCTCAGATCCGGGCCTGTCCGCGAGCTGCTCGTCGCTGTTGGTTCTGAGCCGGTTTGCGAGCTCGGCGATCGCGGCCGCTGGGATCGAGAGGCCAGCGAGCACCACGGGGGCGACGATACGGCTTTACGGCCGCACCCGATCGCCGCGAATCCGGGGCTGAGAGCCGCTCCGACCTGGCTCTAGTTGCGAAGGCCGCTTGGATCGAGTAAAAGCCTCTACAGGCGCGCCCCCAATGACCCGACTGCCGCCCGAGTTCCAGTTCCCCCCTGGGCTCGTGGGTCGACATCGTGTTCCAGAGGAGCCCCAAGCGAACTCCTCCGGGGGCGCGCCGCCCCACCGTTTGGTTGCAGCATCCCGATAAGACGAAGAGGACGGCGTCGTTTCCCCCGTAGCAGCCGCCGCTACCTGTTCCGTCGCCGCCCTCGATGTAACCGGATTCGTGACTCCGGTCAGGTAGCCCCAGGACGACCGATCGGGCGTCTAAACTGCGGAAAGCGTCGTGGTGACGCGGTGGAAAATGCGCGACGGCGGCCCTTAGGGGCCGTTCGTCGTTTTCGCGCGATCTATGCCGTCCGAGCCCCACCGTAACCTTCTCTACATGAGGCCCGCAGCCTCCCACCGAACAGACACCACGGCATGCACGGCGACGTAGACGCCTGGGCAGCGCCCGCAACGTGGGGCGACGAGGAGCCTGATCCGGCGACGTTCGAGCCGGTATCGGTGCGGCCGTACTTCCCGAACCGTTCGCTCTACCGGACGCGCGGAACACGGACGGCGCGCCGCGCCGTGATGGGCGTTTGTCGGCCGCGCGGGATGCGCACCGTTCGGCGGAGGCGGATCCGCTCCGCCCGCACCCGCGCTCGCGCCCCAGGCCGAGAACCAGAGCCCGAACCTGATTTAGCCCGCCGACGCGGGGGACGGCGGCGATGAGCGCCGCCACAGCGACGACGGCGCGCTACCAGGCCGTCCCGGCCGAGCTCCGCAGCCGGCCACAGTGGGTGTGCTGGAAACTCGTCGAGCGCGACGGGCAACCGAAGCCGACGAAGGAGCCGTGGCAGCCGGACGGCCGCCGCAGAGCGTCCAGCACCGACCCGTCTACCTGGAGCCGCTTCGAGGAGGCAGCCGCTGCGCTCGAGGCGGGCAGCTTCGACGGCTTGGGCTACGTGTTCTCGGCCGACGATCCCTACGTCGGCGTAGACCTCGACGACGGCCTCACCGAAGCCGACCGGGCCGCGATCATGGTCGCGCTCGACTCCTACACGGAGATGAGCGTCAGCGGCTCGGGCGTCCATGTGATCGTCCGAGCGAACCTGAACGGGTACGGGCGGAACCGGCGCGGCCCGTTCGAGGTGTACGAGCACGGCCGCTACTTCGTCGTCACCGGAAACCACCTGCGCGGGACGCCGACGACGATCGAACCTCGGCAGGCGAAGCTCGACGAGGTGCTCGAACACTTCCTGCCGTGGCCGCCCGCTGAAAAAGATCTTCAGCATCGTCCGGCGCAGCCCGTCGACCTCGACGACCGTGACCTGCTCGACCGGGCGATGCGCGCCAAGAACGGTGCCGACTTCAACGCGCTTTACGGAGGCCGGTGGGAGGATCGCTACCCATCCCGGAGCGAGGCCGACCTCGCCCTCTGCAACGCGCTCGCGTTCTGGACGGGACGCGACCCGAAACGGATCAACGAAATCTTTCGTTCGAGCGGTCTCTACCGCGAAAAGTGGGAACGCGCCGACTACCGCGCGCGCACGATTGAGACGGCGATCGAGGGCTGTAGCGAGACGTTCTCACCTCGTCCCGCGACCTCGTCCCGACACGACCTCGTCCCTCGTCCCCTCCCCCTACGGGGGGGACGAGGACGAAGTGTTCGTCCCTGACCTCGTCCCGACCCCTCCAGACCCCCACTCGTGGACGCCGCTTGACCTCGTCGCGCGTGGTGCCAGTCCGCCCGCCCCGCCGGAGCTGATCGACCTCTTCTATCTCCGTTACAACCACCTCGTCTCAGGCGAGAGCGAGGCGCTGAAGACCTGGCTCGCGATGGCCGCCGCCGTGGACGAGCTCGCGCTCGGCCGGGGTGTCCTCTGGGTCGACGGTGACGAGGTTGGAGAGAGCGCCGTGCTCGAGCGTCTACGGCTGCTCGGCGCCGCCGACGACGCCATCGCCTCTCACTTCGCCTACGTGCTCCCAGACGAGCCGCTCGGCTCCGAGCACAGCGTCGGCCTCGTCGCGTTCGTGCGCGCCCGCTCCTGCCGACTCGCGGTCATGGACGGGTTCAACCCGCTGATGGGTCTGCACGGGCTCGACCCCGACAGCGGTACCGACGTCGAGCAGATGTATCGGCTCCTGAATCCCGTTCGCCGCGAGAACGTCGCGGTGGTCTGGACGGACAACGTCGTCAAGGCGCGCGAGGCACGCGGCGCCTGGGCGATCGGATCGGAGAGAAAGAAGTCAAAGGCTGAAGTGCACCTCGGCATGACCAAGATCGAGCCGCTCGCCCGCGGCGGTACTGGCAAGGCGAAGATCGACGTGCATAAGGATCGGCCCGGGCACCTCACGAGGCCGAGCCCGGGGATATTCGTCGTCGAGAGCGACACGGGCGGATACGTCTGGAATATCCGCGACGACGAGTGCCGCACGCCTGAGGGTGACTTCCGCCCGACGAACCTGATGGAGAAGGTCTCGAGGTACCTCGAGCGGCAGGTCGAGCCGCCGTCCCGGAACCAGATCGAGCAGGCGAAGCTCGGCAAGGCCGAGTACGTCCGCATCGCCTTAGACCTCCTGGTCGAGGAGGGCTACGCGACCGCGTTCACCGGGGCGAGGAACGCTCGCCTTGTGCGACTCGAGAGGCCGTTCAGCGTTGAGGCGGGGGACGAATGAGGCGCGTAGACGCGTTCCTCTGGGCGGTCGTCTGTGAGGGCGCGGTCGACCGGTTCCTCGGCCGTCCCCGCGACGAGAACCCCTATTGCGGCGGCCAGGGCTCGGCCGAGGCGTGGGCGTACGGGTGGGCCGAGGCCGAGTGGCTTCTGGAGATCCGCGGCATGGACGAAGTCCGCCGCTGGTTGCGCGAGGCGCGCGCGTGAACGAGCGGAGCGCTCCCCGGTTGACGTTGAGCCCGCAGGAGGCCGCGGACGCGCTCGGAGTCTCGCGGGACTACTTCGACGCGCACGTCAAGCCGGAGCTCCGGGTGATCCGTCGGGGGCGGCTCGTGCTCGTGCCGGTGCGGGAGTTGGAGCGTTGGGTCGATGAGAACGCGGCGAAGGTGCTGTCGTGAGATTGCGGTGCGGCAGTCAACCACCCTTTACTTACGCTGCGGACGCGGCTACGCTCGCCTAGTAAAGACGCGTTGACACAGTTGAGGGAGGCGGATCCGTGGGGACGAACGAGTTGGAGAAAGTCCGAACCTGGGCACATACGGTCAGCGTCGCGCGACTAGAGCTGAAGCGTGCCGAGGAAGAAGCCGAAAACGCGTGGGTGATTGCGCGAGAATCCGGCAACACGCTCCAGGAGATCGCCGACGCAGCAGCGGTGACGAAGCAAGCTGTCTCACAGAGGCTCGCGTACACGCGTCAGTGGATAAGGAGCGGCGAGCATCATGGCTAGACGCACCGGCATCTACGTGCGCGTCGGCAAGGGCGGTGTGAAGACGTACCGCGCTGAGGTGTACAGCGCGCGGGACGGCAAGAAGATCCGCAAGAGCTTCCCGACCGAGGCGGCGGCCCGGCAGTGGAGAGCGGACGCGCAGAGCGCCGTAAGCCGCGGCTCGATGCGGGCGCCCACGGCGACGACGCTCCGGGCGGCGGTGGCGGCGTGGGTCGGGGGAGCTCGGGACGGGGCGATCCGGACCCGCGCCGGCGACACGTTCAAGCCGAGCACGATCCGCAGCTATGAGGAGACGCTGAGTGTGAAGCGTGCAGGGCTCGGAGGCCGTTCGATCCTCGAGCAGCTCGGCGCGCACAAGCTGAGCGAGATCGGTCGCGTCGAGCTCCAGGATCTCGCCGATCGGCTACTCGCCGGCGGCCTCGATCCATCCACAGTGCGTAACGCGCTGATGCCGCTCCGGGCGATCTACCGGCGTGCCTTCACTCGGAACGAGATCGCGGTCAACCCGACGACGGCGCTCGAGCTGCCAGCCTCACGCGGCCGTCGTGACCGGATCGCGTCACCGGCCGAGGCGCAAAGACTGATCGGGCTCGTCGCGGCACGCGACCGGGCACTATGGGCGACAGCGTTCTACGCGGGGCTTCGGCTCGGGGAACTGCTCGCACTCCGATGGGAGGACGTCGACCTCGCCGGGGGCGTGATCCGCGTCGAGCGAGCCTATGACATGACCGCCCGCGCGTTCATCGAGCCGAAGAGCAGAGCCGGGCGGAGGAAGGTGCCGCTCGCCGCGGTCCTGCGCGACTACCTGCTCGAGCACAAACTCGGCAGCCGCGAGAGCGGGCTCGTCTTCGGTCGGACCCCAGAGCTGCCGTTCGACTACAGCTCGACGATGAACCGGGCTAAGCGCGCCTGGAAGCGCTTCGAGGTCGCGCCGATCTCGTTGCACGAGGCGCGGCACACGTTCGCTTCGCTCCTGATCGACGCGAACGTGAACGCGAAGGCGATCAGTACCTTCATGGGGCACTCGTCGATCGCGATCACGATCGACCGCTACGGCCACCTGATGCCCGGGAGCGAGGACGAGGCGGCGGCACGGATCGACGCGTACCTCGAGCGGGCGAACACCCTCGCGCGCCTCGCGCAGGTCGATCCTCGTGGGCCAGTCGTGGGCCAGTCCGCACCCCTAACGAACGGATTCCAGCGGATCACAGCGGACTCGCGGAGGGTGCTGAAGTGAGCGGAAACCCAGTCACCATGCTGGTCTCCGCTCAATCCAAGCCGACAGGGGCGACAGGGCTCGAACCTGCGACCTACGGTTTTGGAGACCGCCGCTCTACCAACTGAGCTACGCCCCTCTGTCGGGGTGAATTGTAGTCCGCGTTCTCCGGGGCGGCGAGTAGGCTGGCGCGGGTGCAACAGCGCCAAGCGCTCGGGTTCCTCTTTCTCTTCCTCGCCGCCTGCTTCCTCGGGATCGCAGTCGCCGCCGCCCGGGCCGCGTCGGATACGCCCGGCGTCTGGGTGATCGCTCTTGCTGCGGCGGCGGTGGGAACCTGGCTCGGCTCGATGGCGTGGCGCAGTTTGCGTCGCCGCTAGAAGAAATCGTGCGCCCACGACGTATTCTCTCCTCGTGGCGAAAACCGAGGACACGGGCTCGCTCTGGCAGGAGTACCGGCGTACGCGCAACCGCGGTGTGCGCGACCGGCTGATCCTCACGTACGCGCCGCTTGTCAAGTTCGTCGCCGGCCGGCTCGGCAGCGGCCTGCCCGCACATGTGGACGAGGGCGATCTCGTCTCGTACGGGCTGCTCGGTCTGATTGGCGCGATCGAGCGTTACGACCCGGATCGCGAGATCAAGTTCGAGACGTACGCGATCACGCGGATCAAGGGCGCGATCATCGACGAGCTGCGCGCGCTCGACTGGGTACCTCGCTCGGTGCGAGCGCGCGCGCGCGACATCGAGCGCGCGATCGCGGAGCTCGAGAAGAAGCTCCATCGCGCCCCGACCGACGAGGAGATCTCCGCCAAGCTCGGCCTCACGCAGGAGGAGCTCGACAGCAGCCTCACGGAGATCTCGCGCTCGTCGATTGCCGCGCTCGACGAGCTCTGGACGTCCTCGGACGGCGGCGACCAGATCGCGCTTCTCGACACGATCGAGGACACAGTCGGCCCCGAGCCGCAGACGGCGCTCGCACAGACCGAGATGCGCGAGGCGCTTGGCGAGTCGATCGCACGCCTCCCCGAGCGCGAGAAACTCGTCGTCACGCTCTACTACTACGAGGAGCTCACCCTGCGCGAGATCGGCGAGGTGCTCGGCGTCACCGAGTCGCGGGTCTCGCAGCTCCACACGAAGGCGATCCTGCGCCTGAAGTCCCGCCTCGGCGGCGCCGCGCGCGTGCCGCTGAGCTCCTAGCGGCGCACGTCCCGCGGAAGAGAGAGCGGGCTGGGGTCGGAGGGGCGCCGAGCTGAGGAGTTTAGGATGGGGCTTCCCGTAAGCCAGCCGAGGAGGATTCCCCACGCATGCCCGCTCTCGAGCCCGGAAAGCTCCGCAACGTCGCCGTTGTCGGTCATCGCGGTACCGGCAAGACGTCTCTCGTCGAGGCGCTCCTCTTCCAGGCGGGCGAGCTGAACCGCCTGGGCACGATCGACGCCGGCTCGACTGTCGGCGACTGGGACGACGACGAGCAGAGGCGGAAGATGTCAATCTCGCTCTCGCTCACCCATCTCGACTGGCACGGGCGCAAGCTGAACCTGATCGACGTGCCCGGAGATCCGAGCTTCCAGGGCGAGGCACGCTGCTCGCTGCGCGTCGTGGAGGGGGCGCTCTTCGTGCTGAGCGGCGTGATGGGCGTCGAGGTGGGAACGACCCGCGTCTGGAAGCGCGCAGAGGAGCTCGGGCTCTCACGCGTGCTCTTCGTCAACATGCTCGATCGCGAGCGCGCCGACTTCTTCCGCACCCTCGGCCAGCTCCAGAGCCAGCTCTCGGAGCGCTGTGTCGCCGTCCAGCTACCGATCGGCAGCGAGCACGAGCTGACGGGCATCGTCGACGTCCTCCACATGTGCGCCTACACGAGCCCGGACGGCGGGATGGAGCCCCCAGGCAAGGAAGCAGAGCCAGGCCCGATTCCGGATGACCTGGCCGCACTCGTCCAGGAGTACCGCGAGAAGCTGCTCGACGAGGTGGTGCAGACCGACGAGGCGCTGATGGAGCGCTACCTGGACGGGCAGGAGCTCGGCCTCGAGGAGGTGGCTCATGCGCTCAAGGACGCGGTTACGCGTGGTCTCGTCTTCCCGGTGGCGTGCGGCGTCGCCACGAAGAATCTCGGTACGCATGCGCTGCTCGACCTGATCGTCGAGGGAATCCCCTCGCCGGCGAAGATGGGCTCGATCACGCACATCGAGGGCGCCGAGACCGCGGCTTTCGTCTTCAAGACGATCGCCGATCCGTTCGCCGGCCGGATCAACCTCTTCCGCGTCCTCCAGGGCTCCGTCCGGCCGGACCAGACGCTCGTCGACGCCCGCACGCACGCGAAGGAGAGGATGGGGTCACTGCTCTTCCAGCAAGGCAAGGAGCACATCCCCGCCGAGGAGTTCGGGCCAGGCGACATCGGAGCGGTCGCGAAGCTGAAGGAGGTGCAGACAGGCGATCTGCTGCTCGACCGCGAGACTGCCACCGACGTCCCCGAGATCGGATTCCCCGAGCCCGTGATGAGCTTCGCGGTGACGCCACTGATCAAGGGGGAGGAGGAAAAGGTGGCAGGCGCGATCCGCCGGCTCGCCGAGGAGGATCCGACCCTGCGCCTGCGCCGCGACCAGCAGACGGGGGATGAGATCCTCTCCGGGATGAGCCAGATGCACGTCGAGGTCGCGCTCGAGCGCGCGAAGCGGCGGTTCGGGGTCGACGTCGAGCTGCACCCGCCGCGCGTCCCCTATCTCGAGACGATCCGCAAGGAGTCGCGCTCGCACGCCCGCTACAAGAAGCAGACAGGCGGTCGCGGCCAGTTCGGCGACTGCACGATCGTGCTCGAGCCGATCGAAGGCAACGTCGGCTACGAGTTCGTGGACAAGATCGTCGGCGGCGTGATTCCCCAGAGCTTCCGGCCGGCGGTCGACAAGGGGATCCAGGAGGCGATGCATCACGGCGAGCTGGCCGGCGCCCCGGTGCAGGGGGTACGCGTCCTCCTCGTCGACGGCTCCTACCACAACGTCGACTCGTCCGAGATGGCGTTCAAGATCGCCGGCTCGATGGCATTCAAGGAGGCGTACTCCAAGGCCGAGCCGGTGCTGCTCGAGCCGATCATGGAGCTCGAGGTGACCGTTCCCGACGAGGCTGTGGGCGCCGTCAACGGAGACCTCAACTCGCGCCGCGGGCGCCTGCACGGAATGGAGCCGGCAGCCGGGATGACCACGATCAACGCCGAAGTGCCGATGTCCGAGGTCCTCACCTACGCGCAGTCGCTCACCTCGCTTACCGGCGGCCGCGGGGACTATTCGATGCACTTCCTGCGCTACGAGGAGGTGCCCGCACACGTCGCTCAGAAGGTGATCGAGGTCACGAAACGAGAGCGGGAGACAGCCGCGGCGCATTAGCTCCGTTCCTGTGGATAACTCCGGCCGTTTGCTACGGTCGGACGCATGCGCGCCACGCGATCAGCGACGCGGACGTGCTCGATCTGCGAGCGCACACTGCTCATGGGCGAGCACGCCGTCCGCTATTCGCCCGGAGGTGGCGAGTACGTCGATGTCTGCCCGCTCTGTCAGGACGTCGCGCTTGAGCACGGCTGGGTGCGCGAGGGGAGCCCGACGACGCCGACGGTGCCGCGCGATCTCCGCCGGCGCAAGCTGCCGTGGCCGAGTCTTTTCGGCGCCCATCGCGCCGCGGAGGCCCCGGTTGCGGCCGAGCCGATCCTGCGGCGCCTCTCCGATCTCGAGCTCGACCTCGTCGAGGCGGCCGACCTCTTCAACGCGAGCCCCTATCGCCGCACCGTCGCCGGGATCGCCAAGAGCCTCGGGCCGCCCAAGGCCTCGATCGTGCCGCTCTCGGGCGTCAGCGGCGAGATGATCGTCTCGGTGGCCTGGGAGATCTCCTGGTACCAGTATCGCGTCAGCCCCGAGTCCGCCCAGCCGGTGCGGCTCGCCGAGCGTGGACACGAGCTCGGCGAGCTCGAGGGGAGCTTCCAGAGCTGGAACGCGAGCTTGGCCGACGACGGCCGGCTCATGCCCGATATCGCGCGAGTCTGACGTCCCGTCGGCCGCCTACACTACGAGCAGGATGATCTACTGCGTGATCCCGCTCGAGCTCGAGGCCGAGCTCTACGACAAGCTCGTCGCGTACTACCGGGACAACCCGAACGTGACGGTGATCATGGATCGTCGGGAGGGCGACGATCGCCGCAACGGCCGCGATTTCGGCGGCAAACGCGAGCTGCGCGATCGCCGCCGCGCGCGGATCCCGGGAACATTTCCGGACACTCCAGGCCCTGAGTAGACTGGCCGCCGATGGCGGTCACGAGCGCGAAGGAGTTCAAGAATTTCATCGGCGGCGAGTGGGTCGCCTCGGTTTCGGGCGAGACGTTCGAGTCGCATGTGCCCGCGACTGGCGAGGCGCTCGGTAGCTTCCCTCGCTCCGGCGCCGAAGACGTCGACCGCGCTGTCGCCGCCGCGAAGGAGGCGTTCGAGGAGTGGCGGCTCGTGCCGGCCCCCGAGCGCGGCCAGATTCTGCTCCGCTTCGCGCGCCTGCTCGAGGACGAGAAGCAGGAGTTGACCGAGCTGATGAGCCGCGAGATGGGGAAGGTGCTCGCGGAGGCCGGCGGCGATGTCCAGGAAGCGATCGACATGTCGGTCTACATGGCCGGCGAAGGGCGGCGCATGTTCGGCCACACGACGCCCTCCGAGCTTCGCGACAAGTTCCAGATGTCCGTCCGGCTGCCGGTCGGGGTCGTCGGCGCGATCACGCCGTGGAACTTCCCGATCGCGATCCCCGCCTGGAAGCTCGCGCCCGCGCTCGTCTGCGGCAACACGGTCGTCCTGAAGCCCGCGGAGGACACGCCTCTGCTCGCCGAGCGCTTCATCGAGTTGCTCTCCGAGTCCGGCCTGCCGGGCGGGGTCGTCAACCTCGTCCACGGCTACGGCGAGGAGGCGGGCGACCGGCTCGTCCGCCACCCGGACGTCCCGATCATCACCTTCCCGGGCTCGCGCGAGACCGGCGTGCTCGTGACGAAGAACGCCGCCGACAACCTCAAGCACGTCCATCTCGAGCTCGGCGGGAAGAACGGGATCATCGTGATGGACGACGCCGATCTCGAGCTGGCCGTCGAGGGGATCGTCTGGTCGGCATTCGGCACCTCCGGCCAGCGCTGCACCGCCGCGAGCCGCGTGATCGCGCACGAGGCGATCTACGACGAGCTCCAGAAGCGGCTCGTCGCGCGCGCAGAGAAGATGCGGATCGGCCCGGGCTGGGATCCGGAGACCGACCTGGGCCCGGTGATCAACCAGGACGCGCTCGACAAGATCCACTCCTACACCGGGATCGGCTCCGACGAGGGCGCGAAGCTCCTGACCGGCGGCGAGGTCGCGTCCGAGGGCGACCTCGGCAGGGGCTTCTACTACCGGCCGACGATATTCTCGGAGGTCGAGCCGCAGATGCGGATCGCACAGGAGGAGATCTTCGGGCCGACGACCGCGCTGATCCGCGTCAAGTCCTTCGACGAGGCGATCCGCGTCACGAACGAGATCCGCTACGGCCTCTCGTCCTCGATCTTCACGCGCGACGTGAACAAGGCGTTCCGCGCGATGCGCGACCTCGCGACCGGAATCACGTACATCAACGCCGGCACGACCGGCGCCGAGGTGCACCTGCCGTTCGGCGGCACGAAGGACACCGGGAACGGCCACCGCGAGGCCGGCCAGGCCGCGCTCGACGTCTTCACGGAGTGGAAGTCGATCTACGTCGACTACTCCGGCAGGCTCCAGCGCGCCCAGATCGACAACGTCGAGTAGTGCACGACGCGGTCAACCTGGCCGAGAAGCTGGCGAGCTTCGACGAGGTCTTCTCGCCGAGGATCGTGGGCCGCTACAACGGGAACAAGCTCCAGGTTGCGAAGGTGCGGGGCGAGTTCGTCTGGCACTCCCACCCGGACACGGACGACTTCTTTCTCGTTCTGAGCGGCCGGTTGACGATCCAGCTTCGTGACCGCGAGGTCGAGCTCGGCCCGGGAGAGGTCTTCGTTGTCCCGAGCGGCGTCGAGCACCGTCCCCGCTCCGACGAGGGCGCCGAGATCCTGCTCATCGAGCCCCTCGGGACACCGAACACCGGGGACTCGGATTTCGAGGCCGCGCCCGAGGTCGAGGCCTGAGAGCAAGTGTTGTTTCAACACAAAGTTCTCGCGGCCATCGATTCGGCTCCGTGCAGCGAATCGCGACCCGTGCTCCCGGCAAAGAGCTTGTGTTGAAACAACACAAGCTCTTTCGCAGCGGCCCACGATGAGGGTACGGCTCTTCACCGACGGCGGAGCGCGCGGAAACCCCGGCCCTGCCGCCTACGGGTACGTCCTCGAGGCAGAGGACGGCACGGTGCTCGCCGCGCACGGGGAGTCGATCGGGATCGCGACGAACAACGTCGCCGAATACAGCGCCCTGATCGCGGGACTCGAGCAGGCGCGGGAGCTGGGACTCGGCGAGATCGAGGTCGTCTCCGACTCGGAGCTGATGGTCAAGCAGATGCGTGGGGAGTACAAGGTGAAGAACGAGGCCCTGCGCGAGCTTTCGTTGCGCGCCGCGCGGCTGGCCGGGAAGGTCGGCAAGGTCCGCTACACGGCCGTCCGACGCGAGCACAACAAGCTCGCCGACCAACTCGTCAACGACGCGCTGGACGCTCTCGCCTAGCTGCTCAGAGCTGGCCTAGTGCTCAGAGCTGAGTCGTGCCGGAGATGTGGTGGAGTTCGACGTCGAGCCCGAGCGGGCTCAGGTGCACGGCGGTGGCGATCCCGTCCTCCTCGTCAAGCGTCAACCAGAGTCCTTGCTCGAACTCTTGGATCGTCTCGAGCTGATCGAGTCGGAAGCTCAGCGAGCAGGTGTGGTCGCCGCCGACGAAGAGGAGCCGCACCTCGACGTTGCCCGAGCGGCCGAAATCGTGCCCCTGCCTGAACACGATCTCCCAGTGCTCCTTGCCCGCCGCCCACTCTTCGAGTTGATCGACAAAGAGTGCGAGCTCTTCGGCGATCTCGACCTCGACGGCAGCGTCGGCGCGCTCGCCTGGAGTCTCACGGGGCTGGACGCGGAGGCTCGCCACACGACTCGGGTACCCGGACCTGCCCGGGTCAAACCCAGGAACCCGCCGCTATACTGCGCCCCGCGCGGATGTAGCTCAGTTGGCTAGAGCGTCTGCTTGCCATGCAGAAGGTCGTGGGTTCGAGTCCCATCATCCGCTCTGATGAAACCGCCGCAAATGGGCGGTTTCGTGTTTTCTGGGCTGTTACCAGAGTCGGAGTTCATAGTACGTGGATGGTACGGCGGAATTTTTCAGGTCAGGCGAAACCTGCGATTCCAGCGCGATTGCCGCTTGCCGGCCGGCGCCCTTGTAGAGGTGTCCATAGCGTCTGAGGACGAGCGTGCCGCCGTCCGAGTGACCCATACGATCGGCGATCACCTTGACGTGACAGCCGGCGGCGATCATCAGCGAGGCGCCGGTGTGCCGGAGGTCGTGGAATGTGAGCTCGGCCATGCCGGCGTGGCGGGCCGCCGGCTTGAACACACGGGACATGAAGTTGTCGCCGTCGAAAGCCGCGCCGGCAGGAGCGGGGAAGAGGTAGCCCTCGGCGGTCGGCGTCCGAGCGAGCTGCTGCTCGCGCAGGAGGTTGACGGCGACGGGTCCGATGTCGACCGTTCGGCGACCGGCGCGTGTCTTCGTATGGACATGCGCGCCGTCCTGCCGCTGCGAGAACGCGGCAATCGAGCCGCTCGCGACATCGACGTCGGTGTCTCGAATGCCGAGGATCTCGCCCCGGCGAAGCATCGTCAGGACGGCAAGCGGGACGATCCGGGAGACGTACTCGGGCATCCAGGACTGGAGTTCGAGCACCTCATCCCAGGTGAGGAAGCGCGGCTCGCGCTCCTGCGCGTGTGCGATGCGAGTGCCGTAGACGGTGCGGTCGACCTGCTGGCCGCGCTCCTCGCTGGCCTTGAGGATCCGCTTGAGCAGCGTGAGCGTCATCTCCGCGCGTCGGGGCGCATGGGGCGCGATGGTCGCAAGGAGGTCCTCGACGACCGGCCGGCGGATGCGCTCGACGGCGAGGTCGTGGAGAGGCGCGAGGTAGCGGAGGCAGTCTTCTGCGACCCGGATCGTCTTCGGGCGCGGGCGAACCCGGCCGGCGGCGCCGATCACGAATCGCTCGAGCCACGCCTGGGCGACGTCGCCGAAGCGCTCGGGCGGCGCCTGGTAGAGGAGGCCGGCCTGGTGCCGGCGTTCGATGTCGAGCTTGAACGCCTGCGCGTCCTTGTGGAGCGAGAACGTCTGCGAGCGGTTGCGCCCGGCCGGGTCGCGGTAGCGGACGGAGTAGCGGCGCTCGCCATTCGCGGTGCGGTAGGTGCGGATCGACGCCATCGCCGTCTCCTCAGGCAGCCCCGCGGGCCTCAAAGCGTTCGCCGTCTCGGCGTCCCTCGAGCCAGCGCGCGACCTCGTCGTGGTCGAACAGGCGCCGGCCTTGAACCTTGTACGAGGGCAGCTCGCCGTGCGCGGCGAGCCGGTAGACCTTCTCGGGCTGGCAGCGCAGGATCGCTGCGAGCTCATCGGCGGTGAGGAAGGTCGGCAAACGTGTCATCGTCGCTGCGGTCTCATGGAGACTGAATTAGGCACTGTAGCAGATACGCGCCCTGAACAATGACAGTGTCCAACGCAGAAGACTCTCCCACATTCGGTCGAGCGGCTTCGGGACGCTGCGCATCGGGAGCGGCCGGGTCTAGCGGGCTTGGCTGTCGCGGCCGAGCGTGTGGGCTGACTCGAACAGGCGGTCTGAGTAGAGCTCAGCCGCCGATCTGACCCACTGCTCCGTGACGACGAGGACCCACCAGAGCGTCGCGAGAGCTGCGATCGCGAGCGCTGGCACCCAGCGCGCTGCACGGGCGTCGATGCTTCCCGGTCCTAGTGCGAGGATCGCGATGCTTGCGCCGGCGGCTAGCAGCGCGATCGCGATTGCAAGCGGTCGGAGGCCGAGCGAGTTGCGCCGCCAGCCGTAGTTGACGTTCTCCTCGAAGACGAGCGGGAAGCGGTCCTGGTTTCGGGTGAGGTCGCGAAGGGCCCCGACTGCCTCCTCGTAACGAGCGTCGGCCTCGTCCGGGTCGGTCTCCTCAGCCGCGGCGTCCGGCAGGTCCAGCCCGGTCGCCTGCTCGACCCGCTCGTGCAGACGCACAACCTGCGGGTGATCACCGTCGCGCCAGCGGAGTCGGCGGGTACTTGGCGAGCCGCCCCACGTGCTCCAGAGCTGGGCCTGTACTGCGCGGCCGCGATCGCGGACGAGGGCGACGATAACGAGCCCGGCGCCGCCGGCGAGGGAGGCGCCAGCGCGTAGCGGCGTCCACGGCGACGTGACGCCGGCGATCAGTACGGCGAGAGCCGGGAGGCCGGCGAGGATCGCCGGAGCCAGCCGGGCGGTGCGGCTGTAGGCGTCGAGCATGAGCGCCTAGTCGTCGTCTTCGAGCGATTCGTCGAGTGGCTGGAGCGGCACGAGCGTCGTCCAGCCTGGGCGCGTCGGGGCGTTGTGCCCTTTCTGGATCGCCTTGCCGCGGGTGGCGCCCACCGCGTAGCCGCGGCGCATGAAGCCGTTGGCGACTCGCGGGGAGGGGTGCTTCTCGGCCTCCTCGACGACGTTGACGAAGGCGGTGCGGGTCTGCGCCTGCCGGGTCGACCCGAGGATCCGGTCGAGGAGGGCGGAGGAGGCGTTGTGTCGGCTGCCGTGGTGGGGGAGTTGGGTGAAAGCCGGCTGGTAGACGGTCATCCCGTTCTCGTCGGCCCAGTCCAGTGCGCGGTCGAGCGCGGGCACACCTGCGTCGGCTGTCAAGAGCAGTTGTTGGCCTTCGAGTTGGAGGAGCGTCACCATGGACGTGTTGTTGCGCGGGCTGGTGCCGCCTGCGTCGCCGAACGGAACCTCGACCGGCAGCGCGGCGAGGAACCGCTGCGCGAGCACGGTGACCGTTGCGCCGAAGCTCGCGGCGCGGCCCGTGCCGGCGACGGACGTGCTCACCAGCTGCTGCTCGGCAACGAGCTGCTCGTAGTAGTCGACTGTCGGCCCGAGGATGGTCAGCGCGCCGCCGAACGCCTGTGCGCCGGCGAATGCCTCCGCCACCCGCGTGCCTTCGTTCTGCGCGACCTCGATCAGCTCGTCGACGGCGTCTGCCGCCGGAAGTCCGCCGCCGCCGCGGCTGCCGAGGTGGTGCAGCCAGAGCTCGCCGACGTTCAGGCCACGAAGCACCTCGCCCATGCCGCCGATGTGGTCGCCGTCGGGGTGGGTGAGGATGGCGATGTCGACCGAGTCGGTCTGGTAGTAGGTCTTGACGTGCTCGACGAGGGCCTCGCCGTCGTCCTTGAAGCCAGCGTCGACGATCACGTGCGCGAGGGCGCCGGTGTCTGGGCGATTGAAGCGGACGGCGATGGCGTCTCCGGAGCGGCCGCCGTCTCCAACAGGCAAGAAGTCGATCTCGTACACCGCGGGCCTCCGTTCGCGACCTTGATAGGTATAGCCAGCTACGTGAGACAGCTAAGCAGCCGCCTCGGACGGCACGGCAGTCCGTTTCGTACGCCGATGTTCGCGCGTGGTCGTCCGAAGGGGGCCAGTTAGGCCGCAAGCCGGTAGAGCCCCGAGCGGGGTCTGACCGACTTCACTTCGGGCGCTTGGCTGATCTGCGTCAGGAATGTCGCGAGGGGGTCCTTGCCGGCGATTCGGACGCCGGCCGCGACGAGCAAGTCGAACCACTCCCGGTAGTGGACGACGTCCCCTGGCACTCGCCGCTGCCGTAGCAGTTCGACCGCGATCTCGCGGAGCCGCCGACCGCGCAGTTCGCCGCTGAACGCGTCGATGGACAGCTGCGGCGCGAGCCCGAGCATCTCCTCGATTCCACGGAGCATGCGCAGAGCATCCTCGAGTTCTTGGTCGACGCGCTCGGTCAGTGAGTGCAGCCGCTGTGACTGCTCGCCCAACCCGGCGACCCTCCGCGCGATCACGGGATGCTCTCGTCGCATCTCCTCAGCAACGTGGTCAGACAGCTGCATTACAGGCATCGACGCAGAGTAGAGGTGGCACCGGACGCGAGTCACAACGCACGCGGCGCGCAAGGGAACTCTTGCGGCTTTCTCGAAGCGATGAGGTGTAGATGAGCGCCGCGCTCCTGACCGCCCGGCCGATCGTGCAGCTGGACCGCAAGAAGCTCGTTGGCGGCAAGAACAGAGAGTTTGCGGCTCAACACCTCGACGGCGCAAAGGCGAATGGCCTGACGTACGTGCACGGCACGTTCGCGAACATCATCGTCGCGGAATCTCCTAAGAGACGGAATGAGGCATAGTCGCAAATACGCGCCCTGAACGTTGAGAGTGTCCAACGCAGTAGACTCTCCCGCATGCGAGGCGGCGATCTGATCCGGGAAGCGAGACTACGCGCAGGACTAACACAGTACGAGCTAGCGGAACGAAGCGGACGCGAGCGCTCCGTGATCGCCCGCTGGGAGCAAGGAGCGGTGTCGCCCAGCGTCGATAACTTCCTCGACATCATCCACGCCTGCGGCTTCGAGCTCCCGCTCGAGCTCGTCGCCCGCGACGACTCCGCGGTAGAGCGGCTGCGCAAGAACGTCTTGCTTTCGCCCGAGCGACGGGTGCAACGGATCCTGCAGACGCGTTCGAAGCAAGCGAGATAGCCGCATGGTCGAGCCGGCACCGTTCGATCCTTACACGGTCCTCGCCGCACTCGAGCGGCGGCGCGTCAGCTACATCGTGGTCGGCTCGTTCGCCCGCGTCGTCCGCGGTGCCGAAGAGCTTCCGGACGGGATCGACCTCGTTCCTTCGGCCCGGAACGAGAACCTAGGCCGCCTCGAGGGAGCGCTAATCGATCTCGGAGCCGGGCGCGCCGACGGCCGGCCGCTCGACCTCGACGAGGACTCGCTGGGCCGAGAGGCGATCGTCGAGCTGACGAGCCCCCAGGGCGAGCTCGAGGTCGTGTCCCAGCCGGCAGGCACCCGTGGCTACGAGGACCTCCGCCGCGCCGCCACCCGCGAGTACCTGGGTCGCGGTCTCCGCCCATCGATCGCCTCCACCGGCATCGCCCGCATGCTCGGGGCGCTGGGCTGCGAGCAAGACATCTCTAAGCTCCACGCGCTCCGGCGGGTCGCAGAACTCGAGCGCGGCCTCGGTCTAGACCTGTGACGCCCCACTAGCACAGTGCCCGATTTCCGGGGAGAGGCATCCGCTGGCCTTCGATGTCGAGACCGTCGCGGTATCGCGCGGATCTCAGTCGTTCCCCGCAGCCATCCCGCACCCGACATTTTCGGTAGCCCGGACGATCTTTCCCGGAAACACGATCCGTCCCGGCGCGAATCTGCACGAGCTGACCTGTCGCTTCGTCGTTCTTCGCCGACGAGCGACCGCTTGTGGCGGACAACGGGTAGAGCGGGCGTCTCCCGTAGAGCCGCTGGCGGTCGGAGTACCGTGCCCGCATGGACGAATCTGCAGCCTCCAGCAATCTGGACGAACAGCCTCAGTTGCCGACCGACCCCGTCGGTGCGGGCCACGCGGGGCTGCTCGAGGAGTACCTGCGGACGGCCCCGGACAGCCTCGTTCATGTACTTCGCCCGCTTGCCGCGCTCGGCGAAGTGATTGCAGTCTGTGAATCGATTCGTACCGGCCGGCGACCACCCCAACTGCACGATCGAAATTCGCTACGGGCAGACGTCCAACGTGCGTTGACAGGTCTCGGACCAGAGCTGCGTCGGGCGCTCGAGCCGACCCGTTACGACTACTTCCACGGCGAGCTCGCCGATCTGCCCGACTTGCTCCACGATACGCGTGGTGGCGTCATCCGCCTGCTGAACGCGACCAAGATTCTGCGTGAGCGATTGCTTCGGCCGGTGTCCTCGCAGGCGGCCTGGCGTGACCTTCTTGCCGCAGCCCGAGGCGGGCTCAGCGAAGAGGTCGCACGTCTGCGTGCTCTGCAGCTTCGGGAGATCGAGGAGGCGCTGGGCCACGAGTGGCGGTGGCGCGAAATGCGTTTGCGGGAGCTTGTTCGCGCCGGCGAATTCGACGACGTTGAGGAGGTGCTGCTATTCCCGCCCAGTCGTGGTGCACAGGTTGCCTGGTTCATCTTCGCCGATGCCGATATCCCCAACGGATACCTGCGTGTCGGGCAGGTGCAGTTCTTCTCGCACCGGCTTTGGCCTGAGGCTGTGATGAGTCAGGAGTACATGGCTCGGATCCCTGAGGCCGATCTTCCGTTCGAGCTCGACGAGTTCTCCATCGTTCAGATCAAGCCCAACGACGACGCTGAGCACCACGTCTACGCCCGTGTCGAGTTGACGGGTCCCCGAGCGCAAGGAACCCGCAACCCATGGGCTCACGGACGGGCGCCTCAGGCGTGGGCGCGCGAACTCGTGTCGGCAATCGTCGATGCGGGAACGTTCCGCATAGGCGGCTCCGCCTGGAAGCTCCTCGCCGGGGTGGCCGTCTACGCTGGCACGGTCAGCGATGCGAGCGGGACCTTCGGTAACTGGGGAGGATCCTTCGGGTTCGTCGATTCCGCCGAGTACGACAACGAGCCCAGCGCACTACCGCTTCACGAGGGTACAGGCGAGGCGCTCGAATCGCTCGACAAGCGGTTCGCAGACCTCGTTGCCGAGGGTGACGCCACTGCAATCGACGCAATTGGCGAGGTGCGCTGGTACGAGGCGACGCGCAAGCAGGTCGACCCGGCTCAGCGCGTCGCCCTGCACGTCCGTGCCTTCGAGCGAGCGCTTCCGATGCCCGGCCACGAGCGCTGGAACGACGCCGTGAAGCGTTACTTCTGTGAGTTCTGGGCGCTCGACCAGTTCGACAGTGAACTGTTCGAACTCGCACACGACTGCGAGCTGGCCATACGCCGGCATGATCACAAGCAACTTGATCGGCTCGAGCAGTGGCTCGTCCGCGACGACCTTCGCTTCACCATTTCCCTGGGTGCCTTTCTACGGACGGCGGCGAAAATTGAGCCGCTGATCCCGCGGACGTCCCGATTCGAGCGGCGGCGCCTGCGCGAGGCGGCCAAGTACGCCGCTCATCCAGCCGCGGCCCACGAACGACTTCGCGAGTTCGAGCAGCGCTTCATGATTCTCCTCGACCGCGCCTTACGACAGCGCAACGCAGTCGTCCACGGCGTCAAGACCGTGTCAGATGTCGTGGCCAGCGTCGACCGCTTCGTCGCGCGTATCGCCGGCTATGTGGTCGCACAGTCCGTCGAGGGCGCCGGAACTGGCGAGGATCTGATCGAGGCGATCGAGCGCGGGCGTGCTCGATCGCGACTGACGGTCTGGCGGCTCGACAACGGCGAGATGCCTGTCGACCGTGTGCTTTATGGCGTCGAGCATCCGGCCTGACGGACTGACCTGGATCAGGCCTACGGCGGCCGACACAGGTGTAACGCATGTTCGGGCGGATGGGGAGAGGATCAGCCCGTGGGAATTCCCGGCGTCGACCTGGTTGCGCTACGCGAGATCGATGAGCTGCGCGCCAATCGCGGGCGAGCGCGGCTGCGACAGCAGCTTCTCTGGCGCATTCGTCGCCTCGGCGGGCGAGTCGATCTCAACGTTCCCGAGCACCAGGCCGCCTTCCAAGAGGTGTTCGACGCGTTCTCGCCGTTCCCAAACTCGCGGCTGCTTCTCGTCCCCAGCGGCGTCTCGAACCTGGTCCCATGCGAGGCCTCGCTCGACCACGGCGGACTCATCGGGTTCAGCGCGGTGCTGGAGATCGAGAGCAACCCCGTCGCGCTGATCATGCGGCGGCTGTTCCTCCGCCGCCGCTTCGTGCATCACGAGTACCTGTCCGTCTTCGAGCCGTACCGAAATTATGCCATCGCCCCGGCGGTACTTAAGACCTCGTTTGACTTCTTCGACGAGCTCGAGATGCGCTACGTCGTCGTTCTTGCGGCACTCGAGACGGGGCGCTGGTACTGGGCTCAGTGTGGGTTCACCTTTCTTGAGCGAAGTGATCGCGACGCGGTCGAGCAGTGGTCGCAGCAGGCACTTCGGGCGCTCGGGATCCAGCTCGACACGCGTCTCTTGGTCGACGCGGGCCAGTTTTTGCGCATGGGAGACCCGCAGACCGTGTCGATCGAGGACCTCAGCCAGGCTATGCCGGGCGAGGCGCAACGCTTCCGCGAGGCGGCCCTAGCCAACAACATCAACTCCTTCGACCAGATTCCTCTTGGCAAGGCCATCCTCGTCTGCGGGCCGGAATGGTGGGGACGGCTCGACCTGAACGGCCCGAGCCGCACGGCTTTCGACGTCTTTGTCCAGAACCGGCTTATCCAGTTGCGGCGCCGGCTGGGATTCTCATGACGTTTCGAGAGGAGAACGGTGTCTCCTTCGGAGAACGTTGCAATTAGGCAACGCTGTTGCTATTGTAGAACGCAGCTCAACGAAGGGAGCAAGGATGAAGCGACAAATCAACGTGGGGGCGCTCTACGCGGCGCTCGATTCCAAGCGCAGGACCGAGGAGATGAGCTGGCGCGACCTCGCTGGCGAGATCGACGTCTCACCATCGGTCTTCACACGCATGGCCCAAGGGCGGCGGCCGGACGTCGACACGTTCTTGACGCTGGTCGGCTGGCTTGGCATCGCCGCTGAGCGATTCACCGCCGGCGACGCCCCGACCGAGGCCGAGGCGGAGGAGACCGTGGCCGTCATCTCAACCTACCTGCGCGCCGACCGGGCATTGAAGCCGAAGAGCGCAGAGGCGATAGAGACCATTCTCCGCGCCGCCTATGACCAACTGGCAGAGAAGTAGCCGGGGTCGCAGCGGGTGGCCCTCAGGCACGGGTTCAAGTCCGAGTTGGAGACGATCTCGCTCGCTGTGCGGGGCGAACTCGGCCTCGCCCCGCACGAGCGGTTCGACCCGCTCGAGTTGGCGACCCACCTCGAGATACCTGTCGTCATGCTCGACGACCTACGCGAACGCGCTCCAGAAGAGGTCGAGCACCTGCTGCAGCGGCGAAAGAGCGAGAAGGCGCAGCGTCACACGACCCGGCGCAGCGGGGAGCCGGAGCAGGACGTCCAGCTCGCCGGCGGGTTGTCCGGCTCGCCTATACGCGCGAGCAGGCGGCGCAGGCGCTCGGCGTTAGCCTGGCGACACTCGACCGTCGGGTCGTCCCGGCGATCGCGACCGTGCAAACGGAGTGGGGAGCCAGGCTGATCCCGATCGCCGAGCTCGAGCGCTATCTCACCGAACGTCGACAAGCGCGTACGCGGCGTGCGCGGGCCGTGCGTCCGGGTCGCAGGCCGGGGCTTGCGCCCGACCTGATCGTACGAATCCGCGCAGAGCACGCGGAGGGGGCGAGCCTGGGGGAGATCGCGCGCCGGCTCAACACGGACTGCATCCCCACCTCGCAGGGTGGCCGACAGTGGTGGCCCTCGTCCGTGCGCGCTCTCCTGATCCGCTCGGAGGCGGTGTCGAGGAGCCGCGACTAGCTGGGCTGGCACCGGTCTGCGCGTCGCCCTACTAGGATGTCAGCCATTGGTGACCGGTGCTGCGCGGCTCTGCGGCTCGCGGTTCCGGTTGAGTCAGCTTGCGGCGGTGCGTGGTGGCTGCTGTTAGCTCGAGCGGAGGGAGCGCGCGTTATCTGCGGCGAGGCGAGCGGCAACCAGCGTCCTGGGACGCGTTCTCGAGGTCGTGTTTGGTGACGCGGCGAGGTTCTTCTAAGGGTGAGCCGGCGACCAAGCCTGTTCGCTATACGCTAGATCTCTCCCGGGAGCAGCATCGGTTCTTGAAGCGTTTCGCGTTCGATGCGGAGACGGACGCGAGTGTGGTGATGCGGGCGTTGCTTGCCGTCCTCCAGCGCGACAAGGCCCTCGCGCAGCGGATCCTTTCGGACATCGAGCCATGAGCGTGGGCGGACGTAGTCGTTTGGCGCACCTCGTCCGCGTCGCCAAGCATTTACTTGACGCAGTAAAGAAGTAGGGGTACGGTACCGCCCGCATCGTCAGCGCAGGTCGTCAGCGCTTCGCCGCTTGTGTCTTTGGGGGTCACAGATGAGGGGTCGTTTCTGCCTTCGCGCGCTCTTGGTCGCGCTGATGGTTCTCGCGGTTTCCGCCTCCTTCGATCTGGATCAGTCGGCACGGGCCGTTGATCCGATCTGGACGGAGATCGCCACGAAGCGGACTGCGACGTCGCGGACGTTTGTAAACGCCGAGGGTATCTTCAAGACGGAGGCGTTCGAGGGTGCGGTGAACTACAAGGACATCGACAACCGGTGGCAGCCCATCGACTCGGAATTGATCTCTTCAACTGAGCCTGGCTTCGCCTTCGAAAACAAGGCAAACGCGTTCAAGGTGCGCTTCAGGCAGGAGCTCAGCGAAGACTTCCTCTCCTTCGATGTTCGTGGCAGCCGATTCGGGCTGACGCTTGAGGGAGCCGCGCGTAAGAGCGGCAACAAGGGGCTACGCCAGATTGGATATGAGAACGCCCTTGCCGGCGTCGACGTCCGCTACGACATCGTCGCCGACGGCGTCAAGGAGACGCTCCATCTCGCGGATCGTTCGGCGCCGACGTCATACCGATTCTCGCTCTCTCTGCCCGAAAAGCCGGCAATACGGATCGAGAAGCTCCAACAGGGGTCGTGGGCACTTTTCACGGAACAGGAGGAAGCGCCCCTGTTCGTCTTCGAAGCGCCGTACGCGTCGGACGCCACGGGCGCACGCGCACCGGACGGCGCGGCGAAGTTGAACATCGAGCGAACCGGTCAGCGTCTGACCCTCGAGCTCAGCCTCGACGCAAAGTGGCTACAAGCTGCCGAGCGCCGCTTCCCGGTCTCGCTCGATCCAACGATTCTCATCCAGCCGCCCTCGCAGGCCGTCGACTTCTACGCGCCCTGCCCCTCCTACGATCCGGACTGCCTCGTTTACGTTCGAGACCGACTCTGGGTCGGGACGAACGACACCTCCGCTTCCCGCAGCGCCCTCAGGTTCGACCTCAGTGCAATGCCCGCGAACGCTGACGTCAACTCGGCGAAGCTAGATGCTTACTTCATAGGCGAGTGCGTCTACACGAACGCAGCAGGAGGCGCGTGCCCAGCCACTTCCCATCAGATCGACGTTCATCGAATGACCGTGCCATGGTCTGAAGGAAATGCCACCACGCTGACCACGCTTGCCCGCAACATGAGCTACGACACCGATCCAACGAAGAAGGTCTCTACAACGCTGCCATCGGGCGCCGCTCCGCAGTGGCTCAACTGGGACGTCACGAACATCGTCGACGGTTGGTTCGGCTCGGGAGGAGCGAACAACGGCTTCCTACTCAAGCGAGCCACTGAGCCGCTGGGCGCAAGTGGACCAGTGATTGCGGGTCGCACTTACGTCGGGACGAACCTCGACGAGTCACAACGGCCGAAGCTCGAAGTCACCTACACGGGAGCGCCGGCCGTTGAGCTCGAGACGCCTCTGGTGGTGAATGCGACGGGAGCCGTGCTGAAGTGGTCGCCCTTTGGCGGTGCCGGCGCATTCGCGAAGTACGAGGTGCATCGGTCCTTCACCGCAGGATTCACTCCGTCGTCCTCGACGCTACTCGCCACGATCACAAACCAGGCAACTACGACCTATACCGACACGACAGGCGAGCCCGAAACCACCCAGAGCTACCGCGTCGTCACGAACTCCATAGCGTCCAATGAACAAATCGTCAGCTTGCCGCTTGAGGGGCAGGTCACGAAGATCGTTCAGCCGACGGCCGCGGATGGCAAGGCGACCTCGATCTCGAGCGACTCCTCGGACGCGATGAGAGCCTGCAAGAACGCTGGGGCGGACTCGGATCTTCGGGTCGGCACCGCTGCCAGTCTTCGCGAAAGGGGCCTCATGCAGTTTGACCTTTCGTTTGTGCCATCCGGCGCCGAGGTCCTCGACGCCGAGATGTCCCTTTGGGATGCCGCCGCTGCTCCAGGAGACGAGATGATCGACGTTCGTCCCCTGAACGCAGCCTGGGATGAAGGTGCGAGCTCAAGGTCAGACGCCGGGTGTGCTGGGGCAGGAGCAACGTGGAATCAAGCGACCGGCACAGCCGCGTGGAGCGGTGCAGGCGGTGATTTCGATGCTGATCAATGGGGTTCGCTATCTCGCACCGACGGAGCGCCGGGTCGATGGGACAGCTTCGACGTCACCGGCTTGGTCGCGAGTTGGCGCAACGGAACGCGCGCGAACTATGGTCTCATCCTCGTCGCCGACGACGCCGGCGGATCGAGCACCCACATCACGAGCTACGCTTCGGATAACAACACGCAGCCCGTTCTTAGACCACGCCTTGCAGTCACATACGCCCTCGCCGCAGCAGAGGATGGCGCAGGGTATGAAGCAGGCACGGATGGGGCGAGCCCATCTGGATATGTAACCCCCATTGACGATTCCAGTGCCGTGCATCACCCGGACGGAGTCATTGGCCTGCAGTCGCTCCAGGCCGCTGGCGCACCCTACACCGAGCCGGTGGACTTCTGGACGAACCAGGACGGGATCACTTTCCTGAACGACGATGGCGCCTGGACGATCCTTTGGAAGTGCATCGGCCCGACCGCCGGGGATCCGGGAGCAGCCAGAACAGTCGGACCCGGATACATCTCGACCTTCGACGACCGCCACTTCAAGCCAGTGGTAACGGGTCAGCCAGTTACGCGCTACAACACCCGTCTCATCGATGGTTACCAGCCTTCGCGATACACGGTTGGCACGAACGTCGAGCGGCATATCGCTGACGCCGGCGGACTAGGGATTTTCGGTGTTCACCACATGCGCGGCTCGGGAGGACCGACCTTCAATCTTCGCGCCGATCAGAACGACTGGTCAGGAGTTAAGCGAGGTCAGGCGATCGAGGGGCAGAAGTGCGGTTCGACGCCTCACCCCACCGCGAAGGAAGGCGGCGTCTATGACGTCAAGATCGAAAACTGCACGCAGACCAACTTCGCTAACTGTCCAACGTCCACTTGGGTGAGCGGAACGAAGGGAACTCTGGGGGCGGTCGGGCGAATGGATATCGATGTCTGGTTCCGAGAGGGACGTGGCGTCGAGAGCACCGGGTACGGCAAGGATGGTCGCGGTCTGTTTCTGGTCAAGTACCGCTGGCGGTTCTCTCGTGAGATCGTGAAGCTCTGGACTTCGGTCACCACCTACGCCAAGCCTGATGCCAACGGAACCCCGTTTGTCGCCGAGCCAAAATTCGTCACCAGTATCACCGGCAAGGATGGCCCGGAAAGAAGCGGCCCACCCTATCTGGCCGGCGAGTTCCCTCGTGTCGCTCTTTTCAACCGACAAGGTGGTTCTTTCGTGCGCGGCTTCCAGGGAGCTGTCGTCAGGAACGCCGTCGTCGTTCAAACAGAGCACACGCGCGAGACCGGTCGAACTCGTGTGCGTTGGGATTACCAGCACCAGCGCCCATCGCCGAATGGTCGCTGCGCGCTCGATAGCACCGAGAACGCATGTCTCAGCGTCGTCTCCCGCGCATATCGAAGCTCGGACATTATCGCCGGGAACATAGGCGGAAATTCGAAGCTCTCGCCGCCCTGGCAGAGCGGGAACATGGCATCCGGACTCACCGACGGGGGAGGTTTGGATGCCTGGGCGGTGCGGTCAAAAGGTCGCGCTGCGGCGCGAGCATCCGACTCCCTGGGAGGAGGAAGAGCCTGGAGCTGCAATGGCGCGTCCCCGAAGGCTACGGGCGTCCGCCGTTGGGAGATCGCGGGCCGGAAGAACCGCGTGACCGTGCGTGATGCCAACAATTTCAAAGTCAATCCCGACTCCTACAAGCCGAGCTCGGCGACGATGTTCCATGGCTGGGAAGCGGGTTCAGGGGCGTACGACTGCGAGACGCTCTACCGCGCCTACGGGTCGCAGGGTGAGAGCTTCGGCTGGTTCGCCACTTTCGATCTCAATGACGGCTATCCCGCGGACCTGACTTTCAAGTGAGTCACCGTAACCATCCTTGGTTTAGGGCTGGCGCTCTCCTCGGCGTGGCTGCGATGGTTGTCGGGAGCGGTTGGGGCGGCGGTGCGGGCGGGGCTCTGAGCGCTTCATCGGGCACGAAGTATCCGGATGCGTCCCCCCATTGGTCGCCTGACGGGAAGCGCTTCGCCTTCGTCCGGGTCGGCGCTCAAGGCCGTGAGGTCTGGGTGGCAGGAGCTAATGGCAGCGGGCTGACACGGGTCGGGCCCGGGAGTGGCTTCGTATGGTCGCCACGCTCCGATGCGATCGCCTATCAAGCCGAGGAAGGGCGCTCGGTGCTCGTAGCAACTGTTGGGCAACCGCCGAGCGCTCTCACTCGAGGCGGGCCCTTTTCCTGGGCGCCTGACGGCCGTGCTCTCGCCGTCCAGCAGACTGACAGTTCCGGCCTCGAAACGATCGTCGTAGCCCAGCGCGACGGCTCTCCGGTAAGGAGGATCGCGTTTGGAAACTCGCCACAGTGGTCGCCGGCCGGCCGGACGATCGCTTTCGTGCGCCAAGTGAATTCGCGAACCGCGGGCCAGCTGGATGCCGCGATCTTTCTCGCCGATGTGAGTAGCGGTTCGGTTACGCGGCTCACCGGCGCAGGAGCCGCTTCAACGCCAACGTGGTCGCCCGACGGCCGCAGCCTCGCTTACGTGGACCAACGCGGGGCGCCATCGGTCAAACTCGTCACGCTCTCAGCTAAGAGGATTCGAACGCTTGGGCCGGGCCGTGCGCCGCTTGTCTGGGCGCCGCGCGGTGGTCGTCTTGCTTATGCAGGAGCAGCAGGACGGACAATCACGTGGCAGTCCGGCGGGCGGCAGCGTAGATTCGAGGGGCGATTCGGTGCGTGGGCCCCGGACGGACTCCGACTGATTCTGGAAAAAGGGCCTGTGACGGCGAACGGGATCCAGCAGCTCTTTCGCGCAAGCGTCATGCAACAGCGGGTTGTCCGAATCGGATACGGCTGGCAAAGCGACTGGCGTCCGACCGGGGAGCTCATTGTCTTCGCACGTAAGAAGTGCGGCTCCGCCCAAGGAATATTCACGGTTTCGAGCAGCGGTGCCACTCTGCGGAAAGTGATCGACAACTGCACGGTTCGCGGGACGACGGCCGCTGACGTCCTTCAAGGGAGCTCCGCAGTCGATCTTGTTCTTGCCTTCGAGGGCGCGGACATCATCACTCCAGGCGCGGGTCTCGACCGCGTGGATGGCGGCCCAGGGAGCGACCGAATCGATACGCGAGACGGTATGCGCGACGAAGTAACGTGCGGTGCCGGCAACGACACCGTTACCGCTGATCCAGTCGATCTCGTCGCGGCAGACTGCGAAAGCGTGACTGCGCCCGGGTAATGCTGCCTCGCGCGGGGCGCGACGTCACGCGATGCGCGAGCGGGCGCTCGAGACCGTCCGTCAACGGGAACCGCGGCTGAGGCCGAGGTTGCGATCTCTGAATTCCGAGCTCGTCCATACGCCGCCAAGCGTGCCGGACGCGACCACGTAACCGCATGGCCTGCCCTCACCGGTGCAACCATAGCGGCCAAGAAGTTGCCCCTTAGCAGGGGCGTTCGAGTCCAGGCGGGCCATGCGGCGTCGGTCGACTTGAGTTCTATGTGACGCTGCGCCAGACTCCGCGCGTGTCTCAAAGTGCTCTAATCGCATACGACGAGGCGAAGAGAGCTCTCGATGACCAAGCGAAGACGCTCGACGGTCTCAGGGCGCGTGCCGGAACGCTCCTAGCGGTTGCCTCCCTTGTCACCTCGTTTCTCGGCGGGCAGGTTCTCGCCAAGCCGACGATCAAGGAAGCTTTGGTCATCCGCGCGGACATCGGAGCGCTGGGATGGATTGCGATTGCGGCGTTTCTGGGCGTGGTGGTGGCGACGATGGCGATCCTCTGGCCGTACAGAGACTGGCGATTCAACTTGAGCGCAAGCACGATCACGCAGTGGGACGTTTCCGAAGCGGAGGCAAAGGGTCACCTCGCGATCTTTCACGAGGAGAACTACGACGCGAACGCGCCTCGACTCCAGAACCTATTCTGGTGCTTCCAAGCAGGTTGTCTCCTGCTCGGGATCGAGACTATCGCCTGGATTCTCGACTTAGCGGAGGTGAATCCGTTTTGAATGAGCGGCCGGTTCCCAATCCGACAAAACCCGGGCCCAGGAGCGAGCCTCCACCTGGCCGCGAGTCCGTGAACCCGTCGCCTGCGACGCCGCCGGTGGTGAATCCGACGAAGCCGGGGATCAAGACTCTGAAAAAGCCCAAGCGGGACACGTAGCCCTCAGCGCGATCGACTGAGCGGCGCTTTCCGAGTCGCGGGACGCGGGCGCCCGTGTGAGGAGGGTGGCCTCGCACGCTTAGTCTCTTGAGACGCTCGCGTAGCCCCGATGGGGCGCTGACGATCAGCGGCGGAACGCGTTGAGGGCTGCCGCACGGCCGAGGCCGTCCGTGGCGTCGTCAGCAGCGTCCGCAGCGCCTGCCTTTCCGCGCCCAGGCGTGGCAACACAGCCCCCTCCAGCCTCCAGCGACAGTGCCGGGCAACCTCCCAGCGGCGAGCGCGGAAGCTGAGGCTGTCGAGCGCCCACGCGCGGCGGCTGACGCTGCAGTCCGCAGCGCCTGTCGATCGCCCCGCCGCGTGGCCGGGATAGGCTTGAACAATGGGCGGGCGCAAGCGGCTACGCGTCTGCCTGGGAACGAAGCTCCGCGACGAGCGCCCGCAGCTGCGCGACTGCCTCGGATAGATCGCCCACCGAGGGTGTCGAGGCGCCTGACAGCGGGACCGTCTCCTTGACCGCGTCGGCGGCAGCCTTGTCGAAGACCCCGTCGGCCCGAGCCTGCTCACGCACATCGTCGGGTAGGGCGTCTTCGAGCGCGAGTGAGCGCCGACCCAGCTCGATGGCTTGTGGCAGTTGTCGCAGGTGATCGTCTCTGACACCTGGTTCTGCACGATTGCGGTAGTCTCGATTTCGAGCGTTTGTTGCCCTTCTGCTGCCCGAGAAGGACCCTCGGCGACCATGACCGCCGCCGCGCGCACGAGATGATGCGCGACCTTCTCGAGGCCGGTTTCGGCGCGCTGCCGACGTCCGGCAGTCGGCCGCGGCGCAGCTCGCCCCGCCTACCGTTTCTTCTTCCGCCCCCGATGGGCGGCCTCCGGCACGTTCGCGCCGACTTCGTTCGGTTTGTTAGAGCACCGTGTGGCGGAGGGCGCTGGCACTGCGGGGGTCACGCGCAGGCGAGCGCGCGTGTGAACCAGTCGTCCACTTCGTCGAGGGCCTGACGGTTCTTTCGCCGCCCGAGCTGCGAGACGAGCTCGTCCTCCGCAGCCTGCGATTGCGTCCATCCGAACGGCGCCGCAGGCCCCGGGTGCGCCTCGTTCACGAAGTGCGCGTACCGGTCGGGCTGGCTCGCGGGTCCGAACGGCTGGTTGAAGAGGAGCGCTGCGCCGGCGCGCGCCTCGGCAGCGCGGCCGAGGCGGGATTCGAGCACAGTTGTGAGCGGCAGCGTAAGCTCGCCGGGACGACGCGCCGGCCTCGGCCGGCCGGCGTCCTCGAAGCCGTTGTCGATCTGGATCATGACCGGAACGATGCATCGGCCTTCCGTGCTGTGTGCAACGTTCCACTTGTCGATCAACGGCTCGAGTCGTACCATTAGCTCGATCACGGGTGACGCCGCGGAGGTGTCGAGGTAGCCGCCGTCAACGACGTAGGCGACCGCGGCGCGATCTGTGTCGCGTGGGCAGAGCTGCTCGATCCTTCCCGACGGGTTCACGAACGGGAAGCGGGCGGACAGGAATCCGGCGGTGGAGAGCCCGACGTCGTAATTCTTCTCGCAGTCGGTGCCCGACAGGAAGTCGGCGAGATCGCGCGCCGCGGGGAGCGCCGATCTCGCGTCGATCCGCGTTTGCTCTCCGGCGGCGGGCCGCGCGGGCGTCAGAGGTTCGTCGAAGGGCGCGATTGAGCGGCAGTTCGGCTGCGCTTCCCCGTCCGCGAGCGCGATGTTTGCGTCGAGAACGGACGCGTTGAATCGGCACCCGTCGTCGACGCTCGTTCCGTTCAGGAGGAGCAGGGGGACCTCGGCGTGCGAGCGCCAGAGGTCAAAGAGGCCTAGCCCGAGTTCTCCGCCTTCCCATTCGTCGTCCCACGCGCGCTCGAGCACCTCGGCGCGATCCGTCGGCCCCTCGTAGCGGAGAAACGCGCGCGGCCCCTCGACGAAGAGCCACCACGCGGCGGAGGGTGAGAGGCCGTCGACGGAGATGCGATCCTGGATCCACGCGCCGTCTCGCTCCGTCGCCTTCTGGGCCAGGTAGGCCGCGTACGCCGCGAGCCCGACACTCCCGCCCGACACCCCGCTCGCAGCGAAGACCGTCCGGCTCCTGTTGAACGTCGGGGTCCGTGTGGCGTGCGCACACGGTTTGTCTGTCTCGAAGTCCGCGTCATCGTACTCGTGCTCCAGTGCACAGTCGAGGGCCAGGTCTGTCCAATACGCGGCCCTGATCCCCCCACCGGTGGTGGCGACGAAGACGAGCGGCGTCGCGCCAAGGCCCGCGTCCGCCACCTCTCCGACCGCGCAGCCTCCGGTCCTCAGCAGGTCAGGTGGCAGGCCGTTGCGCCGGAGCCAGCAGCCGAACGCATCCTCCGGCGTGACGCCCGCGGCGGCCTGCTCGGCATCGTCCTGCACCCGCACGTCGTGATAGCCGCCCCGATCGAGCCACGAGGCGGCGACGAACCAGACGACGAGGAACGAGACCAGCGGAAAGCGCGCGAGCTGGAGGGCGGCGAGCGCGCGCGGGACGGGCAGACCGCCGTTGAGCCAGATCAGCATCGTGCCGAGCGCGGCGACCGCGCTGAGGAAGGCGACGAGGATGCCAATGCCGCCCACCACGTCCGCGGCTCCCCACGGATCGGCGACGACCCAGCCCCAGAAGACGGCGAGCGCAACGCCCACGGCGACGATCAGGTCACGCCGCAACCTCCGCGCCGGAGGTCTGGCCACCGCGAGGGCCGCGTAGAGGCGGAGGCCTACCGGTGCGAGAAGCAAGCCGAAGACGACCAGGACCGACGGCGCGATCTCGCCGGCGTCGTGGATGGCGACCGTCGTACCCACGGCCATCCCCAGCGCCGCCCAGGCCAGCGGCTCAGCCGCGACGAGGTTCCGGAACCTCGGGTTTGCTCCAGGCGCCGGGCGCCCGCGGGAGAGCGCGAGCCCGGTGAGGGCGCCGACGGCGGGTGCGAGAGCCCAGCTCGTCCAGTCCTGAAGGAAAACCGCGTACCCGAACGACGCGCTCACCAGGCCGAAGCCGAATAGCACGAGCACCGCCGCGGCGAGCAGGCGGGAGATAGGTTCCTCGCTCGGCTTCAGCGACACGGACCGGCCGCGGGCCCCGGGAGCGATCCAGGCTCCCTCCTCCGTGCGGAGCGGCGGGAGCAGGGCGCCGAGGATCGCGAGGAAACCGAGGACTACAGCCGGTATGAGGAGGCCCCAGCCCGGGCGGTGCTCCGAGTCGCCCATGATCCAGTGGAGGCAGGCCTGAATCGTGGCCGCCACAACCACGATCCCAAGCACAAGTCCCTTGACCAGCAGCCGCTGGCGCCTGGTCAGGTTAGGGAGCCACGTGCCGACGGCGATGAGCCTCCGCGTTACGAACCAGACGAGGAGCGCAAACGCGAGAACGAGCACCGACGTCGCCGCGAGCGTTACGGGGGTCCAACTATGGATCAAGTCCTGGAGCTGCTCGTGGCCGACGAGGCCCAGGCCGAAGGCGACGACGAGACCCACGTGCAGCGCGACGAGGTCCAGCGCCTGCCTGGTCTTGCCGGCCTGCTTCCTCGACCACCACTCCGTGACCAGGACCCAGCCGACCGCCAGCGCAGTGAGAATTGCCGCGGCAGCGAACAGCCACTTGAGCCCGCTGAACGCCCACAGCTCCCCGATGCGCCCGGCGAGCGCGTCGGCGTCGACCTCGCGGCCTTCGCCGGGGAATGCAACTACGAGGATGCGCCAGTAGGTCAAGTTTTCGAGCTCGTCGAAGATGGCCGCGAGCACGACCGCAACGATCCCGACGTACGCGATCTTGCGGTAGGCCGAAAGCGTCTTCCTGTAGTTCAAGCCCGTGATGTCTTCCGCCCTCGCCTCCATTCGGACGGCGTCGTCCGGATCGGCCGGGTCGAGCCACCGGTCGAAACGCTTGCGCGCCCGGCCGAGGAAGAGCGCGAGGCCCGCCGTGTAGAAGAAGACGAACGGGAGGGAGTCGAGCAGGACGAACCACTTCCCGACCTCGCGCGGGCTCGCCGTCAGCGCCGCAGTGCCGTCGCGCTCGCGCGAGGTGGACTCGTACTCGCGCCAGACCTCCACGAGACCGGTCGCCCGCTCCTGGTCGGGCTCGAGCCGGAGCGGGGAGTTGAGGTCGCCGAGGGTCCCGGCGGCCCGACCCGAGACGTGCATGCTCTCATGGAGTTCGTTCATCTGCGCCATCGCCGCGCCCGCGAACACGAGGCCGACAAGGCAGACGACGATCGGTTGCCATGTTTGTAGCCATGGCGTTCCTGCGGGCGTCCCGGGAGGAGCGTCAGGTGGACTCACGACGCAACGATCTTGGCCGACGTTGACTAGTTGTGTCAATCGACATTCACCAGCGACGAGAAGCAACCGCTGCTGACTATTCCCGCAGTGCTCGCAGCCGCCCGTGCCCTTACCACGCACCGCTCCTTCCCGAGCTGCGTCAGGCGATCGAAGGCAGTGCGCTGTGGCAGACGTCCTGGGGTCGCACGGACCTGCCCATGCGTGGACGCTGCCTCAAAGGTCGTAGCCGGCGCATCGGCGGGAGCGTGGTCGCGGTGCCGCACTCCGGGCCCCGCGCGTCGCTGCCGCCGACGTAGATGCCGTCGCCGACGAACGCGGGGTCACCCGAAGATGGCGGAGAAACTCCGTGCTGCAGAGGACGATCTCAACGGCGGGATCAGCTCCAGACGATCAAGGAGCTGATCGAATCAATCTTCTGATGCCCGATTGTCGGGTCGTCGAATGCTCCTGGTAGCTTCGAGCACGTGTGCGAGAAGAACATTTCCTTTCATGACCACGGCTGAGGCATCAACGGAAACCGATAAGGCAGTCGCGAAGGCTAGAGCCAAGGTTGCGTCCTATCTCGTCCGAGACACAGCCATTTCCAGAGAGCAAGCCGGCCTTCAATTGATGTACCGGTCACTGGAGGCATTGTTGATCCGAACATCGTTCGCCAAACAATAGGCGTCTTCGCTGGTCTAAAGCGTCGAGAAGATCTTCGATCGGTTTTGTCCGAATCATCAGTTCTTCCAGGCGCCAGGCGGTCGTTCGGGCCAAATAACCGTCTATATCACCGCTCGTTAATATTCGACAGTCCATATCACTGGAAAGTCGCCTGAGCGTTGCCGGCCAGGAAACAACTCGCTGTACGAAGGCGCTACGAAGCGCGCCAACACTCAGGCGCTAGCGGTCGATGCTTGGGAGCTCAGAGTGCGAATCTTCGATTTGGGTGACTTTCAGATTGGCAGAGCCGTGCCTCCTTCCGGGCTTACAGTAATGATCTCGGCTCTCGTTTGCGACGTGCTACAGGGGCCCGGAGCGGCTGATGGTCCTCGCGAAACTAAAGGTCTAATACTGGTTGCCGGGATTGGGTTGCTAGTTGTTGCGTGCGGCTCCGACAAACCTTCTAGTACTGCTGATCGAGCTGAGGTCGCGCGACAATATGCACTAGCAACCGTCGAGGAACACAACCGCAACAAGGCTCTCGATCTGTCGCCGGGTCGCGAAAGTGAAATTTAAGCACATGCATCTTTTGCTCTCGATACTGTTCGATCTCGAAATCAATAAGGGGCCAATCGAGTGCCCTACAGATCCGCTCCTAGTTGTGCCTGAGCCGTGCTTTGCTTTCAGGCTCGAAGGGGAGCCTATTCCAACTCAGGATCCAACGCGAGGAAGCGTAAGCTTCGGAACATTGTCCGTCGGCGTGGCGGAGGCAGGGGAAGCCCGTTGTAGTCAAGACGGGCTTCATGGGCGGGGGACGCACTGAGGATCTTCCCTAGTTCAGATCTCGATAAGAACTCGAATCAAAATGAAGGGACCCGGGGCTGCGGCTGAGGAAGTCGTCGGCATCTGTCTTCAAGCTGAAGGGGGATGTCGATGGCTACGAGCAGGCCGTGGGATGTGCCGGATGGGTTGTGTGGGGGCTGATCGAGCCGCTTCTGCCGACCAGGACGCGGCGGTTTCGGTATCCGGGCCGTAAGCGGCTCGGCGACCGCGAGGCGCTGAGCGGGATCCTGTTTGTGCTCTACACGGGGATCGCGTGGCGGCATTTGCCGCTCGAGCTGGGCTTCGGCTCGGGAGCGACCTGCCGGCGTCGCCTCGACGAGTGGCAAGCCGGCGGTGTTTGGGACAAGCTGCACGAGTTGCTGCTGGCGAGGTTGCAGCAGGCCGGCGAGATCGAATGGTCGCGAGCCGTGGTCGACGGCAGCCACATCCAGGCGAAAAAGGGGGCTCCGAAACGGGCCCGAGCCCGGTTGATAGAGGCAGGAACGGCTCCAAGCACCATCTCCTCGTCGACGCCACGGGGATCCCGCTCGCCTTCTCGGTCACCGGTGGCAACCGCAACGACGTCACCCAACTGATCCCGCTGCTCGACGCGGTGCCGCCCGTGCGCGGCGCCGTCGGGCGACCTCGCCGACGCGCCGATCGGGGCGTCGCTGACCGCGGCTACGACCACGACAAGCACCGCCGCCTCGTCCGCGAGCGAGGGATTACACCGGTGATCGCTCGCCGCCAGACCGAGCACGGCTCCGGGCTCGGCAGTGTCCGCTGGGTCGTCGAACGCACCTTCGCCTGGCTCCACCACTACAAACGGCTACTCGTCCGCTACGACCGCCGCCGCGAGATCCACCGCGCCTTCCTCGCCATCGGCTGCTGCCTCGTCTGTTACCGACGACTGGACAACTCATTTTGATTCGAGTTCTAAGGCGTTTCTGATTGATTACGCGCAGCACTCGATTGCCACCAGTTGCCTTGTCGAGATCCACTGCAAACTGGGTGACGCTCGAGCTAGCCTCTCGAGGTCTGCGCTTGGTGGCGAATGCCTCGGTCTCCCTTGTAGCTGAGATGCCGCCGCAACTGAGCTGGCTGGTCTGCTCGGCTGAACAAGGTAACAATTGTACAATATGGACGACTGGCCAGGGTTTAATAGATCTCAGAAAGCACTTTACACAACAAAATCTGAGTGGTTTGCAAGTTGCACGGTTAGGTCCAACAACACTTATCACGGAAATTGGGAGTGTTATCAACCGCCTATGTAACAGAGGTGGTTTTGGTTTATGAGCCGGGCCGGGTTTGACGGAGACTTCTGAGCCAGGATGCTGTCCTGGGGAGAGGAGATTCTCCGTAGTTATGTCGAGACCGAGGAAGTACGAGGTTGTCCCGTAGCTCGTAGAACTTGACGGCGGTCCCTCCGGCCTCGTCTGCTCCTTTTTGGGAGCGTTCGAGGCGATCCGTCCAAAGAGCGAAGGAGGAACCGCCGTGAAGGAAACAACCGTATCGCTTGCCCCGGCCGGGGTCGGGTCGGCCTCCGTGCTGCCCGTACGCGTGCAGGAGGCGCTGGGGGAGCTTGTCGGGGCTGCGAAGGAGGGGCTGCTCGCGCTCAGCGTCGGCGTCGGTCTGGGCGTGCTGGCCGAGCTGATGGAAGGAGAGATCGACGAGGTTGTCGGGCCGAAGGGGCGCCATGATCCCGGCCGCACGGCGGTGCGCCACGGGCACGAGGCCGGCGAAGTGACGCTCGGCGGCCGACGCGTGCCAGTCGAGCGGCTGCGGGTTCGCAGCGCCGACAGCAGCGGCGAAGTGCAGCTCGTGACCTACGCGCACTTCGCCGACCGCGATCCGCTGACGAAGGCGGTGGTGGAGCGGATGCTCGCCGGCGTCTCGACCCGCCGCTACCGGCGCGTCCAGGAGCCGGTCGGCGAGCAGGTTGAGGCTGGAGCGCGCTCGACCTCGAAGTCGGCGGTCAGCCGCCAGTTCGTCGCGCGCACGCGCGAGAACCTGGAGGCGCTGATGCATCGGCGCCTCGACGACGTGCACCTGGCGGTGTTGATGCTCGACGGGATCGACCTGAAGGGTCGCACCAACGTGGTTGCGCTCGGGATCACGACCGACGGGGTCAAGATCCCGCTCGGGCTCTGGGAAGGCTCGAGCGAGAACGCCGCCGTCGCCACCGCGCTGCTCGCCGATCTGGTCGACCGCGGCCTCGACGTCGAGCAGGGCGCGCTCTGCGTCCTCGACGGCGCGAAAGCGCCCCGCAAGGCCGTTCGTGATGTGCTCGGCGTCTCGACGCTGGTGCAGCGCTGTGTCCGTCACAAGGAGCGCAACGTCTGCGACCACCTGCCCGAACGCGACCGGCCCGCCGTCAAAAAGCGGCTCCGCGTCGCCTGGCGCCTCGACGAGCAGGCGGTCGCGCTCGACCGCCTGCGAACACTGGCCGCCGAGCTCGAGCACAGCCATCCCGGCGCCGCCGCCTCCCTACACGAAGGCATGGAGGAGACGCACACCCTGCAGCGGCTCGGGATCCGCGGCAGCCTGAAGCAGCCGCAACGTCAAGCGCTGGCAGTCGGGCGAGATGGTGCTCCGCTGGACCGCCGCCGGCTTGCCCGAAGCCGAACGGCAATTCCGGCGCGTCATCGGCTACCGCGACCTCGCCAAGCTCTCCCTCGCGATCGAGCACGACCTCGACCACCACCGTCACACCGACGCCGCTCACACGCCGACCGAGGAGACCGCTACGCTCGTCACCGCCTGACCGTCACACTGGGACCGCCGTCGCGAAGTTCCACGACGAGCGGGACATCCTCCTCTCGGCGACGTATGCCTGCACAAGAGCTTCGAGTCATGCTGTCCTGCTTCACGAAATTGGCAGGGTTTCGGGCTCATTTGGTTTGGGTGTCGGGGGTGTCAGAGAGGCTTCGAGGTGGACGTCGAGCGGTCGTCTGCCGGCGAGCGATTGGTGCGGGCGGACGGTGTTGAAGAGCTGCCGGTAGCGCTCGACGTGGAGGCCGAGCTGGTGGCCGTCGTCGATCTCGTGGCGGTAGAGGTGCTCGTACTTCAAGGAGCCGAACGCACGCTCGCGGACGCCGTTCTGGCCGGGGCTGTTCCGCTGCGTCCGGATGTGGATCAGCTCCGGATGTGCGTCGACGAAGGCAGCGAAGCGGGCCGACTTGAAGCAGGGTCCGTTGTCGGTGACCAGGGCGACCGGTCGCAGCTCGCCGGTCCCGCGGTCGGTGATCAGGTCGAGCAACGAGCGGCCGAGCAGCCGCTCGGTCTCGGCGAGCGCGAGCTCGACCGTCTCGATCGCGTCCCGGTGATTGGCGGTGGTGGCGACGTGGTAGCCGAGCTCGAGCTTTGACCAGTAGTCGGCGATGCCACCGATCCGCCAGGTGCCGCCCATCCGGGTCACGAACTCGGTGAAGTCGAGCTGCCAGACCTGGTTCGGCGCCGAGGGCGGCACCACGAACGCCGCCCGCCTCGTTTCGGCGTGCTGGCGCCGTTCGGCCTGGTAGTTCACCTCGAGCACCCGGCCGCTGCGCTTCAGGGCTCGCTAGACGGTCGAGTCGGGCGCGTGATGACCGTCGATCCGCATCAAGGTCGCGATCGTGCGCGAGCCCCACTGCGGATAGCGATCGGCGTAGCTGATCGCGGTCGGCTCGATCCGGTCGGCCGCCGGCGTCGGCCACGGCCCCTTCACCGGACGGCCCTGCCGCTCACGTTGCTGCCAGCGCCTATACGAGCGCTCCGGCACCCCGATCAACTCCACGAAGCGCGCAGTCGGCATCCCAGCCTCGAGGCGGATCACCTCGAGGTCCTCGTAGGCCCCAGCCGCCCCTCGGCGCTTATCTTCCAGACCCGCAGCTCAACGTGCGCCTCGCCGAGCGCTGCCTTCAAGTCCTCAAGCTCCGCCTCGAGCCGCTGCAGCTGCGGACTCGAGCCCGGCCGGCCACCCTCGGCGAGCCCTTGCTTGCCGCCCTCGAGGAACTGGCGCTTCCAGTTCGAGATCGATTGCTCGCTCGCCTTCCCACGACGCGCCGCCTCAGCGACCGACATCTCGCCGCTGACGACCGAGAGAACGAGCCGATACTTCTCTTCAAGAGAGATAACCACAGGACGTGCCATCGGAAAGCTCCTTCAGATCAGGAACCCAAAATAACCGGCATGCCAGATTTCGTGAAGCAGGACAGTCCAACAACCCCGCCTTGGCGAGCGTCCTCTCGTCTGAGCTGGCTCAATATTCCCAGGCCTCAGGCGTTGCGTTTTAGAGGGCGCCAGCCGCTACCGCTCGAGCTTGAGGCCGGACGGTTCGCGTTGCCGCGTGGCGCTGCCGCGGTCTTGGCGAAGCGGTGTCTCCGTGGTGTCGGCTCGGACTAACTCTGACCGACGGCGATTATTCTTTACTCGGTCGATGGCTGAGAGTTGAGCGAGGTTCGCTCCCAGCGTCTCGATTGAGCTTCGCTGGAGTTCGATCTCGCTGCGAAGCCCGTCTCGTCGGTTTCGCGAGAACGGCCCGCAGCACATCAGCGCGTGCTCTGCTTCCTCGAGCTTGCGCTCGGCGCTCAGGCGCGTCTTCGAGAGGGCGAGGCGCTTCCGCTCGAGAAGCCGAACATGCATTCGCTCTTCCGGACTGAGTGCCGACCGCTCGATCTCCGGCCGCGCTTCGTGCCGCCGTCCAGACGGGAGCGGTCGCTGATCAACGGCGAGCAGCTCGACCGCGGACTCCTCGAGCGCTCTGCCGAAGCGGGTGAGCGGGTCGCGGTCGTCGAGGTCGTGGAAGTGGCTCTCGTGCTCGCGTGGGTTGCCCGTGACGTAGAGGCGCGTTTCGGCGCGGGCGCGGGAGAGGGCGACGTAGCCCCATTCCTGGAGGCGGGCCTCGCCGGCCCCGAGGACGAAGGCGCGTTCGACCGTGAGGCCCTGGGCGGCGTGGCCGGTGAGGGCATAGGCGTGTCGGACGTTTTCCGCTTCGAGGTAGCGCCGGCTGAGCTCGACGGTTGGGCCGCGGTCAGTCGCAACGACGAGCGTCCGGTGGTCGCGGTCGATTCGCTCGACGGTGCCGGTGGTGCCGTTCTTGACGCCGAGCAGGTCCGAGTTGCGCAAGCAGACGACCCTGTCGCCGACGGCAAATTCGCGCCCTGGGATCGTGAGCCGCTCCTTGCCGAGCCGTCCGTCTACCTCCATGAGCGAACGCGCGAACTGGTTGAGGTCGGTGACGTCGCGCCGGTGCAGAGCGAGCATGACGTTGCCGGGGAGGTCGTCGCGGGCGTGCTCCCACCAATCCGCGAGCAGGCGAGCGCGCGTCGTCACGGGACTCTCGGAGACGACGAGCCGCTCGCGCTTCTCCGCGTAGGCGAGGTAGTCGCGGCCCACTCCGGCCCGGACCCGGGCGAGAGCCTCGCGTTCGAGCTCGTCGTGCTGCCGCCGGTTCTCGGTCAGGACGACGGCGCCTTCGCGCTCGACGATGCCTGCGAAGAGGCCGCCGGCGCCGACGGCGGGGAGTTGGTGCGGGTCGCCGATCAGGATCGCCTTCCCGTTTGCCTGCTCGACGAGCTCGAGCACGGGCGCGAGGATGCGCGTCTCGGCCATGCCCGCTTCGTCGACGACGAGCACGGAGCCGGGAGCCAGGCCTCCGTCGCGGCGCGCCTCTCCGAGCAGGCGGTGAAGCGTGGCGGCCGGGATCCCGGTCTCGTCCTGGAGCTTCTCGGCGGCGACGCCCGACGGCGCGGCGCCCACGACGTGGATGCTTGCCTGTTCGAAGACCTGGGCGACGGCGTGGGTAGCGGTCGTCTTGCCTGCACCCGCGAGGCCGACGACGCAGACGACGCGGCTCGGGCTCGTCGCCACTTCGCGCACCATCGTCTCTTGTTCGTCGGAGAGAGCGATCCTGTCGGCCCGTTCGATCTCGTCGAGACGCTCATCGGTGATCGACGGCGCTCCGGCATCGCGGCCGCGCTCGACGAGCGCGAGCGCGGCCCGCTCGACGGCTATGAGCTCGGCCGTCGAGTAGCGGGCGGGGCGACCCGGGCTTGCCTGTTCGCCGACGAGCTCGACGCCGTCCGTCCGAATCAGCCTTCCGGCGAGGGTGCGCACACGGTCAGCGGATGCGCCGGAGACGTGCGCTGCCGCCCATGCCATCACGACCTCGGGATCAGCGAACGCAGTCCGCTTCTCGGTCAGCCCCTGCGGCCCGAGCATGCGCCGCGCTGTCTCGAGTAGCTCGTCGCGGGAGACCTCGCGATGACGGACGCGCCCGAGGAGTGCGCGCAGCTCGCGGGTGCCGAGCCCGTGTTCGGAAGCGCGTGCACGCCAGTCCTCCCGAAGCTCGACCAGATCGATCTGCTCCTTACGTTCGCGCGTCTGGACTGCCGCAAGCTGGGCGGCGTGGAAGCCGCCGCCGCCCTGCCGCTCGAGCTGCTCGACGACTTGCGCGCGGCGTGTCGAGAACTCGCGGATCACCTCTTGCGGTACGTGCCGCAGCTCGGCCATCCCCTTCTGTGGCTGCTCCCATTCGACGCCGAGCGTGCGTGAGAGCTCGCCCCGCAGGTGGGCTTGGTAGAGGTAGCCGGCGGCGAGCCGGTAGCTCTTGAGGATCGGCTCGCCGTCGAGCGCTCGCCACGTCCCGTCGCTCGGTGTCTTTGCCATGTTCGCGACGATCACGTGCGTGTGCAGGTGGGGGTCCTGGGCCCGGCTCGTGCGGTGCTGGTAGGCGGCCGCGACGAACCCGCCGGCGTGCTCGCGGTAGACGCCGTTGCGGCCGCGACGGGTGACGCACGCCTCGTCCTCGAGGTATCCCAGCGCTGCCTGCCAGGCCGAGGTGTGGGCCTCGTTGACGGCCCGGCGGGTGTCCTCGTCGCCGAGCGCGTGCAGGAGGCTGACGCTCTTCGGCGGCGAGAAGACGAGGTCGTAGCCCGCGACCGGAGCGAGCTTCCTGGTCTCGAGCCACCGCTCGTCGGTGAACGGGTCGATCCGCTCGACGGTGATTCGTCTCGCCTTCGGATGGCGGCGGAGCTCCTCCTCGGTGTGCGGGTGGATCCCGCGGATCAGGCGACCGAGCTCACCGTCGTGCACGAGGCCCTCGAGCTCGAGCTCGCGGGCGCCCCGGCCGATCCAGATGCCGGGCGACTCGCCGCGGCCTGCGTAGTAGTCGTCGAGCCCTGCGGCGACGGAGCGCTCGTAGTAGCCCTCCTGGCCCGGCGTGAGCTTCGCGATGCTCAACACGACACCCACCATAGCATCTCGACCCATTTATGGGTCGAGTGATGCATCTGTGTCTCGCCTGATATCCAGGGTAGTAGGTGGGACGGACGGATGCTGCTCAGGCTGCCTCATCGAGGTCCTCCTCTTCGAGCGCGGGTCGGTCGTCAGGGGCGGCCTGCCGTTCGGCGAGGTGCTTCTTGACGGAGGCGGGCGCGACGCGGCGGGCGAGCTTGCCGATGAGCTCGGAGGACGCCAGCAGCTCGGGCTCGTAGATCCCCTGCCGGTCGGCGTTCGGCAGACCTTCCGTGTCGACGAGCCGCTGCGCGACGAGCAGGCGCAGCACGACCGCGCCCGCGTTCTCCGGGTTGCGGGCGCGCGCGAGCGCGGCGACTGCCTCGGCGTGGTGCTCGCGCTCCGCTTCCGTCCCGCGCGGGTACTGGGTGGTCACCTTCCCTTGCTTGCTCGTCGTCGTCGGCTGGTCGACGCAGAGCCGGTGCGCCCAGGCCGCTGCGCGGCCGTGGTGCTCGAGGACGAGCGAGCCGAGGACCTTGACCGTCTCCGTGTCGAGCTTCGGTTGCCAGCACGCGAGCGCCGCTCCGAGGTCGAGGTTGCGCGACCGTGCGGAGACCCGCGCCGCGTACCGCTGCTCCCGCTCGCGACGGCGCTCCTCCTTCGCGGCGTCGTCCGGCGGGCCGTTCGGCGTTCGAGCGGCCCGCTCGCCCTGCTTCCGCTCGACCTCCGCCGCCGCGTGCGCGGCGATCTTCTGCAAGAGCCGATCCGCGAGCCACTCCGGGTCGGTGACGTAGCGGTGCTCGTGGCCGTTCCAGCCGGGGAGCTCGAGCAGGCAGCCGAACGCGCGCGCGGCGTCGCCGTCCTCCTCGCTGAGCGCGAAGCACTCGCGCTCACGCCGCTCCTCGGCCTGCCGTGCCTGCCAGTCGTGATCGGACGCCGGCGGAATCTCCGGCAGCGCCCTGTATGCCTGCTCGACCGCCTGCGCGTGGTTGCCGAGCTTCGCGAACATGGCCGCGAGCCGGTCGTCTGCTGGCGGCACGAGCGGGCCTCGGAAACCGCCGACGCTATAGGCGACCGGATGAACCGGCGAGCCGTCGTCCGTCCACTCAGCGCGGAGGACATCGTCCACGACCTCGCCCGGCGCGGCAGGAAACGCCGATGCCTCGCGAGGACGTTCGACGAGCCAGAGCGAGGCGAGGTCAGCGAGACGCGGCTCTCGCTCCGCGATCCGCACGAGCGCGGGCGCACAGGCGAGCGGCACCTTGCGCGCAGCGAGCAGCTCCTGCGCCTGGTCGGGAAGACGCAGGAGGTCGAGCCGGTCGGCAAGCAGCCGCTCGCTCTTACCGACGAGCCGCGCCACCTTCGCGGTGTCGCCGCGCTCGTCGACGAGACGGCGATACGCGCGCGCTTCCTCGATCGGACTGAGGTCGGCCCGGATCACGTTCTCCGCCACCGCGAGCGTGAGCGCCTCTCCGTCGACCTCGCGCACCTGCGCGGGCACTTCGCGGAGCTTCGCCGCCTTCGCGGCCCGGTAGCGGCGCTCCCCGGCGATGATCGCGTAGCGGCCGTCGTCGTCGCGGGAGAGCGTCAGCGGGCTAATGATCCCGTGCCGCTTCACGGACTCGATCAGCTCCGCCATCCGCTCGACATCGAAGTCCGAGCGCGGGTTGTCTGCGCTCGGGCGGATCTTCGCGAGCGGAACCATGCTTAGCGTCGCAGTCATGACTGCGTCCCTCCTTCGCTCAGGAGCGCGAGCGCGCGGTCCTTCAGCGCGGCCGGCTCGGTCGCACGCTCGAAGCGCGCCTCGCAGTGGCTACGGCCGGCGGTCGCACGGGTCGGCTGCACGTGGTCGACGTAGGCGGCCACTGCCTGCAACGCGCCCCAGCTCGTGCCGGTGATGTTCGCGAGATCGGGCGTCGCGCGATAGGCGGTCGAGATCGCCTCGCGGACGCGCTCGACGTTCCGAACCGCACGCCCGCCTCCCGTCCGATCAGGGCGCGGCTCGGGGAGCGGGACGAGCCGGGCGAGGAAGCGCTCGAACTCGGCTCCGCTCATCCGCTCTCGGAGCAGGCGTCCGCCGATCTCCTCCAACTCGTCGTAGTAGCGCCAGGCGATCCCGAGCGTGCGCCGCGCGTCCGTGAGGCGCGCATCCAGGTTCGCCGTGTGGCGCGCCTTCCATGTGCGGTCGGCTCCGTTGAGCGGGAGCATCATCCCGTTCAGGCACGCGAGCCGGAACGGCGAGACGCTGATCGTGACGGCGAGCCCGCCGTCGTGACCGTTGCGGAAGCAGAGGAGCGGCAGCACGTCTTCTCCCTCCGCGTCCCCGATGCGGATCTCGCGGTCGAGCCGCATCAGCGCGTGCACGCGCGCGCCGCCGCGCGTCTCGCCCGCGCCGAGCCAGTGCGCCGCGCCCGAGTCGGTGATCGCGTCGCAGAACGCGAACGCGGCCCGGTTCTGGAGCGGCTCGTACCCTTCGCCGACCACGCCGAGAACAGTCCCGGTGTCGCTGCGGAGGTTGGCGACGACGCGCGGCACGGGTACGCGCGCGGTCGGGTAGCCGTCCTCGCCGATCGCGAGTACCGCTTCGAGCGGGCACTGCTCCACCGTCCAGCCCAGCCCGGCCGCGTCGATCATCCCCGCCGCCGAGCACGCTTCGCCCTGGGCTGCGCCGTGCACGACCTCGCCCCAGCCGGACGGCCCACGGCCGAACCAGAGCGGCGAGGTCGCATCGTCGACGTGGTAACTCGTTGTCTCCGTTGTCGTCATCTCTGCTTCTCCCTTCGCTATGCGGCGGCGCGGTCGCCCGCCGCGACGATGAACCGCTCCGGCTCGTCCGCGATTGCCTGTCCGATGAATGTTGCGATCCCGGCCGCGAGCCAGACCGCCTCGCGCTCGGAGTCGTCTAGGCCGTCGCGGTAGCCGTCTGCGGCTGCCTCGGCCGCCTCGATCGGAAGCCGCTCCACGAGCCGCGCCTGCCGGGCGAGGAACTCCCACAACTGGTCTTGATCGATCCGGTACCTCATCGCTTCTCCTTCCTATGAATTTGAGTTAACCCCTGGCGCCCACGAAGCCCCGTGCCTCGTCTGCGTCACCGAAGGTGGGTCTGTGTCTCGGCGGGCTCGTCAGCTCTGGTCGAGCCGGCCCGTTTCACGTGCCCAACGCTCGACGCTCGACCAGCGCCACACGTCCGAGCGGCCGAGCCGCCCGACGCGGCGTGGGAAGTCGGACCGGCTGGCTAGAACGGAGACGCGCGCCCGCGAGATCCCGAGCCGCTCAGCGATGTCGGCGCCGATCACGAGTTCTGTTCGCGCATCGATGCGCACGGACTGTGAGGCTAACTCAAGTGAACCCATTGACCGCCGTGCGACCCGAGCGTTGTGCTCAATGCAATGTAGGTATGGGCGGACGGCGGGTGTCCGGACCAATCCAAGGACACGAGAGCCACCGCGTAGGACAACTGGCAACAAGATTCTAGTCCTAGAGTTGACAGATCTATGACCTCTGTCATACTCGCCTCGCTCATCGGTGGCCGCAGGGGGAGAAGGTTCGCGGACGCCGGCATACGCTCGGCATCTTGGTTTGGCTCGTGCAAACTCCGGGGGGAGAATCATGTCGAAGGGGTCATCGCGTCACTCAGGTTCCCGTGCGCACATCGGTTGGGGTCGGCTGCGGGCACCACGTCCCCTCGTTTGGTGGCCGCAGGTCGGCCAGCTCGTGGTGGCAATAGCGATCGTCTGTGTCGCCTTGTTCGTGCCGCTTCCCTTCCTGGCCCCGCAGCTCGGTGCAGGTACGGCGGAGGCGATCGAGGCTGAGTGGAGCGAGGTTCCGAGCAAACGGACGGCGACGACGCGGACGTTCAAGAACACGAACGGTCTCTTCAAGACGGAGGCATTCGCCGGCGCGATCAACTTCCGCGACGAGCAGGGTGCTTGGCAGCCGATCGAGTCGGAGCTCGTCGCTTCGACCGACAGCGGCTACGCCTTCGAGAACAAGGCGAACTCGTTTAAAGTGCGCTTCAAGTCCGAGCTCGCGGATGGCTTTCTCCGTTTCGACGTCGCCGGCAAGCCGTTCACGCTCTCGCTTGAGGGGGCGGCGCGGAAGCCGGGCGCGAAGAACAAGTCTCGCGTTTCCTACAGTGGCGGTCTTGCCGGGGTGGATCTCCGCTACGACGTGATCGCCGAGGGCGTCAAGGAGACACTGCTGCTCTCGAATCGCAATGCTCCCGCCGCATATCGATTCACGCTCGATCTTCCCGCCGAGGCCGCAGTCCGAACGGAAAGGCTCACCAGTGGCGGGTGGGCGGTCTTCATGACCCCGTATCCCGATCCGATCTTCGTCCTCGAGGCGCCGTACGCCCAGGATGCGGCCGGCGTTCGCGCTCCGGCTAGCGCCGCTCAGCTAGCGGTGACCTCGACGGCGACTCAACTGATGCTCGACCTGACGCTCGACCCTGTCTGGATTCGCGCCAGCGGTCGGCGGTTCCCGATCGCGCTTGATCCGACGATCGTGATCCAGCCGCCGACCAAGGCCGTCGATTTCGATGCTCCGTGCTCGGAATTCGACCCCGATTGCCTCGTCTATGTACGCGATCGGCTCTGGGTTGGCGCTTCTGATGCGCGTGGCTCGCGGGCGGCGTTCGAGTTCGATCTGAGCGCGGTACCGAGTGGTGCGAACGTCACCTCGGCGCAGCTGGGTTCCTTCTTCATCGGTGAATGCGTCTATACCGCCGCCAGCGGGGGTGCCTGTCCCGCGACGGCGCACCAGATCGACGTGCACCGGCTGACGAGCGCGTGGTCGGAGGGAACAGAAACGACGCCGACGACCCTGGCGCGGAACATGATCCATGACACCGATCCGGCGAAGAAGGTCTCGGCGACGCTTCCATCGGGCGCCGGATCCCAGTGGCTCTACTGGGACGTCAAGAACGTCGTCGCCGGCTGGCTCGCGCCGGGTGGCGCCAACAACGGCTTCCTGCTCAAGCGTGCGACCGAGCCGCTCGGCGCCAGCGGGCCGGTGCTCGCCGGCCGCACCTATGTCGGCACGAATCTCGAGACGACCTTCCGCCCGAAGCTCGAGATCACCTACGTCGGAGACGACGTCGATCTCGCCACGCCGAGCACGCTGCACGCCAACGGCGCCGAGCTCCACTGGAGCCGCTACGAGGGTCCTTCGGGCGCCCCGTTCCAGAAGTACGAGGTGCACCGGTCCGAGAGCGCGTCCTTCGTTCCCGGTGAAACAACGTTGCTCGCGACGATCACAGACATTGCGGTCACGACCTATCGCGACACGACGGCTGCGCCGTCGAAGAGCTTCACCTACCGCGTGGTTGCAAACACAACCCCCTCGACGCCTCGGACTGTCACCCTGCCGGCACCCGGCCAGGCGAAGAAGACGCTGCTTCCCGGCGCCGCCGAGGGGATCGACACGTATCTCGCATTCGCCGGCGGGTCGACGCATTGCGGGAACTACGGTGCGAGCGATCGGCTCTGGGTGGGCAACACGGCTACGGCCAAGTACCGGCCGACACTCAAGTTCGACCTCCGCGACGTCCCAGAGGGATCGACGATCACGAACGCTCGCCTGAGCCTCTGGCGGCCAGACGCGGTGCCGGCGATGGCCCTGAACGCCCATCGGCTTACCGCGGTGTGGGACGAGGGAAGCGGCAGCGGCCAGTGCGTGGGTGCGGGTGCGACCTGGTACGAGACCCAGCCTGGGCTCGCGTGGGCGAGCGAGGGCGGCGACTTCGACCCCGCGATCTCGTACACGGAAACGCATGGCACGAACGCAAGCGGCGACTGGGACTTCTTCTTTCTCGACTCACTCGTGCAGAAATGGGTCAGCGGCGATGCGCCTAACTTCGGGCTCCTGATCAAGCGTGACGACGAGTCGCAGCCCGCCGCTTCCTACTCCTACCTCTCAAGCGACGACGTCAACGCGCCCGAGCTGCGGCCGAAGCTCGAGCTCGAGTACACCGAATCGAGCCCCGCGCAGAAGCCGACGGTTGCGATCACGTCGCAGACGGCGAATCAGCTCGTCAGCGGCACGGCGGTAGCGGTCGACGCGACGGCGAGTGACGACGGACGGGTCGCCAAGGTCGAGTTCTACGTCGACAACGTGCTCAAGAGCACCGACACCAGCACGCCTTATGGCTTCTCCTGGAACTCGACCACCTCGGCGAATGGGGACCGGGTCTTGAAGGCGGTCGCCTTCGACGACGCGAGCCAGTCGAGCGAGGTGTCGGTCACCGTCAAGGTCGACAACTCGGCTGCTCCGGCGACCGCAATCACCTCCCCGAGTGGGCGCTATGACACCTCTGTTCTCGCGGATACGCCGAGCGGCTACTGGCGCCTCGGTGAGACGACGGGCACGATTGCCGCCGACTCGTCGGGCAGCAGCCGCCCGGGCACCTACGCGGGCTCGTATACCGCGGGTGGCGTCACAGGGCTGATCACGGGTGACGCCGACCGGGCCTTTGGTGCCCTGAATGCGGCCACCGACGGCAAGGTGACGATCACCGGCTTCAACAACGTCACGACCCAACTGAACGCGGCGTTCACGGTTGAGGCCGGGGTGAGCTACTCCGCGTTCGCGTCGAATAATCAGTGCAACCGGGCCGTGGCGCGGAACTGGACGTCGACCGGCGGTTGGATGCTCGGGGTCTGCCGGACCTCGACTGGGATCCAGCAGGCGCAGTTCGGAGTCGGCACGACGACGCAGCTCGCAACCGCGACGGTCACCCCCGGGCGGCTCCACTTGGTGGGGACGTTCGACGGGACGACGAGGCGGCTCTATGTGAACGGTGTGCAGGCCGGAACCTTCGCGGCGGCCGCGACCCCGAATACCTCGGCAGCGGTGCTGATCGCGCAGACGCTGGCGACGAACATGACCGTCGATGAGGTCGCCGTCTACAACACGGCTCTCAGCGCGGCCCGCGTCAGCGCTCACTACAGCGCGAGCAGCGGCGTGGCCCCGTCGGTGAGCGGCGACGTCACCGTTACCGCCTCGGCGACCGACAACGACCCGATCACCAAGGTCGAGTTCTACGTCGACGAGAGTCGCTTCGGCGAGGTCGACACGATCGCTCCCTTCTCGACGACGCTGAGCACGCTCGCGCTCGACGAGCGCACCTATGACGGCAGCCACACCCTGACGACGAAGGCTTACAACGCGGCCGGGCAGGTCACGACCTCGGCGCCGGCCACGATCAGCGTCGCGAACGGCGTCGGCACGAAGTATCGCGCCGAGATCACGACGACGGCGATGCCCCAGAGCGTGCTCTACGACCCTGCCGCGCCAACCCAGGAGAAGTCTGGGCTGGACGTGACGGTCAAGAACACGAGTGCGACCGCGTGGACCGCGGGCCAGATGAGCGTGCGCTACCGCTGGATCGCGCCCGAGGCAACCACGGCGACCACGGTCGAGGGCGGCAATGCAGCCGTCCCGGCGCTCACATCCGGTGCAACAACGGCGGCGCCGGTGCGTCTGCTCGTGGATCCACCGGCGCTTCCGATCGGGGTCGAGCGCTCGCAGTACCGGCTCCAGGTCGACGTCGTCGATTCCGCGACGAGCACCTGGTTCTCGGACAAGGGGAACAAGCCGGCCGAGAACCCGGTGATCGTGAGCAAGGCGCTCGCGACAGCGCTCGGGCTTGAGCGCTACTACCACTACGTCGGCGAGGACCTCGGGGCGGGGATGCAGCAGCTCGTGAACGTGGCGAACGGCGACTCGATCGTCCGCTGGACGCCGTTCATGTCCCCGGGACGCGGTCTTTCGACCGTGGTCGACCTGACCTACAACGCGCTCGAGAAGAAGTGCGAGTGCCCGGCCGGGAACAGCTTCTCGCTCTCGATCTCGAGCCTGACCCGCTTCGGGCTCCCCCTCGACGTCCACCCGAACAACGCCGATACGATCGGTGGCCGCTCGAACAAGTACATCGAGCTCACGGACGGCGACGGCACCACCCATCGCTTCACCTCGAGCGACGGGATCACCTATCAGGAGCCGGCCGGCGTCCACCTGTATCTCCGCCGCTACTCGACCACCGACCTGACCCGCAAGTGGGCGCTCACGCGGCCCGATCGGGTCACCTTCTACTACGACGCCGAGGGCTACCCGACCTCCGTTGAGGACAAGAACGGGAACAAGATCAGCTTCACGCTCGAGACGACCCCGCCCGAGGATCCCGGCGGGGCCAAGAAGCGGATCACCGCGGTCACCGACGCGGGCGGTCGTGCCTTCTCGATCGACTACTACTCGAAGACCGAGGCGAAGAAGGCGCACATCCGCGGGCGGATCCAGACGATCACCGACCACTCCGGGAGCGCGCTCGAGTTCGTCTACTACGAGGACGGAAACTTGCTCCGGCTGACCCAGCGCGGCGGCACCAAGGCAGACGGGTCCGCGCTGGTCGACCGCACCTTCGTCTTCACCTACACGACCTCGAACGGCGATCTCCCGGCGATCCCGCTTGCGGCCGATCGGGTCGACCCGGCTCCGCGAACCTCGAACCAGTCGACCAGGCTCTACAGCGTCCGCGACCCGCGCGGCGCCGAGACGCTCTTCAGCTACCTCGGCTCCGGCAACGGGAACGACCGCTGGAAGCTCGCGAGCCGCACCGATCGCTCGGGCGCGCTCACGAGCTTCGCCTACGACACCACCACTCGGGTGACCACGGTCACCGAGCCGCTGGCGCGAATCTCCAAGTACGGCTACGACTCCGAGGGCAAGGTCACGAAGATCACCAACCCGAAGAACGAAGACACCCTCGTCGCGTGGACTGCTGCACGCCACGTCACGAAGGTGACCGAGCCGACGGGCAAGTTCGTCGAGTTCGCCTACAACCAGAACGGCTACCTGACCGACGAGTGGGACCAGCTTCGCAACCGCACCCAGCTCGAGTACCAGGATGTCGCCGTCGACGCGGCTGACACGGCGAAGCACATCAGCCAGCTCGCGAAGAAGACCGACCCAAAGGGAACCGCAACAGCGACCCCGGCGGACGACTATCAGTGGCTCTTCGGCTACGACCCGAAGGGCAACCTGACGACGCTGACCGATCCAGAAGGCTTCGCCTCGACGACGGCCTACAACCCGGACGGCACCGCCGCCACCGCGACCGACGCCCTCAGCCGGATCACCACGTTCGTGAGCTACGACGCGAACGGGCTCCCGACCGAGATCAAGGACGCGAAGACCCAGACCACGCGCCTCAACTACGACGTGGACGGGCTCCTTCGCTGGATTCAGGACCCGCTCCACGCCGCCGATACCGGCACGAACGAGCGCGAGTACAAGACGGTCTTCGACTACGACGCCTTCCACCGCCTCGGCCGGCAGAGCACGCCGAAGTCGACCCAGTTCAACCGGGGCACCGTGATCTGGAGCGGCGCCGACTATGACCCGAACGACAACGTCGTCGTCCAGCTCTCGCCCGATTACGGCCAGGGTGGCGGGGACAAGACGACGATCGCCTACGACGCGATGGACCGGACGACGCTCGTCACGAATCCAGACACGTCGGTCGATCCCGCGGGCGAGCGGACGAAGATGGAATACGACGAGGCCGGGCGGCTGAAGCGGATGATCATGCCCAAGGGCGTCCTCACCTCGAACCCGGACGACTTCGTCAGCCAGTACGAGTACGACTTACTCGACCGGGTCGTCACGAGCGCCCGCTACTCGGGCGACGGCCAGGCCCTTAAGACACACCTCTGCTACGACCTCGCAGGCGACCTCCTCTGGCAGATCTCGCCGAAGGCAAACCTGGACAACGCGCCCGCCGCCTGCTCCGGGACCGTTCCGGGCTTCACGACCCGGATCAGCTACGACGACGCGCACCGGCCGCTCACTCAGACCGACGCGCTCGACCACGTGACCGCCGTCAGCTACGACGCGAACGGGGACGCCGAGACGGTCACGGACGAGGATGGCACGAAAACGACACGCGAGTACAACGAGCGGGGCGAGCTCGTCAAGATCGTCGAGCCGTTCCAGAAGGACGCTCAGGGCACTGTGACCCGGGCGCTGACCTCGAGGCTTGAGTACGACGCGGCCGGGAACCTGAAGCGGGAGATCAGCCCGCGTGCCTGGGACGTCTCAACCGACAAGCAGACGTTCAGCCAGTTCGTGACGAGCTACGCCTACGACGAGCTTGACCGGCTCGTCAAGGTCGATCTCCCGAAGGCGACGAGCGAGAGCCAGCACTACATGCACCGCGCTTACGACGCGAACGGGAACGTGACGATGGTGTCCCTGCCGACCGCCACGGCTGACCCGACGACGCTCGGGGCGACGGAGAAGACCGTTGTGGATCAGTACGACACCGGCTGGACGCGGACGATCGACGAGCCCGCGAACCCGAAGGCGCTCTTCGACTACACCGCCGAAGGCTGGCAGTCCGAACGCACTCCGTACACCCGCTCGACTCCGAGCACGCTCGATCTAACGAAGCGGATCCTCTGGTCGCACAACCCGGACGGGACGCTGAAGCAAGTCACAGACCGTGGCGGCCACGGCTTCACCGCCTACACCTATGACGCGAACAACAACGTCCTCAAGGCGGACGAGGGCCGCGGCCTGGCCGAGGCGACCTCGAAGGCGCTCGATGTGGAGGCGAGCTACGACCTCTTCGACCGGCTGACCAAGACGCGCCGCCAGGAGAAGGGGAGCGCGAACTGGATCTACACCACGTACGCGTACGACGCGAACGAGAACGTGACGAGCCGGGAGCAGAACGGGACCGAGCAGACGAACGGCACCCTCGTCGAGGCTGGACGAAGTCAGCAGTTCAGCTATGACGGCGCCGACTGGCTCGCAACCCAGACCGATCTCGGGAAGAGCTCCGCGACAACGGACGACCGGCTGATCAGGAACACCTTCACCCCGATCGGCTGGGAGAAGCTGCGCAAGATCGAGGCCCGGGACGGGAGCGGCAATTTCACGGTCGCCAAGCAGACGACGGCCTGGGAGTGGTTCGCAAACGGCGACCTGAAGACGCTCGAGACCAAGAACGGCGCCGGGACGGTGCTCGAGCAGCACACCGTCTCCTACGAGGACGCAGGGGTCTACCTGAACGGGAACCGGGTCAAGGACGTCTTCCGGCTCCTAGGCCCAAACACGAGCGCCCCCTGCCGGAGCGCGGACTGCGAAACCCGCTACCGCTACGACGGACGGGAACGCCTCGTCGAGGAAACCCGCGTGCGCGGCTCCAACACGGCAAACAGCGTCTTCCAGCTCGATCCGGCCGGGAACATCCAAACGCAGACCGAGCCGGGGCTGACCCAGACCTTCGATTACGTCGGGAATCAGATCAAGTCGCTGACCCAGGCGAAGCCGGGCGTGCCTGATCAGACGCAGAAGTACTGGTACGACAGCGAGGGCTACCTCGACTGCGTCACGACCGGCACGGTCGATCGCTCGGCCTGTAACACCCCGGCAGGCCAGTCAGTATCAGCTCAGGTCTACGCCGATTACAGCTACGACTACCTGAATCGCCTTCAGGGCGTGAAGACGTTCAGCTTGGCCAGCGGGAGTTCGACCGTCGATAAGGACTCGACGTATGAGTACGACGCGCTCGGCCGGACGACCAAGCAGATCGAGAAGCACGGGCCGGTGGGGAGTCCGCGGGCGACGCTCTACCAGCACCTCGGCCTTTCAGGCGATGTCTCCCACGAGGAACAATACAACGGCACTTCGAATGCCGACCCGCTCCGCACGACCAAGGACTACTCCTACGACATCTCCGGCGCGCGGATCTCGATGAGCGACAGCCGCGGGGGTTCGAGCAATACCTTCACCTACGGCTACGACGTCCAGGGCTCGGTTTCCCTGCTTGTTAAGGACGGCGGTACCGCCCAAGCTGCCTACGGATATCAGGCTTACGGCGAAGAGGACGTCTCAGTCACGGAGGAAGAAAACGCGGACGGGAGCACCAACTCAAACCGCACGAGCGATCCCTTCAACGCCTTTCGCTACACCGGCAAGCGATTCGACTCAGGCTCCGGGACGATCGACATGGGCGCCCGCCGCTTCGGCCCCGATGTCGCCCACTTCCTCCAATCTGACACCTACGAGGACGCGCTCGGCGACCTCAGTCTCTCCACCGACCCTCTTACCGCCAACCGCTACGCACTCGCCGGCGGCAACCCCGTAAGCTTTGTCGAGCTGGACGGACACGTACCGTGCCTCGCCTGCGAGTACGGCGCTGCGAGTTCGATGTCGTTTCCATCTCCTGAAGCAGTAGCGGAAGCGTTCGAGATCGGCTGTGCGCTGTCGCTCTTCTGCTCGCGCGTGGTTGCGTTGAACGCTGCGGCGCGTGGCAACCCGCTAGCCCTGTTGAGCGTTGTCCCCCTGGCGCAGCTACGCCGCGGTGTTCGTGCCGCCCACGCCGCGTCGGTGGTCGCAGACAGCAGTTTTGACAGGGCACTCGCGAACGATGCCGCTGGAAAGCTTTATCGCATTCGCAAGGATCAGCTGCGGTTGGATACGCTCAAGAGCGCCTCGCGAGAGGCGCGCAGCCTACCGTACATTCCGGGAGCCGGAGGAGGAGATCAGTTCGATCACCTCCGGAAGGTGCTTAACGCGCAAGGAGGACTCAAGAAGGAGATCTCAAGAATCAACCGCCGAATTACGCACCTCAAGCAAAGTCCCCTTGACAAGTCCGATGTTGCTCAGATAGCCGTACTCAACCGAATCAAACAACGCGCTGTTCGAGAACTCCGTCGTTCGTACAAATACGTGCCTCGAGTGGTAGAACACGGTAGATGATGGATTACGAAGAGCTGCTCAACGCCCCTTCTGTATCGGAAGTCGACCTCGACTTCACGGCACGTGCTCTCGGAGAACCGCCTGGTCCTTTTACACCGCGATCTACAATGCTTCATCTTCTTGGGCGTGGCAATCCTGAGCGGTACCTTTCGGTCGTTAAGCGCTTCCTTGAGTATCGGCAGGATCCTTGGCTTGCTCGGGTGGCACTGGAAGTAATTACCATCGATTGGAAAATGACCAATGACTTTCTGCCAACCCTTTACGAATTCGCCCGTGGCGTCCCATGGGACGAAGACGGCGACGTGCAGACCGTGGCCCTCAGCGCCGCTGGCGAGTACTTACGCGGGAACAGCGATCCAATCCTACTTGGCATCCTGATCCACGTCTTCGAATCTACAGATGAATTAACGTCGGCTGAAGCCTATTCAGGTCTCGCCCGCGCGCTTGGTCGAAGCTGGCCTTCCACGACGGCGCTGGGCTGGACTTATGATCGCGATGGAGACCCAGACGTCGTCATTCACGCCCGAGATCGACTACAGCGAGAGCTATCCGAGCACGCCATGATGCATTCCTCCGATGACACTGGCCAGTAACTGAGCGGGCGGACGTGGCGGAGAAGCGAGGTCAAGACACGACGATCAACTTCGTCCACTTACGGCTCCGACGCGTCCAGAGTTCGGGCCTCCCTCCTGCTCGAGGAGTCCGGCGATGCTCCAGGCGTCCCATGGCAAAATAGGCGTACTATCAAGAAATATGTAGTGGCGCTCTTAGCAACTCTCGTGGTGGCGGCAGGCTGCGCCAACTTCGGCGGTAGCGAGAGTTCGTTGGACGATCTCAATGAGTGCTTGACCAAAAATGGCTTTCGGGTGACGCGATACGAGGACGGGTTGCGTGAGCTGACATCACCTCGTGCGAAAGGGAGGCCGGGCCTCCGCGCCGGCTTCGATAAGGGAAATGTCTCAGATTTCAACGAAATTGCACTCGTGTCACTGGGATCGACGCATGACGCGAATGCTGTGAGGAAGGATCTCGCGCGTTTCGCGGGGCCGCGAGCCAAGACGCTGATCGTGCAGCACGAGGAGATCGTGGGTTATTGGGGCGGGCCTCCCACAACCAAACCGGCATCCGCGTTGGAGCGGTGTTTCGGTTGAACGTCATGTCCGAGCGGCGGGAACGTTTTCGGTGCGGGACTAGACTAACGGTAGGAGACTCTGACCGTTGCCTTCGTCCGATTCTCTCCGCTCAACACCGTCTGGGTTTCCGCCCTTGACGACCGGCGCCCGCGTCCCGGTACGAGGCCTGACGGGTTCGACCCGTTAGGCGATCGCATTGCCTCAGCGCGCCGGGCGTTGCTCGCCTTAGATCGAGCGCTAGGGCGAACTGATGAAGCGCCTCGCGGCGAGTAGGAAAACAGACGTTATAAAGACCAGAACGAGGCAGATCATCGTCGGCCTATATGCCTTTACGGAGCTGCGGCGATCTGGGCAATGATGACTGAGGGAGAGGGCGAATATCGTGAGTACCTGCGAATCTTTGTCGGGCTCGCAAACGAGTGGCAGGATCATCTGCATCACCGACCGGCGCTCGAACTGGATATCCGAGATGAGGCCCTAAAGCTCGTTGATCGGACGCGTGGCTCCCTGCCTCCGGGGCTCGCGCGGAGGAGACTGCGCGGCTGACGCTGCCACCACTACAGCACGACCTCATCTCTCCACCTATTTACGGCCTTGAAATCATCCGAAAATACGGGTAGGGGGACCGGGGTCAGGTCTTGCATTCGAACAATTCTGCTTCCGGTAGGCACCGCGTGAGGTCTTGCATTCGAACAAGGGATGGCTGGGCTCGGATGACGGCGTCGCCTGGACGAGGGATCGCGTAGCCTCGGCACGAATGGGTTCCTCGACGGGTTGTCGGTTGGGTCGCTCGGCGCTGTTCGTGCTCGTGGCGGTGCTGATCGGCCCGGCGACTGCCGCTGCGGCCTGCGTCGCTCCGGCTCCTGCCGAGCCTGCGGTTGTGGTCGCTGCCGCCGATTCCTGCCGGCCGATGGCTGCTGGGTCCTTTACGGGGCGGGCTGGCGGCGCAGCTGCGCTCGAGCCGGTAGCCGACGCCTTCGAGCGGCTCTCCACTCAAGCAGAGACGCACAGCGCGGGCGGCCAGGCCGGCGCGAGCGCCTTCAGCTACGTGGGGCTGACCGATCAGATCGCAACCGAGACGCACACGGGCAGCTCGACTGCGACGAAACGCTACAGCTACGACGCCTCCGGCTCCCTGACCGGGATGTCGAGCGGCGGCAACGACTACAGCTTTAGCTACGGCCGCGACACCCAAGGCTCGATCTCCCCGCTCGTCAACCAGACCGGCACCGTCAGCCCCTCCTACGGCTACAAGCCCTACGGCGACAGCGACCCGGCCGTTTCCCGCGGCGACACGAGCACCAGCAACCCGCTCAACCCGAACCGCTACACCGGCTTCCGCTACGACAGCGGCTCAGGAACCCTCGAGATGGGCGCCCGCCGCTTCGGCCCCGACGTCGCTCACTTCCTCCAATCCGACATTTATGAGGACGCGCTCGGCGACCTCAGCCTCTCCGCCGACCCCCTCTCCGCCAACCGCTACTCCCTAGCGGGCGGTAACCCCGTCAGCTTCGTCGAGGTCGACGGGCATGTCGCCGACGAGACGACGAATGGCACTGGATCGGTTACTCCGAATCCGAACCGGGCAGCCGGCGGCGCCAGGATCTCGCGTACCTGGCGAGATCGGACGATGTCGCCGCGGCGGGAGTATGACGCAAAGGATCGGTCGAACCGCCCGGTTAGCCAGGCCAGACGTGGGATACCACCAAAGCGGTGGACCAGAGGCACTCGGGAGTGGTGGCTATGGCGTAATCAGACACCCGCAGAGGAAACCAACGACTTCGACTACGTCACTGGACCTGCCGGCATCGTTCGGTCCGGCGGCCGGCGGGCTGTATCAAGCTTCTTCCGCCGCCTCGTCGGTGAGGGCGCTGAAAAGACCGCGAAGTCGGCGGACGACTTTGGGCGATTTGCGTTCAACCGCCAACGACGAATTGAGCGACTGGCGACCTCCGGTCAGCCCTCCGGACTGGGAGTTCGGAACTTCGATGTGTCCGACCCCGCAGCCGCCGCGAATCGAGTAGCTCAATCGCTAACCCGCGGGCCAAAGGTCACGAGAACCGATCCTAAGGCGGGCGTTACGGTGTTCGGACTGCCGGAAGGGGGCCAAGTCGTGCTCCGGTCCCCGTTGGCTAGCAAGTCGGGCTTGTGGGCTGTCGACCTATACAAGTACCCGGGCGTATCGCTCGTTCGAACCCACTTTCGGCAGATCCCGTGAGCTTGTTACTCACGCCAGGGGAGCTGCGACGGGCGGAGGTTGCGGCGAGGAGAGTATTCGGATCGATAGGGCTTCGGGCATCGACGCCATTTCTTAGTAGCCTCGATGCTCGGATGCTTATCTATCCGATCAGTTACACGATGCTAGGGCGGGAGCAGTTCGGGGCGGTGGCGGAGGCCGCCGCTAGTGTTGGCGACGCGACCGCCTACCTAGTTCCGTACGGAAGCCTCGAAGCGGATTGGGCCGGTACCTACGATCACCGGCTAGTCGCTCTCGAATACACCGACTATGAGCTGGAGGGCACCCTTGTCCTGGAGCACCTGTTGTATTCGCCGGAAGGCAAGTGGGGCGTCGTAACCTCGCACGGAGACTTTGCACTTGTGGGTGGAACACAAACCGTGATTGACGCTGTGCGTGGCGGCATCACGGCGGACGAGGAGTTGATGACAAGAGCGTTTGTGCGCGACTGGAGGGACATCGGTCGTCGCGGAGGCGAAATCGGCTGGCTACTTCCTCTTCTCGTCCACCTATACGGCGAGGCGCGAACTCACGAACTCTGGTCTACCGAACCCGGTGATGCGGAGTAAACTCGGGATCAGCTTCAGGTGGTGCATTCCAACAGAGGTTGTAAACCAAGGGCGTCGATCAGCTCCTCGACGGAGTAGGAGCGCTGCCCGGTCCGCTCGTAGAGGATCAGGATGTCGCTGAGGTCTTCGCAGGCGCGGTCGTCGCCGCGATCGGCGGCATCCACAAACCGCTGTCGCCACTCGGCGAACCAAGCGCGCTGCTCGTCCGTGCCGGCGGCAACCAGCTGCTCGACGCGGTCGAGGTCGTCAGGTAGAGACACACGCCGAAACTAGCGCGCATGTCTTGCTGCCGTGTCAGCGGCTGACCGGCCACGATCTCCCACGGTAGAGGGGCTCCATCGACGGGCGCGGCTACCCTGACCAGATGGCAACAAAGGACACGAGCGGTCGCGGTGAGGCAGCCAAGGCTACGGCGAAGAACGGCTCCGCGAAGCGGAAGATCTGCGACGCCTGCGGCACTGCAAACGGGCCGAGGGCGACTGCCTGCTCCGAGTGTGGCAAAACGCGCTTTGCGCCCGCGTGGGTGCGCGAGCTACGCCGGATCAACCGCAGCTTCGCTGTCCAGGTCACGGACCCACACCCGTCGGCGGAGTCAGACGACCCGCGTTTGACCCTGCACAAGTGGTGGCCGGGAAACAGAGCTAGCTTCAACATCAACACCGCGGCCCAGTGGGAGGCGGTCAAGACGATCGTCGACAGCGACCTCGCGCAGTTCCTCGGCTGGCAGACGGCGCGCGCGGTGAAGAAGGAGCTGAAAGCGCGCAAGGACGAGGCCGTCGAGCTTGACGGGAAGATTCGGGAGATCACGGCGAAGAACCCGCGCCTGCTCGCGGAAATCGTCAAGGGCATCAAGCCGGAGCAGGTCAGCGACGAAGACGTCCCTCAACTCGGCGAAGCGCTCGGGGAGATCGCCCAGATCCTGCTCAACGTCGACGAAAGCCACCGTCAGGCAATTCGCCAGCTGATCAAGAAGCTGCCGCAGCAGCGCGAGCTCGCACTGCGTCAGCTGTCGGAACTCATGGAAGAGCTCACCGTCGGCCAGATCTACAGCCGTGACCAACGAAGTCTCGCGGCGTGTTGGGCTGCTCACCCTGTTCCGGGAGCAGGTGCTCGACGAGCGCACGTACGAGATCACCGGCGACAAGTCGATCCACCGCCTGCTTGAGCGAGCGATGTGGATCGTCGACGAGCGCTACTGGCTGATGCACAGCAACAAGCAGCTGCGCACGGTCGTAACGAAGCAGCTCGAGAAGGAGGACGCGAAGTACAAATCGAAGCGTCCGGACTTCGTCTGCGGGACGGTCGACAAGAAGCTCATCATCATCGAGATCAAGCGCCCGTCACACAAGCTCGACGTCGACGACCTCAACCAGCTCGAGCGCTACGTCGTTCTCTGCAACAAGTACGACGACGATCACACGTCTTTCGAGGCGATGCTCGTCGGTCACGAGCAGACCGACGAGCTCAGGCAGACGATGAAGGTCCGCAAGGAGAGCTTCAAGGTGCGGACCTACACGCAGCTCGTCAGCGACACAGAGCGCCGGTACAAGAGCTATCTCGATGCGCTCGCCGAGAGCGACTAGTTCGGTCTAGTCCTCGCAGGCCACAACCCGTCTTCGCCGGATCGGCTGACGGCCTACCTGCGCCCGATGGGCTGACGGCCTACGGGAACCCGCTGGCGGGAAATCGCCGCGCCGCACCCCTATAGACAAGTAAGGGCAGTAATCGACTTAGGAGGTCAGACATGTCAGAGCAAGGAAAGAACAAGGACAAGATCGAGGTGACCGTGGTCGTCTCGGGCCAGCCCGAACGCCTCAAGCCAAAGACCGACGACCGGCTTGAGGAGCTCGTCCACGACGCGCTCAAGAAGAGCGGGAACGAGGGTCAGGCACCGTCGGAGTGGGAGCTGAGGACCGAGGACGGACGGCTGCTCGAGCAGAGCCTGACCGTCGGCGCTGCGGGGATTCAGGACGGGATGACGCTGTTCCTCAGTCCGAAGGCCGGCGCCGGCGGCTAGGAGATTACGGTGATCGTCGTCGAGCCGGAGGTAACTCGGCTGAAGCTCGAGCGCGAGTTCGAGCTTTGGCACGAGAACGCGGAGACCTACCGCCGTCGCGGCTGGATCCTGCTCGGCCGCGATGACCTCGCGGTCGACGTCGGTTTTCTCGGCCGGCTACCCCTCGGCGCGCGGCCAGTGCCGGCGATGACCGCTTGCGTCCGAATCGACTTCACGAACTACGATCTCTGGCCCCCCTCGGTCGAATTCATCGACCCGTTCACGGGCGAGTACGTGCCGCCGCCGGTGCAGGCCCTCGTCGACAGCGACGAGGGACCGCGCGATCTCGTCGTCCACAGCCATCCCGACACGAACCGGCCGTTTTTCTGCGTTCCTGGCATCCGCCAGTACCACGACCACCCACAGCACTCTGGCGACTCGTGGCTCCTCCACCGCGACACCCGTGAGGGCAGTCTGGCCACGATCTGCGACCGCATCTGGCGCGCAATGGCCCGAAACCTACTCGGCATCCATCTCGAGTTCCAGACCCTGCCTGGCCAGCTCAAGCTGCAGATGCGGGTGCAGAACGCTCCCGGCGAGGTGGCCCCACTGATGTGGCAGCAAGCCGAACAGGCCGAGCAGGCCGCTCGCGCTGCCCGGTCGGGGCTCGTTGTCGCGCCGGGGCAGGCGCTCCCACCGGAGGTCCTGGCTGCTCTCGGCCTCGCGCCGCCACCCGCCGCCAGCGGCGAGCCCGAGGATGGGCAGTGACTCTGAACGAGGTCGCGGAGTTCGTTGTCCCGCTCGAGCTGATCGATCAGACACTTGAGCCGCTGCAGGAGGCCGGCGGGCACGGCTACGAGGCGTTCGTCCTCTGGGGCGGCCGCCTAGACGAAGACGGCAAGCGGTTCGAGTTCGTCTCGGCGTACTTCCCCGAACAGACGACGAGCCGCGGCGAGGAAGGCCTCCTCGTCGTAGTCGACGGCGAGGCCCTCTTCCGCGTCAACCGCGCCTTCTACGAACAAGGCCTGATCCTCGGCGGACAAATCCACAGCCACCCGACCAACGCCTACCACTCGTCGACCGACGACGCCTATCCGCTGATGACCCTGATGGGCGGCTTGTCCGGCGTCGTCCCCGACTTCGGCGAGGGCGGGCGCGAGCGCCTCGACGAGTGGGCCTGGTATCGGCTGGCCGGGGTGGGCCATTGGACCTCCGCTGGCGACGAGACGAGGATCACGTTCCGGTGAGCCTGCCGCGCTTTCTCGACCGTGTTGTCGACGCAACCGCACCGGTACTCGGCGGCCTCGACCGCGAAGCCGTTCGTGCCAAGCTCGAGGCGTCGTCCGTAACCCTCGTCGCCGGGGAGCGAGCAGAGGAAGGCGTCTCGCGGGACGGCTTCCTGCTCGCGGCCAATCTCATCGCGCGCCTTTACCCGCGCATCCGCCTGCAGGGTCCGGACGCGCTTGTCCACCAGGCGGAGGGTGAGATCGTCCTGATCAACCCCCGCGCCGACGTCGCCGCGACGGTCGAGCCGACAACGGCGACTATCGGCTACCAGACGACCGTCGTCGGCGCGACTGCCGTCTCAGTCTTCGCAGCCGGCTGGAACGTCTACGTCGACGATGACACCGCCGAGGACACGGAGCCCGCACCTGCGGCGGCGCTCCTGGCCGCGGCGTTCGGCGTCGCTGAGCTGTTCCGCCTCGTCTTCGCTGTTGAGCTCGGCAACCGGGGTCGCCGCGGCCCGCAGCCCGGCGGCTTCAATCTCGTCACCCTCGGGGAGCCTCGGGCCGACTTGCTTGTGCCCGACGAGCTCAACCTCGGCGAGGTGCACCTGGTCGGTGCCGGCGCGATCGGCCAAGCGGCGGCGCACACGCTGGCCGTCAGTGGCGCCCTCGGCACGCTGCTCGTCGTCGACCCGGAGAAGATCGCACTGTCGAACCTGCAGCGTTACGTCTTGACCCGCGACTCGGACGTCGGCGCGGTCAAGGTTGACCTCTTGCGCGAGCGTCTCCGGAAGTCGAACCTCGAGGTCGTCCCGCTCGCCACAGAGTGGCATGCGGCGCTCGCCGACAGGACTCGAGCGACGCTGGTCGGTCTTGACTCGCCGGAGGCTCGGCTCGACGTCCAGGCGAGCCTGCCTGGGCCGATCTACAACGCCTGGACGCAGCCTGCCGATGTCGGCTGGTCGCGGCACGAGCGCTTCGGCGACGAGCCGTGCCTGGCCTGCCTCTACTGGCCCGAACACGAGCGGCCTGGCCGGCACGAGCAGATCGCGGCGGCCTTTCGCCAGCACCCACTACGCGTCCTCGCCTACCTCGTTCACCGCCTGCCGATCGGCCTGCCGCTGCCACCGGGTGGAATTCCGATCATCCCCGGCTTCGAGATTCCGCCTGATGCCGACGACTGGCTGGCGACGCCGCTCGTCGATGACATCGCCGCGGCGGCCGGTATCGACGCGGCTGAGCTTGCCAGTTGGCGCGAGCGTCCGCTGGCCGACGTCTACCAGGATGGCATCTGTGGCGGGGCCCTACTCCACCTGAATGTCGGCGAGGCGCCGCGCGAGGTGCTGGTGCCGCTCGCGCACCAGTCGGCGATCGCCGGGATCATGCTCGCGGCGGAGTTCATCGTCGCCCAGGTGCCCGAGCTGAGGGTCGGGCGGGCGCCGGCGATCGAAGGGCGCTACGACGTGCTCTCCGGCCTGCCCCAGGTTCTCGCGCGTCCACGAGAGAGAACGGCGCGCTGTCTTTGTGGAGATGTCGTCTTCCGAGAGGTCTATCGTGGCAAGCTCGCTGAGCCGCCCGACGAAGCTCCAAGCGGCGTGATCGGGCGCGATAGAGACGAGGTGGCGTAGATGGATGGCATCGAAGATCTGGACCGACGTGGACGAGCGCTGCTGGCTCAGCTCGCCGACGAGCGAGACGCCGACTGCGCCCGCCAGTTCGACACGCTCTACTACGAGATCGTCTGGCGCTACCTGCGGGCCAACCACGCGGTGCTTGCCGCCCGTGTCGCTCGGTACCTCGGCATCCAGGGTGCGGTTGCACCGCAGGTTCTCGCCGACGAGGTCGACGAGGTCGCCCATGACGCGACGGCGACCGCGCTTCGGCGTGTGCGGCAGAACGCGTGGAAGTTTGACCCCGACCGGAGCCCGACGCGGTGGGTAATCGGCGCAGCGGAGTACGCCTACATCGAGGTCGCCAAGGCGGTCGTCAAGGCGCGTCGCTCGGACGCGCTCGAGTTCCGTGACCCCTTTGATCTTCTGGAGGAGCCTGACGGCAACCCGACGACTGAGGAGCACGTGCTTAGGCATCTCGAGGATGAGGAGGCGCTCGCCGATGCGGCGCGTCAAACGAGCGAGAAAGAGTTCCTAGCGCTGCGGCTCCGTGCTACGGCTGGATACAGCCGCGGTGAAGCGGCGGAGAGGATCTTCGGTGACACGACGATGAAAAAGCAGGTGGACGGGCTGTGCGAGCGTGGCGGGAGGAAACTGGCTCAGGCATGGGCTGACCGCCGGCCCTCGCCAGGCGTCGCCGGAACCACTAATGTCCCTGACCGCACTGAGGATAAGGAGGGAACCGATGAGTGAAGACGTCACTCGCAGCTTGCCGGCCGAACTCGCGTCGGTGCTCCGCGACCAGAGCGTGATCGTGCCGCAGGACGCAGCCGTGTTCGAGCTGATCGCCGCGTGGGCGAAAGCGCCGACGCCGACGGCGAGCGCGGAGATCACGATCGAGCCCGACATGGGTTTGGTCGACGCGCTCTACCGGCAGACGCAGATGGCCTCCTCGACGACGCCCGCCGGCTGCCGCTAGCTCTCGCCGACACCTGCTCTTGAGCCTGTCTCGCGTCGGGGCGGGAATCGGCGCGCCTGCGTCCCTATACCCATGTAGAGACAACGGAGTTCCCTATACCCATGTAGAGACAACGGAGTTCCCTATACCCATGAGAGACAACGGAGCGGCCGTGCCGCCCGGAAAGGAACGCAGATGGCGAATAAACGCAAGCCGGCAGTGGTTACCGGGCCGCACCCCGGTGGTGGCTGGCAGAACAAGGTCGAGGGCAACCAGCGGGCCTCGAACGTGGCGCCGACCAAAGCCCAGGCGCAGGCGAAGGGCCGCACGATGGCGATCGAGCGCCAGACCGAGCACAAGATCCAGAACAAGAAGGGTCAGATCGCCGGGCGCAACAGCTACGGCGGGGATCCGCATCCACCCCCAGGGTAGAGCGAACCGTCGGCTGGCCGTGGAACTCAGACCGGAACAGCCGTTCGACCACCTACCATTTCTCCATGCCTCTGCCACGCAACCTCGAAGCTGCACTCGCCGTAAACCTCGACGCCCGGCGCTGGGAGGACATGACCTTCGACCTCGTGAAGCGTAGGCATCCGGAGGCCGAGCAGTTTCGACCCCCTGACGGAGGCGCCGACACGATCCTTGCGCTCACGGACACGACCAGCCACGTTTGGCCGGCGAAGTTCCACCCGGTCGGCAGCCGGATCAACTGGACGGACTGCCTTAACTCGCTCGACGGCGCCGTCGCCGAGCACGGCGCCGTCGAGGTCATCTTCGCCTACCAAGAACGAGCGGAAGACCTTCGGAAGCCGGCTGAGGAACCGACACGCGAAGCGTCACCGTCGACCGGATCAAGATGGGCGACCTTCGGGACGACCTCGAGCAGCACGACGACATCCGCAGGCGCTACCTCGGCGAGGGCCCGGAGGACGTGGTCGACGTCATGCGGCGGACGATGGCGGTCTCGACTCCGCTTCTCGACGGCCCCGGCCTGCTCGACCACGCCTTCGAGCTCGCGGCCTTCGCCCGCTCATCCGATCCGGACTTCCGTTACGAGGTGACGGAAGGCGAAGGCGAGCTGGCGGAGGCCGAATACCCGGACTCCTTGTTCATCAAGGTCGAGATGCAGCGTGGAGAGGACCATGTCCGCGTCGCCGCTCTACGCCGCGATGGCCACGAGCCGCCCCTGCCGCAGTGGTGGTTCACCGACGACGAGCAAGGTGCGCGGGCGAAACGCGTAGTGCGTCGGCAACTCGCTCGCGGCAACGACATCGGACTCCACGGCGGCTACACGATCCGAGTTCCCAAGCCGCCGAAGCGGGTGAAGGAGATCTGGGACACGGTGCCCGAGGACCTCCGGAAGCAGAGCACGGGCACGATCAGCCTGTCGGCGGGCTCGCCGATCCCGCTCGAGGTGACTGTTCGGCGCGGGAAGAAGAAGTCGACCCGCACGTTCACGCTCCACGCGGCGCTCCCTAGGGTGGGGCCAACGCGGCGTACTGCGGTTTTGACGACACCGGCGTCGCGATGATCTTCCTCGCGCTGCGCCTGCCTGGCCCGCCGGCTGTCGAGGTCACCGTCTCGCCCCTGCTCGACTTTGGGTCGAGCGCCGCGCGAAACCGTGACGCTGTGCGCTTCGTTCGCGAGTTTGTCGGCGCGACCTCGATCACGGTGCGCGGGCCGTCGTTCCTCCCGGCACTCGGGAGGCGCTTCGACCCGCGCGGTCGCGACCTCGGTGACTATCCCGATCGCCTCAAGCGCATGGAGCAGCTATTCGACGACATCGTCACGCTAGAGAAGGCGCTTGGGATCGAACTGCCCGTGCCAGAGGAGGGGCCGACCGCGGAAGACGCAGCAGCGTCGCGGGCGGCCGCCGAGCTGGTTCGGGCGCGGAAGGGGACGGGTCGGTTCGACGAGGGCACGATCGACGTTTCCGGCGAGGGGTGGGAGGCTGTCGCTCACCGGCTCGCGAATCGTGCGCTCGTCCACCATCCGATCACGGCTGGCCTGTTCGGGCGTGAGATTCAGCTGGGCGTCGTCCAGTTCCGGCTGCCGCCGGTGAGGATCGTGCCGACCGAGTCGCTGGTCTACCTCCCCGACGGGCAGCGGCTCGTCCACCTGAAGCTGATCGCGCTCGAGCCGGAGATCGAGTTCGAGCTCGTCGACGCGCCGCCAGCCGAACGCGAGAATGCCAATAACCGGGACGCCGTAAATCCCCATCTTCTGTGACGCGCTGGCGAGCATGGCTGTGACACCGGAACCCTGCATCGCCTTGAACTTGTGCTTCTCCCATCTCGACTGCGCTTTGGCCGCGTCGCCAAACGCGGTCTCGTCGAGCAGGTGCTCGGCGATGATCGCAATCTCTTGGTCGTGACGAAGCGCGGCCAGCGCGAGGCCAACAAAGAGCAGGCAGAGCAGCCCGAGTACCTCCGGATGCTTGGAGAGGTTCTCGGCGCCGAAGGAGAGGCTTGCTCCGGCGACGGCCGCAGCCAGCACGACGACGTGGTGCCTGACCCTTCACCCGCTCACTCATTTGCGTGCAGCGACTCCGCCATCGCTGCCTTCGTGCCGTCCGCTGCCATCTCTCCAGAGTATTCGGGACGAGCTGCAGACGGAAACCGAACCAACCGAGATCCGCGTGTCTACGCAGCAGCAATCGAACTTCGATAGGAGGAGGCGGAGCCGAAGCTCCGCCTCCTGGATTTGCCTCATTGCGTCGCGCGCTACCGGCGCGTCTCGCTGGGCCGCCGCGGTAGCGGACGGCGTGACTCTCCCTTGGGACGTCTGCCAGACATCTCGCCTCCTTCGACCGCAGCGATGTACTGCGGCTTCGATTGCAGGCAACGTAAGGCGTCGCATCCGCGCCATGGAAAGCGCAAGGCTGACGGACGCGACCTGGTGAACGCGCGCCGGACACGGGCTGAGCGAGGCTAAGCCGAGCGCTCGCCACCGGGAGGGCGCAGACTCATGTCGTCCGCCGCCTCGCGCATAGTCCTAATCTGTGGCCGCCATGCTCATACGCGCAGGCTTGCCAAGGTCGGGCGGTTCGCGAAAAGTCGGTGGCGGGCGGGCCTCCGTCCTACCGTCATTTGCAGGGGCCGGGGAAAGCGATGTGGGCGTGACGATGTACGAGCGATTCGGAGGTCAGAGTTGAGCTCACCCGATTTGACGATGATCCTCGTCGACGCGTTGCTGCGGGAGAGCGACGCTCCGATTCTGCTCCCTGACCTTCAGGGAGAGATTGTCGAGGCGAAGAGTCGCAACGCATCACTTGGCGGCCTCGACCGCCTCCGACCGAGCGAGCTCTACATCCTGCTGCTCCAACTTGAGTCCGACGGACTGCTCGATCGTGTTCCCGAGGGCTTCATCGTCACCGAAGCGGGCCGCCGTCGGGCGCGTCAGCTTCGCCGCCGCGTCCCCGAGTCGCTCGCGGTGATCGACGAGGCTGCTCAAACCATCGCCTAGCGCGGATGCCCTATGACCGCTTCTCGGTCGGTCGCGTCCTCCATGAGCGCGGGCGTTGGAACGACGAACGCGACGAGTTTGCCCGCGATCGCGATCGCATCCTCTACTCGAGCGCCTTTCGGCGGCTCGCTGGGAAGACACAAGTGGCGGCCGCCGGCGAGTTCGGCCTCTACCACAACCGGCTGACCCACTCACTCAAGGTGGCCCAGCTCGGACGGAGACTGGCCGAGCGGCTTCGAGACCAATCCGAAGCAAGCCGCCGACCCCCAAAGCCTTCGAGCAAACCCCCGGCCCGCCAGCGGATCGCGCCACCGAATCCGGACTTGGTTGAGGCCGCCTGCTTGGCCCACGATCTCGGCCATCCGCCGTTTGGGCACATCGGCGAGCAGTCGCTGTGCGAAACCTACGACCGTCTGGCTGCAGAGGCCAACCCGCGTGGCAGTCGGCTGGCTGTCCAGCGCCTCGGTGGGTTTGAGGGCAATGCCCAGACGTTTCGCGTGCTCGGCTTCATCTCGATCCGTTTTCCGTACGAACCCCGCCGTGGGCTCAACCTGACCCGCGCGACGCTCGATGCCGCGACCAAGTATCCGTGGCTCCGCGTCAATGGGCGGAAGGTCGAAGACAAGTGGGGAGCGTTTGCTGCCGACGCTGCACTTCTCGAAGACGTTCGCGGTCCGCACGGGACAGACGTGGATGGGCCACTCTGCTTCGAGGCTCAGCTGATGGACTGGTGCGACGACGTCACCTACGCCGTCCACGATGTCATTGACTTCTATCGCGGTGGTTTCATACCCCTCGACCGGCTGCTCAACCTTGCCGGTCCGCGCACAAAGCGGGTCTTGAGCTCTGAGGCGTCAGCCTTCCTCGACACCGTCTGCGCCCACAATACGAAGGTTAATCGCACGACGGCCGAGGGAGCATGGGCTGCTCTCGCCAAGTACTCCTCCTTTACCGAACCATGGGAACCACGCGTGTCGACGAAGGCTGCGACGCAGGCGGTGACCTCGCGATTGATCACGTACTTCGTCGGCGGTGTCTACTTCGAGGGGAGGCCTTGCCGACACGACGGCACGATGGTCGTCGACACAAACAAGGATGAGGCGGACACTAAGGAGCTCGCGGTCAAGCTGCTCAAGGAGCTGCTTCGGCACTATGTGATTGATCAGCCGGCCTTGGCGACAGTGCAGATTGGGCAGGCCAAGATCGTGACCACGCTGCTCGAGGCATTTGAGTCGGACGAGCGGCTGCTACCCGTCGACCGACGCGAGGATCTCGACAAACACGGCGACCGTCTCCGAGCGGCCACTGATCACGTTGCCTCGCTGACCGAGGCCGACGCCATCGCTCTCTATCGGCGCTTGACTGGCTCGCGGCTCGGCTCGCTCACGGACGCGGTTCTCTAAGACTGAAAGAGTGCGGTCTCGGTCGTCTGCTGTCTACGTCTTGCGACGCTACTTGGGGCAGTCGTCGACGGCGACCAGTTGCGCAGCGTCGGTGACAGTGGTTTCCGTCTCGTCCCGCTTCAGCACTAGCTGCCCATCTTCCGTGCGGGAAAGCGTGCCGCAGGAGCTCTCACCTTGGCGGTCGATCAGGACGAATGCCTGACCTTTCGCATCACCGCCACGGGCCGACAAGCTGGCGGCCCAGGCGGCCAGCATGGCAGCGAGTAGCGTCACGGCCGCAACGAGCGCGAAGCCCCGCGACCGTCGCAGCTTCTCGGTGACCTGCGGCGCCTGTAGCTCGGTCAACTGCTTCATCCGCCAACCATCGAAGTTCTCGATCTGCGCCGGCGTCCCCTGGGCGGCGATCGCCGCAAGGTAGACCGCGATAGCCGCGGCGAGTCCGGCGACCCCGATCAGGGAGGCGACGGCGTAGGCGTTGTCGCCGGGAACCTTGTCGAGGCTCTCTGGGCCTTTGAGGAACGCGGCCGTGCCGAGAACACCGAGCAGACCGGCGATCGACTGGCCCCAGTTCTTGGCCACCTCGCGGGCTTTGACGAGCTGCTCGCGCCGCGCCTTCTCCGCCTCGAGCGCCCAGTAAGTGGCCTCATCGGTCGAGTCCCAGTTCGGCGGACGTTGCCCGAACTGCGGTGCCGTGCCTTTGCGCCAGGCGCTGGAGAGGATGCTCAGGTCGACAATCGCTACCGCGACGATGATCAGAAGGACGGTCTCGTTCACGGGACGCTGATTGCGCCAGCCTGGCCGCAGCCCCAGGTGACGCCCTCCGGTTTCGTCGGGTGCCCGGTGTGTTCCATGCGGCAGTTACAGCGCGCGGTGACCAATTCGTCGTTGTCGTCGATATCGTCAGCTATCCGCTCGAGGAGGAATGCGATAGCGCGATCGTCGACCTCGGCGATCACCTCGCGGAAGGCTTCTACGGATACGGCCGAACCGTCAACGACGCTCATCTGATGGCGGCAGCGTGGACAGTCGAGGATCTTGATATGGCCCGAACCCGAAGGCTCCCACGAAACGACCTCGACTTGATCGCGCCAGCGCTCAGACGGCTGCGGATTCCACAGGCAAGTGTCCTGGTCGGCGCACTCTTCCATCGGGTCGGTCACTTCGTCCTCCTCATCCGCTGTGTCGTGCGTCGCCCGAGCTCTCGCTGGCCACACTAAGCCCATCGACGACTCTAGGCAATGAGCGGCCGTCAGTCACGCCAGGCCGTACGGCCGAAGGAACGCACGGCCAGATAGGCGAGGATTCTCCTCCAGGCCGGAACGGCCTCCGCCTCCATGATCGCGCGAAACATCTGATCGACCTCTGCGCGCGTGTACGTCCGGGGCGGGGCGACCGACCCGTCGGGTGGCCTACCGGCGTGGCGGTAAAGGAAGTCGTGCACCAATGGCGCAGCGATCGACAGCTCGAACGGGGCGATCAGCGGCCAGAACAGTCGCGGCACGGACGAGAGGTCAAAGCGGAAGCCGCTCGGCACAGCGATGGTGGTGGCGCCATCGCGATACTCGTAATCCGCCTCTAACCGCCACTGCCGCTCGCCGGGGTAGCTCACGATTGGGGCGGGAAGGCGCGACCCGGCGATCTCGACTGCGTCGTGGTCTAGCTGCCAAACGAACTGTTTCACGCGGCCATCATGGAACTCGGCGATCCGGAGTTCGCATAGCTCCGCTCTGGCGGTGCTCTCAAATGCAGCGACGATGTCCTTCCAGGCGGCGATGGCCACCTTGTCTTCGCGAAGACTCCCAAGCAAAGCCTCAGCGTGCCCGAGGAGAACCGTCGAACCGGTAGTAGCCGTCAGCAGCTCTGGCAGTGGGCCTAGCTCCCTCTTGAGATCTCCGAGCGTAACGGACAGAAGTTGAGCCACACCGGGCCCGACGTTGTCGACGCTACGCGCAAGATCGTCGCGCAAGGACTCCCGATCCCTGAGGGCGCTCGCGCGCCGACCGGCAACTGCGAGCGAGCCCCTGCGGCTAAATCCCGAGCAGCGTCGGTCAGAGTCAACGTCTCTGGCGGAGCAGACCGGCCACCGTCGCGGAGCTGGCGGAGGAGGGCGAGGTGCGAACCTTCAAGCCCAGGATCTATGAAGAGCGTCGTGTTCGGTCGCACCACCTAGCACCTTTCATTGACAGACGGCTATCCGGCCGCCCGCCCATTATGCGAACAGACGTTCCCTACCGCTAGGACGAGGCAGATGTTACGTTCCCGAATCGACGGGCTACCGCTAGCCCACTATGCGCCAAGCTGCGGCTTGGCTGGAGAAACGATATGTCAGTGGTGCCTCTCGTGATGGGGGCCTCGGGACCCATCATCGACCGCAATAAGCGGGACATTCGCACGCCTGGTCAGTGGCTCCGCGAGTTGAAGGAGAACGCCGACGAGGCCGACGCGGCGAACATCCATTTCGGGATCGAGTGGCAAGGTGTCGAGAACATCGGCGTCTACCGCCGCTACGTCGCCGACGACGGCATAGGCATGAGCGAGCGCGAGCTCGATGAGTTTATGCGGACTTATGGCGGCGGCGGGAAACCGATCGGGGCTGAGCACGAGAACTTCGGGATCGGCGCAAAGGTAACTCTGCTGCCCTGGAATCGCGAAGGGCTCGTCGTCATCTCGTACAAGGACGGCGTCGCAAGCATGATCCGGCTCGCTCATGACGATGTCGATAACGAGTACGGCGCCTACGTGTGGATCACGGACAACGACTACGGAGACTCGGAGCAAGCAGTCGTGATCTCGCCGGAGGACTTCGGGATTCCAGAGTGGGGTGTCGTTGACTTTGGCGCCATTTGGAAGCAGGTTCCGTTCTGGCAGTCGCAGATAACTCCGCCCGAGCACGGCACGATCGTGTTACTTGTCGGCAATTCGCCTCTGGAAGACACGATCCTCGGCGATCCCGAGCGTCCCGAAGAGCGAGCCGTTCACTTTCCGGCGGCGTATCTCAACACCCGGATATGGGACGTTCCAGACGAGATGACGATCACGATCGACGTACCTGTCTCACCCGAAAAGACGAAGTGGCCGCGGGGGGAACCTGGATCCATCGACCTAATCGGATCGAGCGGCGTGACGAGGCGGCCGGTTCGCGGGGCTCAGCACTACATCTACAACGTTGGGGGGAAAGTTGTCGCCTCTTCGGAGATGGAGGGCGAGGAACCAATCGACCTCGGCCACAATGTTGAGGCGCACTGGTATCTCCGCGAGGTCGACGGCAGGCCAAACCCATATGGACCGCGCGACGGGACGGTGGCCGTGCTCTACGACAACGAGCTCTACGACATCTCACACGAGCAGTGGCGCTTCCGCCAGTTCGGGATTCCTTGGAAAGAGGTGCAGCGCGACACCTACATCATCCTCGAGCCGCCGACGGCGGACGGCACAGAACGCCATGGCGTCTATCCGCTGGGGGGCCGCGATGCCCTGAACCTTTACGGAGGGAAGCCTCTGCCGTTTGGTGAATGGGGCATCGAGTTTGCCCAACAGCTGCCGCACGCGATCCAGCAGCGGCTCAATGAGGTACGGCCGAGCGAGGAGATCGACCGGGCCTGGAAGGATCGATTCGCGGAGCGCTACCTACAGCGATGGCGTCAGCTCCGTTATCGGCTAAACCGTGCGGGGGAGCAGCGGTCTACCCCCGTACACCGCTCGCCGCTTGTCGATGTGGATGGCGGTCGCAATGACGGAAACGAGGTTACGCGTCCGAAGCGGCCTCGGAATGTGCAGGCGAAGCTAGGGGCAGAACCAACTACGGCCGACCGGCCAACCCGCGGTAGGCCCGCTCGCAAAGTCGAGCTGGCCGCCGCCATTCCCGATTGGCTGCCCGCCAAGGCCGAGGATATGGACGAGGTGTACTACGTCGCTGCCTTCGATGCCACGCGGGAAAACACAGACGGATCCCGTGGCGCCGTGCTGCTGAACGTCGAGCATGATGCTGTCGTTCAGTTCGTCGAGGAGTTCCAGGCGACATACCCACCCCAGGTCGCCGACCGCGTCTTGGAGGAATGCTGGAGCGTTCTTGGACAGTCCCTCGTTGCCAAGATAGTGCACACGCAATCGCTGTCCGCCCATGTACCTCGCGAAGAGGTTGAACAGAAGTTCCTCTCGCCGATGGCTCTCACGACCGCGGCGCTCGGCATGGTCTTCGAAACCGAGGCCCTGAAAACCCGCATCGGCGGCGCGCTTGGAGTAAAGAAGATCGGATAAGCCGCTCCCTCGATTTCACGCGTACCGGTCGGCGTTCGCGACCTACGCTCGTCACCTCCCGGCAATCGCCCACACGAGGCAGGCCGAGTAAGGTCGCGTAAGCATTCGGGATGGGTGGCACGCGCCCCCGGTGGCATTCACCCGCGAAGGCCCTCCGTGACGCCCCCCTCTCCGAGCGAGCGAGGGTTTTCTGAATTTGAGTCCTTGGAGGGAACGGTCTCGCTCTAGGGGTTGCACCGTGCTCGGCGGGCGCGAGACGTCGAGGGGCCCGGTAGAATTCGGTTTGCGAATCCGGGGCCATGAACTGCGATCCCGCCGATGGTCATGCTGTCGGTGCGCGGAGGGCCACGATGGGGCCGCCCCCTCCGTGGTGCGCTGACCAAGGCGCTCGCCGAGGCGACCGAGTCGGCGGGCGGCTATCTCGTCCCGGCGGAGGTCTCCGACGAGATCCTGACCGCGCTCCGTGCTCGCTCGGCGGTGATGCGGCTCGGCCCTCGGATCGTGCCGGTGGAGAAGGAGCTGTCGGTCGTATCGATCTCGAGTGGCGCTTCCGCCAGCTATGTCGGCGAGAACCTGCGGATCGCGGTTTCGGAGGAGGCGTTCGCGCAGGCTCCGTTGCTGCGGCCGAAGCAGCTCGCGGCGCTCGTGCCGGTCTCGAACCGGCTCCTCCGTGACGCGGAGGAGTCCCCCGATATCGAGGAGGTGATCCGCGCGGACATCGCCGAGGTGCTGGCGCTTCGGGCCGACCTCGCCTTCCTCCTCGGCACCGGCCTCGACGGTGGCCCGATCGGGATCGCGAACGTTCCCGGTCTCACGCCCGCGCCGGATCTCGGCACGAACGGGCGGACGCCAACCTTCGATGATCTCAAGGACGCCGTGGCAGCCCTGCGACCGGCGAATGCACCCTTCATGCGGCCAGGCTGGATCTTCAACCCGCGGCTGCTTTCAACCCTTGAGAAGGTGAAGGATTCGACCGGCCGCTACCTCGCAGACGCCGGGCTCTTGACATTCGACGCGACTGGGGGAGGCGGCACGCTGCTCGGCTTCAAGTTCGCGACGACGGCACAGATCCCGACCAATCTCAGCGTGGGTAGCTCCGATGATACGACGGAGATCTTCTTCAGCAGCGATTGGGAGGAAGCTTGGATCGGTGAGAACGAGGCGCTCACCATCGAGCTCTCAAGCGAGGCGTCCTACACTGTCGACGGGGTCGCCTGGCAGTCCGCCTTCCAGCAGAAGCAGACCCTGTTTCGGGCAACGCTCCATCACGATCTGGGCCTAACGGCGGCCTGAGCTGTTCACGGTGGTGAAGGGAGTGCGCCCGTAACCGCGATCGTCACGTCAACGACACGGGGCTCCGGGCGGCGGCAGCCGTCAATCCCCCTGGCGATGCGGTAGACGCGGAGAACTCCGTTCGCGGGGGCCGTGGGCGGAGAAGCCGGGAGTGATGACGGGCGAGCCTAAGTCTCCGAGGGGTAGTGGGCGTGCAATCGGTAGCCCTCGAGGCAGGGGCGACTGCGCTTTCTCTAGTTGACGTGCCCACACACGTTGTGAACGGCTGAAGGGGTTCATCCGGGCCTCCTTCGAGTCTGTGGGTCTGCGAAGGCTCACTCTCGAAGGAGGGACCCGGATGGTGTTGCACCGTAACGCGAAGCTCGGATTGGCTGGCCGGTTCGCGCTCGTGGGCATGGTCGAGGAGGGCTGTCCGCTGAAGCGGCCGCAGCCGCCTTCAGCGTCTCGCCGGCGACCGCCTGCCGCTGGTCGCGCCGCTGGCGGGAGGCGAGTGCTGAGGAGCGGCGCACGCTCACCTGTCTGCTCGACCGCTCGAGCCGGCCCAGGCGGATGCCGCGACTTCTGTCGGCGCGTGAGCAGCGGCGGATCTGTGTGCGCGGCGCCAGACCGGCTGGGGGCCGCGCCTCTTGACGCTGCGGACGGGGCATCCGCACTCGACGATCTCGAAGGTGCTGATGCGGAACGGCCTCTCGCGGCCTGCTCGGGGCCGCGCGCGAGCCGGAGCGCCGCTACGAGTGGCCCTGCCCTGGTGACCTGCTGCACATGGACGTCAGCCTGTACGCACGCTTCGATCGACCCGGCCACGCCCTCACTGGCGACCGCAGGCGCAGCTCGGCCGAGGTGAAGGCGCGAGTCGGCTACGACTACGCCCACGCGATCGTCGACGACCACTCGCGCTTCGCCTACACCGAGCTCCTCGACGACGACCGCGCCCCGACCGTGACCGCCTTCGTCGAGCGCGCACTCAACGCCTTCGCCGCGCACGGAATCGAGGCTCGACGGCTGATGACCGACAACGCCTGGAGCTACACCAAGAACCGCTCCTTGCGTGAACTGCTCGACCGACGGGGCATCCGCCACCTGACCATCCGCCCGCGCCGGCCACGCACCAACGGCAAGGTCGAACGCTTCCACCAGACCATGGCACGCGAGTGGGCCTACGGCCTCCGCTACCGCTCCTCTCGACACCGCGCTACCGCGCTGCCACACTGGCTCCGCCACTACAACGAGCGCAGACCCCACAGCTCGCTCGGCGGCCTATCCCCGATCAGCCGCATTCACAACGTCCGTGGGCACGACATCTAGTTAGTGAACTGGATCTGGTCGAAGGAGGTAAGCCGAGGCGGGGCGGCCTCGACACCGGGGCCTCGAAGCGGATCCTTCCCGCTCAATGCTCCAAAGCTCAGATCCGTCTTCTTCTCGATCGTCTTGATTGGCACCTGATAGGTCTCGTGCTGCCCGTAGACAAACTCTTCGGGACGAAGGAAGCTCGCTTGCGACATGAGGTAGCCGGTTGCCGTCAGCTTTCCGGTGTCATCGTGTATGAAAGCGATGATCTTCCAGAACTCGAGCGGGATCTGGACTCCGAACCGCTCGGGGTCGTCCTTGGTCAGGATCGGACCAGTGAACACGCTGATGCGCATGCTGTCTTGGCGGGCGTGCAGAAGGGCGTAATCCTCCAGGCCGTTCCATATCCCTGCGTTGAAGGGCTGGAGCTGCGGAACCGCGTTAGTCAGGTGCATCGAGTCGCTATTGCCGTGGAGGGCGTCCTGTGCGGGGCCCCAAATTGGATCCTCGCGGCGAGTCATGTGGCCGCGGGAGAAACGGGGCTCGTTGCCGTAAACGTCGCCCTCAGTTTGCGTCTCTCGGGGAATCCTCGGATCGAGCTTCCAAGAGGTGCGCTTGGCCTTACTTGTCATTGAGCCGTCGATGTTCACTGCGCTCCAGGCGCAGAGCTTGCGCCGCTTGTTCATTGCGACGGAGAAGTGCGTGTAGGGAAGCACGGTTGCTCGGCGGCTGCCTACTTTGAACGAAAGGATGTCGCGCGGCTTCTTCGGCTCCGGCAACGGCACTTTGGCACGAGATCCAAGAAAGGCCGTTTCAAAGCCCCTTCGGTCTGTATAGCTTGCGACCGAGGCTTCCTCAATCGGCACTTCGTCGGTTCCCGGAAGGTCTACGGGACTGATGATCGACGCTTTCAGCTTCAGTCTTGCGAGGTAGTTGAGTACGCGCTTAGCGGTGACTGCATAGTTCGCTTCTTCGAGCTCGCCGCTGAAGTGGACGCCCACCGCGCCCCCGGTCGCAAGATCGAGCACCACGGAGCCTGAGTTACCCCCTAGCGTCGTCGCGTCATGAGTGAAGTACCAGTCGCCGGCATTTGCCACCATGACCTGTCCGGGCGAGAGGCGCTTTACGTCATAGATGTCGCCAAAGATTCTTCGCGCCGCCTTCTCGCTCGGCGTCTTCTGCGGGTCTCGAGCCGGATAGCCGACAACGGCTATGTCGGCTTCGTCCTTGATGTCGCCGTCAAAGATCGGGATCGGCAACGGCAGGTCCTGTTGGGGGCGTAACTGCAGCAGTGCGATGTCGGGCTTCCGCCCGCGACGATCCTCGCTCTCGAGGAAGAGAACCTTGCTGACAGCTACCTCGAAGCTCGGACCCGGTTGACCGCTCTCCTGATACTCCTCGCGAAAGTCGATCCGAGCACCCATTGAGTCTCCGGAGAAAGGGTTGGTCTTGAAGACGAAGCGGCTGCCGTCGCGCTGCGCGATGAGAGCTGCGACGTGCCGGTTCGTCACGATTACTCCGTCGGACACGACCCAGCCTGTGCCACCCCAACGCCGCTCGGGATTCCCGATGAACTCAATCCGGCCGACAGACGGAAGCGCCGCTTCGAGGCGCCCCCGGGCAGGCAAAAGCCGAGCAGAGATTTCTCGCGAACGAGGTAGCTCGAAACGGTTGTTGCGGACGAGCAGCACTGGTCTCATGAACTCACGCACTACAGCCTCTGTGAATGGGCGTGTGTCGCGTTCTACGGGAGCCGCTGCACGCGGAGTGACAACACGGTCGACCATCATCGGCGTAACGCTCCACTCCTCGCCCTTGGGCAGGTTTCCGCCCTCGGCGATGATCTCCTCGACCTCTCGCCTAACCGGCTCGTCGCGCAGCACTCTCTCGATCTTGATCATCGTGCCTCCGTGGGAGTGTGACTTGGGGCAACGTGCACATTACGCCGCCGCCGACTCGATGTCGAACGGCGCTCACGTCATCCGCTAAGAGGACGAGTGCAACCGAGATGCTGGCTTGTTTCCCAGCGCGAGCTTGACGACAGCCAGTCAGTCAGATATGACCACACTCGACGCAAACTTTTGTTTATGCGGGCGATAGAGGGAGCGGCTGATGCGGCCAGCAAGGGAAGATGGATTCGACGACCACCTCCGTGCCGCGACGCCAAAGGCTGATCCCCGCGCAGTCCGGATCAATCTCCTCGTCGAGGGAGCAAGCGTCGGGGACGCTCCGGTAGTAAGGGAAGCAGCTGCAGCGCTCGGACCGGACGGGGCGGGACGGCCATGGCGCTTCGAGCGGTTGTTCGAGCCAGTCGACGACGACGAGGAGAATCTTGGTCGCTTCTTTGTCGTCTCGGGATTCGTGAATGCTTTCGAGCTGCCGGCAGTGGGATGGGAGGCGGCCTACTCGCTTGCACGTGAGTTGCCGAGCGAGTTTCACGTCGAACCCGACCTACCGTCGCTTGTAGGTGTGCCTGAGCCGCCGCCCTTTCTTGCAACTGCGGAGGCCGCGCCAACAGCTTACGACTGGGCGATCGAGAGTCTGCACTGCAGAGACGCCTGGAGCTTTGCGCTGGCACAGGCCCGACCGGCGAAGGGTGAGGGGATCGTGATAGCTCATCCGGACACGGGGTATGTCATCCACCCCGAGTTTCCAGTAGAAGGGCTCGACCTCTCGCGAGACACGGACATCCTCTCCGGCGACGATGATGCGCTCGATCCACTTGAGCGATTCTCGAAAATCTACTTCCCAGGTCACGGGACACGGACAGGGAGCGCGATCGTTGGACGTGAGAGCGGAGTGCTTGTCGGCGCAGCGCCTGCGGCGACGCTAATTCCAATCCGAACAGTCAAGAGCGTGATCCAGATCGGCGACGCCGACGTAGCTCGTGCGGTCAATTACGCGCGCACTGTCGGCTGCCACGTTGTCTCGATGAGTCTCGGTGGCGCGGGCTTCATCGGCCTCGAAGCCGCGATCAACCGGGCAGTACGCGACGGAGTAATTGTTCTGGCTGCGGCAGGGAACTTTGTCCCGTTTGGCCTAATTGTCTGGCCTGCGCGGTACCGGAACTGCGTCGCGATCTCGGCCTCGACTTCGGCCAGGGGCCACTGGCAGCATGGCTCTAGGGGCGCCAAGGTCGTCGTAGCCGCACCCGGTCAGGACGTCTATGTTCCGGACATCGCCTACAAGCACGATCCGCCCGTCACGACTTCAAGCGGCACGTCCTATGGTGTGGCGCACGTTGCCGGCTTGGCGACTCTCTGGCTTGCCTTCCACGGCCGCGAGAATCTGATCGCTGAGCTAGGCCGGGAGAACCTCCAAAGTGCGTTCGTCGTCTGTCTCGAGGCTTCAGCCCACGAGCCGAAGGGCTGGAATCGTGACTATGGCAGCGGGATCGCTGACGCTCACGCTCTGCTCCGCGCAGCACTTCCATCGCGCGCCGAGCTTGCCGAGCCGGAGCTCGCGGAAGCCGGTATCGAAAGCAGGGCAGAGCAGCTGTATGAACTCGTGCCGCACCTTTCGCGGACGGAGGTTGAGGAGCGACTTGCGAGAGAGCTTGGCGTCTCGACGGAACGCGTTCGGCAACTGATCCGCATCTATGGAGCTGAGCTGTTCCATCTGATTGCTGCGACGCCTGGGTTATGGCTGCGACTCGGCGGTGAGCGGAGGCCGGTGCGCGAAGAAGCTGCTGCCTCACCGGTTCTCCTTGGGCGGGCCTCGGCAGAACTGACACTCGCAGTTCTCAACGGATGACAACAACAAAGGAGGAGTCAAGATGGCCGAAGCGGCGTTGATGGGCGCGCTTAGTGCACTGACAAGCGACGAGGCGTTCGAACGCGCCTTTGAGGAGTACGCGACAAGCGCGACTGATCCCATCGCGTTTCTCAAAGAGCGCGGAGTTGAGATCCCGGCTGGGGCCGAGATCACCGTCAAGATTTACGGGGCAAGCAGCGAGGAGGCTGTTGCGAAACAGAAGGAGCGAGTCTGCTGGGAGATCTGCGTCGGCCCACCGTTTGCTCGATTCTGTTACGAGAAGTGCAAGTCTCGCTAGAGACCTGAGACGGGCAACGACCCAGATCTGCGACAGCGTGAAGTCGGGAGCGGGAGGGGACGGAACGTCCCCTCCCGCTCTCTGCGCCGCAATGAGTTCGCGCCTCTAGAAGCGCTGCTCACCTCGCTTGCGGCGCAAGTAGCCGAGCAGATCACTAGCTTCTCAGGCGGAGCTATCTCGTGGCAACTTCGGTGACTCGCAGGTCTGTCGATAGTTGACTGGCGGGCGCGCTGGGCGTAACATCGCCCGATCGCCGACGGAAGACGACTTGTCGGCGATCGGAGGTCACGATGGCGCATCAGGTCTGCCACGACATAGGAGGGTGGGTCGATAAGACGTTCACCGACCCTGTAGAGCGATGCGTCGAGCGGGACTGCAGCTGGTGGTGCCTCTGCTGCAACAAGTGGTTTTGCTTCATCGTCTGGATCGTCACCATCGTCGCTACGTGGGTCGTCGTGACGGTATGTGAGCTTGTCGCCGACATCCTGGACGTCATGGTCGCGGTAGTCGTAGGCATCGTGAACATCTTCATCGGCATCTTTACCTGGGACTGGGGGCGGGTGTGGGACGCGCTCGTCGGCATCGTCTCGAGTGTCGTCGGGCTTGTCTGGGATTGGGTGCGAACGATTACGCTTGGCTCCCTAGTTGGGGCGTTTCGCGACCGAGCGAACCAATGGCGGCTGCGCAACTACGCTCGCGAGTTAATTGACGGTAACCGCGCCTACAGTCCCGATGAGCGCACTCGCATCAAGGATGCCCTCGGGGTCAACGGTGGCGGCTTTGGCTTTCGTCTCCGGCTCACGGCTTACCGCGGCTTCGTGCGCTCTGACCAAGGCGGTGATGACGGAGATGTTCGCGATCTCGTTGCCTGGCACAACGATGCGGATGCGAATACGCGCGTCGACCTGAGAATCCTCGCGGGCTTCGAGTCGACGACATTTTGGCAGCGCGGTCGTCCTGAGATAGACGGGGACTTCTCGGAATCCGACGTTGATGGCTATCTCGCTGATCCTGCCAGTGCGAGCGTGTTTACGATCTATTGCATGAGCAACAGCGTGTTCGACGACAAGCTCAGCGCCGCGAGGGTCAAAGCGTCGCAGGTCGGGCTGAAGCTGCGCTTCGAGAAGCAGGATCTTCAGTTGCGCCGAGCCGAGCACGTTCGCATGGGCCTTTCGTCCTCGGCGATGACCTCGCTCCTCGAGTCACCTCCGTTCAATCGAACGCGAGGAACTGTGGACATCGCGGCGGCGAAGCGTGACCTCTGCGCGCCGATCACGCTCGGCAGCTTTCTCTACAGTGACAACTCGTTCAACGGGTTGAGCGCGCATCTCGCGACGCATCCGTGCGTTGATGGCGAGCCGTTTGACGGCGACGACATCACCGGCTGCACTTTCCGAGACCGTGCTCCCGACTTCGCCTTTCGCTACGTTCCGATTCACGAGATTGGGCACACCTTCGGTCTATGCCATGTCGGCGGTGTGCATCGGATCATGTTGAGCGCGAAGCAGAATGGCCTCTTTGACTGGCCGACGATCCCCGAGTACTGGCTGAGCAGCGGCCCGGTCTTCACCTATGGCGAGGCGAAGAGAGTATGGGACTACATCGTCGCCAACTTCTCGGCCGAATGCTTGGCGACGCGACAGTTCGATTGACGACGAGAATGATGACGCGGATGGTGCGCGCGACCGTCGGTCTCGAGCCACAGTTGGCGGATGCGATACGTCACAAGCTCCTCCAGTTGCACACCAGCTGCGGTTGTCAAGAGGGTAGCGTTTTGATGCTTGCCGCCACAGCAGCCGCTATTGCGTATTTCGTCATCGCTGGGCAATTAGGCTCAATTCGCTCGACGGCACTGATTATCGTTGGGGTCATGCTCGGCAGCGGCGCGCTTGGGAAGGTTATTGGGCTGGCGATCGCACGGACACGGTTTTTTGTCCTGCTTCGCCAGCTCGAATCGGCGCGAGGCGCCCGACCAGACGCGTAGCTGAGCTCGTGCCCAACGTCGAGCCGAAGGCGGAGCGTCGTCTCCGTCGCGAGGTGAATCGGCTTTCGCTCGGCACTACCGCAGACTCGCCACCGCCAGCGGCTCGTACGTGAGCCTCGCGGCCTCCCAGAGCTGCCTGTCTCGACCAATCCGACCATTTGGCGTCATCGGGTAGCGAATCCAGAGCTGGTTTGCTGCGTCCGACCACGTGCTTCTTGACATAAAGAAATGGTCTGGCTGCCTCGCGTCCGAGGCAGCCAGACCGTGTGCCTATAGGCTTACGGCCACGAGGGACCGTTGCCGACTAACGCCGAGGCGATTGCTGACCCAAGGATCAGCAGGGCGAGCCGAAGCCGATTTGTCATCGAACTCTCCTTTAAGAGATAACTTGACTGTGGGCAGGCTCGCCTGTTAAACAAAAGTCTAGAGAGGGGATCGGATGGCGCGAGAAAAGTCAACACACGTAGACGACCCGGTAAAGGTCGGCGAGCGCCTAAAGGAAGCCCGCGAGGCCGCCGGTCTCACACAGCGGGCACTGTCATTTCCGGGCTGTACCTCGGCTTACATCTCGCGCATCGAAAACGGCGCCCGCGTTCCTTCGTTTCAGCTCTTGCGGGAGTTCGCGACACGACTCGACGTCAGTGCCGACTACCTAGCCACAGGGGTTTCTGCGCCGCCGCCCCTTTCAGAGCTTGAAGAGGCTGAGCTATTGCTCCGACTAGGTCAGCACAAAGAAGCCGAAGAGATCTTTACGCGCTGGGCTTCGAAAGAGCGACACAGAGGGCAAGCACTCGCGGGCCTCGGCTCACTCGCTTATCACGAAGGCGATCTCGAGCGCGCGGCAGATTTCTTGTCGGAGGCGCGCGAACTGCTCGGGGAGCGCTGGCGGCTCCACCCGTCGACAGTGGAAACGCTGATTAGGACACTGGCGGCGAGCGGTCGCCTGGAGGAAGCAGTCGCCGCCGCAACCGCCGCGCTTGCCTCAACGACAGATGAGGAGCCGGTCGCCCGCGAACGCTTCCAGGTGTTACTTGCAAATGCGTTGATTGATGGCGGCGCCTATGGGCGGGCAATCGAGATACTCGGCGATGCGCTTGGCCGCGCGCACGAGCAGGGCAGCGAGCCAATTCGGCTCGCTCAACTACTATGGACTCAATCGCGCCTCCACGCTGCGCGGGGCGAGCACGATCTCGCCGGCGACTACGCACGACGCGCAGTCGCTGTCGTGGATCTGACGGAGTTCGCCGCCTACAGTGCGCGCGCCCGCCAGGTGGTCGCCTACATCGAGAACGAACGGGGCGACCCGGATGCGGCGATTCTTGCGCTCGACGAGGGCTGGAGCGCTATGGAGCAGTCGTCAGACACGAACCTAAAGGTCATCTACATCATCGAGCGCGCGCGCGCGCTCGCCGCGAAGGGGCAAATTGACGATGCCCGCGAGCTCGCGGTCAATGCGCTCGAAACCACCGCCGGACTCGGTCCGATCGACCGAGCGCGCGCGCTGACGACAGTCGGCGACGTTCTCGCCCTGTCGGGAGCAGAGGACATCGCACTTAGGGTCTTCTCCGAAGCGGCAGCCGATCTGGAGCAGATCGGAAGCCCGATGGCCCGTGACGTGCTGACGAAGTGGGCCGACTTGCTCGAGCGGCTTGGAAGACGCGATGAAGGGTTCGACATTCTGAAGAGAGCTCTCGCACCCACCAGGACGGCGCGCGAATCTTCGCAACAGCGGCGGGTGCCCTAACTCTGGGTGCGGCCTTCAGTCGTCCCACGGAGAATCGCCGAGATTGAGCAGTAGTGGTCGCCATGCTGCACGAGCCTGGTGATGCCGACGACTTCGGCGAATTGTGTGTGGCTGGAGATCGATGAAACCGCAGCGCGGCGGTAAGGGTTAGTCATCGCGCGGTGCGAAGCTCGTGTTGCGCGCGTGGGCAACCGCAAGCCCTTGAGGACGACCCGGCAGATGTTCGCTAGCCGTTTGGAATGCAAGACAGCTTCGGCCTGCAGCGGCATCGACCCACGACCGCTCAAAGATCATCCTCGAGGGCAGCGGTGCGAGCGAGCGAGCTAGGTGGGCGCTCGGAACAGATAACTAGAGTCACTGAAGTATAGGAACGGCGATGCACTGCATTCGTACTTAGCGGTGACTGCCGTCCGACACGCCTGACAGTCTCCGGCTCGTCTGGAGTGTGCGAGGGGGTCACGTCCCGTCAAGTGGTGTATGAGGCTGAGCGTGTCATCCTCGCTTGAGCTCTACGCGGCTGCGGCGATGGCGATCACCTCCTCGGGCTCGTCGGTCGGGTCGGCGAGTGCTTTGGCGATCGAGTCTGCGCTCATGTAGCGGCGGGCGACTGCCCACTCGTCGTTCTGTTCGGCGAGCACGGCGCTGACGAGCCGGATGATCGAGGGGCGGTCGGGGAAGATGCCGACGACGTCGGTGCGGCGGCGGATCTCCTTGTTCAGCCGCTCGAGCGAGTTGTTCCTCCAGAGCTGCCGCCAGTGCTCCTTCGGGAAGCCGGTGAAGGCGAGCAGATCCGTCGCCGCCTCTTCGAGCAGCGCCGCGGCCTCGGGGAAGCGCGTGGCGAGCTGGTCGACGATCCGGCGGTGTTGCTCGTGCACGGTGGCGGCGTCGGGCCGGGCGAAGATCGTCCGGACCATCGTCGCGACGAAGCTCTGCGCGCTCTTCGGGACTCGCGTGAGCAGGTTGCGCATGAAATGCGTCCGACAGCGCTGCCAGGCCGCGCCCGGCAGCGTCGCTGCGATCGCGTCGACGAGACCGGGATGGGCGTCCGAGCTAACCAGCCGTACGCCGGCGAGGCCGCGCGCGACCAGGCCGCGGACGTAGGCGAGCCAGGCGGCGCCGTCCTCGGCGGTGACGACGTCGAGGACGAGCGACTCGCGGAAGCCGTCGCGGTTGACACCGACGGCGTGGACGACGCAGACGTTGACCGTGCGCCCGCCCTCGCGGCACTTCACCACCAGCGCGTCCAGCGTCACGTACGCGTACGGGGCGCCGTCGAGCGGACGGGTGCGGAAGTCCTCGACGATCCGGTTCAGGCTCTTCGCCAACCGGGAGCCTGCGTGTTTTTCTGTGTATCGGTGGGTGGTTAGGTGTTGTCGGGGATGCGGTCTCCGAAGTGGATGCGTAGGACTGCCATCGCTTGTGTCCAGTTGTAACAGGTTCGCCAGTTTGTCTTGGCGCGCATGATCGCGAGCCAGATCAGCCGCAGCGCGGCGTCGTCGTTGGGGAAGTGTCCGCGGGTCTTGATCGTCTTGCGGATCTGCATGTGCAGGCTCTCGACGGTGTTGGTGGCGTAGACGATGCGGCGGATCTCGATGCAGGTCTGGTTGACCGCCTCGGGGAAGACAGCGTCGATCGCTTCCGGGAAGCCCGAGAGGCCGTCGGTGCAGACGAAGAGCACGTCCTTGACACCGCGGTTTCGGAGTTCCGTGAGCACGCTCGTCCAGAAGCGGGCGCCCTCGGTCTTTTCGATCCAGAGGCCGAGGCAGTCGCGTTCGCCCTCGAGCGTGACGCCGACGGCGACGTAGACCGCCTTCTTCCTGACGACCTGTTGGTCGCGGATCGTGACCCGCAGCGCGTCGAGGTAGACGACGGCGGGCTGGCCTCGACTGCCTCTTCCGCAGGCGCTCTTTGCGGTGCCACCCGACAGCACACTGCCAGGGGAACGTCGATGCCTCATGAACCTTAGGAGCGTGATCGGGCAATAGGTGAGTGAAGTGCAGAGCATGTGGACAGACGCAGAGGTGATCGCCGCCTCGCTCACGGAGGCTGATGCCTTTGAGGCGATCTTCGACCGCCACTTTTCGGCGATAAGCCGCTATCTCAGGCGTAGGCTTCGACACCCGATCGCTGATGAGCTTGCCGCCGAGGCGTTCACGACGGCGTTTGCTGGCCGCAGGTCATACGATCTTGATCGGCCGACTGCCCTCCCTTGGTTGTACGGGATCGCGGCGAACTTGGTTCGTCGACACGCCCGCGACGAGGAGCGCGAGCTTCACGCTTACTCCCGCACCGGGATCGACCCTGTCGTGGCTTCCGATAGCGAGCCACTCGAGCGACTGCTGCGTCAGGATCTGGAACCGAGGGTTGCGCAAGCTCTCACGGACCTCGACCCAGGCGATCGAGAGGTCTTGCTCCTCTTCGCCTGGGCCAACCTGGGTTATGAGGAGATCGGTTGCGCACTTGTGCTGCCGCTCGGGACGGTCAAGTCCCGGCTCAATCGAGCCCGCGGGCAGGTGCGCGCCTCGCTTGAATCGTTGTTCGCCGCGCCAACTGAGGAGGAGGCCGTCAATGGATGAGATCACCATGATTCGCGAGTTTCGGGCCTGCGTCGACGCGTGCGACGAGCTGGCGCGCGCTCGCGCCCGCGTCGCATTGCGGACAGAGATCGCCGCCGAGGTGCCTGCTCCTGCGGGGCAGCCGATCCGGCAAGTTCGGACGTCGGCCAAGCGCGACGTCTCGTCGTCGATCATGCGGCGGAGGCGGACATCGAGGCGTCGTGTCTTCTTGGTCGCGGCCGTTGTGTCCGTAGTCGCACTAGCTGCCGTAGTGCCGGCGACGCTTCTTCCCGACGAGAGGATCGGCGCGTCGCCGGCAGCCGCGGAGACGCTGGAACAGCTTGCTGCGGTAGCGGGTGCCCAGCCCGCTTCACCAGGCGGGCGCTACCTGTACACAAAGGCACGGACGCTGTATTCGGCAACCGAGTCGAGCACCGATCCATTCGCCGTGTTCCTCCCGAGCATCCGCGAGAGCTGGGTCGCAGCCGACGGGTCGGGCCGCATTCGCGAGACGCCGGCGAAGCCTGTTTTCCTCAGCGAGGCCGACCGAGAGCGCTGGACTCAAACCGGAGGTTGGCTCGACGCGCGTGCTCCCACCGACCAGCGCTCCGGTGCTCGCGACAACTTCCGTGCCGCGCGGAACCTGCCGACCGAGCCGGACGAACTCGAGGCGACGCTTCGTGCCAAGGCGGAACGCGAGAACCCCACCCCGGAGGACGGCTACACCGTCACCGGCGAGCTGTTGGAGCAGATTCGGAGCCTCCTCCACAGTCCGGCGGCCTCGAGCGAGCTCCGCGCCGCCCTCTACCGGGTCATGGGCCGGCTGGACGGCGTCGAGCTCGTCGGAAGCGTAACCGACCCCATCGGGCGCCAAGGCGTTGCTATCAGCGGTCCGGCCTTCTATGGCGACGGCGACACTGCGCGACGGCAGCTCATCTTCGATCCGAAGACGTCGGCCGTCCTCGCCGATCAGACAATTCTGCAGAAGCCTGTCGACTGGATCCACGCAACCCCGCCGCTAGTCATCGAGGAAATCGTTTACGTGGACTCCGGCTGGGTCAATTCGGTCCAAGCGAGGCCCGACCACTCGTAAACACACCAGGATAGACCGAACGGTGGGCTCTGCTAGTGGTGCCCACCGTTACGACGAAATAAGGGATGTAAAATGGTGTAGCCGCAAGCCGCAGAGATTCATGGTCATTCGCCCTTTAGCTCGGACTGCATTGCGTCAGCAATTGCGGTCTAACTGACGTTTGCTTTCGACTTTTGAGGAACGAGTTCAACTTCTTGCGGCGAAGTCGAATTGCCGTGAGGTCTTTCTGATTTTCCTCTTGACTTTCGGCACGACCTCGATATAGAAGTAGAGAGCATGGTCAACGCCCGAAACGATGCTCTGAAAGGAGGCGAGGCTGGCGACGTCCATCTCCGCCTGCGGCTGCTTCACTCATTGCTCCGATTCACCAACGTGCGAAAGGAACATGATGCTGAAAATGCTGCGCTCATTCACTCTGCTCGGAACGATCCTGGCGGCACTTGCACTTGCCGGAATCGCTTCGGCGGAGGGCGGCCAGCCGGCCGATCTCCCTGTTGGCGGAGTTCCGGTGGGCGACACGATCGTCTATGACGGCGGTCAGCTGGTCACCGGTGTCGGCCCGCTCGCTTTTGGCGACTGCACGGGCGGGAGGTTCTGCCTGTGGGACCTCGAGGGATACGCGGGAGAGTGGGTCTACAAGACCTCGACGGGCTGGTACAACCTGTCGAGCTTCGACAACAGGCGGAGTCGGCTCGGAACAACACCGGCTGGCAAGGCAAGGTCGCAACCGGGTACAACGGAAGCGGCTCGCAGCAGACGCACAACGCCGGTGGCTATTTCTACAGCCTCGGGAGCGTCTTCAACAACCAGGTGTCGTCGTACTGCCTCAGCTCCTGCTAGGACGGACATTTCGGAGGGCGGCGTCAGCCGCCCTCCGAACCCGCGGGCGTCGCAAGCTCCGCCCTCTCCCGCCGGCCTGGGCCATCCTCGCGAGTTCGTTGGCCCTATTCGGCGCGGCAGTACTGGTCGATCGTGCTCGAAGCACACCACCCGAGCGATCGGAGTCACACGCGTCGTCGAAGGCCGTGCTGGCCACCGTGCACGGAGCGCCGCCGGTACTTGCGGGCGAGTTCGAACGGGCTTGGCGCCAGACGCGACTGGCATACCAGATCATGCGGAGAGACTGGCCGACGCCGAGCAGCTCGCTCCACTCATCATTGCGCGAAAGTGTCCTGCAACTGCTCGTTCGACGGCGCGTCCTTGCGCTGGAGGCCGCCCGGCTCGGAGTTCGCGTGTCAGAGAGCGAGCTGAGGCAAAGCCTTAAGCAGATTCGAGAGGATATCTTCGACGGCAATAGGAAGGAGTATCGTCGAGATCTTGAGCAGAAGGGTGTCACTGATTCCGAGAACGTTGAGGCGATCGGAAGCCAGATTCTGGAACGTAAGCTCTACTCGATGGCTACGAAGAACGTGTACATCACCGAAGTCGAGGCACGTCGTTACTACCAACTTCACTTGAAAAAGTTCTCGATCGGCATCTCGCGCCAAATCGCCTTTGCCACCTTCCCCTCACGAGGCAGGGCACTCGCCATGCTGAGAAGGAAAGGAAAGATTCGCAACGAGCTCCTACAGACCGTCACGGTAGAGCGAGAACGTACTTCCGAGGAAGTGTGGAACATCGTTGCCCGACTTGAGGGCAACGCTATCGGTCCGCCTCTCAAGCTCGACGAGAACGCGTGGTACCTGATTCGTCCACTTGGACCAATCCAGCCGAGACACACTAAGCGCCTCTCGGAAATCGAGCCAGCTCTGCGAGAACGCCTGTTGAAGGAAGAGAAAGCGCGCGTCTTCGAGAAGTGGGTTAAGGATGCAGTCAGGAGAGCAGACGTTCGATACGTCGCTTCCAGCTAGCCGGCCGCACCTCAGCTCGCATAATCAGACATTGAATCGAGATGGCTGATGGCCGCCCGCGATGGTGTGCACCGATCGTCGACACCGTCCTGCGCTCTCCTTACCCTTGCTCAGATGGTCATTGCTGTAGCCCCTACGGAAACGCGCTCTCTCGACGTTCTCAACGTGGTCAGCCGCATCCCGGGATGGTGGGAGCGGCGCCTCGCCGGGCTGCCCGCTGAGTGGCGAGGCTGGGAACGCGCGCTCGATAGTCCTCCGGTCGCGATCGAGGAAGTCCCTTCAACGCTGCTCGAGGAAACGGCCTACGAGCTGGGCGAGGCATACATCGATGCCCTCGATCCGGCGACGCGATTGCAGCACGGCCGCCACTACACGCCCGCGCTCCTCGCCGAGGAGCTGTGGCGCGAGGTTCTTGCCGTGGCGCCCGAGGACGGTTACATGGTCGATCCGGCTGCCGGAGCGGGCGCGCTCCTGATTCCGCCGCTTCGCAGCTTCGTCGAGTCCGCACGCGATCCGGCTTAGAGCCTATCCCGGTTGGCCCTCGGCGGTCGCCATTCTCCAGGCGATGATTCCGCAGGCGAGTTGGAGTAGGGCGCGGTGGTTTGCGGGTTTCTTTGACCAGCGTACGAGCAGGCCGCGGAAGCGGTTGAGCCAGGAGTGGGTGCGTTCGATCACCCAGCGGCGGGCGCGGAAGCCGGGATCGAGCTCGAGCGCTTTCTTCTCCTCGCCGCGGGCACGGATGTGCGGGGTGAAGCCGAGCTCGTCGGCGAGTTCGTAGACCTCGGGGAAGTCGTAGCCCTTGTCCAGGCACAAGCCCCAGGGCGGCTGCTCCTCGGCGTCCGGTCGCTCGATCAGGATGCTCTCGAGAGTCGCGCGGAGGAGCTTGAAGTCGTTGATGTTGGCGCCGGCGATCTCGAGCCCGATCGGGAGGCCACCGCCGTCGCAGACGACGGATCGCTTCGCCCCTTTTTCGCTCTGTCAGTGGGATTAGGGCCGGTTGCCGCACCGCCCAGCGGCGCCTTGCCCATCGCCCCGTCGCAGGACAGCCATTCCCACTCGATCCCTTGCAGCTCCTCGTAGGCGAGCAGCCCCTGCCGCCAGAACTCAGCGAACACGCCCGCCTCGATCCACTCCTGGAAGCGGCGATGCGCCGAGCTCGAGGAACAGATCCCGGTCGCGTTGAGCGCGTTCCATTGCATCCCCGTGCGCAACACGAGCAGGATCGCGTCCAGCGCGGCCCGGTCAGGCACGCGCGGGTTGTGACAGCCAAGCGGATGCGACGGACGCGGCGGCAGCAGCGGCTCGATCCGCTCCCAGGTCGGATCAGGAATCCGCCACCCATCGTCCTTGCTGACCAGACCCATATCGTCCTCCCTCGTCGAGTTTCTCAACGAGATCAGACTTCGCCGCCGAGACAGAGGCCCCTTCCTACCGGGATAGGCTCTTAGGCACTGCGGGAAGTAACCGCCCGCTTTGGCGGGACCGACCTGGATCCGATGGCGGTTTGGCTCGGCAATGCCCTCCTGGCCGCCGAGTTGCTGCCGCTCTGGAGTCGCATGCCTCCTCACGAGCGTCAGCCTCTGCCGAGGCTTCTGCGAGTCGGCGGCGGGCTCGACCTCGCCTTTGACCAATCGCAGACGATCGTGCTGAACCCTCCGTACGGAAGGGTGCGCCTGTCGCTGGCCGCTCGCGAGCGCTGGCAGGCGACGCTCTTTGGTCCTGCCGACCGTTACGGGCTGTTTCTCCACGCGGCGGTCGAGCGGGTGAGGCCGGGTGGCGTCGTCGCCGCAATCATTCCCACCAGCTTCCTCGGCGGCGCGTACTCCCAGCGGCTGCGGGCTTACCGTGCGCGGGAGGCACCGCCCGTTCGCCTCGCATTCGTCGATACTCGCGCGGGCGTCTTCGGCGGGGATGTGCTGCAGGAGACGTGCCTCGCCATCTTTCAGAAGGCGGCCAGTTCGCGAGAAGTGGCCTGCTCGCAGGTCACGATCAACGGAGCGTCGGCCCGTCTCGAGCTTCCCGCGGCGCTCCTACCTCTGGCGAGAGAGCCGGCCGTGGCTGTTGCCCCGGACACCCAGCGACGGCGGACTGATCCGGAAGGCTGCCCGACTCGATGCCCGCCTGTCGGATTACGGCTGGAAAGCGTCAACGGGCCACTCGTCTGGAATCGGCACAAGCCGCAGATCGGCGCGCGTTGACCAGCGGATCGAGAACAAGCCAGGTCCGAGCTGATCGCCGCGTTTGTTGGCCTGGTCAGTCGGTTCCGAACAGAATCGCAACGATGGCGCCAACAATCAGCAGGATGAGGCCCGACACGAGTGGGTGGGCGGTGATTGCTGCCAGAAGTGCGAGGACTGGATAGCGGGCCGCGAGCAGCTCGTCGCCCACCTCCCCGAACACGACCGCCTCAGGGTACGCGGAAGGCACGACCCGGCGCTCGAGATAGTTGTCAATCGTCTTGACGCCGCGGAAACGTCGGATTCACTGGGATCTCGAAGCTCCAGTCGTTGGGGTTGCCGCCTCCACCGCCGAGCACGCCAAACTCGTGCCGAGTGAGGAGGTAGAGCCGGTTCACCTCCTCCTTCGTCATCCCGAGTGCGGCTCCGACTTCGGACGAGCCAGCTCTGAGCGGCTCCCCCACCTGAAGGCGGCGGCGTGTGGTTCTCCTCCAGTTCCACGAGGAACCGGAATGCCCTCACGAAGAGATCGAGATCGTCTTCGGAGCCGTCGCAGGCGGCTATGCCTGCGATCGTCAGGTTCAATTGCTCGTGCGGCTGGGGGAAAAGCTGGGCCGGGCAGGGTCGGGAATCATTAGGCCAGCTGGCATCGTCGGAAGCACCTTCTCGATCTCGAAGCCGCTCCGATCGAGCGCCTTGTCAACGTATGCGTATTGCGGCCAGTCCCCACCTTCTCGGAACGGCTCGTAGGTCGTGTTCAGGGCCAAGCGGTGGGCATCCGAGAGCATGTTCATCATCGCGTGATTGTGAGCATCTTGGTCAGCTCCGATGGTGCGTGCGCCGCCCAAACGCTTCAGAGACCGAGGTCGAGTCCGGGCGGCTCGCGTTCCGAGGTCGCGTCCGTGCGTCTCTCGTTCGTGCGCTTCACCGACGATGTAGAGACGCGTGTCGGTCCGTGCCCGGGAGCAGGCTACGTAGCCCCACTCGCGAAGGGCGCCCTCGTCGCTGAGGAGGACGAAAGCGCGGTCGACGGTTGCGCCCTGGGCAGCGTGCCGGTGAAAGCGTAGGCATGTTCGAGGTGTTCGGCCGCGTAGTGGACGTTGATGTGGCGGAGGGCACCGGCGTCCGTTCGAATCATGAGAATTTGGCTCGCGAGGTCCAGGTCGACAACAGTCCCGCGGGTGCCGTTGCGGAGGTCCGAGTCGGCCGGCTCTGAGCATCAGGGCTCGGGCGGCGTCGTTGAGCTCGCGGACATCGTCGCGACGGTAGGCGAGCATGACGGTCCCGCCGAGGTGGCGCTCAGCCGCCTGAACGACGGCGAGGCGCCTCGCGTTCGAGATAGCCGAGCGCCGCTTGCCAGGACGCCTCGTGCGCCTCGCTGATCTCGCGGCGCACCCGCTCGTCGTCGGTGAGCGCGTGCAGGATGCTGACGCTCTTCGGGCACGAGAAGACGAGGTCGAACCCGGACACCGGGGCCAGCCGCTTCTGTTCCTCGCGCCACTCGCCGCTCTCGACGTCGAGCAGGCGGACGGTGATCGTCCGCTCGCGCACTGGAGCCGGCAGCTGCGTTCCGCTCGCTGGGTCGACGCCGCGCCAGCAGGGTGCCGAGGTCGCCGTCTTCGACTACACCACCAAGGCCGAGAAGTTCGCCGCCACCACCGGCCCAGATCCCCGGTGACTCGCCCCGGCCGGCGTAGTAGTCGTCCAACCCGGCCGCGACCTGCTGCTCGTAGTAGGCCTCCTGGCCAACCGTCAGCTTCGCCACGCTCAACACGCCAGCTCCGGTCGGAAACCGATCAGCGGCGAGACGCGTATGCACCCGAGGTGCGAGCACCGTTGCTCGTTTACAGAACGAGCAACGATTCCATGGTACGTGGATGGTACGGCAGAAGCGCGGAGAGCCACTTTCAGCCGCAGAACTCGGCAGAAGCAAACGCCTAGAAATCCCTGCCCAGAACCGCTTTCTGAGGAAGTTCCGTTGACCTCGCAGACGCCCCTCCCAGTCTTGCCATGCAGAAGGTCGTGGGTTCGAGTCCCATCATCCGCTTCGAAAATCCCTGCTAGATCGGTGTTGTTGTCGTCTGCACAGGAAACAGGCGCAAGCACATGGTCACACCTGGCGGATTCGCCTGTTACAAGCAAGCAGCAACGGGGGCTTGAGCGTGATCAGCGGCAGCGGGTCAGCGACCTCCTGCCGGATTGGCCTGTTGCGACGTGGCCAGAGTCAAACCCGACAGCTTGGGCGCGATCGGTCTTCTGGATGACAGGCGGCTCGCTCCTCGCGGGTCGTAGACTCGCGCCGTGGCGGTTTGCGCACAGTGTGGGCGGGAGAGTCCCGATGAGTTTGGGTTCTGCCCATCGTGTGGAATCGCGCTCGCGGTCGGGCCGGGTCCGCGTGAGGTACGCAAGGTCGTCACGGTTCTCTTCTGCGACTTGACGGGCTCGACTGCGATCGGCGACCGCACCGATCCCGAGCCGCTGCGCGCGTTGATGAACCGTTACTACGAGGGTGCGCGGATCGTGCTCGAGCGGCACGGCGGCACGGTGGAGAAGTTCGTCGGGGATGCGGTGATGGCGGTCTTCGGGATCCCCGTTTCTTCGGAGAACGACGCTTTGCGTGCTGTCCGGGCGGCCGTGGAGCTGCATCAGAGCGTCCACGACCTCGGGCTCGAGGCGAGGATCGGCGTTAACACGGGGGAGGTCGTGTCCGGCCGGGGCGACACGCTCGTCACGGGTGATGCCGTGAACGTGAGTGCGCGGCTGGAGCAGGCTGCGGGGCCGGGTGAGGTGCTGCTCGGTGAGGAGACCGTCCGGCTCGTGCGCGACGCGGTGGTGACCGAGCGGGTCGAGCTCGTGTTGAAGGGTAAGCCTGAGCCAGTGGCCGCTTACCGGTTGGTCTCGCTCGATCCGGCGGCGGCGGGCCTGGCGCGGCGCATGGATCGTCCCCTGGTGGGTCGGGAGCGAGAGCGAGCGCGCCTCTTCGCCGATTTCACGGACGCGGTGGCAAGTCGAACGTGTCGGCTGTTCACGTTGGTCGGTCCGGCCGGTGTCGGGAAATCGAGGCTCGTGTCCGATTTTCTCGAGCACATCGGGGAGAGGGCCACCGTTGCGCGGGGACGCGCGCTCTCGTACGGAGAGGGGATCACCTATTGGCCGCTGGTCGAGCTCCTTTTGCAGCTCGGGCTTGACCCGGACGAGGCGATCCGCTCGTCCCCCGCTGACACGCAGTTGGCGACCCGCGCTCTGCTCGAGGGGGTCGCCGAGGCCCAGCCGCTCGTGCTCGTCCTCGACGATCTCCACTGGGCGGAGGCGCCGCTCCTCGATCTCGTCGAGCATCTGGCCGACTGGGCTCGGGAGGCGCCGATCTTCTTGCTTTGCATCGCGCGTCCGGAGCTGCTCGACGTCCGCCCTGGGTGGGGTGGAGGGAAGCTCAACGCCACCTCGATCTTGCTCGAGCCGCTAGGGGCCGACGACGCCGTGACCCTCGTCGACGGGCTCCTCGAGGGTCTCGTGCTCGACGGAGCGACGCGTTCGCGCATTCTGGCAACCGCTGAGGGGAATCCGCTGTTTCTTGAGGAGATGGCGGCGCTCGCTCGCGAGGTGGGTGGTTCGGTCGAGGTGCCGCCGACGATTCAGGCGCTGCTTCAGGCCAGGCTCGACACGCTCGACGACGACGAACGGATCGTGATCGAGCGCGGAGCGGTGGAGGGGAAGGTCTTCCATCGCGGCGCGGTCGCGGCGTTGGCGCCGGATGGGCTGCGAGTCGATGTCGCGGGTCAGCTTCTTTCGCTCATGCGCAAGGAGCTCGTCCGGCCCGATCACACCCAGATCGTGGGCGATGACGCGTTCCGATTTCGCCATCTGTTGATCCGCGATACGGCCTACGAGGGGCTCCCGAAAGCTGTGCGGGCGGAGCTGCACGAACGGTTCGCCGAATGGCTCGACGCTCACGGCGAGCTGATCGAACAGCAGGAGATCGTCGGTTATCACCTGGAGCAAGCAGCGCGGTACCGCCTCGAGCTCGACCCCGGCGACCCCAGGGCTTCCGAGCTCGCTATGCGCGCGGCGGCGTGTCTCGGCGCCGCGGGCCGCGCGGCCTTCGAGCGGGAGGACTTTCACGCCACCCGTTCCCTGCTCGAGCGTGCGTTGGCGCTCGCGGCAGACGGGTCGGCGCGACGTCGGCTGATCCCGGAATTGGTCTACGCGCTCATCGAGATCCGAGGCGAGCGTGTGACAGAGCGCGTCACGGCGTTGCTCGACGAGCTGGCGCGTGGAGACGAGCGAGATGCGGCGGTGGCTATGGCACTTCGCGTCGTGGCCGACCCGACCATTGCCCCCCTGACCGAGCTCCTGGCGCAGCTCGACGAGGCTCGGAGCGTTCTCGATGAGACCACGAACCCGCTGGGCGTCGCCCTGTGCGAAGAAGCTCTGGCGTTCATCCACTGGGGGGCGTGCCAGGCCGGTGAGGCGCACCGCGCGTACAGGCGGGCATACACAGTCCTTCGGAACTCCGGGCAGAGGGCGATGCAAGGATCGCTAATCAAATCGACCATTCTGACCGCGATCTTCAGCGGTACGCCTGTCTCCGAGGTGCATAGGTTGGTGGACGATTTGCAGGGCGACATCCTCGACGGAGGTGGTCCACATCTGGCGGCGACCATCCGGGGCTTCCGGGCACGCCAAGACTACGGCGCCGGACTCATCGATCGGGACGATCTGCTGTCCGCGTCCGAGGAGGAGATCGATGTCCTCCGCCAGACGGGCGCGGAGGCTTCTGCCACTGGTGTGAGGAACTACACGCGTGTGATTGTCCCTTGGCTGGAAAGCGACGCGGCGGCGGTCGAACAGGGGGGCCGCGAGAGGTGTCTCGAGTTGGAGCGTCTCGGCCTTCACTACGCCCGCGCGAATTCGCTCGCCACCTGGGCGCTCGGACTGTGCGATCTCGGCGACCGAGAGGGAGCGCTCGACGCGATCAGACACGCGAGGAAGGTAGCCACCGATGACGATCTGGGAGACCAGATCGTCATCGACGCGGCGGATGCCTACGCGCACGCGCTGGGTGGGGAACGTCGCCCGGCGCTCGAGCTCCTCGAACGCGCCCAGGCTCATGCCAAGGGGATCGACATGGTCATCGTCACCGACCAGCTGGACCACGTCGATGCGACGGTACGCGCGCTACTCGGTGACCTGGTAGAGGCTCGCGAGTTGCTGACCGCGCTCGTCGAGCGTGCCAACACACGGGGACTGCATCGCTGGGCCGACCGCTACCGCCGCGACCTCGACGCGCTCGACTGATTCTGGAACATGGGAGGTTGCCCCGTAGCCAGTAGACATTGACGACGACCCCTCCGCCCGTCCGCTCCTTGCGTGGGCCCTTCGTGACGATCTGTCCGGTCAGCGACGCAGCAGATTCGATTTGCGCGCCAATCGTCGAATGCATCAAGCCCAGACCACTCTTGGCAGACGCTCCGGAGCGTCCGAACACCAGCCGAAACACCGCAACGCGTCCTCGCTGTCCTTCGGAGTCCGCGGCTGTGGCTTGTCAATGCGGCGCCGGCGCCGTGGGAGCGTCAGGCGGTGGTTGTCGACTGTGCGGGTGAACGGCTGATGCAGAGCACGATCAAGGCGATCGAGAGGATCGGCCCCACGATCGTCCAGACGGTCGCCAGGCCACCCGCCAGCACCCCCACCGTTACGAGTCCGATCGAGGGCATCGGCGGCCTTAGGACCTTGAACATGCCCGTCAGGACGAGCGCGCCCCACCGCACAGAGCGGGGCACCAGAAGAAGACGATGGGGTCGCTGCCACGGGTGGCGATCGTGGACTCGACGAGCCCTAGGACGATGTAGGTCAGACCGAGGAAACCACCGAGCAGCCGCGCGGCTCTTGCTCTGGTCATCGGCGGACTCTCTCATCTGTTGGCTCTTTAGGTCAACATTTGCAGGACCGGGAACTTGTGAGCCGCTACCTGGCGGATTACGATCGCAGCGGGTGACCGACGTTCCCGGAGTGGTGGTACCGCAAGAGCGCACGCGCAGGCGGCGGTTCGCCGTTCGCGACGAGTTCTCCCTGATCGTCTGGTGGGTGCTGGTCGGCGCCGCAGCAGGGGCGATCGCCGGGTTTCTCGTGGGTGGGATCGGCGGCCGCCTCGCGATGCTGCTCCTGCGGCTGACCTCGAGCGACCTCGTGCTCGGCGTGACCTCGGACGACGGCTTCGAGATCGGCGTCATCTCACTGCAGACCTTCAACCTTCTGTTCGCGATGACCGCGCTGGGGGCCATGAACGGCGTGCTTTACGCTGCTGTTCGCACGGTGATCCCGAGTCGCCTCAGGCTCCCGCTGTGGGTTGGCTTCGCGGCGCTCGTCGGAGGCTTTGGCTTCGTACACGGGGACGGAGTCGACTTCACGCTCATCTCGCCTGCCTTGCTCGCGATCGCGCTGTTCGTCCTGCTCCCAGGGGTCGCGGCGGCGCTCGTCGTGCTGCTCGTGGAGCGCTGGGACGGCGACGGTGCCTGGCGGGATCGCCGGCTCACCGTCCTTGTCGTCGTCGCTTCGCTCGGCTCGACGTTTGCCCTCGTTCCCGCCGCGCTCGTCGCTGCCGCTGCGTTCCTCGTCAGGCGCGCGGGTGGGCGGGAGCGGTTGCTTCAGGTCGGCCGAATCGTCGTGCCGGCCGGGCTCGCCGCCATTGCCGTCATCGCCGGTATCGACCTCGTCGCCGAGTCCAGTCGCATCCTCCGCTAGACCGCACTTGAGCTCGGCAATTCGCCGAATAACCTTCCGGGGGATTCTCATGGGCGTTGGGATCGAGATCTCCAACCGTGCTCCACGCGTCGAGAAATGACACCGCCGCCGCCGGATGATCGCTTCGGCGACGTAACACGACCAATCGCTCCCAGGAAGCAGGCCGAGGCCCGGGGCGAGAAGGTCGCCGCTGCCCTTGAGGAAGCAGGCTTTGGCGAGCGCCCGCCGTCGATCGAATTACCTCGACGTTTACCGCATCGTCCCGCGTTAGCTGGTTTGGGGCGAGCGGCTCGGGCTGCTCGCGCCAACAGTTGCCGCTTACAACCGCAAAGACGTCGAGCGCTACCTCGACGGCTGGACCCACCGCGGCTTCACGATCGAAACCTCACCGACAGATCCGAGTTCGCTGCCAATCAGACGCTGCTCGCGCCAACTGCGCAGGGCTGTCGGTGTGACACCAGCGCACCGGTATCTCGGGCCGCGCTCATCATGGCGCTGTGGCCTGAAGCTCGGCGAGGCGCGTCTGCGTGCGCTGCGCCGAGACGAGGTTGCCCTTGCGCTCGTAACGTTCGAGTGCCTGCTCGATGGCGGCGGCTGCCTCGTCGGGCTTCCCGGCGAGCAGGAGCACCTCGGCGAGGTCGGCGTACGTATCTCCCTGCGCGCCGAGCATGTCGGTTTCCTCGCCGACAGCCACCGCCTCACGGGCGAGCCGCTCCGCCTCGGCAAGCCTGCCGCGACGCGCGAGCACCTTCGCCCTGACCTGCCGCCAGAGCATCTGTGTCCAAGCATCGTCGCTGGCGCCGAGCTCCGCCGCACGGTCGGCCCAAGCGTCTGCCTCCTCGAGCCGGCCGAGCGCGCAGAGCGCCCCCGCGAGCGTCCCCGCCGCGTTCGACAGCATGGTCTTGTCCCCTAGGTCATCGAGCAGCCTGCACGCGTCTGCTCCGAGCTTGGCGGCGGCGGCGGGATCGCCGGCCCACATGTGGACGTCGGCCGAATCCATGCAGATCGCCGCGAGTTTCATTACCGCGCCGCGCTCGGCCAGCTCCGCACGTGTCTCGGCGAGGATCGCACGCGCCTCGTCGAAGCGACCGAGCATCGCCAGCGCGACGGCTCGCCGCGCACGGAGCCAGTAATTCAGCGGCTCCCGTGGCTCGTGCTCGTCAAGCCACGCCAGCAGTCCTGACACGGGTGTCGTGCCGTAGAGGGAACAGGCAGAACGCCACGCAAGTAACTGATCCGGCAGGCCCGCCTGCCGAGCGTGGCCGGCAGCCCGCTCGTACGCCTCCAGCGCTGCGTCCCACTGCCCGCGTATGTTCGCCACCTGTCCGAGCGCCTGGTAGGCGGTGTAGAGGGCGACGTCGTCGCCCACGGCGTCGAACACCGGCAGCGCCTGCCGGACGAGCGCGTCCAGCTTCTCGGTCGCGCCCTCGGGCTCGAGGCTGATGCGGAACACGCCCGCCTGGATCCTCCCGCACAGCTCACCCACCTGGTCGCCCGCCGCGGAGGCACGTGCGGCGACGGAATCGGCGCGCCGGAGGGCGTCGGCGCCCTTGCCTCCCCAGAACAGGGAGTCGACGAGCTTGGTTTCGAGGGCGAGGTCGAGCTCGGCCGGGGGCACGAGCGCGGTGGCGCGCTCATACAGGCTCACGGCGGCGGCGTAGTCGGACCGGAGCTGCGCGCGGCGGCCGGCGGCGGTCAGCCGGCGGGTGGCGGCGGTGGCCAACATCCCGTCGACCGGCGTTCCGAGCTCGGCGTGGTAGCGGCAGGCCTGCTCGAGGTGGTAGCCGAGGAGCTCGTCCAGCTCGACGAGCTCGGCCCCGTGGGCCTCCAGCCAGGCTGCGAAGCGCTGGTGGAGGTCTGCGCGCACGGCTTTCGGGAGCGCCTCGTAGGCGGCGTCGCGGAGCACGAGGTGGCGGAAGCGGAAGCCGTCTTCGCCCGCGAGCTGCGGCCGGTCCGGCCTGATCAGCTCCTTGCGGACGAGCGCGGCCAGGCGCGGGGTCACCTGGGTTTCCTCGGGTGCGAGCGCCTGGACGGCACCGCGATGGAAGATCTCTCCCTCGATCGCGCCCCGCTCGAGCACGCTCCGCTCGGCCGTCTCGAGCTGATCCAGGCGTGCCGCAAGCAGCGCCTGGAGGGTGGGCGGGACGACCACCGCGCCCTCTGCCTCGCCGGCCATCGCCAGCATCTCCTCGACAAAGAGCGGGTTGCCGCCCGCCGCCCGAGCGATCCTCTCGCGCAGCTCGACGGGAATGCGCTCCGCGATCAGCTCATCGACGTCCTCGTCGCCCAGGGGCCCCAGCCGAAGCGTCACCGGCCAGGCGGGGCGGCGCTCAGTGAGCTCCGGACGCGCGATGCAGAGCAGCAAGATCGCCGCGCCCGCGGAGAGGAGCGCGACGTGCTCGATCAGGTCGCAGAAGGTCTCCTCGCCCCACTGGATGTCGTCGAAGACGACCACGAGCGGCCGCTCCACCGCAGCCTGCTCCAGCGTCTTGCGGAAGGCCCAGGCGATCTCCTCTGCCGAGGTCGCCGCTTCGCTCTCCCCGAGCAGCGAGCGGATCGCCGCTGCGGCGGCCTCGTCCGAGGGCACCAGGTCGAGCTGCTTCAGCACTTCGACCACCGGCCAGTAGGTGATCCCCTCGCCGTAGGGAAGGCAGCGGCCGCGCACGACGGTCGCCTCGACCGAAGCCAGAACCTCCGCGACGAGGCGAGACTTGCCGACGCCGGCATCGCCGAGGATCGTGACCAGCTCGCAGCGCTGCTCGGCCTTCACACGCTCCCAGGCTTCCCGCACGAACGCGAGCTCGCGCTCACGTCCCACAAACAACGCATCGTGTCGCCGCTCCTGGTCGCCCACGCGCAGGAGCCGGTAGGCGGGAACCGGCTGGGCCTTGCCCTTCAGCAGGAACGGCTCGACCGGCTCGACTTCGACTGCGTCGCGTACGAGCGCTAGCGTCGGCTGCCCGATCAGCACCTCGCCCGGCCGGGCCGCCTGCTCCAGCCGCGCCGCCACATTTACCGGATCACCGGTCGCCAGCCGCTCCTCCGTCCCAGTCACCACCTCGCCCGTCATCACGCCGATCCGCCCCTCCAGCCCCAGCCCGGGCAGCGCGTCCCGCATCTCGACCGCCGAGCGCACCGCCCGCAGCGCGTCATCCTCGTGCACCAGCGGCACACCGAACACCGCCATCACCGCGTCCCCGATGAACTTCTCCATGCTGCCGCCGTGCCGCTCCACGATCGCCTTCATCCGCTCGAAGTACCGCGCAAGCAGCGCCCGCAGCCTTTCGGGATCGATCGTCTCCCCGAGGGCGGTCGAACCGGCCAGGTCGCAGAACAACACAGTCACCGTCTTGCGCTGCTCGTGCGCCCGCGCCGGCACCGCCGCGAACGAGAAGCCACACTCCTCGCAGAACCTGGCGCCCTCGCGGTTGTCGTGCCTGCAGTTCGGGCAAACCAGCATGGCACGAGGCTAGACCGCATCCCCAGCCACAACAAGCGCGGCCCCGCTAGACGAAGCCGCTTCTCACACCGCCTCGATCACGGCCGCCTCCACCGTTCCGGGGCGAAAGGAGCCACCGGTACCCGTCTTTGCGCGGCGCCGGATCGCTGCTCTGGCTGACGCCGTATGAGGCCGGGGGAGAGCTCACGGCCGCCTTTGAGACCTGGGGGCCGTGGTCACCATGGTCACGCTCGGAGTTCGTTCGGGTTCGCCTGTGTTCGGTCGCGTTTGAGGATGACCCGCAAATCCGGGCTTTCAGCGAACGGGTGCGAACGGGCGCGAACGCTGCTCCCATTTGCCATGCAGAAGGTCGTGGGTTCGAGTCCCATCATCCGCTCTCTCTAGACGTCCGTGAGCCGGCGATAGCCGCTCGGGGTGCGCACGAAGACCTGCCAGGCGTGAAAGCCGTAGAACGCACTGACGTCGCGGCGCATCACACGGGAATAGGCGAGAACCGCGTCGACGTACAGCGAGGAATGGTTGTAAGCGAAGAGCGCCCGCCGGAGGTCACCGGGTGCGCCGGAAGCTCGAAGGAGGTTGGCGGCGCCGAGGATCGATTCGCGCGGGTCGTCGATGTCGCCGCCGAGGCCGTAGGCGCGCCACGTCGCCGGCAGGAACTGCATCGGCCCCTGTGCGCCGGCGGTGCTGCGCGAACGGACCTTGCCGAAGGCTGATTCGACGAAGTTGACGGCGGCGAGCAGTTCCCACGGCACTCCAAAGCGCCGTTGTGCCTCCCGGTAGTGCGCCAAGAGCCGGTCAGCGGGCTCGGCAGGCCCGGTGCGGAAGGCGGAGAGCGGCAGCGTCGTCGGCGGCGTCAGCCGGACGAGCGAGCGCCTGGCGACGATCAGGTCGCGTGCATCGGTGCGGAATCTCGTCGGGAGCTGGGCCACGACCGCGTCGGCGAACGACCAGGGTGCCAGTCCGAGCGCAAGGTAGAGGCGCTGTTGGTAGAGCGCCCAGAGGCGTAGGTCACGCGGCGGCCGTGGCGCGCCGCTCTTGCGCCAGTCCGCGAGCTCGCCTTGCAGCATTCCCGTGGCGACGGCCAGGCGCTCAGCGGTGCCGACAGCGCTCGTAGGAAGCGCCACGGTCGGCGGCGGCGGGGCTGAGAGCGCAATTGCGGCAGCAACGACGAAGGAGAACACCAGCCGCATCCTCGCCGATCCGCCGACTGGCATGCTGAAACCCGTGACCGCTTCGCTCGCCATTCGACTCCGCGGCGCCGTCAAGCGCTACGGCTCGATCATCGCCGTGAACGCGCTCGATCTCGACGTACCCGAGGGGACGTGCGTGGGCCTGCTCGGGCCGAACGGCGCCGGCAAGTCGACGACGATGCGACTCCTCACGGCCCAGTCGATCGCGGACGAGGGAGAGATCGAGGTGCTCGGCTTCACGCTCCCCGCAGAGTCGAAGGCCGCGCGCGCGCAATGCGGCGTCGTGCCGCAGCTCGACAACCTGGACGTGACGCTGACCGTCGAGCAGAACCTGCGCGTCTTCTCGTACCTCTACCGCGTCGGTCGCGCGGAGCGGCGCGAGGCAATCGAGCGTGCGATTGGGATCGCCAATCTCGGCGACCGACGCGACACCCGCGTCGACAAGCTCTCCGGCGGGATGCGCAGGAGGCTCCTGATCGCACGTGCACTCGTGCACAGGCCGCGACTTCTCCTGCTCGACGAGCCCACGGTGGGGCTCGACCCGCAGGTGCGCCAGGAGCTCTGGGCACTGATCGATGCGCTCCGCGCCGAGGGGACGACGATCCTGATGTCGACGCACTACATCGAGGAGGCGCAGCGCCTGGCCGACACCGTGCTGATCATGGCTCACGGCAGCGCCGTCGCGTCCGGCCCGCCGGCTCAGCTCGTCGCGGAGCACGCCGGCAGCGAAGCAGTCGAGGTCTACGGCTCGCCGGCGAAGCTCGGAGAAGTGGAGGCGGCAGCCGCAACCGCGGGCTTCCGCACACGGCGCACGGGCACGAGCGTCTCCGTGCTCGGCGTCGAGGGAGCCGACGGGCGCGCTCCCGAGGGCGAGCGACGGCCGACCAACCTCGAGGACGTCTTCGTCCTCCTCACCGGCGAGGAGATCGACTGATGGCCGGTACCTCGCCGCCAACTGGTGGCCGGCTCGGCCGGCTCGAACGTCCCGCGATGATGGGCGTGCTCGTCCGGGAGATCACGAACTTCTCGTCGTACTGGCGCTCGACGACCTTCTCCTCGACCGTCGAGCCGACCTTCTATCTCCTGGCCTTCGGGTTCGGTTTCGGCGCGCTCGTCAGCAGGGTCGGCGGCTACGACTATGTCGAGTTCGTCGGGACGGGAACGGTGGCCACCGCGGTGCTCTTCTCGAGCGCCTTCGCGGCCATGTTCGGCACGTTCATCAAATATCAGTTCCAGCGCACCTACGACGCGATCCTCGCGGCGCCGGTCGATACGGAGGAGCTCGTGACGGCCGAGGCTCTCTGGGTCGCGACGCGGGCCGGTATCTACGGCAACGTGCCGCTCCTGGTCGCTCTCGCATTCGGACTCGATCCCGCATGGGGGATGCTCGCGGTCCCGCTGATTGCGTTCGTCGCGGGGTTCGGCTGGGCGTGCTTCGGAATCGCGATCGCGGGCTTCGCGTCCTCGATCGAGAACTTCAGCTACGTGATCAGCGCCGTCCTGACGCCGCTCTTCCTCGTTGCCGGCACGTTCTTCCCGCTCAGCGCGCTACCGCGCTGGGCGCAGATCGCCGGCAATTTCAATCCGCTGCACCACTGCGTCGAGCTCGTCCGTCATGCAGCCTTCGGGTCGGACGGTTGGGTCGATCTCGCACGGCTCGGCGCGCTCGTTCTCTTCGGGCTCGTGATGTGGCGGATCGCGATCCGCGCGATGACACGGAAGCTCGTCGACTAGGAGGAGCCCGAACACCCTTCGAGCACGAAGAAGGGGCCGGATGGCCCCTTCTGAAGCGTCCTTGTCTGGCTCCTGCTAGAGGAGCCAGATGAGGAGCAGGATGATCACGATCAGAGTCAGAAGTCCGCCACCGATATACATATCCACCCTCCGTGGTTGCTTTCGGGACAACAACGAACGAGCCGAAGGAAAGGTTACGCCCTCGCTAGGATGGCCCCTCGCGGCGACGTGGCCGAGTGGTTAGGCAGAGGCCTGCAAAGCCTCGTACAGCGGTTCGAATCCGCTCGTCGCCTCTATCGGCTTGCTGATGCGGGTTTGCGCATCGGATTGATTTCGCAGGCGCTTTTCCCCTTGCGGCGATGACTCGGGCGAGGTTCGCGGGCGACAGCCATCGGTCGCGAGATGGGCGTTAGCGGATGCGCCCCATGATGTCGTGGTCGACGCACCTCTCCTGGTAGAGCCAGCGCGAGAAGTCGCGATAGACCGTCGTACCGCGGCCAAGACGGTTTGCTTAGCCGTCGGGGAGGCGCTGTCGCCGGGGCTTGGACGACGTCCACGTCCCATCCATGACTGCGACACCCCGCGGAGCAACCACTGAAACTGCTCTAGAAGTGTCTCAATACTCCGGCTGATTGGTGGGGCGGCGGCCAGGAGAGGATTCTCAGCGGCGAGGGAGGGAGCGGGGAAGTGCAGTCGAAGTTGCTTGCGGGCGCGCCCAGCGACCGTGCCGCCCGAGTTGCCCTTCCCCTAGGGCCACTCGTGGTCAGAGCGATCGTCATCGGGAGAGCCGCACTCCCCCGGGCGCGCCCACCTTGATCGACGCTTGCACCGGAGGAATGAGAGGACGGCGTCGTCGGTCCGACCCTAAGTGGCCGCCGCCTTGCCCCTTCCGCCGCCGTCCTCTGCCCTGTTAGATGCGCCAGCAAATCGAAACTTGCGCCGCTCCCATCACCCCACCCAGACGACGGCGCACCAGGGGCGCGGGGTATCCGCGCCCCTGGTGCCGGTGGCCTAAATGTACTCGCTGAGGAAGAGCTGAGCGAGTTCGGTGTCGAGCCGCTGAACGACGTTGGTGGACTTACAGAGCACGTCCCCGGTGACCGTGATCGAGACGAGGATGCCATCCAGGAACTGTGGTCCCCCTGAGTCGCCGTAGCAGGTGCCTGCGTCTCCCGTTGCCGGGTTTTGCGAGATTCGGATGTAACCAGGCCCAAGCGCACGGAATGTGCCGGTGGCCTTCATCCGGATGTCGAGATACTGGGTGGTCGGGCCGCCGGGTGCGTTCGTGAACTCGGTGCCGCCGTAGCCGACAGAGATGAACTCGGTCGAGGGAGTCAGTTCACGATCGGCGAACAGCGTGTCGAGATATCCGACCTCATCCACCACCGTCGCGGTACCCACGGTGGTGATCGGCTCATCGAACACTATGACGGCCAGGTCGTTCGGATCGTTTTGCCTCTGCGTGTAGTAGGGGCTCGCGATGAACGTGCCGCAATAGAGCGTCGAATCTTGCTCGAAGGTGCTATCGAAGGTGACGCACGCTACGTTGGTTCCTGTCCTGTCTGAGATGTCACAGTGCGCAGCGGTCAAAAGCACGTAGGGCGAAATCAGCGTCCCGGTGCAGTAGACGTATTTCTCCCCCGTCCGCGCTGAGGTCGTGACAAGCCCGCCCACATATGAGTACTCCTCACCGGTCGGTTCTCCGTACGTGATCGCGTTAGCCGAGGAAGCGGTGACGGCGACCGCGGCCAGCGCTACGAGAAGCAGTGCTTTCCTCACAAGAGACCCCCTCTGTTGAAAAGGCGATTCTAGCGAGAGCCCAGAGCGACAAGGAATTGCGGAAGCCAGTCTCGCCACAGAATGATGCTCCCAACGAAAGCCGTGTCCTACGTCGGCCGGAGCGTGTCGTGAACATCGACCCCATGCCGACCGCGACCACGAGCGCTGGACGCACACGCAACGGCGATAGCCCCATCGGCGGTCTCACGGAAGGTGGGATGCGGTGGGGCCAATTCTCGAAGCGGGTGCTCAAGAAAGCAGCGGCGATGTCGATAGACAAGACATGGCCGCGAACACGGTCTACGCCAAGAGCATCGAGGACTTCTTCGAGAATGCCGCCTCTGCGCTGCACTGGGTCGACGCCCAGGGGATCATCCTCCGCGCCAACCGGTACGAGCTCGACGCGCTCGGATACGAGCGAGACGAGTATGTCGGCCACCACATCTCGGAGTTCCACGCCGACCCGGCGGTGATCTCGGACATCCTCGGCCGGTTGGGCCGTAATGAGACGCTGCGCGATTACGAAGCGCCGCTGCTGGCCAAGGACGGTTCGATCAAGCACGTCCTGATCAACTCGAATGTGCGCTGGGGGCCTGGGGGCGAGTTCATCCACACCCGCTGCTTCACCCGCGACATCACCGATCGCAAGCTGGCAGAGCTCGCGCTCGCGGAGCTGACGTCCACTCTCGACGCCGCGGTTGCCGCCGAGCTCGAGCGCACGAGCGCGGAGCTCGAGCGCACCAACGTCGAGCTCGAGCGCGCGAACGCGGAGCTCAAGAATCACCGTGAGCTATTGCTCGAGGCGCAGCGAGTCGGTCAGATCGGCAGCTGGGAATTTCTCCCCGAGTCGGGCGAAGCATCCTGGTCGGAGGAGCTCGACCGGATCCTCGGCTTCGAGCCCGGCGTGATCGCGCAATCCCATGACAGATTCGAAGCGCTCGTTCACCCCGACGACCGATCCGCACGACTCGCCGCTCTCGCCGACGGACTCCCGACCGGGGAGCCGTTCTCCTACCAGTTTCGGATCGTGCGGGCCGACGGAGAGGAGCGCCTCCTCGCTATCCGCGCGCAGGCGACCCTTGCCGCCGACGGAACCCTCCTTCGCGTGCTCGGGACGGCACAGGACCTCACGGAGGCGAAGCGGGCCGAGGACGAACGTCGGCAGTTCGAGGCACGCTTGCAGGAGTCCCAGCGGCTCGAGAGCCTCGGCATGCTCGCAGGCGGAATCGCCCACGACTTCAACAACCTCCTGGTCGGGGTGCTCGGGAACGCGAGCCTGGCTCTGGAGGAGCTTCCGCCCGACTCCCGTGCGCGGGCGCGGATCGCGGATGTCGAGCTCGCCGCCCGAAGGGCCGGCGACCTGACGCGACAGATACTCGCGTACTCGGGCAAAGGCTCTTTCGTCGTCGAGCCCGTCGACCTCGTCGGGCTGGTCGAGGAGATGGGTCACCTGATGGAGGCCGTCGTCTCGAAGAATGTGCTGCTGGAGTACGGTTTCGGGCCCGAAAGGCCCGTGATCGAGGCCGACGCGACGCAACTCCGGCAGGTCGTGATGAACTTGATCGTCAACGCCGCTGAGGCGAGCGGCTCCGAGCATGGCCGGATTACCGTCCGCGCGGGTGTCGTTTCAGCCGATCGTGAGTACTTGGAGTCGTTCGTGCTCGGCGAGAACGCGGCCGAGGGCGACTACGGCTATCTCGAGGTGTCGGACACCGGCGCAGGAATGAGCCCTTCCACGTTGGTGAGCATCTTCGATCCCTTCTATTCGAGCAAGGGGGCGGGGCGGGGTCTCGGGCTCGCTGGGGTCCTCGGGATCGTTCGAGTCCACGGGGGCGCAGTCGGGGTCGAGAGCGAGCTCGGCGAAGGCTCGACGTTCATGGCGCTACTGCCGCTCTCCCATGCACCGCTCTGGGTGCAGAACATCCCGAGCCCTCGTTCGCACGCAAGCGGCACGATCCTCGTCGTCGACGACGAGAGGGTGATCCGCGAGGTGACCCAGGCCATGCTCGTTCGTGCGGGCTTCACGGTCCTGACTTGCTCGGACGGCGAAGAAGCGGTGGTTCTCTTCCAGGAGCGTGACGCCGAGATCGACGCCGTCGTCCTCGACCTGATGATGCCCGGGCTAAGCGGCGACGAAGTCCTTCGGAGCCTGCGGGCGATCCGGCCCGATCTACCGGTCGTCGTCTCGAGCGGCTATACCGCCCATGCTCTCGACGGGCTGGTCGACGCCGTCGGAGAGGTCGCCTTCCTCCAGAAGCCGTACACGGTCCTCGAGCTCGTGGGGCACCGTGCAGAAGGCATTGGCGACGGGAGTCGCGGCGCGATGATGTCGTGGCCACCAGCGGTGCCGTTGCCGTCGCCGTGAGCCGTAGCTCGTCGGCCTGTTTCCGCGTCACGACGCTGCACCTTCGAGCTCGCGCTTGCGACGCGACGTGGCCGATTGTCGCTTCCCCGCCGAGAACTCGACCTTGCGCAGGCGGATCGACTTCGGCGTCACCTCGACGCACTCGTCGTTCCGGATGAATTCGAGCGCCTGCTCGAGCGAGATCGGCCGCGGCGGGATCAGGCGAACGAGCTCATCGGAGCTCGACGCGCGCATGTTCGTCAGTTTCTTCTCCTTGCACGCGTTCACGTCCATGTCCTCGCTGCGTGCGTTCTCTCCGACGATCATCCCTTCGTAGACGTCGACGCCCGGCGCGACGAAGAGGACGCCGCGCTCCTGGAGGTTCGAGAGGGCGAAGGCGGTCGTCGGGCCGCGCCGGTCGGCGACGAGGCTGCCCGAGGGACGCGTGCGCAGCTCGCCGTGCCAGGGCTCGTAGCGCTCGAAGACGTGGTGCATGATCCCCGCCCCTCGTGTCTCGGTCAGGAATTCGGTGCGGAAGCCGATCAGCCCGCGCGCCGGCACGAGGTACTCCATCCGCGCCCAGCCGGTGCCGTGGTTGACCATCTGCTGCATCCGCCCCTTGCGCAGCGCGAGCATCTGGGTGACGACGCCGATGTAATCCTCGGGAACGTCGATCGAGACGCGCTCGACCGGCTCGTGCCGCTTCCCGCCGACCTGCTTCGTCAGCACCTCCGGCTTGCCCACGGTGAGCTCGAAACCTTCCCGGCGCATGATCTCGACGAGCACTGCGAGCTGGAGCTCGCCGCGGCCCTGCACCTCCCAGACCTCGGGCCGCTCGGTCGGCAGGATTCGCAGGGAGACGTTGCCGACGAGCTCCTGCTCGAGCCGGGTCTTGATCATGCTCGCGGTCACCTTGTCGCCCTCGGTGCCCGCGAGCGGCGAGGTGTTGATCCCGAGCGTGATCGAGAGCGACGGCTCGTCGACCGAAGTGACAGGTAGCGGACGCGGGTCGTCCGGGTCGGCGATCGTCTCGCCGATCGTCACGCCGGGCAGACCCGCGAGCGCGACGATCTCGCCCGGGCCGGCCTCGTCAGCAGGGACGCGATCGAGCGCGTCCGTGACGTAGAGCTCCGTCGCGCGCGCGTTCTCGATCGTCCCGTCGGCGCGGCACCAGGCGATCTGCTGGCCCTTGCGGATCGTCCCGTGGCGGACGCGGCAGAGCGCGAGGCGACCGACGTACGGGGAGGCGTCAAGGTTCGTGACGAGCGCCTGCAACGGGTGCTCGGGATCGTGCGAGGGTGCGGGAACCGTCTCGAGGAGCGTGTCGAAGAGCGGCCCGAGGTCGTCGGCGAGCTCGTCCTCGGCGAGGCCGGCGCGACCGTCGCGGGCGATGCAGTAGACGATCGGGAACTCGATCTGGGTTTCGTCCGCGTCGAGGTCGAGGAAAAGCTCGTAGACCTCGTTCACGACCTCCTCCGTCCGCGCATCCGGCCGGTCGACCTTGTTCACGACGAGCACGACGGGAAGGCGCGACTCGAGCGCCTTGCGCAGGACGAAGCGCGTCTGGGGGAGCGGCCCCTCGCTCGCGTCGACGAGCAGAAGCACACCGTCGACCATCGTCAGGCCGCGCTCGACCTCGCCGCCGAAGTCCGCGTGCCCGGGGGTGTCGATGATGTTGATCTTCGTGTCGCCTCGCTGGACGGCCGTGTTCTTGGCGAGGATCGTGATCCCCTTCTCGCGCTCGAGATCCATCGAGTCCATGACCCGCTCGTTCACGTCTTGGTTGGCGCGGAACGATCCTGACTGCCAGAGCATCGCGTCGACGAGGGTCGTCTTTCCGTGGTCGACGTGGGCGACGATCGCGACGTTGCGCAGGTCGTCGCGGCGGGCAGGGAAGTCTCGGCGCAGCACCGGAGGAGGGTAGCTACGCGACTGGCGATCCGTCCTCGACCTCTCGGTCAGGACGGATGAGAACGAGGCCGGCGTCGTGCAGGTGAACGGCGAGCACGACCGCGTCCTCGCCACCCTGCGATGAGCCCAGCGCACAGATGACCTGGCTGCCGACGAGCTCGCCGGCCTCCTCGACGGCGATCGGCACCGGCGTCTCGCGAGAGCCGCGGCCGCCAAGATCGAGCGTCAGCAGCGTCGACGGTCCGCGAGCGCCCGGGTGGGCGGCGACGGCGGTCACGCGCGCCACGACCAGATCGAGCTCCTGGATTGCCTGGGCGGGTTCCATCGTCGACTCGTTCCCGGCACTAACCGACCGCAAGCACGACCAGCGCGACGAGGCCTCCGAACACCAAGAGCACGCTCAGCCCGGCAGCGACGAACGTCAACCCGAGGAACTGCGGCGTAAAAATGCGAAGCGGCAGCGCGAAGCCGACCAGATCGCGTGTCGAACCGACGGCTCCGCGGAGTCGCCAGAGCAGCGAGGGCGCTCGCCGGAAGCCGGCGGTGCGCGCATCGCCGGCCATCCGCGTCAGCTCCGCAAGCTGCTCCGAGCCCTGCTGCGGCATGCGACGCAGCCGCTCGGGCAGGCGCGCGACCTCGCGGAGCCCCGCCGCGAAGAGGAGCAGGGTCGCCGGCGGCGCCAGGAGCAACGCCGTGACTACGCCGTCGAACGCCGAGAAGCCCCCGCGGGCGAAGAGGGACGCAATCGCAGCGACGCCGACGAGCGCAGCGAACGCGAGCCTGAGGACGAAGCGAACAACCACGGAGAGGAGCCTCGTCAGACCCTGCAGCTCACCGACGTCGACCGTCACTCTCGTCATCGCGGCTCACGTTAACGTGCCTTCCGTGGACGCGTCTCTCGCTTTCGCTGCGGAGCTCGAGCAGCGCGACACGGTGCTGGCCGACCGGATCAGGCTTCTCGTCGACCTCGGCCGGCGGGTAGACGAGATTCGGGCGGAGGCGGAGCGGCTCGGCCAGTTCCTCGAGCGGCTGCCGCGTGACCGGCAGCAGGTTGAGACGACGCTCGCGGATGCCGAGCGCGAGCTCGAGGCGGCGCGGACGGCCCACAATCAGGCTCGGCGTGCCGTCGAGCGCGCCCGCAGCGAGGACGCGGCCGCGACGGCTCGCCGGCGTGAGGCTCACGCAGCGACCGATGTGCGCACGACGGAAGAGCGGCGCGGTCGGCTCATTGCTCGCCGTGAGGAGCTGGAGCAGGCGACCGCGGCTGCCGATACCGAGGCCCGCTCGCTCGACGCTCGTGGTCGAGAGCTTGCGGCCGAGCTCGAGGCGGCGCCACGCGTCGCGGGGCTCGCGCCGCCTACGGCGGCGCTCGAAGGCCTGGCCGAGTGGGTCTCGCGAGCGCACGCCGCCGTCTTCGTCGCGCGCAGCGGGCTCGAGACCGAGCGAGAGAGGGTCGTGCGCGAGGCGAACGAGCTTGCGGCCTCGGTGCTCGGCGAGCCGCTCTACGCCGCGAGTGTGGCGGTTGTCCGGGAGCGCCTCGAGGAGCGGCTCTCGTGATCGACCCGGTCGAGCAGCGGCGCGCGCTCGGCTCTACGGACAAACCCAACCCCGACTGCCCCGGCCTGCTCCCGACGGCAGTTACGGTGAGACGCACGGGGAGTTCTCTGCGGTCTGTTCCGCCGCCTTCCCATTTCGAGAAACCGCGCTTGAACACATCGCGGTGAAGGACGAGTTACGGCGTGAGCAGCTCGCGGAGCCGGTCGGCCCGGTAGTCGAAGATCTCGTCGACGAGGCGGCGGACGAGGCGTGTCGGCCGGAGCGGGCCACCGGGGACGCGATAGCGGACGTTGTCGTAGATCTCGGTTCCCGCGGGCGTCGGGGCGAAGCGATGTGTGTGGAGCCAGAGCAGATACGGCCCGCGAAGCTGCCGGTCGACGAAGCCTTGCGGTGGGTGCCAGGTTTCGATCTCGGTCAGCCAGCGGACCGGGATCCCGTAGAGACGGAGCCGGTAGCGGAGGAGCGAGCCGCGTTCGAGCCGCTCGGGTGCATCGAGGATTCGGAAGTGGAGCCACGGCGGCGTGATTGCCTCGAGATTCCGCGGGTCGGCGAAGAACGCGAACGTCTCGTCGAGGGCGCGCGGGACGACCTGAGTGCGTTGGAGCTCTATGCGGCGAACGGGAGCTGGATGTCCGAGACGTCGAGGCCGAGGCTCGACGCCATCCGGATCCCGTCCTTGACGTCGTCCTGGAGCCGACGGATGTCGGTCTCGCGCATGACGTTCCCGATCCAGGCGCGCTCCTTCGGTCGCCAGAGTGCGTGCTCCACGAAGATCGGCAGGAGCCCGTTCGCGGCCTTGATCAGTCGATCCTTGGTCTGCTTCGACGCGTGCTCCAGCAGCACGCGCTCGTACGCGACGCCGGAGCTGTGGTGGATCCCGTCGTCGATCGTGAGCCGGTTGCAGACGTCCTCGAGGATCGTCCCGCGCGCCGAGCGGGCGATCAGCCGAAAGCGGGGGATGATCAGCCGCTCGAAGAAGACCTGCATCTGGAAGACCTTCTCCTCGAGCGTCTCCGCATCGAGCGTCATCCTCGCGAGCTCGTCGAGGTGGGGGTCGCGCTCAGCGGTGCCGCCGGCCTCGCTCGAGAGCTTCAACCACGCCTCGACGTGGCGGGCTTCGTCCTGCACCATCGTCGAGTAGTAGAGCTTCGCCTCGGGGTGCGGAGCCATGTTCAGGAGCTGCCCGGACATCTGGACTGCGAGCTCGTCCGCTTGGAGTTGCTGCGTGATCACGGAGCGCCAGACCGCGCGGCGGCGCTCCTTCTTCTCGGGCGAGGCGCCGGCGCGCGTCTCCGGGATCGGCGGGATCTCGCCCCACGGGAGGTCGCGCACCTGCCATTCCTGCTTCTTGGCGAGCTCGTAGAAGCGGAGGACGCCGCGTGCGCGCTGGTCGTGGGCGGCGTCGTCGGCAGCGGCGCGCTCGGCCGCGAGCAGCGGCTCGAAGGTCGCGTCGGCGTTGATCGGGTCCTCTGTGACGGGATCAGCGGACATCGCGCAAGAGCTTAGCCGCGTCAAGCTCGAAGTGACCGGGTGCCAGCCCGGTTTCCGGGCCGCTCGCAGCCCCTTCAGGAGGCTTCGCTCGGCGACTAACGCAGTCCACCGCGCTCGTGGTGGGCCCGGAAGAAGTTCTCGGAGCCGGCCGTCGCCATCGCCGCCGACGCCGAGATCTCCAGTGCGAGCGCCGCGGCCGCGATGAGCTGCGCGAAGCGATAGACGGTGCCGGTTCCCACGCAGCCGAGCAGCGCGAGCCACGAGCGGGCGTACGGGAGGGTGGTCCCTCCGCCGACGGTGCCGACCTCGAGGCCGGGGAATCGGATCGCGGCGTGCAGGCCGCCGTCGGCCGTCCGGCGCGCGGTGCCGTGGGCCATCGAGCTCGTCCCGATCATCCCCAGATCCTGGCCGGTACAGGCGAAGATCGCGGCGATCGCCGAAGCGGGGGTGAAGGCGACCGACTGCATTCCGGAGGCGACCGCGCCGTGCGTTCCCGCCCAGGAGAGCTCGATCAGGTCGTCGACGGTCGTCCTCAGCACGCGTCGCACCGTTTCGGCGTCGAGCGTCGCCTCGGCGAGCACGGTCTTGCCGTGCCCCGAGCCGAAGAACTGGTGTGACGGCTTCTTGTCGCCGCCCATGTTTGCCTCGAGGATCGCTCGTTCGGGCTTCACCGGTGCCTGTTGCATCACGTAGCCCATGTTCAGGGCGTAGCTGTTGCGCGTCATCATGTTCGGCCCGCAGGCGTCGCCGGTCGTCCAGCTCCAGAGGACGTGGCACATCGAGCCGACGACGTGCGTCTGCACCTCGCGAAGCTTCGCTCGCTTCGAGAGCGATGGATCGTCGAGGGCGAGGAGGAAGGAGCGGAGGTCGTCGACGGAGTTCTCCACCCACTTTGCAAGTTTCACGGCATCGTCTGTATCTTTGCAGATGAAGCATGATGCTCTGGTGATTCTGTCCCGAAGGACGTACGTTCGGAAGCCGCCCGCGGTCGCCGCGGCCCTCAGGCCGCGCGACATGGAGTCGGAAAGCCCGCCTTCGGTATGCGCGAGCGGGATCAGCACCTCTTCTCGGTCGCGGCTCGTTTCGCGCAGCGAGCCGGCGGGCTCCTCGAGCTCGTAGGCGCCGAGCTCGACGAGGAGCGGCCCGACGACGGAGACGGGGATCACGGCCGCGCCGGTGTGGGACTCTTGTGCGCGCGACCAGGCCTCGTCGTCGTGGGAGAGTGGCTCGTCGCCCACGACGTCGCGGATCGCGTCCCGGCGCGTTCGGATCGAGGCGGCATCGTTCTTGCGGGGCCAGCGGTTCATCGGCAGAGCTTAGTGCGATAGTCGCCGGATGCACCGGCACGAGCCACCCGGCTACCGCTGCCCGTTCTGCGACGTTCTGGCGGGTCGAGAGAGCGAACGCAACGCTCTCACGGACATCGTTCTCGGCGATTTGCATGCGACGGCGCTCATCTCGCCGAAATGGTGGGAAGGGAACCTCGGCCATGTCCTCGTGGTGCCGAATGAGCACTTCGAGGACCTGTACGACATCCCAGTCGACCGACTCGGTTCCGTCTATGCGTTGGTGCAGAAGATCGCCCTGGCCCTGCGTGCTGCCTACGCGTGTGACGGAACTTCCACCCGACAACACAACGAGCCGGGTGGAGGACAAGACGTCTGGCACTTCCACGTTCACGTGTTGCCGCGCTACGCGGGCGACAGGTTCCACGAACGCCATCGGGAGACGAGGTGGGCGACGCCAGAGGAGCGGCTGATCTATGCCGACCGATTGCGAGCAGCTCTCGGGGCGTCGACGAAGTGAGTGCTGGGACCGCGTCGCAGAGACGGTCGCAGAGACGGTCGCAGAGTCAGCGGGTAAATCGTGACGAAGCCGTGACGCTTCTGCGACAAAGCGCTGCGAGCGATGTGGTACTTGCCCTAGCTGAGCCCCGGCGTATTCTGCGCACCGTGGCGGCGACGATCATGGACGGGAAAGCTCTAGCGGCGCGCATTCGCGAGGAGGTCGCCGCCGAGGTCGCGGGCCTGCGCCCGATCGGGCTCGCCACGGTCCTCGTCGGCGACGATCCGGCGTCCGACGTGTATATCCGGCTCAAGCACAAGGCCTCCCTCGAGGTCGGGATCGCGTCGCGCGATGTCCGGCTGCCAGCCGCCATCGCCGAGAGCGAGCTGCTCGAGCGCGTCGGGGAGTTGAACGCCGACGAGTCCGTGGACGGCATCCTCGTCCAGCTTCCCCTGCCGCATGGGCTGGACGAATCTCGGGTCATCGCGGCGATCGACCCGATCAAGGACGTCGACGGGCTGCACCCGTTCAACGCGGGCCAGCTCCTCCTCGGCCGGCCGACCTTCGTCGGCGCGACCCCTCTCGGCGTGCTCGCGCTCCTCGACGAGTACGGCGTCGACCTCGTCGGCGCCACGGCTGTCGTGATCGGGCGAAGCGACATCGTCGGCAAGCCGGCTGCGCTGCTCCTCCTGCAGCGGCACGCGACCGTCACCGTCTGCCACTCGCGGACGCGCGACCTCGCCGCCGAGGTCGCGCGGGCTGATGTCGTGGTCGCGGCGGTGGGCGTCCCCGGCCTCGTCCGGACCGACTGGGTGAAGAAGGGAGCGACCGTGATCGACGTCGGAATCACGCGTGCCGAGGGGGCTCTGGTGGGCGACGTCGAGCCTGCCGCGGCGGAGCGCGCGGGCCTGCTGACGCCGGTCCCGGGCGGGGTCGGCCCGATGACGATCGCGATGCTCTTGCGCAACGCCGTCAAAGCCGCTCGCTACCGCTCGCGGGAGCTTGCGTTTCCTGCTTCATGAGGCTATGTTTCGCGCGCTTACAGGTCAGCGGCACGGTGCATGCACCACTGTCGCTTCACGCAAGGAGGAACATCAGTTGGCGCAGGGCACCGTTAAGTGGTTCTCGAACGAGAAGGGCTACGGATTCATCGAGCGTGAGGGTGGCGAGGACGTCTTCGTCCACTTCTCGGCGATCACGATGGACGGCTACAAGTCGTTGACCGAAGGCCAGCGCGTCGAATTCGAAGTCGTCCAGGGGCCCAAGGGCGCCCAGGCGGCGAACGTCTCCGCCGTCGCGTAGAGCACTTCCGGATTTCGAGTCACAGAGAGCCCCGGAAGGGGCTCTCGCTTTGGGAGGATGGACGACATGGCGATCACACGTGAGGAGGTACTGCACGTCGCGAAGCTCGCGCGGCTCGAGCTGACCGACGACGAGGTCGAGCGGCTGACGCTGGAGCTCGGCGCGATCCTCGACGCGGTCGGAAAGGTGGCGGAGCTCGACCTCGAGGATGTGCCGCCGACCTCGCACCCGCTCGAGCTCGTGAACGCCTGGCGCGAGGACGAGCCGCACGACTCGCTCGGTCTCGACGAGGTGTTCGCGAACGCGCCGCAGCGCGACGGCGATCTCTTCCGGGTGCCACCGACGAGTTGAGTGTGGAGCAGATGACACACAACCGGCACAGATCCGTCACACACGCGTATCTCGCTTCCTGCGACGCTGTTCGCAGGGGGCCCGCGTGCCCCCAGCGGGGGGACTGGGGGAGAGCGGGGTCGCGCCCGGTTTCGGCGAGCGCGACACCCACCCGCAGACCCCCGAGGAGGCGACAGGCCTGCTGGAACGCAGAGAGGTCACCGCGGCCGAGCTGCATCGCGCCTACCTCGACGCCGCCGCCGAGCGCGACGACGAGCTGCACTGCTACCTGCGGCTCGTCGAGGAGCCGGTCGGCGACGGCGTCCCGATCGCGCTCAAGGACGTGATCTCGACGCAGGGGATCGAGACGACGGCGGGCTCGAAGATCCTGGCCGGCTACGTGCCGCACTTCGACTCGACCGTCGCCGCTCGCTGCAAGGCGGTGGGCCTGCCGATCATCGGCAAGACCAACACGGACGAGTTCGCGATGGGCTCCTCGACCGAGAACTCCGCCTACGGACCCACGCGCAACCCCTGGGATCTCGAGCGGGTCCCGGGCGGCTCAGGCGGCGGCTCGGCGGCCGCAGTCTCGGCCGGGCTCGCGCCGTGGGCGCTCGGCTCCGATACCGGCGGCTCGATCAAGCAGCCGTCCGCGCTGTGCGGCAATGTCGGCCTGCGCCCGACCTACGGGACGGTCAGCCGTTACGGAATCGTCGCGTTCGCCTCCAGCCTCGACCAGGTCGGCCCGGTCGCGAAGAACGTCCGCGACTGCGCGCTCCTCTACTCGATCATCGCCGGCCGCGACGAGCGCGACTCGACGACAGTCGAGCTCCCGGAGCCGGTCCGCCTGCCCGAGGGCGAAGACCTGACCGGCCTTCGGATCGGCGTCCCCAAGGAGCTGAATGAGGCCGATGGGATCGCGCCCGGCGTCACCGAGGCCGTGCAGCGAGGCATCGAGCTCGCGCGTTCGCTCGGCGCCGAGGTCGGGGAGTGCGAGCTGCCGCGCTCGGTCGAGTACGGGCTCGCCTGCTACTACCTGATCGCCCCGGCCGAGGCCTCGTCCAACCTCGCGCGCTACGACGGCGTCCGTTACGGCCTGCGCGTCGAAGGTGAGCGCTATCAAGAGATGGTCGAGCGCACGCGCGACGCCGGTTTCGGGGACGAGCCGAAGCGCCGGATCATGCTCGGCACCTATGCGCTCTCCGCCGGCTATTTCGACGCGTTCTACGGCCAGGCCCAGAAGGTGCGGACGGTGATCGCGCGGGAGCACGCGTCCGCGTTCGAGCGCTTCGACGTGCTCGTGTCGCCGACCTCGCCCACGGTGGCGTTCAAGCTGGGCGAGAAGGCGAAGAATCCGCTCGCGATGTATCTCTCCGACCTCCTCACGATCCCGTCGTGCATGGCAGGGCTGCCCGGGCTGAATATTCCATGCGGGCTCTCGGAGGGCCTGCCCGTCGGCTTGCAGTTGATCGGGCCCCAGTTCTCCGAGAACACGCTCTTCCACACCGGGCACGCGCTCGAGCGGGCGATCAACTTCGATCCGGTTCCGGAGCGCCTTCGTGGCTAGCGGCGTAGGCTCGACTGAGCCGCCCAGGAGCGGAGGTGCCGGCTTTGCCGGCGCCGGAGCGGGGAATTGGGAACCGGTCGTCGGGCTCGAGATCCACGTCCAGTTGAAGACGCGGACGAAGATGTTCTGTCGCTGCGCGAACGGCTTCGGCGGCGGCGAGAACACGCAGACCTGCCCCGTCTGCCTCGCCATGCCCGGGGCGCTGCCGGTGCCGAACCGGGTGGCGCTCGAGTGGACGCTCAAGCTCGGGCTTGCGCTCGGCTGCGAGATCCCGGTGCGGGCCGTCTTCGCGCGCAAGAACTACTTCTACCCGGATTCGCCAAAGGGCTATCAGATCTCCCAGTACGATCTGCCTTCTTGCATAAACGGCAAGATGCTAGTTCCGAGCGCAACGGGCGATCACGAGGTCGGGATCGTGCGCGCCCACCTCGAGGAGGACGCGGCCAAAACCGTTCACGTCGGCGGGCGCACGGGCCGGATCGGGGGCGCCGAGCACTCGCTCGTCGACTTCAACCGTGTCGGCACGCCGCTCGTCGAGATCGTCACCGGGCCAGACATCCACTCCTCCGAGGACGCGCGGCGCTTCCTCCAGTTGTTGCGCCAGACGATCGTGGAGCTCGGGATCTCCGACGCCGAGATGGAGAAGGGGACGCTGCGCGTGGACGCGAACGTCTCGGTTCGGCCGCAGGGCACGGCTGAGCTGCGGACGCGCTGCGAGCTCAAGAACATGAACTCCTTCCGCTTCGTGGCTCAAGGGATCGACGCGGAGGTCGCGCGCCAGATCGCGGTCTACGAGTCGGGCGGCGAGGTCGTCCAGGAGACCTACGACTTCGACGCCTCCTCCGGCGCGCTTACTGCGCGCCGGTCGAAGGAGGAGGCCGACGACTATCGCTACTTCCCGGAGCCCGATCTCGTTCCGGTCGAGCCGCCCGCCGAGCTCGTCGAGCGGCGTCGCGCCCAGCTGCCCGAGCTTCCCTCCGTACGGATCCGCCCGCTCGAGCGCGACCTCGATCTCGACCGGGCGCTGGTCCTCGTCGCCGGCGGACTGGACCGGCTCTACGAGGCGACGGTCGCGGCCGGGGCGGAGCCGGTTGCCGCGGCGAACTTGATTGCGAACCGGCTCGCAGGAATGGCCGGCGAAGCGGTCGATCCGGCCGAGTTCGCCCAGCTCGTCGAGGCGCGTGAGCGGATCCCACGCGCGGCGCTCGACGAGGCTCTCGCCAGAGTCGGCGAGCCGGGGTTCGAGGCCGCTCCCTATCTCGCCCAGGAGTCCGTCTCGGACACGGCCGAGCTCGAGCCGTTGATCGCGCGCGTCCTCGACGCCAATCCCGGCCAGGTCGCCGCCTACCGCGGTGGCAAGGAGGGACTGCTGGGCTACTTTGTCGGCCAGGTGTTGAAGGAAACCGGGGGCCAGGCGAACGCTCGCGTCGTCAGCGAACTCGTGCGGGATAGGCTGACCGCCCGGTGAGCCCCGAATTCCGCAAGGTCGCGATCGCGGCGGCGGTGCTCGGCTTTCTCCTGGCTCTCTTCATCGCTCTGCGGCCCGAGGACGAACAACCAGCGAGCACGAGCTCGGCTCCGACGACAACTGCGCCCGTGACGACGAGCGCGCCTGTGACGACGACCGGGCCGCCGCCGACGACGGGAAGCAGCGGTCCCGGCACGGTTCGCATCGACTACACCATCACCGGTGGGACGCCGCAGGGCGGGATCGCGCGGGACTCGGTCTCGCGGGGTCGAATCGTCGTGCTCCGCGTCAGCGCCGACGTCGCCGATCACGTGCATCTGCACGGCTACGACCTCATGGCGAACGTCGCGCCGGGAGCACCGGCCAGGATCCGGTTCGTCGCCTCCGTGCCGGGGCGCTTCGAGATCGAGCTCGAGGACAGCGGGGTCCAGATCGGAGAGCTCGAGGTTCGTCCTTGATCCTGGTCGCGCACGGGATCGGCGGCGTCCGCGACCTCCCGGTTCCGACGTGGCTCTTCTCGTGGGGCGCGGCGGTCGTGCTCGTGCTCTCGTTCCTGCTGCTCGGCACGCTCTGGAAGCGCTCGCAGCTCGACCGGCGCGCCGAGGGGAGGCCGCTACCGCAAGGCCTCGAGCGCGTGCTCCGCTCGACCGCTCTGCGCGTTCTGCTCGGCGCAGTCTCGGCGGGTCTGCTCGTGCTCGTCTTCCTGGCGGCGCTGCTCGGCGAGCCGTCCTCGGCGACGAATCTGGCGCCCACGTTCGTCTACGTCATCTTCTGGCTCGGGATCGTCCTGCTCCAGGTCGTGCTCGGAAACGTCTGGCCGGCGCTCAACCCCTGGCTTGCGATCGCGAGCGCGGCCGCCTGGATCTGGCGTGCGCTCGGACGGACCTGGAATCCGATCGTCGCCTATCCGGAGCGGCTCGGCGTCTATCCGGCGGCGTTGCTCCTCCTTGCATTCGTCGCGCTCGAGCTCTGCTATGTCGATCCTGCGAACCCCCGGGCGCTCGCGCTCGCGATCGCGCTCTACAGCTACGTGACGTGGTTCGGGATGGCGGCCGTCGGCCGGCAACTCTGGGCCGAGCGAGGCGAGGCCTTCACGGTCTACTTCGGGCTGCTCGCCCGGATCGCTCCCTTCGGCCGGACGAACGACGAGCGGAACGGCCGGCTCGTGCTGCGGACGCCGCTCTCCGGGCTCGCCGGAGCCGAGCGGGTGCCCGGGATGCTCGCCGTCGTCACGGTGATGCTCGGCTCGGTCGCGTTCGACGGCCTCAGCCGCTCGTCGGTGTGGCAAGACCTGCGGGCGGATGTCGAGGGCCCGTACGTTCTCGACTCCCCCGGCGCTGCCGATCTCGTCGGGACACTGCTCGCGCTGGGCGGGTTGCTCGGCTGCATCGCCCTCGTCGTCCTCGCCTATCTCGGCGCCACTCGACTGGCGCGACGAACGGCCGGGGGCGAGCGCCCGCTCGAGCCGGAGTTCCTCCAGAGCCTCGTCCCGATCGCGCTCGTCTATGCCGTGGCGCACTACTTCACGCTGCTCCTCGTCCAGGGGCAGTTCGCGCTTCCGCTCGGCTCGGATCCGTTCGGGTACGGCTGGGATCTTTTCGGCGTCGCCGACTACGCGCCGAATCTGGCGCCGCTCTCGCCGAACACGATCTGGTACGTCCAGGTCGGGGCGCTCGTCGCGGGCCATGTCGCCGGACTCGCGGTGGCGCACGACCGGGCCATCAGCCTCTTCCCGCCGAAGGCGGCGCTACGCTCGCAGTACGCGCTGCTCGCGCTGATGGTCGCCTACACGATCGGAGGGTTGTGGCTGCTCTCGCAGGACTGATGCTCGCGCACGGCGGGATCGGCGGCGCGATCGTCGAGTTCCTGCTCGCCGTCGGGCTCCTGTCGGTCTTTCTCGCGGTCTATCTGCGCGAGCGCCGCGCGCGCGGCGAGGACGACCCGACCTGACGCGCTAGATCAACCCGCAGGAGCGGGCGGTGTTCGGCCAGGGGTGGAAGCCACGGCCGCTGCGGTAGGCGCGCTCGGCGACCCACATCTGCTCGACCGCCGACCAGTTGTTCGCCGTGCCCTTGCGACGGAGGACATCCGAGCCGTACGCCCGTTGGAAGGAGATGTCCATCTGAAGCCCGCCGTAATAGCCGTTGCCGGTCTGCGTCGCCCAACCCTGGAGCGGATGACGTTCGTATCGGTGAATGCAGAGCCATTGCGAGCGGTGCGGGGGCCGAGCGGCGCGACGCTCGGCGACGAGGGCGCGCGTCCGCCAGAGATCGCGCACCCACCTACGGTAGGTACTGCTCGCGACCTTGCGCTCGCTGTAGGTCGTCGGCGTGCGCGGCTTCCCCATCAGCCGCTGCCAGCGCCAGGTCTCGCTGCGGTAGTCCGCGATTTGCTCGGCGAGGCTCACCCGGGCGGAGCGCGCATCGGCGGCCTCCAGCCGCGCAAACGCAGCAAACGCCAGGACGAGAATCCCTACGAGCAGCAGCAAACGAACGGACAGGTTCAACGAAACCCCCTTGAACGGGAACAGGATCGGCCGCCGGGACGCGGAGGAGCCGCAGGGCATCCGGGCAGCGCGCGTTGCCCCGGCAGGCTAGCAGGCCTGTTGTTTGCAAAACGTAAGTTCTGTCACGAACGAGCGACTGCGCCCGCGTAGATCATGATCGCCGCGAGGGCGATGAAGAGAGAGGTCCTCCCGGTGCCGAGCCCGGCCAACGCGCTTCCGACGGCGGCCAGCGCGACCCCGGCGAGGAGCAGCGAGTTACCGAGTGGACGCCGTCGGAGCGTGACGAGCGCGACCGCGACGAGCGCCACCGAGCCCGCCACATTGCCGGCGATGGCCACGATCCGTGCTGGAAAGAGCTCGAGGTGGGCCTGGGCTTCCGGGATCGTCGTCCCGCTCACTGAAGCCGAGAGCGGAACGGCGACGGCGATCCCGATCGCGAGGCCGGCATAGACGAGCACGACAGGTCCCGCCAGACGTCGCCCCATCCCGAGTAGGGAACCCGCGCCGAGCAGCGGTGCCGTGAGCAGGCCGCCGAAGAGGTAATAGGCACGAAACGACCGGTCGTCCCAGCCTGCGGCAGAGCCCCAGGCGAGCGCCGCAGCCCCGAGCGCGTAGGCGCCGAGCCCGGCGCTCCAGGCCGCGAGTTGAGCCGAGCGCGTGCTGCGCCAGCGGGCTGCGAGGAGGCCGCTCAGCCGGAGCGTCAACAGGGCGGCGCCGAATGCGAGCAGGGCTTCCACGGCCGGAGCGTATGCGCGCCCGGCGCGGAGGCGAGCGCTAGGCTCCGAGCGGATGGCGCCGAAGCGATACCTGTTCACGCCCGGACCGACGCCCGTGCCGCCGCAGGTGCTGGCCGCGCTCTCGGAGCCGGTGTTGCACCACCGCGCGCCCGACTTCCGAATCGTCTACGAGCGAGTGCTCGGAAGGCTCAAGGAGGTGCATCGGACGAGCGCGGAAGTCCTTCTCTTCACCTGCTCCGGCACCGGCGCCTTCGAGTCGGCGATCCTCAATCTCTGCTCCCCGGGAGACCGCGTTCTCGCCGTCAGCGCCGGGCAGTTCGGCGAGCGCTGGGCGTCGATGGCTCGCAGCTACGGCTGCGAGGTCGAGGAATTGAGCTACGCGTGGGGCGAGACGCCCTCCGCCGTCGAGCTCACGCGCAAGCTCGCCGAGATCGAGCGGGTCTCGCTCGTCTTCCTCGTCCACTCGGAGACGTCGACGGGCGTCGTCTGCGACCTGCGGCCGCTCGCCGCCGTCGCGAAGGATGCGGGAGCGCTCGTCGTCGTGGATGCCGTCTCGAGCCTCGGCGCCGTCCCGTTGGAGATGGACGAATGGGGCCTCGACATCGTCGTCGCGGGCTCGCAGAAGGCTCTGATGACGCCTCCGGGCCTCGCCACGGTCGCTGTCTCGGAAGCCGCCTGGAAGCTCGCGGCGCGCTCGACGCTGCCGCGCTACTACTTCGACTGGCAGCGGACGCGTGCAGCCCAGGCAAAGCTGGACAGCGTTTTCACACCGGCGGTCTCGCTCGTCGTCGCGCTCGACGTCGCACTCGGTTTGCTGCTCGAGGAGGGGCTCGACGCCGCCTGCGCCCGCCACGCCCGGCTCGGTCGCGCCTGCCGTGCCGGGATCAAGGCGATGGGGCTCGAGCTCTTCTCGCCGGATGAGGAGCGCTCGGCTGTCGTCACGGCCGCCTTCATGCCGGACGGTCTCGGCTCGACCGAGCTGACCGATGCGCTCCGCGACCGGCACGGAATCACGATCGCGGCCGGCCAGGGCGACCTCAAGGAGCGGATCTTCCGGATCGGGCACATCGGCTGGTTCGACGAGTTCGACATCGCGACCGCGCTCTCAGCCGTCGAGCTCGTGCTGGGCGAGCTCGACGCGCCCATCGAGCGCGGTCTCGCCGCCACGCGCGCGCTCGAGGTCTATGCCGAAGGAGCCCCGGTCTGAAAGCCCTCGTGCGCGAGGAGATCGCGGCCGCCGGGGTCGAGCTGCTCCGCTCGCGCTTCGACGTCGACGTCGATCTCGAATCCCCGCTCGAGGAGATCATCGGGGATTACGACGCGATCGTGATCCGCTCTGCCACGAAGCTGACCGCGGAGCTGCTGGAGCATGCGGACAAGCTCAAGGTGATCGGGCGCGCGGGGGTGGGGGTGGACAATGTGGACGTCGCCGCCGCGACGCGAAAGGGAATCGTCGTCGCGAACGCGCCCGACTCGACGGTCGTCTCGGCTGCGGAGCACACGATCGGCCTGCTCGTCGCGCTCGCCCGCAACATCCCGCAGGCCCATGCCGCCCTGAAGCAGGGTCGCTGGGAGCGCTCGCGCTGGGGCGGCGTCGAGCTCGCGGACAAGACGCTCGGCGTGCTCGGATTCGGCCGGATCGGGCGGCAAGTTGCACGGCGCGCGCTCGGCCTCGGGATGCGCGTCGTCGGCTACGACCCGTTCGTCGTCCCCGACCGCTTCCGCGAGCTCGGAGCCGACCACGCCGAGACCGCCGAGCAGGTGCTCGCCGTTGCCGACTTCCTGACCCTCCACCTGCCGCTCACGGAGGAGACGCGTGGTTTCCTCGGCCCCGCCGCGCTCGCTCACGTTCGGCCGGGCGTGCGCATCGTGAACGCCGCGCGGGGCGAGCTCGTGGACGAGGCGGCGCTGGCCGAGGCCATTCGCAGCGGCCGGGTAGCCGGCGCCGCGCTCGACGTCTTCTCCACCGAGCCCTATACCGGCGAGCTGTTGCAGCTCGATGCCGTCGTCGTCACCCCGCATCTCGCCGCGTCGACCGGCGAGGCCCAGGATCGGGCCGGCGTGATCGTCGCGGAGCAGGTCGTCGCCGCGCTCGAGGGCGGGCTCGTCACGAACGCGGTCAACATCCCGGTGGTGCGCGCCGAGGACCTCGAGCTGCTCGGGCCGTTCATCCCGCTTGCGGCCAGGCTCGGCCGGCTGGCCGTCGAGCTGGCCGGCGGCCAGCCGCGCCGGATCGCGCTCGCCTACAACGGAGCTCTCGCCGAGCACGACACCCGTCTCCTCACCGTCGCCGCGCTGAACGGCGCCTTCGAGGGGCGCGTCGAGCAGGCGGTCAACTACGTCAACGCCCCCCTGATCGCTGCGGAGCGCGGAATCGAGGTGACGGAGGAGCGCTCGACGACTGCGCGCGATTACACGAATCTCGTCTCCGTCACGGTCGACGGCGTCGAGGTCTCGGGCACCACGGTCGGGCCCGAGCACAGGCACTTCCTCGCTGCGGCCCTCGGCTTCGGGATCGACCTGCAGCTCTCGCCCCGGATGGTCTTCTTCCGTTACGCCGACGTTCCGGGCGTGATTGGTCGCGTCGGGACGATGTTCGGGGCGAGCGGCGTCAACATCGCGAACATGGCGGTCTCGCGGACGAAGGAGGGCGGTGAGGCGCTGATGGCGCTCTCGATCGACTCCGCGCCGCCGGCCGAGCTGCTGGAGCGCGTGCGCGGCGAAGGTTTCGACGACGCCCGCTTCATAGTCCTCGGCTAGGGGTACTCTTCCGCGGTGCGCACGAGCTGGCCCGAGCCGGTCGAGCGAGTCGCCGCTTTCCTGCGGGAGGCGGGTGGGGAGGCGAGGCTCGAGGAGTTCGAGTCAGGTACGCCGACCGCCCGCGCCGCCGCCGAGGCTGCTGGTTGCTCGCTCGATCAGATTGTCAAGTCGATCGTCGTCATCTGCGGCGGCCGGCCTGTCGTCGTCCTCGTTCCGGGCGACCGCCGTGTCGACCTGGACAAGGTCGCGCGCGCCGCCGGAGCGACGGATGCGAGGATCGCCGGCGCCGACGAGGTAGTTGCCACCACAGGCTTCGAGCCCGGTGCCGTCGCTCCGTTCCCGCTGCCGCGAATCGCGCGCAGATTCGTCGACAGAACGCTTCTGACCCACGATCTCGTCTGGGTCGGCGCCGGCTCGCCGGCGCACCTCGCTGCGATTCGCCCGCCCGAGCTGCTGCGTTTGACCCGCGGCGAGCCGATGGACGCCGTCCAGGAGGCCGCTTACCATTCCGCCCCGAGAGGAGACGCCTGAATGCGCGAGACCGAGACGATCTGGATGAACGGTGAGTTCATCCCGTGGAAGGATGCGACGATCCACGTCGGCGCCCACGGGCTCCATTACGGCACGGGTGTCTTCGAGGGGATCCGCTGCTACGAGACGCCGAAGGGTCCGGCCGTCTTCCGGCTCGGGGAGCATCTGAACCGGCTCGCGGGCTCCGCGAAGCTACTCCACATGAAGTTGCCGTTCGGAATCGACGAGATCAGGACGGCGATGCACGAGCTGATCGGCCGGAACGGCCTGGCCGAGTGCTACGTCCGCCCGTTCGCCTTCTACGGCTACGGCGAGCTCGGCGTGCACACGGGCGACAACCCGATCGAGGTCGTGATCATGAGCTGGCCCTGGGGCAACTATCTCGGGGACGAGAATGCGGGCTCGGGAATCCGCGCCAAGGTCTCCTCGTGGCAACGCGTCGGCGCCAACACGATCCCGCACGTCGCGAAGGCGACCGGGATCTATCTCAACTCGATGCTCGCGGTTCACGAGGCTCAGCGCGCCGGCTACGACGAGGCGATCCTTCTCACCGCCGACGGCTATGTCGCCGACGGGTCGGGCGAGAACGTCTTCGTCGTCAAGGACGGCCGGCTCTGGACGCCGCCGCTCTCGACCTCGATCCTGCCCGGGATCACTCGCGACACCGTGATCCAGATCGCGCAGGATCTCGGCTACGTCGTCGAGGAAGGCAACGTGATCCGTTCCGACCTCTACCTCGCGGACGAGGTTTTCATGACGGGTACGGCCGCCGAGGTGACGCCCGTCCGGTCGGTCGACGACCACGAGGTGGGCGTCGGTCCGGTGACGCTCGAGCTCCAGAAGGCGTATCTCGACACGGTTCGCGGCCAAAGCGAGCGCTGGAGTCACTGGCTCGACTACGTGGACGTGGCCGAGCGGGCGTCGACCCAGGCATGAGCGTCCAACCGAAGGTCGTCCGATGAGTACGGCGCTCAAGCCGATCCCGCTTTCGGCGCCGTACATCGACGAGCGGGACGAGGAGCTCGTGCTCGAGGTGCTCCGCTCGGGGCGGCTCTCGCTTGGGCCCTCGATCGACCGCTTCGAGGAACTCTTCGCGGAATGCGTCGGGGCGCCGTTTGCGGCCGCCGTCTCGTCCGGGACGGCCGGCCTGCACCTGCTCTGCCGGCTCGCGGGCCTCGAGAAGGGGGACGAGGCGATCACCTCGCCGTTCTCGTTCGTCGCCTCGGCGAACTGCGCGATCTACGAGGGCGCGACGCCGGTTTTCGCGGATATCGACCCGAAGACGCTGAACCTCGATCCGGCCGCCGTCGAGGCTGCGATCACGGAGCGGACGAAGGCCGTGATCGCGGTCGACATCTTCGGCTATCCCTGCGAGCTCGAGCCGCTGCAGCGGCTCTGCGAACGGCACGGATTGGCGCTGATCCAGGATGCGTGCGAGGCGCTCGGAGCCGAGTACCGGGGAGCTCGGGTCGGTTCCCAGGGCCCGTCGGCCGTCTTCGCCTTCTATCCGAACAAGCAGATCACGACCGGCGAGGGCGGGATGGTGACGACGCATTCGGAGGCGGAATGGCTGCTGCTGAAGAGCCTCCGCAACCAGGGGCGCGCCGACGGCGGCGGCTGGCTCGAGCACGCGCGGCTCGGCTACAACTATCGGATCGACGACATCAGGGCCGCGCTCGGGATCGGTCAGCTCGAAAAGCTCGAGACGATTCTCGGGCTCCGTCAAGAAGCGGCGAGGCGCTATTCCGAGCTCTTGGCCGATGTCGAGGGACTGGAGGTTCCGCTTGCCGACGACGCCGAGCACGTTCGCTCGTGGTTCGTCTACGTCGTCACGCTTGCGCGCGGAATCGACCGGGAGCGCGTGATCGAGGAGCTCGAGCGCCAGGGGATCGCGACCTCGCGCTACCTCCCCTCGATTCACCTCCAGGCGTACATGCGCGAGACCTACGGCTTTTCGGAGGGCCTCTGCCCGGTCTCGGAGGAGCTCTCGCAGCGAACCCTCGCGCTCCCGTTCTTTGCCCAGATCGAGGCGGAGGATCAGGAGCGCGTGGTCGACGCGCTCCGGGCTGCGCTGGCGTAGCGCTACCAGCCGGCTGCGCCAGGCCCGCCCTTGAAGGGGCCTTCGATCGAGCTCGTGACCCAGCCGCCGTAGAAGCCGCCCGGCTGCGGCGTCGCCTGCTCCTCGCCCACGAAGCACGCGTCCATCGGAGCGCAGTAGAAGGCGACGGCGTCGCGGATGGGCTCGAAGCCTCGCGCCGGCTCGGGATACGACCACGCGGCGCGCTCCGCCCGGCGCGCGCCGCCGACGATGTCGAAGTAGGTCGCGCTCCCTTTCCACTCGCAGACCGTCGCGCGGCCGCCCGTCGGCTCGAGCGCACCGGCGAGGACGTCCTCGCGCGGAACGTAGTAGACCGGAGGATGCGTCGTCTCGAGCACTCGGTGCGCGCGCGTCGAATCCGCAACGGTGACGCCGCCGAGGATGACGCGGATCCGGTCGCTCACGGGCTCGAGACGGGGCGGTCGGGGATAGTCGGCGACGCGTTCCATGCGACAATGATGCCGGTGGACGCTCTCCGCATGGTTTTCCTCGGCTTCGGCAAGTACGCTCGCGCCGACCGGATCTATGCGCTCCAGCCGATCACGGGCGACGCGCGAGGCGGCGGGCAGCGCACGCTGGTGTGGGTCGAGGGCGTGACGGATCCGATCGTCGCCTCGCGCACGGAGCGGACGATCCTGCAGGAGATGGGTCAAGACGCTGCTGCGAGTACGCCGCTCCTCGAGGAGGCTCTCTCGCTCGCGGAGCGCCTCGCCGAGGACGCGTCGAGCGGCAGAGTCGATCTGGCCGACCTCGGCCGGCGCGCACGGAGCCTGCTCGAGTCGTCGGCGCGGTCGCCGGAGCCGTCGAAGCTCTTCTGAGCACTCTTCCGAGCTCCCGGGATGGGGTGAATCTCAGCGCCGACTTCTTCGCGCGCAGCGTGCACGAGGTCGCGCCCGATCTGCTCGGCGCGACGCTGTTCCTCGACGGAGTGGGCGGAGCGATCGTCGAGGTCGAGGCCTACGACAGCACCGACCCGGCAAGTCACGGCTATCGCGGGCGGACGCCGCGCAACGCGTCGATGTTCGGCCCGCCTGGGTGCGCCTACGTCTATCGCTCCTACGGGATTCACTGGTGCCTGAACCTCGTCTGCGAGGAGGAGGGGAGCGCGGCTGCCGTGCTCGTGCGCGCGCTGGAGCCTGCCGTCGGGCTCGAGCGGATGCGGAAGCGACGTGGGCTCGACGATCCGCGTCTGCTCTGCGCAGGACCCGGTCGGCTCTGCCAGGCGCTCGGCGTGACGCGCGAGCACGACGGCCTCCGCCTCGACACAGCCCCGTTCGACCTCGTCCCGCGCTCGAAGCACGTGGAGATCGTCGCCGGCTCGAGGATCGGGATCAGCCGGGCCGCAGAGCTGCCGTGGCGTTACGCCGTGGCCGGCTCGCGCTTCCTCAGCCGACCGCTGATCAGCCCCGAGCCACGACGAGCTTGACTTCGAGTCCCGGCGACGCGGCAAGTCCGGGCTTCGGCATCTGCCCGAGGACCGCGCCGGAAGCACCGTCCACGTAGGTCACCGCGGGCACGAGCTTCAGCCGCTCCAGCTTCGACCGCGCTTGCTCGAGGCTCGCGCCGACGACGTTCGGGATCACGCCGTGCACCGGCTTCGTGACGACGAGGATCACCTTGTCGAACGACGCTGCATAGCCGCGCTTCGGCCGCTGGTCGACGACGACCCCGGCCCGTTGCAGCGCCGCGGCCGGCTTGTAGACGACCTCGGCGGTCAGCGGTTGCGCGGTCAGACGGCGCTCGGCCGCCGCGAGCGACTGGCCGATCACGCCCGGCACCTGCACCTCGTCCTCGCGGCAGTTCGCCGAAGCCCGCGGGCCCCTGCCGTCGAAGTAGACGACCTCCTGCCTAGCGTCGCAGATCCCGTTGTCGAGCAGCAGGCGCTCGTCGCGGCGGACCACGAGCTTCGCCTCGGTGTAGCGGAACGGCGGCGTGAGAAATGCCTCGGCCTCGAGATCCTCGAGCGCCACCTCGGCGAAGGCCTTCCAGATCTCCGCCGGGTAGCTGCCGCCGGTCACGGCCTCGCCGTCGAACTCGGTCAGCATGGGCTGCAGCGTCTCCGGATAGCCGACCCAGACAGCGACCACGAGTTGTGGCGTGTAGCCGACGAACCAGGCGTCGCCGTAGTTCTCGGTCGTGCCCGTCTTGCCGGCCACGGGCCGGTCCGGTAGCTGCGCGCGTGTGCCCGTCCCTTGGGAGACGACCTTCTGCAGGATCGAGTTGACGGTCCGGGCGTCCGTAGGAGTGAGCACGCGCTTGCCGACAGGCGTGTTGCGCCGCTCCGTGCCGCCTTCGGCGATCGAGTCGATCACGCGCGGCCGGTTGCCGAGAATCGCTCCGTCGATTCGCAGGCCGTTGTTCGCGAAGGCGGCGTAGGCGCGCGCAAGCTCGAGCGGGTTGACCGACTCTGTGCCGAGCCCGATCGAATAATAGCCCTGGAGCCGGCTCTGGATTCCCATCGCCTTCGCCGTCTCCGCGACCTTGCGGGAGCCGACAAGGCCGGTGAGCTGCGCGTAGACGGCGTTGTCCGACTCGATCGTTGCCTGCTCGAGATCCACCGAGCCGTAGTAGACGTCGTCGTAGTTCGAGACGACCCAGTACTTGTCGCCGAGGTCGATCTCCTGCGGCTTCGAGTCGAAGCGCGTGGCCGGCGAGATTCCCTGACGCAGCGCGGTCGCGAGCACGAAGGGCTTGAAGGCCGAGCCGGGTTGACGCTCGCTCTGGACCGCGAGGTTGAACTGGCTCTTGCGGTAGTTCGAGCCGCCGACCATCGCCTTGACGGCCCCGGTGCGAGGATCGATTGCGACGAGCGCGGCGGTCGGGCCGTCCGGGTCGGTCAGCGTCCCGGCGATCGCGTCGCGCGCTGCGCTCTGAAGATCGAGGTCGATCGTCGTGTGCACCTCGAGCCCGCCGCCGTACACCCGTGCCGCGCCGTATTCCTCGACGAGCTGCCGCTTGACGTAGTTGACGAAGTACTGGGCGGGTCCCTCGGTGCCCGGCAACCTGACGTCTCGGGCGGGCGGTAGCGGCGCCGCGTTCGCAGCGAGGAGCTGCTGCGGCGTGATCTTTCCCTCCTCGACCATCGCCTGGAGCACGACGAGCCGCCGGTCGCGCGCGGCCCGCGGGGAGACAACCGGGTCGTAGGAGGTCGGGTTCGCCGGGATCCCGGCGAGGAGCGCTGCCTCGTGCAGCTCCAGATCGCCCGCCCCGTGGCCGAAATACGTGAGCGAGGCCTGCTGGACGCCGTAGGCACCGTTTCCGAAATAGATCGTGTTCAGGTAGGCCTCGAGGATCCGCCGTTTCGACCACCTCTGGTGGAGCTGCCAGGCGAGCGCCGCCTCGCGCACCTTGCGGGCGATCGTCTTCTGGTCGCGATCCAGCGCGTTCTTGACGAATTGCTGCGTGATCGTGGAGCCTCCCTCGACCACCTTCTTCTGCCGGATGTCCGCCCAGAGCGCACGCCCGATCCCGCGGATGTCGACGCCCCGGTGCTCCCAATAGCGCCGATCCTCGACCGCGACGATCGCGTGCCGCATCCAGGGATTGATCTCGTCGAACTCGATGAGGGTGCGCGCTTCGGAGCCGCGGAGGACGGTCAGGATGCGGGGCGGTCCGGGTGAACCCTTGCGCGCCGCGGCGTAGATGTGGCCGTTGACCTGCTGCTCGAGCTGGCGGCTGGGGTCGAGCTGCGGAAGCTCGCCCGCGATCGCCGTGATTAGCCCGAAGCTGAACGACACCGATCCGAGGAGCCCGAGGACGGTGAGGAGCGCGAGGAGCCTGCTCTTGCGGATCCGGCGCCGCCGCTTCGGCGGGCCTTGCTTTCGTTTCAAACGCAAGCGCCGAAGTGTAGTTCAGGCCCTCGTTCTTTTAGGCGCCGGCGGCCGAGATTACGGCGAGCACGTCGTCCGCGTAGCGCTCGAGCTTCGCCGGGCCGAAGCCCTTGACGCCGGCGAGGTCGGCCTCGGAGGTCGGCTTAGCGGTCGCGAGCTCGCGCAGGGTCGCGTCGTGCAGGACGACGTACGCGGGCACCTCGTCGCTCCGGGCGCGCTCTAGCCGCCAGGCGCGAAGTTCCTCGAAGAGCCCCTCGTCGGCCGGCACCCCCGAAGCTCCGGCTGCCCCCTTCGAGATCGCGGGCACGTCGGTGCCAGGCACCGCTCGGAGCAGCCGGAATCCGTCCTCGCTCTCGAAGACCTGGAGCGCTCCGGCTACCTCGAGGAGCTGGATCCAGCGCTTGACGTCCGCCTGGGTCGCGGCGGCGAGCGCGCCGAACGCCGCCGAGCGTCGAGCCGACTTGGGCGCGCTCATCGAGCCGCGCAGCAACGCGGTGAGACCGGTGCGCCCGAGCGGCCAGCGCAGCTCGAGCACGGTTCGGTAGATCGTCGCGCCGATGTCGTCCGGTAGGGGCGCCGCGGCGGCCCGCTCCGGTTCCAGCCTCGCCAGAGGCGAGCAGACGTCGCACATCCCGCAGTCCTCTTCGAGTCGCTCACCGAAATGCTCGGCAACCTGGCGGTGACGGCATCGCGCCGACTCTGCAAAGCGGACGAGCCGGTCGGCGCGCGTGATCGCCTCCGCCTCGTAGCGCGCCAGCAGTGCGTCGATGCGCGCGCCCGAATCCGCGGGAGGGTCGGGAACCTCGATCTGCATCGATCGGCCGACGTCGAAGCTGCGCTGGACGAGCCCCACCTGCTCGAGCATCCCGACGAGCACGCGCGGATCCGGCTCGCCCCGCAATCCGGAGCCGAGCTCCTCCGGCTGCACCTCGGCGCGGCCGCGCAGCCGTCCGTAGACGCTGCGGAGGTCGGCGCGGGTCGGGATGTCGGAGCGCGCAAAGCGCTTCAACGTGCCCGCGTCGGCGCGGCTCGCGAGCAGGAGCGTGTCCGAGGCGCGCCCGTCCCGACCGGCCCGACCGATCATCTGGACGTAGCTCTCCAGCGACTCGGGGTAGTTGTAGAGCGCAACGAGGCGGATATCCGGCTTGTCGATCCCCATCCCGAAGGCCGTCGTCGCGACGACCGTCTGAACCCGGCCTTCGATGAACTCCTCCTGGGTGGCGGAGCGCTCGGCCGGCTCCAGGCCCGCGTGGTAATGGGCGGCGCCGAGGTCGTGCGCGCGCAGCGTCCGCGCGAGCTTCTCGCACGAGAGTCGCGAGCGCGCGTAGACGATCGCCGAGGCGCCGCGCAGCTCGCGCAAGCGTCGCACGAGCGCCCGCAGCCGGTCGTCCTCGTTGTCGACGAGCTCGATGTCGTAGCGCAGGTTCGGGCGAACGACGGAGGTGCGCACGATCTCGGGGTCGCGGCCGAGCGCCTCCGCGATCTGCCGCTCCGTCTCGGGCGTCGCCGTCGCGGTCATCCCGAGGATCGACGGCCGCCCAATGCGTTCGAGCGCGCGCCGGATGAAGAGGTAATCGGGGCGGAAGTCGTGTCCCCACATGCTGACGCAGTGCACCTCGTCGATCACGACCAGACCGACGTCGATCTCGGCGAGCGCGTCCACGAACGAGCGCTGACGAAGCCGCTCGGGAGCGGCGTAGAGAAGCCGGTAGCGCCCGTCGGCTACACCTCGAAGTCGGCGTGCCGCCTCGTCCGGCTCGAGCGAGGAGTTGAGCAACGTCGCTTGCCCGGCGATCTCCGGCGGCAGCTTGTCCATCTGGTCTTTCATGAGCGCGATCAGCGGGCTGAGCACGAGCGTCGGTGTCGGCCGCAGCATCGCCGCCAGTTGGTAGGTGAGCGACTTCCCCGAGCCCGTGGGCATCAGAGCGAGCGTGTCGCGGCCCTCGATCGCGGCCCGCACAACCCGCTCCTGACCGGGGCGGAAAGCGGGAAAGCCGAATAGGCGAGTCAGCGCGGGGACGAGCGAGCTCATCCGATCGAGTCTACGGAGGCGATCGGCGAGCCTTCGTTACGTCTTTTCCACAGCTCCTACACCGTCGCGAAGAGCGGCGGCTGCGTCGGAGTCTCGACACCGCCGTCCTCCTCGAGCGTGACCGCAACCTTCGCGTCGGGCGCGACCGGACGCGAAAGCGCCTGCACGAGTCGGGCCTCGCCGCCGTCGAAGAGCCCTGCCGGGCGGAAGACGCCTCCCTCGACGACCCAGAGCTCGTAGGTCTTGCCCGCAGGCGCCGGGTCGATGCCGGAGAGTACGACCGCCGCCTTACCCGTGTCGGAGACGACGATGTGACCGTCGGCGCCCCGGAATGGGACCGTGTGGGCGTCAGGATCGGAGACGATCGCGAGCGCATCGCCTGTCCCGGCGAGTGCTGTGCGCTCCCGGTCTAGCTCGCGCGAGAGCGACGCGCTCCAGAGGCCGAAGCCGAGCGCGAGCACGGCCGCAACCGCGGCGAGCGATGCGGTCGCGGGCAACGCCCAGCGAGGCCGAAGCCGCACGACGTTCGGCTGCTCGCTCTTCGCCTGGGCGAGGATCCGCTCCCGGAGGGCGGGTGCCGGAGACGGCCCGCCGGCCGCGTGCGCCAGCGCGCCCGAGACTGCCCAGAAAGAGGCGAGCTCCTCTCGGCAGCTCTCGCACGTGGCGAGATGGTTCTCGTAGCGCTCGCGCTCGCGCGGATCGAGCGCGTCGAGCGCGTAGGCGGCGGTCAGCTCGTGGTGGTCGTCCATGCGTCCCTCTCTGCGCCCTCGTCGAGCAGCTCGCGCATGCGCGACAGCCCGGAGAACATCCTGCTCTTGATCGTTCCGAGCGGCTGGCCGAGCCGTTCCGCGAGCTCGGACTGGGTGAAACCGCCGTAGTAGGCGAGCTCGAGCGCCTCGCGCTGCTGATCCGGCAGGCGGCGCAGCGCATTCTGCACGCGCTCGCGCTCGAGCTGCAGCCAGGCGCTGTCCTCGGCCGATCCCGTCGCGGCCTCGGGCGCCTCCTCCAGCGGCTCGGAGCGGCGGCGCTCTTCTCGCCGCACGAGATCGACCGCGCGACGATGGACGAGCGTCAGGATCCAAGTCGAGGCCTTCGCCCGCTCCGGGATGAAGGTGGCCGCTGCACGCCAGAGCCCGAGAAAGGCCTCCTGAACGGCGTCCTCGGCGAGTGACTCGTCCCGGAGGACGCGATACGCGAGGCCGTAGGCGATCCCGCCGACGCGGTCGTAGAGCTCCGCGAGCGCAGCTTCGTCGGAGCGCGCGACGAGCGCGACGAGCGCTTCGTCCGACAGGTGAGCGTGGTCGCGAATGCGCATCGGAGCCGGCCGCTTGGGACGGGCCCCGAACGCTACCACCGTCGGCGCGCAGACGATCACGCCCCTGGTTCGCAGTGCACGCGCCGTCGGTTCGTCGGCGCGATGCGAACCGACCTGCCCGAGCGTTCGAACCAGCGACGTCATCACGACAAGGAGGATGGGTATGAAGGCGAGAATCCTGGCAGCCGGTGCGATCACCGTCGCCATGCTCGCTGTGCTCGCTGCGGCAGTCGTCGGGCCAGGGCCCGGCGCAAGCACCGCATCAAGTCACAGGGAAGCGCCGCTGATCTCGGAAGATCCGGTTGCGGACAACACGGACGTCTATGCGTTCGTCAGTCCAGACCGGCGCGACACGGTCACGATCGTCGCGAACTACATTCCGCTCGAAGAGCCTGCCGGCGGACCGAACTTCCATGCGTTCGGCGAAGGCGTGCTCTACGAGCTGAAGGTCGACAACACGGGCGACGGGGTGGAGGACATCAGCTACCAGTTCCGCTTCCGTACCGAGACCCGCAATCCGGACACGTTCCTCTACAACACCGGTCCGATCGAGACGATCTCGGATACGGACTGGAATCGGCCGCAGTTCTACAGCGTCACGCGCGTTGAAGGCGGCAAGAAGAAGGGCACGGTTCTCGCGGAGAACCTCCCGACCCCGCCGGTCAACATCGGCCCGCGCTCGACGCCGAACTACGGCTCGTTGATGGCCGCGGCCGTCCGTGATCTTCCGGGCGGCGGCAAGGTCTACGCAGGGCAGACCGACGATCCGTTCTTCGTCGATCTCGGCTCGGTGTTCGATCTCGCCGGCCTGCGTCCGTTCAACGGCCTGCACGACATCGCGCTGCCGGTCGAGCCGGGCGTCGACGGCGTCGGCGGGTTCAACACGCATGCGATCGCGATCCAGATCCCGATCGCCCAGCTCACGAAGGATCGCGCGGTCCCGACGGGGCCGAACGATCCTGATGCCGTGATCGGGGTCTATGCGACCGCGAGCAGGCAGCGCGTCCAGATCCGCCAGAAGGATGGCTCCACGAAGAGCGAGGGGCATTTCGTGCAGGTGTCGCGCCTCGCGAACCCGCTGATCAATGAGGTCGTGATCCCGATCCCGCGGAAGGACGCGTGGAACGCGTCTGATCCGTCCGGCGACGCGGCGTTCGTGGACGAGTACCTCGCGCCCGAGGTGACGAGGCTCGAGAACGGGCTCTACAACGCACTTGACGACGCGCCCGAGACGGGTCGCGACGACCTCGTCGCGATCCTGCTCACGGGCGTCGATCTCCGCGCTGTCGGGGGCCCGATCAACCTGAACAACACGGGCTCGACGCTGGCGGACCTGATCCGGCTGAACACCGGAATCGCGCCGACGGTCGCAGCCGGCGCGGGCAACCGCCTCGGCGTGCTCGCAGGCGACTTCGCCGGCTTCCCGAACGGCCGGCGGCTCGAGGACGACGTGACGGACATCGAGCTGCGGGCCTTCGCCTGCGGCTACGGGACTGTCGTCGGCCCGGTCGTCGCCGCGCTCGGCGAGTGCGGCGGCAACGCGAACCGCAGCCCGAACAACCTGCTCGGTGACGGGGTGGACGTGAACGATCGTCCCTTCCACGTCAACTTCCCCTACGCGGGGGAGCCGCATCAGGGGTACGAGCACGTCCACCACAGCACGGTGGGCGGACCGTAGGACGAACCGAGAGGCGAGGTGCGGCGAACCAGCGCCGCACCTCGCCAATCACAAGAGGAAGTTGAGCTAGATGAACAAGGCAATCCTGGCGCTCGTGGCGATTCTCGCCACCGCCATGGCGGCACTCGCCGCCGCAGTCGTCGGATCCGGGCCGAGCACCGGAACCGCGTCGAGCCACCGCGAAGCACCGCTGATCGCGGAGGACCCGAGCGCGGACAACACCGACCTCTACGCGTTCCGCAGCCCGGACCAGCCGAGCAAGGTCACGATCATCTCGAACTGGATCCCGGGCGAAGACCCTGCGGCCGGCCCGAACTACTACACGTTCTCGCCGTCCGCGAAGTACAAGATCAGCATCGACCGGACGGGCGACGCCCGGGCGGACACGGTCTACGAGTTCCGCTTCAACCGAACCGCAGGCCCTGCGTTCCTCGGCAACACCGTCCAGAGCTGGTCGATGTGGAAGAACCGGAAGCTCGTTGCTCGCGGCAAGACCCCGCCGAACAACATCGGCCCGCGCTCGACGCCGAACTACCGCCAGCTCGCCGCGAAGGCGGTTAAGAGGGCCGGTAACGTCAACGTCTTCGCTGGCCAGCGCGACGACGCGTTCTTCGGCGACATCGGCGCGATCTTCGACCTGGTCGCGTTCCGCAAGGGGACGGGAGCGAACGGCGGCGGTAAGGACTTCTTCGCCGGCTATGCCGTTCACTCGATTGCGCTCCAGATCCCGATCGCGGAGCTCCGGGCGAAGAACTCGACGATCGGCGTCTGGGCGTCGACCGAGCGCCAGAACGTGACCGTGAACGGGAAGCTCCGGCGCGGCTGGACGCAGGTCTCGCGGATCGGCAACCCGCTCGTCAACGAGGTCGTCGTGCCGACGCCGTTTAAGGACGTCTGGAACCGCTCGGCGCCGGTCAACGACAAGCAGTTCGCCGGCCCGGTGGTGACGCCGATCCTCGCGAAGCTGATGAACCAGCTCTACAAGCTGAACGCGCCCGAGACGAACCGTGACGACCTCGTCGCCGTCTTCGGCACGGGCGTCAAGGGCCTGAACTTCACGGGCCCGACCGTGGCCGACCTGCTGCGGCTGAACTACTCGATCCCGGTCACCCCGAAGGCCAAGCTCAATCGGCTCGGGGTCATCGGCGGCGACAACGGGGGCTTTCCCAACGGCCGCCGGCTCGAGGACGACGTGGTCGACATCGCCGAGCGGGTGATGGCCGGGTTCCTGAAGGGGAACAAGGTCGAGCTCGGCGACGGAGTCAACGCCGGAGATACCGCCTCGATGGGCTTCTTCCCGTATCAGACGGACCCGAGCTCCGGGTTCGGCAACAGCAAGGGACAGCAGAAGCCGTAGCGCACGAGCGGAGGGGGCTCGCGCCGCGGGCCCCCTCCGTCGAAACCGCACTCATGAGATATCTGATCGCAACCATTGTCTTCACCGGCCTCGCCGCCGATGCGCTGCGAGGCGGCGTCGTGCGGGAGTGCCCCACAGCCGAGCCCCCGGCGCCGACGGCCGTGCTCCAGGCCGCGTCGCTCCGCTCCGAATTCGGCTCGGGCGACACCGTGACACTGCTGCGCCGCCTCCAGGACGAGGTGCGCGCCCGTCCCGACTCGGCGCAGCCGAACGCACTGCTCGGCCTCGCCTACGCCCAGCGGGCCCGCGAGACCGGCGATGCCGCCTACTACTCGCGCGCGACTGTCGCGCTGCGTCGCGCGCAGGAGCTCGAGCCGGCGAACGTCTACGCACTCACCGGCCTCGGCGGGCTCGCTCTTGCTCGTCACCGGTTCGCCGACGCGCTCGCGATCGGCCGCAAGGCCCAGGCCATCGCACCCTCGTCGGCGTCGCCCTACGGGGTCGTCGGCGACTCGCTCGTCGAGCTCGGTCGCTACGACGAGGCATTCGCAGCGTTCGACCGGATGGCTGCGCTGAAGCCGAACGCGTCCTCGTACTCGCGCATCTCCTACGCACGCGAGCTGACCGGCGACGTCGCGGGGGCGATCGAGGCAATGGAGCTGGCGCTCGATGCGTCGATCGGGCGGCCCGAGGCGTCGGCCTGGACCGCCGTCGAGCTCGGCAAGCTCCACTGGTCGGTAGGCCGCGTCGCGCGCGCCGCAGCGGCCTTCAGGCTCGGTCTCCAGCTCGTGCCCGGTTACGCGCCGGCGCTCGACGCGCTCGCACGAGTCGAAGTTGCCGGCGGCCGGACCGAGAGGGCGATCGCGCTCCAGCGGCGGGCTGTCGAGGCGATCCCGCTTCCGCACCTCGTCGCCCAGCTCGGGGATCTGCTTGCGCGGGGCGGCCGGCCGGCAGAGGCGAAGGAGCAATACGCACTCGTTGGCGCAATCGAGCGCCTCCAGGTCGCGAACGGGGTCAAGACCGACCTCGAGACGGCGCTCTTCCGGGTCGACCACGGGATCCGCCTGCGCCAGACGCTTCGGCTCGCCCGCGCCGCGCGAGCCTCGCGCCCGTCCACGCTCGGCGACGACATGCTCGCCTGGGCGCTCGCCCGCAACGGCCGTTGTGCGGAGGCAAGGGTCGCCTCCGAGCGCTCCCTGCGGCTCGGCCAGCGCGAGGCCACCTTCTTCTTCCACCGCGGGATGATCGAGCGCTGCCTCGGCAACGGCGGCGCCGCGAAGGCCTGGTTCGGCCGCGCTCTCGACGTCAACCCGAACTTCTCGATCCTCTGGAGTCCCGTCGCCAGAAAGGCGGTCTCATGAAGCGACTCGTCGTCCTCGCAGCTTGCCTCGCCGCGCTCCTTGCTCCTGCGGCCGTGCAGGCCCATCCGCTCGGCAACTTCACGACGAACCGCTATTCCGAGCTCGTCGTCTCGGGCGACCGCCTCTACGCCGTCTACGTCCTCGACCTCGCCGAGATCCCAACCTTCCAGGAGAAGTCGGTCCTGGCTCGGCTCGGCCGCGACGGTTACGCGGAGCGTCTGGCGGGCCAGATCGAGCGTGGCTTCGTCGTCCGCGCCGCGGGGCATCGGTTGCCGTTGCGCGAGCTCGAGCGACGGCTCGAGTTCCCGCAGGGTGTGGGCGGCCTCAAGACCACCCGACTCGAGCTCGTGTTCGACGCCGGTCCTGCTGCAGCGGTTCGACAGCTATCGGTGAATGACGAGACCTTCGCGCGCCGCGTCGGCTGGAAAGAGATCGTGATCCGTGCCGACCTCGATGCGCGCGTCTCGTCGGCCTCGGTTCCGGCCGAGACCTCCTCCGACCGGCTCCGCACCTATCCGCAGGATCTGCTCAAGAGCCCACTCGACCTCAGGACTGCTCAGGCGGTGCTGCAGCCGGGCACCAAGCGGGGCGTTCCGCCGTCGCTCGGAGATTCGACCGCGAAGGTCGGCCGCACCTCGTCCAAGAGCGAAGGCGGCTTCGCCGGGCTGATCGCTCACGACGATCTCGGCCTGGGCTTCGTCCTGGTCGCGCTCCTCGTGGCGATGTTCTGGGGCGCCGCGCACGCGCTGACGCCGGGGCACGGCAAGGCGATCATCGCCGGCTACATGGTCGGCTCGCGCGGCAAGCCGCGGCACGCCTTCCTGCTCGGCGGGATCGTCACCGTCACCCACACGATCGGCGTCTTCGCGCTCGGCCTCGTGACGCTCGGCCTGTCGGAGTTCATCGTTCCGGAGGATCTCTACCCTTGGCTCAACCTGGTCTCGGCGCTCCTCGTCGTCAGCGTCGGCATGATCGTGCTCCGCTCGCGCTACCGGGCGGCGAACGGCCACGCTCACGGCCACCACGACCACGGCCACAGCCACGACGGGGAGCACGGGCACAGCCACGTCCCGGAGCCCGGCAGCGGGATGCGCGGGCTCGTCGCGGCCGGGATCTCCGGCGGGATCCTGCCCTGCCCGACCGCGCTCGTCGTGCTCCTCGCCGCGATCTCGCTGCACCGGGTTGCCTTCGGGCTCCTCCTGATCGTCGCCTTCAGCATCGGGCTCGCGGCGGTCGTCTCGGGGATCGGCCTGCTCGCGATCGGCGCCCAGAAGACGTTCAAGCGAATGAACTTCGAGGGGCCGATCGTCCGGGCGCTCCCGGCAGTCAGCGCGCTCCTGATCCTGGGCCTCGGTGTACTGATGACGGTGCGCGCGTTGCCGAACGTCATCTGAACCGGAGCGCCCGCTGCTGCGAACCACTCGCAGGTGCGAGATGCTCTCGCGGACACGACCGAAAGGAGCGGCGGCGATGTTCGGACTCGACGACTGGATCGCAGGCTTCTCCGACGGCTCCTCGCTCTGGATCGTCCTGCTCATTGCCCTCTTCCTGGGGCTTCGCCACGCGTCCGATCCCGACCACCTCGCCGCAGTGACCACGCTGATCGCCGCCGGCAGCGACCGCGCGGGCCGGGCGGCTGCTCGAATGGGCCTCGCCTGGGGCCTCGGTCACGGCACCACCCTTTTTGCATTCGGTCTCCCAATCGTGGTCTTCAACGCATACCTCCCCGAACGGCTCCAGCAGGGGGCTGAGACCGTGATCGGCTTCGTAATCGTCTACCTCGCAGCCCGCCTGCTCTACCGCTGGCGCACGGGGTTCTTCCACCTCCACGAGCACAACCACGACGGCGAGCGCCACGCACACCTCCACACACACGCGTCGAGTAGCTCTCACAGCCATGCGCACAAGGTGCGGACGCCGCTCGGCGCCTACGGCATCGGCCTCGTCCACGGAATGGGCGGCAGCGCCGGCGTCAGCATCCTGCTGCTCGCCTCGATCGACTCGCAGCGACTCGCCGTCGTCTCGCTCGTGATCCTTGCGATCTTCACAGCGGTCTCGATGACGATGCTCACGGCCGCGTTCGGAGCGACCTTGATGTCGGCTCCCGTTCGACGATCTTTCAACGCTGTCGCCCCCGCGATCGGTGTTGCGAGCCTGACGTTCGGATTCTGGTACGCCGCCGCGGCCTGGAGTCTCATGCCCTATCCCTTCTGAGCGGTCCCCCGCTGCTGGTGGCATGATCGGGCGTCCGCCCCCGAGTCAGGCGTCCGCACCCGAGTCAGGAGAGTCACGATGAGCGAGCACAGCCACGGCGACGAGACCCACTCGCATCCTCACACCGAAACCGAGCACGAGCACACCGAGCACGACCACGAGCACAGTCACGGCGACGTCACGCATTCGCACTCGCATGAGCACGAAGCCGGCGGCGAGTCCGATCACTCGCACGAGCACGACGCCGAGTAGAGCCATCGACGTGCAGGACCCGCTGAACGTCGCCGATTTCGAGCGGCTTGCAGAGGCAGCACTCGAGCCGGGGGCGTTCGGGTACTTCGCGGGCGGAGCCGGCGATGAGCACTGCCTGCGGGAAAACGTCGCAGCGTGGCGCCGGCTGCGGCTGCGGCCACGCGTGCTCGTCGACGTCGGCGACGCCACCCCAGCGACCACGGTGCTCGGAACGCCGGTCTCGATGCCGCTTCTCGTTGCCCCGACCGCGTTTCACAGGATGGTGCACCCGGACGGGGAGCCCGCGACGGCTCGGGCGGCCGCCGCCGCCGGGACGATCATGTGCCTGTCGACGCTCGCCACCTGCGGACCGGCCGAGGTGGCGGCAGCGGCTCCCGGAGCTCCACGGTGGTTCCAGCTCTACGTCTTCCGCGAGCGGCAGGTGACCCGTAGCCTCGTCGAGCAGGCGGTCGGGGCCGGCTTCGAAGCGATCGTGCTCACCGTGGACGCGCCTCGGCTCGGCCGCCGGGAGCGCGACCTGCGTACCGGCTTCCGGATTCCGGAGGACGTCCTCGTGCCGAGTGTCGCCGCCGCGACGGGGGCGTGGGCGGGCGCAACCCCTCTCGACGCCCTCTCGCAGATCGATCCGACGCTCTCCTGGCGCGATCTCGAGCAACTCGTCGCCGACTCGCCCGTTCCCGTCGTCGTGAAGGGGATCCAGACCGCCGAGGACGCGCACCTCGCGTGCGAGCACGGCGCGAGCGCGATCGTCGTCTCGAACCACGGCGGCAGGCAACTCGACGCAGTCGCGCCGACGGCCGAGCTCCTTACCGAGTGCGTGGACGCCGTCGACGGCCGGATCGAGGTCTACGTCGACGGCGGAATCCGGCGCGGCACGGATGTGATCGCCGCGCTCGCGCTCGGCGCCCGGGCCGTCCTCGTCGGCCGGCCCGTTCTGTGGGGGCTTGCCCACGGCGGCGAGGCGGGCGCGAGGCACGTGCTCGAGTTGCTGCGCGGCGAGATCGAGCTTGCCCTCGCTCTCTGCGGCTGCGCTACCCCCGACGCGGTCACGTCGGCACACTGCTCTCGATGAGACGTTGGGTCCGATGAAGCGATGGTGCATTCTCGCGGCGATGCTCGTGCTCGCCGGCTGTGGCGGAGCAGAGGAGCCAGCGTTCGAGGGGATTGCGGTCGAAGACCCCGGCCCGGTTCACGTCCATGGACTCGGGATCGACCCCGCCGACGGCGCGCTCTTCATCGCGACGCACACGGGGCTCTTCCGGGTGGGCGCCGGCGAGAATCGCGCGGGCCGGGTGGGCGAGAGTCGGCAGGACACGATGGGCTTCTCGGTCGCCGGCCCGAACCGCTTCGTCGGCTCTGGGCATCCCGATTTGCGCACCGACCTGCCGCCGCTGCTCGGGCTGATCGAGTCCACCGACGCGGGGAGGACATGGACGCCGATCTCTCTGCTCGGAAAGGCGGACTTCCACGTTCTCCGCTCGGCCGGGAGCCTGGTCTACGGCTTCGACTCGGGGAACGAGCGGCTGCTCGTCAGCGGCGACCGCGGCCGAACGTGGGCCGAGCGCGATGCGCCCGAGCCGTTCCTCGACCTCGCACCGCGACCGGGGCACCCTACCGCCGCGATCGCCTCGGGCTCGGTGCTCTACCGCACGACTGACGGAGGAAAGCGCTGGAGCGCGCTCGGAGGTGAGGCCGGGTATCTCGCCTGGCCTCGGCCCAACCGGCTCTTCCAGGTCACCGGCACCGGTCATGTTCAGCTCAGCCGCGACGCGGGCGAGACCTGGCGCCCGCGGGGCTCGATCGGCGGCGAGCCGGCCGCCTTCCTTGCCGTCTCGGCGACCGAGCTCTACGCGGCGCTGCACGACGGCACGATCAAGGTCTCGCGCGACGCCGGGCGAAACTGGTCGATACGCTCGCGACCGTGATCGAGCGGCTGACGCGCAACGCGGTCGACGTCCTTCCGGCCGGCGGTCTGGAGCAGAAGCTGAAGCTCGGCCGGCCTCTGCGGGTCAAGCTTGGAATCGACGTCACCTCTCCGGACATCCACGTCGGCCGCGGTATCCCGCTCCAGCGGATGCGCGCGTTCCAGGATGAGGGGCACGTCGGCGTCCTGATCGTTGGCGACTACACGACTCGCATCGGCGATCCGTCCGGCCGCTCGTCCGAGCGGCCGATGCTCTCGGACGAGGAGATCGATGCGAACGCGAAGACGTACGTCGACCAGGCGCTGCAGCTGCTCGACGCGGCGCGGACAGAGGTGCGGTTCAACAGCGAGTGGCTGAAGAAGCTCGATTTCGCCGAGCTCCTGCGCCTGACCCGGACGGTGACGGTGGCGCAGCTCCTGGAGCGCGACGACTTCGCCAAGCGCTTCGCGGCGCGGGAGCCCATCTCGGTCTCTGAGCTGCTCTACCCGTTGATACAGGCGTACGACTCGGTCGCCGTCGAGGCAGACGTCGAGCTCGGCGGCACCGATCAGCTCTACAACCTCCTGACAGGAAGGACAGTGATGGAGGCGTACGGTCTCGAACCGCAGGTCGTGCTGACGACGCCCCTTCTCCTCTCCTGGGATGGAGCCAAGATGAGCTCGTCCGTGGGCAACAACATTCCGTTGACCCTGGCGCCCGAGGAGCAGTTCGGCCGAACGATGCGGATCCCGGACGATGAGCTCGCAGAGTGGTATCGGCTCGTGGCGGAGCGCCCGCTGCCTGCGACCGCACCGATGGATGCAAAGCTCGCACTCGGCCGCTGGGTCGTCGCCCGTTCCCATGGAGAGGACGCCGCGTCCGCCGCCGAGGCGCACTTCACCCGTGTCGTGCGCGAAGGGCAGGCGCCTAGGCACGTGACGGAGAGCCCGCTGCCCGAGGGAGATCCCGTGCATCTGCCGGCCGCGCTCGCCTCGGCTTTTGGCTTCTCGACGAGCGAGGCGCGTCGGTTGATCGGACAGGGCGGCGTGCGGCTCGACGGGGAGGTCGTCCGTGAGCTCGACCTGGCGCGCGTGGCGCTTCGCGACGCGACCGTCCAGGCCGGCAAGCGACGCTTCACGAGGTTTCGCGAGCCTGCCTGACGCTTGACAGGGGGGCGTGGTTTGCTACTGTTCATCGGCCGCCCGAGAGGGTCGGCGTCGAAAAGTCCCCGTCCTCGACCTACGGAGCGCCTCCAAGCCCGATCGGATACGATCAAGTTCTGAAGCTTGGTGGCCTCTGGCGCGAGTCGGAGGCTTTTTTACGCCGGTCAGGCCGGCACTGGTCTTTGAAAACTCAGCAGCGTGCGTTTACGTCGAGACCT
>JBBJLW010000093.1:0-3256 GCA_037720595.1 Gaiellaceae bacterium | reverse complement strand
CTTCGGGAAGCGGCCGTGTTCGGACTCGTGCTCGTCGGCGTAGCGCTTGAGGTCGTGAAGGATGCGGCGGTTGGAGTCCGGTGCGGTGATGTCGCGCTCCACGGCCGCGGCATCGAACGCGCGCTCGTCGTCGAGCAGGTCGAGCTGCTTGGTGCCGGTCTCCGGGTTGACCTGGTCGACCTGCTCTCCCTCCTGCAAGAAGACACCGTTGATGCGGACGTCGGAGCGCACCCGGACGACGTCGTAATCGACGAGGTAGCCATCGCGTACGGCGCTCGCGAGGTTGTCCCGTAGTTCGTAGAACTTGACGGCGGTCCCTCCTGCCGCGTCCGCTCTGGTTGGGAGCGTGCGCGGCGATCCGCTCAAGATCTAAGGAGGAACCGCCGTGAAGGAGAACGTACCGGTCGCGCAGGCCGCGACCACGAGCAAGGAGCTGCCGCCGCGGGTGCAGGAGGCGCTTGGGGAGTTGGTCGGTGTCGCGCAGGAGGGGCTGCTGGCGCTGTCGGTCGGCGTCGGGCTCGGTGTGCTGGCCGAGTTGATGGACGAGGAGGTCGAAGACGTCGTGGGCCCGAGGGGCAAGCACGATTCGCAGCGGACCGCTCACCGTCACGGCCGCGAGGCCGGCGAGGTGACGCTCGGTGGCCGCCGCGTCGGGGTGGAGCGTCCGCGCGTGAGGGCGGCCGACGGCTCAGGCGAGGTCAAGCTTGCGACCTACGCCCACTTCGCCGACCGCGATCCGCTCTCGCGCGTTGTGATGGAGCGGATGCTCGCCGGCGTCTCGACGCGCCGCTATCCGCGCACCCAGGAGCCGGCCGGCGAGGAGGTTGCGGCTCAGGCACGGTCGACGTCGAAGTCGGCGATCTCCAGGACGTTCGTTGCGCGCACGCGCGAGGCGCTCGGCGAGCTGATGGCCCGCCGCCTCGACGATGTCCGTCTCGCGGTCCTGATGCTCGACGGGATCGAGTTGAAGGGGCGCACGAACGTCGTCGCGCTCGGCGTCACGACCGACGGCGTCAAGGTCCCGCTAGGGCTCTGGGAAGGCTCAACCGAGAACGCGACCGTCGCGACGGCGCTGCTCGCGGATCTCGTCGAGCGAGGCCTCGACACGGGCCAGGGTGTGCTCTGCGTCCTCGACGGAGCGAAGGCGCTGCGCAAGGCCGTCCGCTCGGTGCTCGGCGAGGTGCCGATCCAGCGCTGCATCCGCCACAAGGAGCGCAACGTACTCGACCACCTCCCCGAGCGCGACCGGGCGCTCGTGAGGCAGCGACTCCGCAGGGCGTGGGCGCTCGAGGATCACGACCGTGCCCTCGACGGGCTCGAGCTGCTCGCCGGGGAACTGGAGCGCACCCACCCCGGCGCCGCGAGCTCGCTGCGGGAGGGGATGGCCGAGACGCTCACCCTCGCCCGCCTCGGCATCGGCGGATCGCTGAAGACGACGCTGGCCTCGACGAACGCGTGCGAGTCGATGATCGAGTGCGTGCGGCGCACCGCGCGCAACGTCAAGCGCTGGAGCTCGGGTGAGATGGCGTTGCGCTGGACCGCCGCCGGGATGCTCGAAGCCGAGCAACAGTTCCGACGGATCATCGGCTACCGCGATCTCGCCACACTCGCCGTCGCGATCGAATGTGACCTCACCCCATCAGCCGCTCCGTCCCCGACCGACCAGGAGGCCGCTACGCTCGTCACCGCCTGACCAACACACTGGGACCGCCGTCACGAAGTTCCACGACGGACGGGACATCCTCGCGCTCGCGTAGTCATAGCGGTAGGCGAGGTTCTCGAAGTACGCCATTGTGTGCGCCGCCGGGGTGGCGGTCAGGCCGATCTTGATCGCGTCGAAGTAGTCCAGCGTCTCACGCCAGATCGCCTGGTCCTTGGCCGAGTAGCCACGGTGGCACTCGTCGGCCACGATCAGGTCGAAGGCGTGGATCGGGATGTCCAGTTGCTCGACGTCCGCGTCGATCGCCTCGCGGTCGATCGTCAGCGCCTTCCCCCCGCCGAACAGGTTCATCGTCATCCGCTGGATGGTCGAGATGTAGACGAAGGCATCCCCGAGCTTCGGGGCGGTCAGCAATGAGTTCGGCATGACGCTCGGATCGAAGGCCTCGTCGCCGAGATCGGCCTGTTGGAAGCGCTGCGAGTAGAGCGGGTAGATCTTGTCGAACTTCAGGCCCGGCTCGGCTTCGAACGATGCAAACGCCCGCACTGTCTGCGCGGCCAAGACACGGCGGTCGACGAGAAAGAGCACCCGACGCGCCACGCCCGACTTCATCAGCCGGTAGACCTCGTTAACGGTCATCAGGGTCTTGCCCGTACCGGTCGCCATCGTGACCAGCAGCTTGCGCTTGCCCCCTCCGATCGCCTGCTCGATCTCCGCGTTGGCGTCGAGCTGGTAGGGCCGGAGATACGCGCTCTGAGGGAGCCCGGCGAGTGAGGCCAACTCGGCATCGAAGTCGCGCCCAAGCAACTCGCCGAGCGCGTCCGCCGTGTGGAAGGCCGACACCCAACGCGACCGGTTGTGCTCTCGTCGCACGTCATGGAAGCGGATCTGCTCGCCGTTGGTCGAGTACAGGAACGGCACGCCGTACTCGCCCTGGAAGCGCGGCTGCTGCTGGATCCCGCGCGAGTAGCTCTCGGCCTGCGTCAGGACGCCGGTCGGGCCCACGGTCAGCTTCTTGGCCTCGACCACGGCTTGCACCCTCTGGGCGACGCAGAGCGCGTAATCGGCTGGGCCGTCGTAGGTGGGGAACTCAGTGAGCGCGGACGGCCACAGGGCCGTCTCGAGTGTCATCCGAGCCGACTGCGCCACGGCCCATCCAGCGGCCTCGAGCTTCGGGTCGATCCGCTGTAGCCGGGTGTCGCTCTCGCGTTCCTTCACGCCAGCGGCGATCCTACGGCGACGGGCTCAATGTTGGTGCTCGTACGCCGACCTAGCGGCGTTGCTCTTCATGCGTAGCGAGCTGGCGACATCGGCCCACGAGGCGCCGTGCTTCGTCGCCGATCGCGCCAGCGACCGGCAATGCCATCGAGCTCATCGATGGACGCGCGAACCTCGGCGAGCGCGCCGAGCGCCTGCTCGGGCTCCGGCTGGCCGGGGGCGAGGGCCACGACGGCCTGCCCTCGCGGCGCTGTAGCTCCTTCTCGACGAGTCGACCGAGGTAGCCGGAGACCGACACCCCCTGCGCGAGCGCGGCCTGACGGGACGCGACCCACTGCTCGCCGGCGACGGCCACGCGCGCCCCCTGATGCTTCGTCG
>JBBJLW010000049.1:0-13373 GCA_037720595.1 Gaiellaceae bacterium | reverse complement strand
TCTGGCGCGACGGGCGCTGGCGCTTCTACCCGCACTGGTCGCAGCAGATCGCGAGTGGAATCGAGGTCGCCTGCTGGGACGCTCTCGGGAAGTCGCTCGGGGTTCCCGCCTCGACGTTCCTCGGCGGCCGCGTCCGCGAGGAGGCGGACTTCATGGCCTTCCCGCAGGGCGACACGGCCGAGGAGCTCGCCGAGGATGCGGCGTCGCTCGCGCGGGAGGGCTATCGCGTCGTCTACCTCAAGGTCGGTCGCGCGGGTCGCGACGACGAGGAGATCGTGGCCGCCGTTCGCGAGGCGATCGGGCCGGAGCCGCTGCTGCGGGTGGACGCGAACGAGGCGTGGGACGTGCCCGGGGCGGTCGATGCGATCCGCCGGCTCGAGGCATACGACCTCGACTGGGTCGAGCAGCCGATCGCGGCGGGGAACGTCAGCGGGCTCGCGTGGATCCGCGGTGCGGTCGCGACGAAGATCGCAGCCGACCAGGCCGTCTTCACGAACCACGAGCTCCGGGTCGTCCTCGAGCAGGAAGCCGCGGACGCGATCGTGATCGGGAGCCACGAGACCGGGGGGATCTGGCGGCTGCGCCAGCTAGCCCATCTTGCCGAGACGTACGGGATCCCGGTCAACCGCCACGCCTGCGTCGAGAGCTCGATCTCCACCTTCGCGGCCTTGCAGGTACTGGCGTGCCTGCCGAACCTGACAGACGGAAACCAGGTCATGCACCATCTCCTCCGCGACCAGCTCGTGACCACTCCGCTCGACCTGACCGGCGGCCGAGTCACCGTGCCCGACGCGCCGGGGCTCGGGTTCGAGATCGACCACGACGCCGTCGAGCGGTTCACCGTCCGCTGATGGATCCGATCTCCTTCGAGGTGATTCGTAACGCGCTCGTCGCCGCGACGGAAGAGATGGTTCTGACGCTCCGGCGTAGCGCCTACTCGACCAACATCAAGACGCGGTCGGACTTCTCGTGTGCCTTTTTCGACTCCGAGCTGCGCGCCGTCGCGCAGGGCTTCACCCAGCCGGTGCACCTCGGCTCGATGGTCGAGCAGGTGCCGCGCGCGATCCTCGACTACGGGCGCGAGAACCTCGAGCCCGGCGACGCGATCATCACGAACGAGCCCTTCCCGGGCGGCGTCCACCTGAACGACGTCAGCTTGATCTCGCCCGTCTACCACGACGGCGAGCTGCTCGGCTATGTCGCCAACCTCGCCCATCACGTGGACGTCGGCGGCGGCGCGCCCGCCTCGATCGGGGCGTTCCGCGAGGTCTTTCAGGAGGGTGTGATCATCCCGCCCGTGAAGGTCGTCGCAGGTGGACGGATCGTGCGCGACATCTTCGACCTGATCCTGGCGCAGATCCGCTCCAAGCACGAGACGGCAGGCGACTTCCGCGCCCAGATCGCCGCCAACGCGACCGGCGTCCGGCGCCTGCAGGCGCTCGCCGACAGGCGTGGGCGCGAGACGGTGGTGGCGGCAATGGCCGAGCTCCTCGAATACACCACACGACGTACGAAGCATGAAATTTCAAATTTGCCATTTGGTATTTTCAATGGCGAGGGCTGGGTCGACACCGACGGCTACTCCGAGGAGCCGGTGCGGTTGCAGGTGCGGATCGAGGTCGGCGACGCTGGCGTCCGCTTCGACACCTCCGGCTCCGACCCGCAGCGGCGCGCCCCCGTCAACTCGACCTACGCGCAGACCTTCTCGGCCTGCGCCTACGCGGTCAAGTGCCTGATCGACCCCGACCTCCCGGTCAACGACGGCTTCTACCGTCTCGTCACGCTCGACGCGCCGGAGGGGAGCGTCACGAACTGCACGTGGCCGAGCCCGGTCGTCGGTGGCTGGGAGACGCAGACGCGGCTCGTCGACGTGATCTTCCGCGCGCTCCTCCCGGTGCTGCCCGAGCGGCTGCCGGCGGGGACGAAGGCGATGATGTGCCACGCCGGGTTCGGCGGCATCGACGAGCAGACGAACCAGTACAGCTGCTTCCTCGAGACGTTTGGCGGCGGCTACGGCGCGCGGTTCGCGAGCGACGGGCCGGACGCGGTGCAGACCCACGGTCAGAACACCGAGAACGCGCCGGTCGAGGAGACCGAGCTGAACTATCCGGTGCGGATCGCCCGGCTCTCGCTCGTCGAGGACTCGGACGGGCCGGGTCGCTTCCGCGGTGGGCTCGGGCTGCGCAAGGACTTTCTCTTCGACCGCCCGACGACATTCACCGTGCTCGCCGATCGCACGCTCGCGGGGCCGGCAGGCGCGTTCGGCGGCCTGCCCGGTAAGCCCGCGGAGTACGTGCTGATCCGCGGCGGCGCCGAGACGCGCCTCTCCGCGAAGACGACGATCGAGGTCGAGCCCGGCGACACGGTCAGCTATCGCACCTGCGGCGGCGGCGGCTACGGCCCGCCCGAGCAGCGCGACCGCGAGCTCGTCGCGCGCGACGTACGCGAGGGCAAGGTCAGCGCGCAGCGCGCGCGGGAGGTCTACGCATGGCAGCCAGGCGGCGTAGGCTCGACGGAGCCGCCGAACCTGGAGGTGCCGGCTTTGCCGGCGCCGGAGCGGATATGACAGATCCCATCTCCTTCGAGGTGATCCGGAACGCGCTGGTTGCGGCGACGGACGAGATGGCGCTCGCCCTGAAGAGGAGCGCCTACTCGACGAACATCAAGACGCGCTCGGACTTCTCGTGCGCTTTCTTCGACGCGGAGCTGCGCTCGGTCGCCCAGGGATTCGCGCAGCCGGTGCACCTCGGCTCGATGGTCGAGCAGGTTCCGCATGCGGTGCGAATCTACGGAGCGGAGAACCTCGCGCCCGGCGACGTGATCGTCACGAACGACCCGCACCCGAGCGGCGTTCACCTGAACGACGTCAGCCTGATCTCGCCCGTCCACCACGAAAGCACGCTGGTCGGCTACGTGGCCAACCTCGCCCACCACGTCGACGTCGGCGGCGGCGCACCCGCCTCGATCGGCGCCTTCCAGGAGGTCTTCCAGGAAGGCGTGATCATTCCACCGGTCAAGCTCGTCGAAGCGGGCGCGATCGTCCCGGACGTCTTCAGGCTGATCCTGGCCCAGATCCGCTCGAAGCACGAAACGGCGGGCGACTTCCGCGCGCAGATCGCCGCCAACGCAACCGGCGTTCGCCGCATCCAGGCGCTCGTCGACCGTCACGGGCGCAACACGATCTTTGCGACGATGGAGGAGTTGCTCGACTACACCGAGCGGCGCACCCGCGGCGAGCTCGCAGCGCTGCCGGCGGGGATCTACGAGGCCGAGGGGTCGGTCGACACCGACGGCTACACGGACGAGTCGGTCCGACTGCGGGCGCGGGTGGAGATCGACGCAGCCGGCGCTCGCTTCGACCTGACCGGCTCCGACCCGCAGCGCCGCGCCCCGGTCAACTCGACCTACGCCATGTCGTTCTCCGCCTGCGCGTACGCCCTCAAGTGCCTGGTCGATCCGGACCTACCGGTCAACGACGGCTTCTACCGGCTCGTCAGCCTGGAAGCGCCCGCGGGAAGCGTCGTCAACTGCACCTGGCCCGCCGCGGTCGTCGGCGGCTGGGAGACCCACGCGCGCCTCGTCGAGGTGATCGTCCGCGCGCTCCTGCCGGCCTTCCCCGAGCGGCTCCCTGCAGGGACGAAGGGAATGATGTGCCAGGCGGGCTTCGGTTCCCTCGACGTGGCCGCCGGGAAGTACACGTGCTTCTACGACACCTTCGCCGGCGGTTACGGCGGCCGGTACGCGAGCGACGGCCCCGACGCGGTCCAGTCGCACAGCCAGAACACGGAGAACGCGCCGATCGAGGAGACCGAGCTCAACTACCCGGTACACATCAACGGCCTGTCGCTCGTGGAGGACTCCGAAGGACCCGGCCGCTTCCGGGGCGGACTCGGGCTCCGCAAGGACTACCTCTTCGATCTCCACACGACGTTCACCGTCCTCGCCGACCGCGACAAGGTGGGGCCGTGGGGCGCGTTCGGCGGCGACGCGGGGCGGATCGCCGAGTACGTGCACGTCCGCGAGGGCGTCGAGACGCGGCTCTCCTCGAAGTCGACGCTCGACCTCGTCCCGGGCGACCTGATCAGCGTCCGCACGTGCGGCGGCGGTGGTTACGGCCCGCCCGAGGAGCGCGACCCCGAGCGGGTGCTGCGCGACGTGCTCGAGGACAAGGTGAGCGCCGAGCGTGCGCACGACATCTACCGAGTGGCGATCGTCGACCGTCGGCTCGACGAGGCGGAGACCCGCGCGCTCAGGGAAGCTTGTGTTGCAACAACACAAGCTCATTTTGACCCACAAAGCGGAGCGCGGGGTGGTGAGAAAGTGTTGCTTCAACACAAACTCTCATGAGCGTTCGCGTAGCGGTCGACATCGGCGGCACCTTCACCGACGCGACGCTGATCAACGAGGCGACGGGCGCGGTCTCGATCGCGAAGGTGCTGACGACGCCGGCCGATCCCTCCGAAGGCTTCATGCAGGCCGTCGAGCGGGCGCTGGCCGAGGGCGAGGTCGCGGCGGCGCAGGTGGGTTTCGTCGTCCACGCGACGACCGTGGCGACGAACGCGATCATCGAAGGGAAGATCGCGCGCGGCGGCTTCGTCACGACCGAAGGCTTCCGCGACCTGCTCGAGATCGCCCGCCAGGTGCGGCCAACCCTCTACGACACCCAGTTCGAGAAGGCGAAGCCGCTCGTCCCTCGCGACCGGGCGGTGACCGTCGCCGAACGGCTCGGCCCGGCCGGCGAGGTGCTGCGGCCGCTCGAGGACGACTCGGTGCGCGCGGCCGCCGCGATCCTGCGGCGCGAGGAGGTCGAGACGGTCGCCGTCTGTCTGCTCCACGCCTACGTCAACCCCGCGCACGAGCAACGAGTGGGCGCGATTCTCGCCGAGGAGCTGCCGGGGATCTCGATCTCGCTCTCCGCCGAGGTGGCACCGGAGTTCCGCGAATACCTGCGCGCCTCGACGACCGTGATCAACGCCGTGATCCGGCCCGTCGTCGAGCGCTACCTCGAGCGGATCGAGAGCCGCCTCGCCGACGCGGGCGTCCAGGCGAAGCTGCTCGTGATGCAGTCGAGCGGCGGCGTCTTCAGCGCCGAGGCGGCGCGCAGCCGGCCCGTGTTCATGGTCGAGTCGGGCCCCGCGGCCGGCGTGATCGCCTCCGCGTATCTCGGGGAGACACTCGGCCGGCCGGACATCCTCTCCTTCGACATGGGCGGCACGACCGCCAAGGTCGGCCTGATCCAGGACGGGCAGCCCTCGGTGACGAAGGACTACAACGTCGGCGGTCACGCGGGTGCGGGGATCGGCGGGATGTCGCTCTCGGGCTACCCGGTGCGGACGCCCGTCGTCGATCTCGTAGAGATCGGGGCAGGCGGCGGCTCGATCGCGTGGGTGGACTCGGGCGGGCTCCTCCGCGTCGGGCCGCAGAGCGCGGGCGCCGTCCCCGGCCCGGTCTGCTACCGGCGCGGCGGCGTCGAGCCGACCGTCACCGACGCGAACGTCGTACTCGGCCGGCTCAACCCGGCGTACTTCCTCGGCGGCGAGATCGGGCTCGACGTGGAGGGAGCGCGGAACGCGATCGAAGAGCGCTGCGCGACGCCGCTCGGCCTCTCGGTCACCGAGGCGGCGAACGGGATCGTCGAGATCGCAAACGCGGCGATGGTCAACGCGCTCCACTTGATCTCCGTCCAGCGCGGCTACGACCCGCGCGACTTCGTGCTCGTCGGCTTCGGCGGCGCCGGTCCCGTGCACGCGAACGCACTCGCTCGCGACGCCGAGATGCCGACGCTCGTGATCCCCCGCAGTCCCGGGATCTTCTCCGCGACCGGCCTCCTGACGACCGATTTGAAGCGCGATGCCGCTGTGACGGTGATGCGCCGGCTCGACGATCTCGATGCCGCCGAGGTCGAAAGGATCTTCGCCCGGCTCGAGGCGGCCGGCCGCGGCGAGCTCGAGCAGGAGGGTCTCGCCCGCGAGGCGATGAGCTTCGTCCGGAAGATCGACGTCCGCTACGTCGGCCAGAGCTTCGAGCTGACGATTCCGGCGGGCGACGGCCTCCTCGAGCGCTTCCACGCCGAGCACGACCGCACCTACGGGTTCAGCGCCCCCGAGGAGCCGGTCGAGGTCGTGAGCCTGCGGCTGACGAGCGTGGGGAAGATCGCGAAGCCGCCGGCGCGGCTGCTCGAGACCGGTGGCGTCGCCGAGCCGAAGGAGCATCGCCCCGTCTACTTCGCCGAGGCGGACGGCTACGCCGATTGCCCGATCTACGACCGCTATGCCCTGCCCGCCGGCGCGAGCTTCGCCGGCCCGGCCGTCGTGGAGGAGTTCGACTCGACCACCGTCGTCCATCCGGGATTCGGCGTCACGGTCGACGACGTCGGCAACCTCGTGATCGAAAGGGAGCGCGCGTGACGTACGGGATCGTGATCTCGAAGGACGTGATGGTGCAGGTGCGTGACGGGATCCACCTCGCCACGGACGTCTACCGCCCGGCCCGCGACGGCGAGCTCGTCCCCGGCCGCTACCCGACGATCGTCTGTCTGACCCCGTACGACAAGGGCGAGCGCCGCTACACGGAGGTCGCCGACTTCTTCGTCCCGCGCGGCTACGCCGTCGTCCTCCAGGACCTGCGCGACCGCCACCGCTCGGAGGGAACGGACGAGTACTTCCACAGCGTCACCCCGCACACGGGCGAGGACGGCTACGACACGATCGAGTGGATCGCGGCGCAGGGCTGGAGCAACGGCCGAACGGGCATGGTCGGCAGCTCCTACGCAGGGATCACCCAGATCCGGACGGCGCTCGAGCGGCCGCCGCACCTGACCGCGATCTGGCCGGACGTCTCGCCGACGAACACGTTCGAGAACCAGACGCGCGAGGGCGGCGCCATGCAGCTGCACATGTTCTGGGCGCTCTACATCCACGCAGCGGACGCACAGGGAGTAAAGGACGACTGGGAGAAGCAGCGCGACGTCTTCGACGATCTGCGGAACCTGCGCCAGCTCTTCTGGGCTTCCCCCATTCAGAGCGACGACCTCGCGCTGCGTCATGTCCCCACGCTGGCTCAGACGCTCGAGGACTACTGCACTCGCGGCACCTACGACGAGTACTGGGCGAGGAAGGAGAACGACTTCACCCGCTTCTGGCACGAGCACGCCGACATCCCGGTCACGATGTCGACGGGCTGGTACGACCCTTTCCCGCACGCCGACAGCGAGTACTTCGCGGCGATGACGGCGCAGAACAGCTCGCCGCAGCGGCTGATCGTCGGCCCCTGGAGCCACGTCGGGATGCGCGGCGACGCGAGCTGGACGCTCGACGTCGACTTCGGGCCGGACTCGGTCTGGGGCGTGCAGCGCTACTTCGAGGAACAGCTCTCGTTCTTCGAGCGCTGGCTGCGGGAGGACGGCGGCGGCGCGCCGGCCGACGAAGCCCCCATCCGGCTCTTCGTGATGGGCGGCGGCTCCGGCCGGAAGTCCGAGCTCGGCAAGCTCGACCACGGCGGCCGCTGGCGCGAGGAGCGCGAGTGGCCGCTCGCTCGCGCGCGGCCGACGACGCTCCACCTCCACGGGGAAGGCTGGCTGCGGCCCGCGCTGCCCGACGCGGAAGCCGCGCCGCGCCGCTTCACCTACGACCCCAACGATCCCGTGCCCACGATCGGCGGCCTCTTCTGCGCGGTCGGCGAGTTCCCGTCCGGGGGAGGGGAGATCGAGCCGATGTGGGCGCGCCTCCTCAATCCGGCGCTCCTCCTCCGGAACATCATGACGCCCGGGCCCGCCGACCAGAAGGAGTCGGCCGACTACTTCACCGCGCGCGAGCCCTACCAGCGACTGTCCGAGCGGGCCGACGTGCTCGTCTACGAGACCGAACCCCTGGCGGCGCCGCTCGAGGTCACCGGCCGGGTCGCCGTCGAGCTTCGCGTCTCGTCGAGCGCCGTCGACACCGACTTCACCGCCAAGCTCGTCGACGTCTATCCGCCGAGCGAGGACTATCCCGAGGGCTACGACCTGATCCTCAACGACTCGATCATCCGTACCCGCTTCCGGGAGGGCTTCGACAGGGAGGTCTTCCTCGAGCCCGGCGAGGTCGTGCCCGTCTCGATCTTGCTCCCGCCGACCTCGAACCTGTTCGCGCAGGGCCACCGGATTCGCCTCGACGTCTCCTCGTCCAACTTCCCCCGGCTCGAGCGAAACCCGAACACCGGCGAGCCGATCGGCAGGCACACCCACATGGTCAAGGCCGAGCAGGCGGTCTACGGTGGCACGGTGACGCTGCCCGTGATCCCGCCCGAGATATGAGCGTCGATGCGACCCGCCTGCGCGACCTGACCCTCGAGCTCGTCGAGATCGAGAGCCCCACTGGCGACACCGCCGAGGTCGCGCGGCTCTACGCGCGGCGTTTGGAGGAGATCGGGCTGCAGGTCGAGCTCCTCGATGAGCAGTTCCCGCGGACGCCGATTGTGGTTGGGCGGTTGCGGGGCGACCGGCCGGGGCCGACGATCGTTCTCAACGGCCACCTCGACACAGTCCCGATTCCGCACGAGGCGCCGCGTCTCGACGGCGAGACGATCGTCGGGCGCGGATCGGCGGACATGAAGGGCGCGCTCGCGTGCGCGGCCGAGGCGGCGCGCGTCATCGCCGAGCGAGGCTCCTTCCCCGGCGAGTTCGTGATCGTCGCGATCGGGCTCCACGAGGCGCCGGGCGGCCGCGGCGAGGACCTGACCTGGCTCCTGCAGGAGCATGGCTTCACCGCCGACTACGCCGTCGTCTGCGAGCTGGCCGGCTACTCGTTCGTCGCCGCGCACATGGGCCAGGCCACCGTCGAGATCGAGATCTCGCGCCCCGGGATGCCGACGCACGAGCTCCAGACGCCCAAAGGAACGCCGCACCCGCTCCTGGCGGCGGGCAAGGTGATCGCGGCGATCGAGGCGCGCACGGCCGAACTCGCGGAAATCGAGCACGAATGGGTGGGCGCCGAGACGTACTTCCTCGGCGAGCTGCACGGCGGCGACTTCTACAACCGCTTCCCGACCACGTGCCAGCTCGTCGGTACCCGCCGCTGGCAGCCGGGGAAGAAGCTCGCCGAGGTGCAGAAGGAGTTCGACGCGCTGCTCGCCCCGATCGCGGCCGAGACCGGTTGCGCGATCGAGCTCGACCTGCAGCTCGTCCGCGACAGCTATCAGGTCGATCCTGAGGAGAAGCTCGCGCTTGCCCTCCGCGAGGCCTACCGCGAGGTGACGGGCAGCGCGCAAACGGTGATCGGGATGAAGGTCGTCGCCGACGGGGCGGTCTTCCACCAGGCCGGGATCCCGACCGTCTACCACGGCCCCGTCGGCACCGGCGCGCACGCGGACGTCGAGACGATGGGCGTGCCCGAACTCGTCCGCGCGACGCGCGTCTACCTCGCGCTCCTCGAGCGGCTGTGGGCCTGACCTACGAGGCGCTCCGCAAGGGGTTCCGTTGGGATCTACCCGAGCGGCTCAACCTCGGCGTCGAGGTCTGCGAGCGCCACCCGCGCGAGGCGGACGCGATTCTTGTCAGCGACGGCCGCGAGGTCACCCGCCGCGTCACCTTCGGCGAGCTCTCCGACGACTCGAACCGGCTCGCTAATGCGCTCCGCGCGCGCGGGATCGGCGAGGGCGACCGCGTCGGGATCGCGCTTCCTCAGCGGCCCGAGACGGCGGTCGCGCACATCGCGGTCTACAAGCTCGGCGCGATCGCGGTGCCGCTCTCGACCCGCTTTGGCCCCGACGCGATGGCGGTGCGGCTCGATGACGCGGAGCCGGCAGTCGTGCTCGCCGATCGCGAGCTGGAAGGCATCGAGACGATCGACGTCGACGGCGAGCTGCCCGGGTTGCTGTCGGCGGCCTCCGACCGGTTCGAGCCGGTGGTGACGGGGCCTGACACGCCGGCGCTGATCATCTACACGTCCGGGACGACGGGCGCGCCGAAGGGGGCGCTGCACGGGCACCGGATCCTGGCGGGCAACCTGCCCGGCTTCGAGCTCTCGCACGACTTCTTCCCGCAGCCCGACGACGTGATCTGGTCGCCGGCCGACTGGGCCTGGATGGGCGGCCTCTTCGACGTGCTGATGCCTGCGCTCCACCACGGGCGCCCGGTCGTGGCGTTCCAGACGACGAAGTTTGATCCGGAGCGGGCGTACGACCTGATCGAGCGGATGGGAGTGCGGAACGTCTTCATGCCGGCGACCGCGCTGCGGCTGATGGCCGCCGCCGCCGGCCCGAAATTGGCGCTGCGCACGGTTGCGAGCGGCGGCGAGATGGTGGGGGAGGAGACGTCGGCCTGGTGCGAGGAGCGGCTGGGCGCGCGGCTGAACGAGTTCTACGGCCAGACAGAGGCGAACCTGCTGCTCGGCAACTGCGCCGCCTGGCCGGCCAAACCCGGCTCGATGGGGCGCGCCTATCCCGGCCACGACGTCCAGCTCGTCGATGGCGAGATCACGGTCGGGGTGGAGGACGACCCGGTGGCGTTCCTCGGCTACTGGCGCAACCCGGAGGCGACTGCGGAGAAGGTGCGCGACGGCCGCCTCCACACGGGCGACCTGGCCGAGTTCGACGGCGAGGGCTACTTCCGCTTCGTCGGCCGCACCGACGACCTGATCACGAGCGCCGGCCACCGCATCGGCCCGGGCGAGATCGAGGAATGCCTCGTCCGCCACCCACTGGTCTCGCTGGCGGCCGTGATCGGGATCCCGGACGAGATCCGAGGCGAGGCGATCAAGGCGTTCGTCGTCGCGGCGTCCCCGTCGGAGGCGCTGGCGGCAGAGCTGAGAGCCTTGGTCCGCGAGCGCCTGGCCGCCTACGAAGTCCCGCGCGAGATCGAGTTCGTCGAGGAGCTGCCCTTGACGACGTCGGGAAAGATCCGGCGCAACAAGCTGCGGGCGCAGGAGGCAGAGGCATGAGTCCCAGCCGCGAAAGACACGGCTCTAGCGGACATACCAACGAGAGATAACGGACACACGAGCTGCTAAGCTCACGAGGTGAACGTCGATCTCAGTTCGCTCGCGGCCGAGCTCGGCACTACCGACCGGACGTTGCGCCGGTCGATCGAGCAGGGCCTGCTCCGCACCGACCGGCCCTCGCCGCGAAAAGTGTCGCTTCCGGTCAAGGAGCGAGAGTTCCTGCGACGTTCGTGGCCGCTCCTCTCCGGATTGCGGCAGGCGCTGCGAACCGAGCCGTCCGTCTCGTTGGCCGTGCTCTTCGGCTCGGCAGCGCGCGGTGACGCGCACGAGGGCAGCGACGTCGACGTTCTCGTGGTAACTCGACCGCGAGCTGACAGACGGGCGCTCGCAGCGCGTCTTTCCGAGCGGGTCGTGACGGAGGTTCAGCTCGTGGAGCTCGAGGATGCTCGCGAGAAGCCGCTGTTACTGGCCGAGGTGCTCAGGGAGGGGCGAGTGCTCGTCGACCGGGACCGGCTCTGGCCTGGCCTCCAGGGCGAGAGGCCGAAGTTCGAGCGCGCCGCCGCGCGGGAGCGTGCTCGCGTGGAGCGTGAGTTCGTCGAGCTTTTCGCCGCGTAGCGATGTCGAACCGCGCCGTGCTTCTCGAGACGACGCTCAAGGCCAGGCTGATCGATACGCGGAAGCACCTGGAGGCGCTGGAACGGGCGGTGGTCGCGTTCCCAAACGAGTTCGGCCTCGCCGAGTTCGAGCGGGCGTGGCGTGGCGAGCCGGACGAGCGCCTGACCGCGTACCCGATCCAGGCCGGTTACGAGAACGTGATCAACGGCGCCATCAGGATCGCGCAGGAGCTGTGCGAGCTCGAAGGCTGGACGCCTGCCAACCGCGACCCGAGCTCGACGGAGGCGCTCAAACTCCTTCGGGAGAACGGGATCGTCGCTGCGAAGACGCGAGCGGCCCTGAAGGACGCGTACGAGCGCCGCAGCGAGATCCAGCACGACTACGTCGGCGCTGCTGCGCGCGAGGTTCACGCCGCAGCGCTCGCGGTGCTCGAGTTCGCGCCGCTACTGCTCCAGGACGTCGCGCTTCGCCTGCAGCAGCGGGGCTGACGTTCAGCCGCGAGGGCAAGGGCGAGACCGGGAGGGCGACGCCGGAGAAGGTGCACGCCGGCCGCCTCCACACGGGCGACCTGGCCGAGGTCGACGACGACGGCTATTTCCGCTTCGTCGGCCGCACCGACGACCTGATCATGAGCGCCGGCCACCGCATCGGTCCGGGCGAGATCGAGGAGTGCCTCGTCCGCCATCCGTCGGTCTCGCTGGCGGCCGTGATCGGGATCCCGGACGAGATCCGAGGCGATCAAGGCGTTCGTCGTCGCGGCTTCCCCGTCGGAGGCGCTGGTCGCCGAGCTGAAAGCCCTAGGGGACGTGGCGCTATCGCGACAACACCGCGATGGCGAAGCGACGGCTTCGCGTGGGGTAAGCACGAAGTGCAGCCGCTCGCGACCCACCGGTATGCGCTCTCGCCACTTGTACGAGCTCAGCGCCGCGACATAGACAGCGGCGCTACCCAACGCTCCAGGCGGAGCGACTCGTTAGGCGGGCGCGGCGTCCTGGGGCTCCCAGCCGAGCAGTTCGCGGGCGTGGTTGAGATCCCAGAACCGGCGCGGGTTTCCCGAGACGCCGTAGACCACTGCCCAGGAGACGTCTTCGACGTCGAGACACCGGGCGATCAGCTCGGCGCAGTCGCGCCGGCTCAGCCAGACGGCGCGGAGGCGGTTGCGGCGGCCTTCGGCGTCGAGGTCGATCAGCGGATTCGGGGTCGGCTTCGTCGGGTCGTCGTTCGGGCGGACGGCGCCGATCCGCAGGCAGAAGACGCGCAGGCCGTGCCGCTCCACGTACATCCGTCCGAGCGCCTCCCCGTACGCCTTCGAGACGCCGTACAGCGAATCGGGCCGGATCTCCGCCGTGTGGTCGTAGCTCCGCCCGTCGTCCACGTCGTACAGCCCCGGCGCGCCGTCGAGCTCGTACATGCCGACCGCGTGATTCGAGGACGCGAAGACGACGCGCGCCACTCTTGCCTCGCGAGCCGCCTCGAAGACGTTGTACGTGCCGACGATGTTGTTGCGCAGCACGTCGTCCCAGGGCGTCTCGATCGCCGGGGAGGCCGCGAGGTGGACGACGGCATCCACATTCTCGAACGCCGGCCGGATCGCGTCGAGGTTGGAGATGTCGGCGACGTGGCTCGGGAACTCCTGCGGTGTCAGCGTCAAGGAGACGAGCTCGTACCGCGCGGCGAGGTGCTCGCGCACAGCGGTGCCGATCACGCCTTCGGCGCCGGTGACGAGGATGCGGCGCGCGCTCATGTCGGCAACTTCCCAGGAACCTGAGCCGGCTGCGTTCCGAGCAGCGAGAGACGGTCCCGCAGCTCGTCGGGCAGCGCCGCGGCGCCGGCGAACGGCAG
>JBBJLW010000092.1:0-3343 GCA_037720595.1 Gaiellaceae bacterium | reverse complement strand
GCGGGCCGCTGGCTGTTCACGCATTCGGCGGGCCGCGAGGCCGCGGCCGCGCTGCGCGACATGTTCTTCCCCGGCAAGGCCAGGGACATCGGGCTCGTCCCGTGGTGCACGTTCACCGATCCGGAGCTCGCCCATGCGGGCCTGACGGCGGCCGAGGCGATCGAGCTGCACGGCGAGCAGAGGGTCGAGGTCTCGCGCAGCGACCTCTCGCATTCCGACCGGGCCCGAGCGGACGGCACCGAGGAGGGCCGGATCGTCCTCGTGGCCGCGCGAGGCAAGCTCGTCGGGGCGCACGTTCTCGCGCCCGCCGCCGGGGAGCTGATCCACGAGCTCGCGCTCGCCATCCGCCAGGGGCTGAAGGTGCGCGACCTGGGCGAGCTGACGCACGTCTACCCGACGATCGCCACCTCCGTGAACCTCGCGGGCGCCGAGGCCGCCTACGCGTACGCGCGGCGCTTCGGCTGGCTCGTGCGACGCGAGAAGAGGGGCGCGTAACACCCCCGCCGGACACCCCGCTTGGTTGGTCGGCCGCTACGCGGGCCACCAGAAGGCGCCGAAGCTGAGCGGGCCGGTATGCGCGCCGACTGACGGCTCGACCCGGTAGCGCTCGAGCTCGATCACGAGAGCCGATTCGGCGAGCGCCCCGGCGAGGTCGTCAGCCGCGGGTTTGCTCACGGCTGCGGCATGGCCGACCGCTGCCCGGATCGGCTGACTTGAGGCGAGGATGTGCTCGACCATCAGGTCGACCGCCTCGACGGCGCCCTCGCAGGTCGCGAGCGGTCGCGTCTCACCGTCTGCGAAGACGAGCACCGTCCAGTCGGCCGACTGGGAGACGCGCCCGCCCGGGGCGCCGGGTGCAACGAAGACGTTTCTCACCGTCGAGCCAAGCCGGCGAGCGAGCGTTGCGGCCGCGCCTGGCGACGCTCCGGCCGCGAGCGCCTCCGCGGCCGCACGCGCGCAGATGCCGACGCCGAAGCTCACCGTCTCGGTGGCGACGACGTTGACCGGGATCGGTGCCTCGCGGGCCGCGATCTCGGCCGACCCAGCCGTGCAGGAGACCCGTTCGTCGAGATGGATCGAGATCACGCTCTGCTCTCCCCGCACCGCAGCCGCTGCGTACACCGCGGCGAACTCCGCCGGGCTCGGCTGTGACGTCGCGACCGTTGCGCCAGCGGACAGCCGCGCATAGAAGCCGTCCGCCTCGAGGTCCCGCTGCACCCACTCGCCGTCGAGCGCGATCGCGATCGGCACGACCTCGATCCCGAGCCGGGCAAGATCGTGCTCACCGAGGAGCGCGCTCGAGTCCGTGCACACGACGGCCGCGCGCCTCAAGCCCGCGGCCCGAGCTCGTTTGGCCGCTCGCGCCGAGATCGTCTCGCCGCTCTCGAGGCGATGATCGCGACCGTGGCGGCATTGGCGAGCGGCAGTGCGGCGGTCGGGTGCGGCCCCCAGAGATTCGACCCACCGCGACGCCACCAGAAGACGCTCGCGAGCAGCCAAGCCGTCGACGACGCTGCCACAGAGGCGAGAGCAGGGCGGCGAAGACCCGGCGCTCGCGCCACGGCGACCGCAACCGCGGCGTCGACAGGCGCGAAGAGCGGAAACGTGTACAGACACTGGCCGAAGCTTGTCGCGACTCCCTTCCCACCGCGGAACCCCGTCCAGAGCGGGTAGCAGTGCCCTGCAACGGCCGCCGCTCCGGCGAGATGCGCGCCGTCGTCGCCGGCGAGGCGACGTCCAACTGCGCACGCGGCGATGCCCTTCCCGACGTCGGCGACGACCACGGCCGCTCCCGCCCGGCGCCCGAGCAGTCGCAGCGCATTCAGTGCGCCGGGATTGCCGCTTCCGGCCGAACGGAGGTCGAGCGAGCCACCGGACTTCAGGCGCGCGACGACCGCCGCCGACGGGGCCGTGCCCACCAGGTAGCCGGCGGCGGCGGCGGAGAGCAGGCTCAGCGTGTGTCCGGTCACCGGCCCTGAGGATCGCAGTTGCCGCTGCACGAGAATCGCCACTGCGCTCGATCGCATCGAACGAGTTAGATGCACTACGGCGCTGTTCTGATTGCGCTCCTCGCGACCGCGCTTGCCGGCTGCGGCGGCTCCTCGGCGGGGGAGCAGGACGCGCAGTCGCCGACTCTCGCCGCGGAGGTGAGCGCGCCGGTGCTCGATTTCCGGCTCGAGGGCTGGGAGGAGACCGACTTCGACCGGCACAGCGTCCCGTTCGACGAGTTCCTCTCCGGCGGGCCGCCGAAGGACGGAATCCCGGCGCTCGACGCGCCTCGCTTCGCGGCGGTCTCCGCGACGACGTTCCTCGAGTCGCGAGAGCCGGTGATCGAACTGACCGTCGATGGGGAGACGCGCGCGTATCCGATCCAGATCCTGATCTGGCACGAGATCGTGAACGACGAGCTCGGCGGCGTTCCCGTCGCCGTCACCTTCTGCCCGCTCTGCAACACCGCGATCGCGTTCGACCGGCGGGTCGAGGGGCGCACGCTCGACTTCGGCACGACCGGCAAGCTGCGGCACTCCGATCTCGTCATGTACGACCGGCAGACGGAGTCGTGGTGGCAGCAGTTCGGCGGCGAGGCGCTCGTCGGCCGCTACACCGGTACGCGGCTGGAGCGGCTGCCTGCCCGAATCGTCGCCTGGGCCGACTTCGCGCGCTCCCATCCCCGCGCCCGCGTGCTGACGCGCGAGACCGGCTTCGACCGCTCCTACGGCGACAACCCCTATGAGGGTTACGACGACGTCGACAGCCCGCCGATCTTCGCGGTGCCGGAGGACGACCGTCTGCCGCCGAAAGAACGCGTCGTCTACGTCGAGCGGGGCAAGGAGAGCGTCGCCGTCCCCTACTTGACGCTGGCACGAAAGCGCGTCGTCCGGCTCGAGCTCGGGGGGAGCGAGCTCGTCTTCCGCTGGCGGGGCGGCGTCGCCTCGGCGCTCGACGCCGGGGAGATCGCCTCCGGACGCGACGTCGGCGCCGCCGACGTGACCGAGAACGGGAGACGCGTTCCGTTCTCGGAGCCGTTCTGGTTCGCGCTCGCGGCCTTCGACCCCGACGTGCGCATCGAGCGCTAGTCGCGCTCCCACTCCTCGAGCGCCGCGCGCAGCTGCATCCGCGCGCGATGGATGCGCGATTTCGTCGCCGCCAACGAGAGCCCGAGCGCGTCGGCGACCTCCTGGTTCGAGAGTCCCTCGTGATCGCGCAGCACGACCGGCGCGCGCAGCTCGAACGGCAGCTCCTGCAGCTGGAGGAGCAGGAAGGTGCGGAGATCGACCGCGTGCTCGGAGGGCGGAGCGGCGGGCGTCTGCTCGTCGAGCTCGGTGAGCGCCGGCCGGCGCCG
>JBBJLW010000005.1:0-151490 GCA_037720595.1 Gaiellaceae bacterium | reverse complement strand
AACGTCAGCGGCGGCGTCGAGCTGTTCGTATTCTGAGCAGTAGCGATCGCCACATCCTGGTAGTGTCGCGCCATGCTCAAGCGGATCGTGATGCTCGCCGTGGTGGGCAGCTTTCTCGCTGTGCCGCCCGCGATCGCCAAGAGCTCGTCGACGGTGAAGGCGCCGGCCGTGAAGTCCGCGCCGGCGCTGAAGGCCGCGCCCCATTCGGACGAGCAGTGCCCGTTCGATACGGACGCAGCGGCGCTCTAGCCACGACGGGCCAGAGGATCGCGACGTGACGCCCCCGGGTGGGGCGCTCGTAGCCAACGTCGGGATCTCATTCGAGCTGACCGCGGAGCAGCGCGAGCTCAAGGCGCTCGCGCACGAGTTCGCCGAGCGGGAGCTGCGGCCGATCTCGCGCGAGTGGGACGAGCGGGAGGACTGTCCGCCCGAGCTTCTCGCGAAGGCGGCTGCGCTCGGCCTGACCTCCCACGCGATCCCCGCGGAGTACGGAGGCGGTGGAGTCTCGGCGGTCACGTCCGCGCTCGTGGCCGAAGAGCTTTCGTGGGGCTGCGCCGGGCTGGCCACGCCGATCGGCGCGACCCTGTTCCCCGTCCGCCCGCTCCTTCGCTTCGGAACCGAGGCGCAGAAGAAACGCTGGCTCGCGCGACTCGCCTCCGAGAAGGGATGTCTCGCGGCGATCGCCTTCACCGAGCCCGGCGCCGGCTCGGACGTCGCCGGGCTCCAGTCCACTGCGCGACGCGACGGAGACGACTACGTCCTGAGGGGTGAGAAGTGCTACGTGACGAACGGCGGAATCGCCGAGCTGACCCTCGTCTTCGCGAAGCTCGACGGCGCGATCACTGCGTTCCTCGTCGAGGCGGGCGACCCCGGAGTGACGGCCGGCCGCAAGGAGCTGAAGCTCGGGCTGCGGGCGTCGTACACCGGCTCGATCCTCTTCGACGACGCGCGCATTCCGGCCGAGCGGCTCCTCGGCGCCGAGGGCGAGGGTTTCGCGATCGCGATGGACTTCTTCATGCACTCCCGACCGCAGGTCGCCGCCGAGGCTCTCGGGATCGCGCGGGCGGCATTCGAGTACGCGACCGCCTACGCGAACGAGCGGCACGCCTTCGGGAAGCCGCTGATTGCCAAGCAGGGCGTCTCGTTCAAGCTCGCCGACATGGCGATCCAGGTCGAGGCAGCGCGGCTCTTGATCTGGCGTGCCGCCGCGGCGCTCGACGCCGGCCACGACGCGGGGTTGCTCGGGTCCTACGCGAAAGCATTCGCGGCCGACGCGGCGATGAGCGTGACGACCGAGGCCGTCCAGGTGCTCGGCGGCGCCGGGATCATGCGCGACCATCCGGTTGAGAAGTGGTTGCGCGACGCGAAGGTGCTGCAGATCGTCGAGGGCACGTCGGAGATCCAGCGGCACGTGATCGTCCAATACCTCCGAGCGCCCAGGGGCTCCTAAACCAACTCGTCACAGCCGGGGCGAAAGTCGCGGCTACACTCGGCTGCTTGCGCGTCCAGGCGAGATCCGTCGGCGTGCGCGCGTCCAGGGGTCGGTCCGTGCGCGTCCTGCTCCGTGCCCTCGTCGTCGCGGCGGGGGTGGGTGCCGTGGTCGCCGCGCTCGTCGGGCTCGTCTTCGCCGGCTCGACGGCCCGGGTCGCGCAGGGGGTCACGATCGCCGGCGTCGACGTCGGCGGGCTGACCGCGAGCGAGGCCCGGGCTCTGCTACAGCGGCGAGCGGATCGCGTTGCCCAGGTGCCCGTGGTGTTCACGGTCGGCGAGCGACGGTTCCCGATCAAGGCTTCGTCGCTCGGCGTCGAGGCCGACTGGCACGCCGCGGTGGCGGGAGCGATGGGACAAGGCTCCGGGTTCAGGCCCGTCCGCGGCTACAAGCGCCTGAAGACGCGCTTCCTCGGCACCGAGATCGCGCCACCGGTGCGGGCCTACACAGCCGCGCTTGACTTCAAGCTCGGAAGGCTCGCGCGGGCGATCGACCGCGATCACGTCGAGGCGAAGCTCGTGCGGCGCGGGCTCGCCGTTGCCGTCGTCCCGGGTCAGGTCGGCCGCACGCTCGAGCGGAAGGCAGCCGGGGACGCGATCGTGCGCGCGCTCGCGCAGCTCGAGCGGGGCCGAACGGTTCCGCTGCCGGTCTCGCTCGATCCGATCGACGTCACCGCCGCCGACCTGGGTCCCGCAGCGCGTCAGGCGCGGATCGCCTTCTCGGCGCCCGTGAGGCTCGTCCACGAGGGGACGCGCTGGAAGCTGCCGCGCTGGCGGCTCGCCGAGCTGATCGCCCTGCCGCGCGGCTCCTCGACGGAGCTCTCGATCGCAGGTCCGAAGGCCGACGCCTGGTTCGCCCGGCTGCGCAGGAACGTCGAGCGACCTCCGGTCGACGCGAGGTTCGCCACCTCGTCAGGCGTCGTCCGCATCGTCCCGAGCGCGCCCGGTCTCGAGCTCGACGTGGCCGCCACCGCCCAGGCGCTGCTCGCCGCGGCGGTCTCACCCGGAGGTGAATCGGCGCAGGGACGATCGGCGTCGCTCTCGCTCGTGACGAGCGAGCCCGAGCTGACGACCGCGGAGGCGAAGGGCCTCGGCATCGAGCGGCGGCTCGGAACGTATACGACGTTGAACGCGGGTACCTACAATCGGATCACGAACCTCCGGCGGGCGGTCGAGTTGTTGAGCGGCGCCCTCGTCGCCCCCGGCGCCACCTTTTCCTTCAACGATCGGGTCGGGCCGCGCACGATCGAGCGCGGTTTCCTGCCGGCGCCGGTGATCATCCGCGACGAGTACGAGGAAGACGTCGGCGGCGGCGTCTCGCAGGTTGCGACGACCGTCTTCAACGCGGCGTGGGAGAGCGGGGTGACGATCGCCGAGCGAAACCCGCACTCGCTCTACATCAGCCGCTACCAGCTCGGGCGCGACGCGACCGTCAACTATCCCGACCTCGACCTCAAGTTCGTCAACGACACCTCGCGCTGGATCCTCGTCGCCGCGAGCTGGGACGGCGGGAGCATCACTGTCTCGCTCTACGGCGGCGGCCCCGAGCGGCGCGTGGAGAGCGGGGAGGCGACGATGCGGATCACCGATCCGCCAAGGATTCGGCGCACGCCCGATTCGACGCTCGAGCGTGGCACCGAGGTGGTCGAGGAGGAGGGCTCCGATGCGCGCGTGACGAGCGTCACCCGCACCGTCTACGACGACGACGGCGCCGTGCTGCACGACGAGACGTGGAACACCTCCTACCGAGGCGAATATCGGATCGTCCGCGTCGGGACGAAGCCCAAGCCGAAGCCCGAGCCGGCGCCCGAGAAGCCCGAACCCGAGAAGCCGGAGCCGAAAACGCCGACCGAGCCGCCGGCAACGACGACGACGCTGCCGGGAGACCCTCCCGCCGAACCGGAGCCTACGCCTCAGCCTTAGCCACCGCTTCGAGAAACCAGGCTGGAACCCGTGTGGGCAGCCGCGTCACTGCATCCACGGTCGCGTGCGCGGTAAAGCCCTCGGCTACCACTTCACGGTCTCGCTCCAGCACGTACTCGTAGCGGAAGCGGGCTCCGCGGAGGTCGACGCAGCGCGTCCACACCCGGATGCGGTCGTCGAAGTACGCCGCGCGTCGGAAGGCGACGTGCACCTCCGTTGTCAGCGCCTCGATCCCCTCGGCCTGGATCGAGAGATATCCGCCCGCGTGCTCGGCCAAGTAGGCCACCCGCGCGACCTCGAGCCAGACGACGAACGAGGCGTGATGGGCGATTCCCTGTGCATCCGTCTCCGCGAAGCGGACGGCGACCTCGGTCGAGAAGTTGAACCCGTCCACGCCTCCCACCCTACGATCGAGGCGTGATGGCTGCGCGCCTGGCCGACCTGATCCGCGGGCCTAGGACTTTCGCTCGCGGCGAGGGGCTCTGGGCCGAACTCGATCCGGTCGACTACGCCTCGCTCGACTCTGCGTCTCGAAGGGAACGCCGCGACGATCCTCCGCGAGACCCTCGCGGAGCTCGAGCGCGGGAGCTAGGCCGCGGCGCGCCTGAGGGGCCGCTCGCCGAGAATCCGCCGACAGTCCGAGCACAGCGTGCGCTCGATCTCGTACGGGATTCCTGCGTGCTGGCTCAGGATGTGCGTCGTGACGGCCTTGTGCCTGTGCAGCGGGCGATTCCGGTGCAAAGAGACGGTCATGTGCTCCTCACGGTACTGGTCGTTCCTGATGTCGCATGCTCCAAAGTGGTGAGATTTCTGTCAATTTCTTCGTAGGGTTCTCGTCTTCGGATCGGTCGTCGCACTACCTTCGACGCCCGAGCGGGCGAAAAGACAGTGACGCGGCGTCCTGCCGGCCATTTCGCGCGTAGACTGCGGGCATGTCCACTCCTCCGAAGGATCTCCGCACGCGCGTCCAGGACTTGGGCGAGGAGGCGCTGCACAAGCTCGCCGAAGTACCGGGTGGCGCGAAGCTGGTCGAGATGGCGAACCAGTCGCGCTCGCGGCTCGATGAGATGCAGAAGCGCCTCCGCGGCCTCGACGTGCTCGAGCGGCGCGTCGACGAGCTCGAGCAGCGGCTCGCGAAAGTGGAGACCGCGGCCACCGCGAAGAAGGCCGCGGCAAGGCCGAAGAGGCCCGCCGCTCCGAAGCCGCCTCCCGCTTAGAACTCGAGTCAAATGAACTTGTGCCGCCGGAACGCGCCGAGCGGCGCGTTCCGGCGTTCTGGGTCGCCCCGATCTGCCCGCATATCGAGGCTCCCTGCGTCCAACATCGCACTCGCCCAGCACGCCCCGGCGACGAAGCGTCATTTTGACTCGAGTTCTTAGAGGGGCACGCGCACTCGGAGCGCGCTCGGTACGACCTCGAAGCGCACCGGTGTCGTTCCCGGCTGCTCGCCGTCGAGCTCGATCGGCAGCGGCACATCCGCGTCGACCGTTACCGTCGAGCCGCGCAGCAGCTCGGCCTTCGGATGCGGGAGGTGCTTGCCGCCGTAGGTCTTCGGCAGGGTTGTCACGAGGTCTCGCTTGGTCAGATCCCCGATCGTGAGCACGTCGAAGAGGCCGTCGTCCGGCTCGGCATCGGGGCAGATCTTCATCCCGCCGCCGAAGGAGCGGCCGTTCGCGACGACGACATCGTGCATCCGCCCGCCCCGGATCTCATCGTCGACCGAGAGTCGCACCTCGGAGGTCTGCCAGCGTGCGAAGACGGCGAGCGTCGCCACGAGATACGAGACTTTGCCGCCGAGCGCCTTGGTCGTCTCGTTCGCGCGCTTGGCGATCGCGCCGCTCATCCCGGCGCTCGCGACGTTCGCGAAATACGACTCCGCCTCGGTGCCGTCCCAGGCGCGGTAGAGGACGCGGCCGAGGTCGATCGTTCGCGGGCGGCCGGTCAGCGCCACGTCGATCGCACCATCTACCGCATGCGGGATCCCGTAGGTGCGGACGAAGTCCCAGCCGGTGCCGCGCGCGATCACCGCGACCTCGACGTCCGGGAGGTCGTGGATCCCGTTTGCGACCTCGTTCACGGAGCCGTCCCCGCCGACGACGACGAGGAGCGACGCTCCCCCGAGCGCAGCCTCGCGTGCGAGCCGGCCGAGGTGGCCCGGACGCTCGGAGAAGAGCGTGTCCCCCTCGAGCCCGCGGGTCGCCGCGCGTCGCGCGAGCTCCGGCCAGCGCTTGCCTGTCGACCCGTTGGCGGACGCCGGGTTGACGAGGAAGACCGTGCTGCCGGCGATTGGGCTAATGGGACGTCGCGGTGGCGAGCGCGACGCGCGTCATCCGGTCGACGGCGGCCCGCATCTCCTCGTCGGAGATCCGCGTGAACTCGCCCTCGACGAAGATGTCGCTGACGACGAGCAGGCAGCCCGCCTGGACGCCGCGGAGGGCGCCGACGGTGAAGAGCGCCGCGGCCTCCATCTCGACGCCGAGCACGCCGCGTTTCGACCAGCGCTCGATTTGGCCTTCGTCCGGGTTGTAGAAGAGGTCGCTCGAGACGATCGGACCGACGTGCATCGGCTGGCCCAGCCCCTTGGCGACGTGGACGGCGCCGTGGATCAGCTCCCAGCTCGCGGTCGGGCAGTGCGGCTCGTTGCCGACGAGGTGCATCGCGGTCGAGTCGGCCGGGACGGCCGAGATCGCGACGATTAGGTCGCCGAGCGCATGATGGGGCTGGAGCCCGCCGCAGGTCCCGACGCGCAGCAGCTTCTTCACGCCGAGCTGGATCAGCTCCTCGAAGACGATCGTCGCGCCGGGGCAGCCCATGCCCGTGCCCTGCACGGAGACCGGTTTTCCCTCGAACGTGCCGGTGTAGCCGAGCAGGCCGCGCTCAGCGTTTCGCTGCTGGACGTCGTCGAGATAGGTCTCGGCGATGTACTTGGCCCGCAGCGGGTCGCCGGGTAGCAGGCACGCCTCGGCGTAGTCGCCGGGCTCGGCCCTCACGTGAATCGGCATCGGGAGAATCTATATAGCGTCGTCTCGTGGCGGACGAGCAACCGGTCGAGGTCGTCCCGTACGACCCTGAGTGGCCGCGGCGCTTCGAGGAGGAGCGGGCAGCGTTGGAGCAGGTGCTCGCACCGTGGCTGGAAGGTGGGATCCATCATGTTGGCTCGACATCGATTCCAGGGCTCGCGGCCAAGCCGGTGATCGACATGATCGCGGGCGTCCGCGACCTCGAGAAGGCACGGGCGGCGTTTGCGCCGCTAGGCGAGCTGGACTACGAGTATGCGCCGCACCGTCCCCGGACGCACCACTTCGCGAAGCCGGCGGCTGACCCGTGCGGCGCGCATACGCACGGCCTCCACCTGACCGAGCCAGGTAGTGACCTGTGGATCGAGCGGCTCGCCTTTCGCGATGCATTGCGAGCCGATCCGGGGTTGGCGGCGGAGTACGAGGCGCTGAAGCTCGGCCTCGCAAGCGGCGCCGCGGCCGGGTACACCGTCGCCAAGCGCCCGTTCGTGGCGCGAGTCCTCGCGGCGGCCGGGATCGAGATCCCGCCGGTCAGCCCGCGCTGATCCGGCAGGATGCGGCGATGGCGCACCTCGTCGAGCCGGATCGCACGCAGATTCTCCTGTACTGCGCCGACGATCCGGTGGAGCGCGTCTTTCTCGAAGACGTGGCGCGCCGGGGGCTCGGACGCTTTGCGGGGCTGGAGGAGGACGGTCGGCTCGTCGCTCTCTGCCACACCGGGGCGAACGTCGTGCCGTCCGGCCGCGGCTGCGATGCGTTCGCCGATGTGGCCGTGCGGGCTCGCGCCCGGATGCTGATCGGCGAGCAGGGCGCGGTCGGCGAGCTGTGGGAGGCTCTGCGAGATCGGGTCGATCCGCCGCGCGAGGACCGACCCGGGCAGCCGGTCTACGTGATCTCGGAGTCGCCCGAGCCGGGCAAGACGGAGCTGCGGGCGGCCACTGTCGGCGACCTGCCGGTGCTCGTGCCGGCCTGCGCGGCTGCGCACGAGGTCGAGCTCGGCGTCGATCCGCTCCGCCGCGACCCGGATGGCTTCCGCTGGCGCACGCGCGCGCAGGTGGAGGAGGGCCGCTCGTGGCTGTGGGAGGAGGACGGCGTCGTGCTCTTCAAGGCGGAGGCCTCGGCGTGGACACCCTCGGCGGTGCAGCTACAGCAGGTCTGGACCGATCCCGATGCGCGCGGCGCGGGCCACGCCTCCGCAGGGCTGCGCGACCTGCTCCGACTGCTCCTCGAGCGCGTTCCGCGTGTCTGTCTTTTCGTGCGGGCCGAGAACGACGCGGCGATTCGCCTCTACGAGAAGGTCGGGATGACGCACGCGTTCGACTATCGCTCCGTGCTCCTGTGAGGGAGCTCGTCGTCGCGCGACACGGGCAGAGCGAGCTGAACGCCGAGAACGTGCTCAACGGCGATCCGGCCGTGGCGGTGGCGCTGACGGCGCGAGGAGAGGTGCAAGCGCGTGCGTTGGGCGCCGCGGTCGGGCCCGTCGACCTCGCCGCGCACACGAGGTTCGCGAGAACGCGCCGCACGGCCGAGCTCGCCTGGCCGGAGGCGCCGCTGCTGGAGGTGCCGGAGCTCGACGAGATCCGCTTCGGCCGTTGGGAGGGCAGTCGCTGGAGCGACGGCTACGAGGAGTGGGCTCGCTCGTCGGGGCCGGAGGACGCATGTCCCGGCGCTGGGGAGAGCCGCGTCGAGGCGGCGCGGCGCTACGTGCAGGGCTTCCGGCTGCTCCTCGAGCGTCCGGAGAAGCGGGTCGCGCTCGTCGCGCACGGAGCGCAGGTGCGCTATCTCCTCCTCGCCGTGGCCGGCCGGGCCCCCGTTCGAATCCTCGAGCATGTCCTTCCCGCCGAGGCTCATCGCGTCGACCGGGAGGAGCTCCAGCGCGCAATCGCGGTGCTCGAAGCCTGGTCATCCGCCCCCGTCTTCTGACGTGTGAGCGACAATGAGCTCAATGCTCGAGCGCATCGAAGCCACCATCCGGCGGCACGATCTGATCGCGCCAGCCGGCGAAGTCACCTGCCTTGTCTCGGGCGGCGCCGACTCGACCTGCCTCTGGCACGCCCTCGTCGCGCTCGGCTACCGCGCCTCGGCGCTCCACGTCGATCACGGGCTCCGCGGTGCGGAATCCGAGGAGGACGCTCGTTTCTGTCGCGAGACCTTCGGCGCCGAGGTGATCGATGCCCGTAACAGCCTGTCACTCGGTTCCTCCGAGGTGGCGCTGCGCCACGTCCGCTACTCAGCGACCGAAGGACGAGGGCTGCGCGCGACCGGTCACACGGCCTCGGATCAAGTCGAGACCGTTCTCTACCGGCTTGTCTCGAGCGGTCGCGGCGGCGGGATCAAGCCGCGCCGCGAGGATGGCGTCGTGCGGCCGTTGCTGGGCGTCTGGCGCGAGGAGACGGAGGCGTACTGCCGCCAGCGTGGGCTCGCGTTCCGCGTCGACTCCTCGAACGCCGGTACGAAGCGCGGCCTGATCCGCGCCGAGCTGCTGCCGTTGCTCGAACGGCTCGATCCTCGGGCTCGGGCGAACCTGCTCGCGCTCGCAGACGAGCCGCCGCGGCTTCCACGGACGCTCGACCGAACTCTCGCCGATCTCCTCTCGAGCCGCGAAGGGACGAAGGCCGCCGACCTCGGCGCCGGGGTTCGCGCGGTGCGCGAGTACGGCTCGCTGCGCCTGGAGGGAACGGTCACCTGGGGCCCTTGGACGATCGAGTCGGCGGCCGAGGGGCTCGAGGTGCGCGGGCGCCGGCCTGGGGATCGTCTCGCAGCCCGCAGCAAGAAGGTGCAGGATCTGCTCGTGGACGCGAAGGTGCCGAAGGCCGAGCGCAACGGCTGGCCGCTCGTGGTGCGCGGCCACGAGGTCGTCGCGGTGCCGGGGATCGCGGAGGCGCCCGGGTGGGAAGGAGTCGTGACGTGGAAGCGCGTCTAGACCTGAAAGAAGGCGTGGGCGAGATCCTGATCGGCGAGCAGGAGCTGCAGGCGCGGATCGTCGAGCTCGGCGTTCAGATCTCTCGCGACTACGCCGGCCGCGATCTCCTGCTCGTCGGAGTGCTCAAGGGCGCCGTCTTCTTCATGGCCGACCTGATGCGAGAGCTGACGGTGCCGTGCGAGATCGACTTCATGGCGATCTCGAGCTACGGCGCGGGCACCGACTCGTCCGGGGTCGTCCGCATCCTCAAGGATCTCGACATCAACATCTCCGACCGCCACGTGTTGGTCGTCGAGGACATCATCGACTCCGGCCTGACGCTCTCGTACCTGATGCGCAGCCTCAAGGCACGAAAACCGGCGACGGTAGAGATCTGCGCCTTGCTGACCAAACCGGAGCGGCGCGAGGTCGACGTGCCCGTCGCCTACGTCGGCTTCGAGATCCCGAACAGGTTCGTGATCGGGTACGGGCTCGATTTCGACGAGCGGTACCGCAACCTGCCCTACGTGGCGGTGCTCCATCCCGATCTGATCCCGCCTCATTAAGTTCCTGCGTCGGGCCGAATCCCGCCCCGAACGGGGGTAGTTCCGGGAAGTGAGGCTGCTACCCTCCGCGCAGACCCCTTGTGAATAGATTCTTTCGCAGCGCGCTCTTTCCCCTGATCGTCATCGTCCTGCTCGTCTGGCTGGCGAGCCAGACGCTGATCCCGAAGCGCGACGGCGAAACCAAGCAGACGTACTCGCAGCTGATCGAGCGGATCGACAAGGGTGAGGTGCAGGAGGTGCTCTTCACTCCGAACCGGCAGCAGCTCAACGCGACGCTCGTGGGCGGCGAGAAGATCAAGGTCAACTACCCGAGCAACGAGTCCGCGCTCGAGGTCGAGAAGCTGCTGAAGCGCGAGAACATCACCTACGACTCGAAGGGCAAGGGCGGCAGCACCTGGGTCTCGATCCTCACCTCGATCCTTCCCTTCGTGCTGCTGATCGGCTTCTGGATCTTCCTGATGAACCAAGTGCAGGGCGGCGGCTCCAAGGTGATGAGCTTCGGGAAGAGCCGTGCGAAGCGGATGACCCCGGACTCGCCCAAGATCGGCTTCAAGGACGTCGCCGGGGTGGACGAGGCCGTCGAGGAGTTGCACGAGATCAAGGAGTTCCTCGAGAACCCGAAGAAGTTCCAGGCGCTCGGGGCTCGGATCCCCAAGGGCGTGCTGCTCTACGGGCCTCCCGGCACCGGAAAGACGCTCCTTGCGCGCGCCGTCGCCGGCGAGGCGGGCGTCCCGTTCTTCTCGATCTCCGGCTCGGACTTCGTGGAGATGTTCGTCGGCGTCGGCGCTTCGCGTGTCCGCGACCTCTTCGAGCAGGCCAAGCAGTCGAGCCCGTGCATCATCTTCATGGACGAGATCGACGCCGTCGGTCGCCATCGCGGCGCCGGGATGGGTGGCGGCCACGACGAGCGCGAGCAGACGCTGAACCAGCTTCTCGTCGAGATGGACGGCTTCGAGATGAAGGACAACATCATCCTGATCGCCGCGACCAACCGTCCCGACATCCTCGATCCGGCACTCCTGCGGCCCGGCCGCTTCGACCGTCAGATCGTCGTCGACCGGCCCGACCGGAACGGGCGCCGGAAGATTCTCGAGGTGCACTCCAAGGGCAAGCCGCTCGCGACCGAGATCGACCTCGACACGCTTGCCGCCGGAACCCCCGGCTTCACCGGCGCCGATCTCGCGAACCTCGTCAACGAGGCCGCCCTGCTCGCCGCTCGCTGGGGCAAGAAGACGATCGGCCAGGTGGAGCTCGAGGAGGGGATCATGCGCGTGATCGCCGGGCCCGAGAAGAAGGCGCGGCTGCTCGGCGAGAAGGAGCGCAAGATCACGGCGTACCACGAGATGGGCCACGCGCTCGTCGGCTACTACCTCGAGAACACGAACCCGATTCACAAGATCACGATCGTCTCGCGCGGCCAGGCGCTCGGCCTCACGATCTCGCTGCCGACGGAGGATCGCTATCTGACGACGAAGTCCTCGCTCATGGACGATCTCGCGATGACGCTCGGCGGTCGCGCCGCCGAGGAGCTCGTCTTCCACGAGGTGACGACCGGCGCTGCGAACGACATCGAGAAGGTAACCGCGACCTCGAAGGCGATGATCATGCGCTACGGGATGAGCGAGAAGCTCGGCCCGCGCGTCCTCGGCCGCAGCCACGATCAGCCGTTCCTCGGCCGCGAGGTGGGCAACGACCCGGACTACTCCGACGAGATCGCACGCGAGATCGACGACGAGATCCGCCGCGTGATCGAGGAGGCGCACGAGACCGCGCACCGCGTCCTCCGCGAGCACATGGACGAGCTGCACCAGCTCTCGGCGATCCTGATCGAGCGCGAGACGATCGACAAGGATCAGTTCGAGCGCCTGCTTGCCGGCGAGTCCGAGGGCTCGGTTTTCCCGGAGGAGGTGCAGCCGACTCCCACGCAGAAGCACGACGCCGAGGAGGAGCGCAAGCGCCAGCCGAAGCCGCAGCCGCGCCCCGTCCCGGGTCTCGGCATGCAGCCGCCGCCCGTCGAAGGCGCCAAGGGCTAGCTCGCCGCCCGCTTCTCGCCGCGCGACACGGCGGGCGGGCGGATGGTTTCGAGAGGCGCTCGCCCGCGGGCATGGCTCGAACGGACACGTCCGGGCTTTGACCCCTAACGTGTCCGGGGCGGACATGGCTCAGCGATCGCCCGCGCGCGCATTGAGCTGTTTGAGCACCAACGAGCCTGTCCGAAAGGCGCACGGCCGGGGTCAAAGCCCGGACATGTCCCTCGCGATGGCTACGTGCGGCGGGCGGAGAGGGCGACGATGGCTAGCGCGGTTACTGCTGCGACAACGCCGACGGCCTCGATCGCGATTCCGCCCCGCTCGCTGACGTCGACGAGCGCCAGCAGCAGTTGGCTGAGCGCGAGCGCGCCGAGCGTCAGGCCGGCCAGGAGACCCAGCCGACGCAGGTACGACCCCGCCTCGTCGGCGACCGCGTCGCGCAACTCGAGCGACCAGTAGCCGAGCTCGGCGGCGGCGAAGAGTGCTGCGGCGTAGACGGGCGCGCGAGCGTCGAGCGCACTGTCCTCGACGGCGAGCGTCGCCGCGTACTCGATGCCGACGAGCACGATCGCGGTCGGCACAGACGCGGGGATTCGTAGGAGGAGCCCGCCGGCGAGCACGAGCACGGCGAGCACGCCGGCCGTCGCGTTGCCGCTTCGCAGACCGACCTGCTCGGCGTTCAACGCCAGCCAGCCGGCGACCGCCCCGAGGAGGGCGACCGATCCGGCCGCCGCGCCTAGGCGCGCGCGAGCCGCGCGTGTCGCCGGAACGCCCTCACCCCCTCGAGCGCCGCATCGAGCGGTGCCTCGCCGTCCCAGCTCGCAACCGCGACCCCGAGCCGCTCGTACCGCGAGCGCAGCTCCTGCCGGTGCAGCAGCCAGAGGCGGTATGCGAGCCGGTCTGCCTCACTCTCGCCGGGTTGAACGAACGGCACGGGCGAGACCTCGACGACTGCGAGGTCGTAGCCGCGAGCCCGCAGGTCGAGCAGCGCTGCCACCGAGCGCTCGTCGAGGAGCGGTGTCACGGCGAGCACCAGCGCCTGCGGCGGCAGCGTCCGGGAGGGGATGATCGAGACGTCCTTCCACGCGTAGTTGAAGACGATCTCCGTCTCGAGCAGCGAGTCGACGATCCGGTAGCGCTGCGCGACGCCCATTCCTGGGACGAGCCAGCGCAGGATCCCCCCGAACGAGACGATCCCGACGCGGTCGCGCCGTTCGAGATACCGAGAAGCGAGCGTCGAGGCGGCGCGCACGGCGAGATCGAGGGTCGAGCGCTCGGCGTCACGGGCTTCCGCGAAGCTGTCCAGGAACAGAATCACGTCGGTATTCCGCTCTGGATGGCGGTCATTGACGACGAGCTCGCCCGTACCGGCGCGGCGCGCGCTCGCCCGCCAGTTGATCGAGCGGACGCGATCGCCGGGTGCGAACGTACGGAGATCGGCGAACTCGAGCCCGTCACCCTTCTGCCGCGCGACCTCGTTCCCCGTGGAGGGCTGAGTCGCCATCGGCGGCACGAGCCGGCGCAGCGTCTCAGGATGAGGATAGACCCGAAGCGGCCGCTTCCGATCGACGGTCTGCTCCCAGACGAGGAGGCCAAAGCGGTCACGGGCGCGCAGCCTGATCTCGCCCAGGTCGTAGTTGCCCCAGCGCAGGCAGCGGAACGTCAGCGCGATCGTGCGCTCGTCGTTGCGCCCGAGCCGGATCGCGGTCGGGTTCTCGCCTTCGACGAGCTCTAGACCCTCGGGAACGACGAGCAGGAGCTCCAGTCGCTCGACCGGCGCGTCGGAGTTGAGCTCGAGCTCGAGCTGGAGCTCCTCACGCTCGAGGGCGCGATCTCGGTCGAGCGAGAGCCAGATCCCGACCTGCGGCTCGCGGTCAAGGCGCAGGCCGAGCGCGAGCGTCACTGCGAACGGCGCCGCCAGGACTGCGAGCTCGGGCCGTCGCGCAGCCAACGCCCCAACAAGGCCGGCGGCCGCGAGGACGGCGTACGCCGTGACTCGCGGCGAGGCGGAGCGCCTCATTCGGCCGGCGTAGGCTCTTCGGCGACCGGAGTCGGCACCGACTCGAGCAGGTCGCGGACGACGTCGTCGGCCGAGAGTCGCTGCACCCAGAGCTCCGGCTTCAGCATCAGCCGGTGCGCGAGCGCCGGCACCGCGATCGCCTTGACGTCGTCCGGCGTGACGAAGTCGCGCCCCCGGAGGGCGGCCCGCGCGCGCGCGAGCTTCAACAGCGCGAGACTGCCGCGCGGGCTCGCCCCGACGGCCGTCGAGCCGCTCGTCCGCGTCGCCGCCACGAGTTCGATCATGTAGCGGCCGACGCTCGCGCCGACATGCACCTGCTCGAGCGAGCGCTGCAGCTCGACGAGCGTCGGCCCGTCGATCACCGGCCGCAGCTCGACTTCGTCCTCGCCGCGCTCGAGCCGGCGCTCCAGCACCTCCCACTCGGCGTCCGCATCCGGGTAGCCGAACCCGACTCTCAAGAGGAATCGGTCGAGCTGCGCCTCGGGCAGGGGATAGGTGCCCTCGTATTCGATCGGGTTCTGCGTGGCGAGCACGAGGAACGGGCGGGCGAGCAGGTGCGTCGTGCCCTCGATCGTCACCTGGCGCTCCTGCATCGACTCGAGCAGCGCCGCCTGCGTCTTCGGCGGGGCGCGGTTGATCTCGTCGGCGAGGAGGAGGTTCGTGAAGATCGGACCCGGCCGAAACTCGAAGTCGCCGTCCCGCTGGTTCCAGATCGAGGAGCCCGTCACGTCGGCCGGCATCAGGTCTGGCGTGAACTGGATCCGCGAGAAGCCGATGCTCGTCACTTGCGCGAACGAGCGTGCGGCCAGCGTCTTCGCAAGCCCTGGGTAGTCCTCGAGCAGCACGTGGCCGTCGGCGAGGAGGCCCATCAGCACGAGCTCGAGCGCGTCACGCTTGCCGATCACTGCCCGCTCGACCTCGTCGAGGATCCGCGTGGAGGTCTCCTGTACCTGGGCGAGCGGCACCATTGCTAGAGCGCCTCCAGGGCATCGACCATGGCCCCCAGCGAGGCCAGCTCGAGGCCGGGAGCGGCGCGATCCCGCGGCGGCTCGCGGTCGGGCCGGACGAGCTCCCAGAGCGCCTCGCCGAGAAGAGTCTGTGCGGTCTCGGGGCTCCGCTCGAGATCGACGCCGCGGCGGGAGGCCAGCGTCCGCGCCGCGACCCGTCGCAGCACCGGCCGCAGCCGGAAGTGCAGGTCGAACGCCGTGGTCGTCGAGAGCGTCACCTCGCGCTCGAGCCGGGCGAGCTCCGGCAGGACGAGGTCGTCGCGGTTGCGGGTGCGCAAGCCGAGGTCGAAGGGCGACGCCGCGGCGACCGGGTGCGAGCGCCGGAGCACGCCGACGAGGTAGCCGAGAGCGAGCGAGGCGAGGGCCAAGAGGTAGATGTGGAACACGAGCTCGGCGCGGCCCGGAACGAGGAGTGCTGCGGCGATCGTCGCGCCGGTCGCGAGCAGCGGGATCGGCGCCAAGCTGCGGATCCGCCGGATCATTGCATCACCAGGTAGCCCGCTCGCGCGCGGCTTCGACGGCCGCAGCCCGCTCGATCCGCGCCGCGAGCTCCGCCGCGCGCAACTCCTCCTGCACCTGCTGGAGCGCTGCGATCGCCTGCTCCTTCATTTCGACTCCGACCTCATGCTGGGAGAACTTTGCCCGTTCGAAGAGCAGCGTGAGCCGCCGCACCGCCGGCCGGCTCACCGACAGCTCGCCGAGCATCCGCGCCAGATACTCCAGCGGCGCCTCGGCTGGACGCCGGGGTAGCCCGTGGGCCGCGACCGCGCGCTCGAGCCGGGCGTAGGCGGCGATCACGGCGCGTCGTGGATCGCGCTCGGCGCGTAGGTCGTCGAGCGTCTCCTCGAGCACGTCGGCGAGCGCCTCTGCGAACGAGGTCTCGTCGAGACCGCGCGCCCGCTTGCGCACCTTCGCGGACCACCAGGCGGCGGCGAACCCGCCGAGGGCGAGTACGAGGACGATCAGCACCGGGATCCAGGCGAATTCGGGCGCGTAGCGGCCGCCGCCTCCCCCGTCGGTCGTCTCTCCTGCGCCCGGCGGCCGCTCGATCGTAGGAATGCGGATCCCGCCCGGGTTCTCGGCGCGGTAGCGGACGACGAAGAAGAGCGCGATCAGGAACGCGCCGAGGACGATTAGGCTGACGAAGCGGTTTCGCTTGCTCTTCCCGAGAATCCGCTGCTGGGCGATCGCGTCTTTGCGGAGCAAGAGCAGATAGCAGAAAAGCAGGACCCCGAACGCCATCAGCAGCAGGAAGAGGCTCAACAGTACGTCGAGCAGGCCGTCCGCCGGTCGTCGGGTTCCCGCCTGGCCGATCGGCGTATCGCCGCGGGCCGCAACAGCCACGATCGCGAGCGCCGCGACGACGCCGAGAACCGTCAGAAGGGTGCCGCGCGCCGAGCCTCGATTCGATTGGGGGCTACTGTCCATTCCACTATGAGACGTCCGCCCCTGGAGGAACGTTTGCGGCGACCTTCGGTGATGGGGATCGTCAACGTGACCCCCGACAGCTTCTCCGACGGCGGCCGTCACCTCAGTCCGGAAACGGCGGCCGCGGCTGCTCGGCAGATGATCGCCGACGGCGCCGCGATCGTGGACGTCGGCGGCGAGTCGACCCGACCGGGCGCGGGCTCCGTCTCGCTCGAGGAGGAGCTGCGCCGCGTGGTGCCGGTGCTCGAACGGCTCGAGGGGATTCCGGTCTCGATCGACACCGCCAAAGCGGAAGTAGCGCGTCGCGCGGTCGAACTCGGCGCGGAGCTCGTCAACGACGTGACCGCGCTACGCGGCGACCCGGAGCTTGCGGATGTGATTGCCGCGTCAGATGCCTACCTCTGCCTGATGCACATGCAGGGGAAGCCGCGGACGATGCAGCGCAATCCGCAGTACGGCGACGTGGCCGCCGAGGTCGCGGCCTTTCTCGAGGAGCGCCTCGAGGTCGCGGTCGCGGCCGGCGTGCGGGAGGATCGGATCTGCCTGGATCCGGGAATCGGCTTCGGCAAGACGATCGAGCACAACCTCGAGCTCGTCCGGCGGCTCGATCTCCTGGTTGCGCTCGGGAGGCCCGTGCTCATCGGGCTGTCGCGCAAGAGCGTGCTCGGGAAGCTCCTCGGGGACGACCGGGCGAGAACAGGCTCCGTGGCCGCATCAGTCGGGGCCGCGGTGGCAGCGTTCGAGCGCGGCGCCTCGATCTTCCGCGTCCACGACGTGCGCGAGCACGTCGAGGCGCTGGCGGCTGCGGCGGCGGTCTCAGCATGAAGATCGAGCTCCAAGGAATCGAGCTGCACGGTTTCCATGGCGTGCTCGAGCACGAGCGTCGTGACGGCCAGCGCTTCCTCTTCGACGTCGAACTCGAGGTCGGCGAGGCTGGCTCGTCGGACGAACTCGAGGACGCGATCGACTACCGCGAGGTCGTCGCCTGCGTCCGCGAGATCTCGAACGGTCGCGCTTACCGGCTGCTCGAGGCGCTCGCTACCGCTCTGGCGGATGTGCTGCTAGAGCGGTTCGCGGTCGAGCGGGTCGAGGTGCGAGTGCGTAAGCCGGACGTCGTGCTCGAGGTCCCGGTCGAGTTCGCCGCGGTTAGCGCAGTGCGGACGCGATCCTCGTGAGCTCGACGCGGTAGCTCGGGTTCGCGATCGTCCGCGACCTGCCCGGCGCAATGTCGAGATAGAGCACGAGCGGGCGCCCCGTTCGGTTCGTGTAGGTCACCGTCTCGGGCAGCTTGCCGGCGCGATCGGTCGTTGCGAGCCGGCCGCGAGTGCCGGCGACGGTCCTCGCGATCGGGCCGAAGAGCGCGACGCGGACGTCGTCGTCGGAGGTGACCCGCACCGTCAGGCTGCGACCTTGCGGAAGCGAGACCCGATAGACGTCGCGGGGATCCTCAGTCTCGTCCAGGATCGCGGCGAAGCGGGTCGAGACGAGCGGCTTGGCTCGGGAGAAGACGCCGGCGGCGACGACCTGGGAGACGTCGTCGTTCGGCTCCTGCGGATCCCTCGGCGGCAGCGGCGCCGCGAGCGCGGCCGGGATGTCGAGTACGCCGTAGCCCGTTCGCTCGTCGTAGCCGGGCTGGGCCACGTCGCGGGCGCTGAACCGCAGCAGATCGGCGAGCTGACTCACGGACATCGCGCCGCGCACCGTTCGGACCCAGGCGGCCGCGGCCGAGACAAGGGGCGCTGAGAAGCTCGTTCCCGAGATCAACGAGTAGTTCGACGGGTCGCGTGGATCTTGGAAAGGGAGATTTTCGCCGGGCGCGGTCAGGTCGACCGTCGGCCCGGACGAGGAGAAGACGGTGGGTCGGCTCTCCCGATCCGAGGCGGCGACGGTGAGGACGTGCGGGAAGGCTGCCGGATAGAGCGTCGGATTCCCGACATCGAGCTCGTTGCCTGACGACGCGACGACGAGCGATCCGGCGGCGAACGCGCGCAGAGTGGCCTCGAAGAGCGATCGCGACGGCTCGGGGCCGCCGAGGCTGAGGTTGATGACGCTCGGGCCGGCGGCGATCGCCGCTTCGATCCCCACGATCACGGCGTCGTCGGCGAGGTCGTCCCGGACGTCGAAGATGCGGATGAGCGCTTCGGGGTAGACCCCTTCCGCGCCGACGCCGTTCACCGCTGCTGCCGCTACCGAGGCGACCTCGGTTCCGTGGTAGTCGTCGCCCCTGGGTCCGCTGACGAACTGCGGGTTCAGGAGGACGGTGTTCGGCCGAGCGGCGAAGTCGGGATGCGTGAGGTCGATCCCGCTGTCCAGGATCGTGATCGGGAATCCCGCGCCCGGCGGCTCCGCTCGGTCTGCGCCGATCGCCGGTAGGTGATAGCTCAGATTCGGGCTCGAGAGCGGATCGACGAACCGCACGAGCGAGTCGCGGCGGCGTGATGGCTCGGCGTAGCGGAGCGCGCCCAGACGATCGAGCTCGGGAACGATTCGCGCCGCGGCTGCACCGTCGAGCTTCCAGATCCGGAGTCGAGGCGAGATCAGCCGCCCGCCGCGGGCGCGGACGAGCCGAGTCGCCTGCGGGTCTCCGCTCAGCGCCACGAGCCCGACGTCGGCCGCGGCGAGCCGAGAGAGCGCCTCACCTCTCGGCACCGCGGCCGCGAAGCTGACGGCGCCCGCGTGACCGGCGAAGCAGCCGCTTGCCAGTACGACGGTGGCGAGTACGGCAAGCCTCCTCATCGGTGCCACCTTAGTGGTGAAAGCTTAGAAATCTCTAAAGCCTTGCTGGTGCTCGGTCGGGCGAGTGCGATGCAGGGAAGCTTCACGAGCTACAACGTAGGTGAAGATGTGCGCGTGCCAACGAGGGCGTTCATCGGGATCGGCTCGAACCTTGGCGAGCGGGAGGCGACACTGCGGCGGGCGCTCGCGTTGCTGGACGAGCACGAGGAGGTTCGCATCGTGGGTGTCTCGAGCCTTCGCGAGACAGATCCGGTCGGTTATCTCGACCAGCCGCGCTTCCTGAACGGCGCTGCGCGGCTCGAGACCGACTTGACCCCACGCGAGCTCCTCGACGTGCTCCTCGAGGTCGAGCGCGCCCTCGGCCGGGTTCGGGAGGGGCCGCGCTTCGGGCCGCGGGCGATCGACCTCGACCTGCTGCTCTACGGCGATGCGACGATCGACGAGCCGGGCTTGACGCTCCCTCATCCGCGACTCCATGAGCGGCGCTTCGTCCTCGAGCCGCTCCACGAGCTGGACCCGGAGCTCGTCGTCCTCGGGCGCGGCACCGTGGCGGAGCTTCTCTCGAAGCTAGACTGACTCAGGTGACGCTCCCGCCAACAGTTAGGGCACCGCTGACGCGCGATCTGCGGCGCCCTGCTACGTCCTCGGTCGAGTCCGGGCCACCCAGCCTGGACGCTCCCTGCGTCCTTGCGTCGCTTGCAGCTCCCGCGCCATCGGCGCGAAACCGTCACCGGGAGAGTCACTGATGTCCCATCTCGACGACCTGGACGAGTTCGAGGCAGAGCTCGAGCTGGCGCTGAAGCGCGAGTACACCGCCGTCTTCGGCCTCTTCCGCTACTGCATTCTCACCGCCGACGCGACCTACCTCTGCAACACGCTCGACCTCCAGGTCTCGCAGCAGGCCAACTATCCGTTCTTCCACATCCGCATGGACGACGTCTGGGTCTGGGACAAGAACCGGCCGACGCGAATGATCCCGCGCGCCGAGGTCTACACCTCGAGCGACGTGACCGTCGAGGAGCTGCGCGGCGAGGGCGACGGGCCCAAGCTGACCGCTGAGGCACTCGCCGAGCGGATCGGCGAGCGACTCGCGCGCGACGACGACTCCGCCTAGGCCCCGCATCATGCTCTTGGCGGTCGATGTGGGGAATACGCAGACCGCGCTCGGCCTCTACCGGGGCGACGAGCTCGTCGAGCACTTTCGGCTCGCGACCGACCCGGCCCGCACCGGTGACGAGCTCGGGGTCACGCTCGCGGCGCTCTTCGAGCTGGAAGATGTGGAGGGAATCTGTCTTTCGACGACCGTGCCCGCGCTCCAGCGGGAGTGGGAGCGGGTCGCCGAACGCTGGTTGAAGGCGCCGCTGCTCGTCGTCGGGCCGGGGACGCGCACCGGGATCCCGATTCGCTACGACGATCCGCGCGAGGTAGGCCCCGACCGGATCGCCAACTCGGTGGCGGCTCTGGAGCGCTACGGCGCCCCGTCCATCGTCGTCGACTTCGGGACGTCGACGAACTTCGACATCGTCTCGGCTGAAGGCGAGTACGTCGGCGGCGTCCTCGCGCCCGGGATCGAGATCTCGATGGAGGCCCTCTTCGCGCGTGCGGCCCGGCTCGTCAAGGTCGACTTCGCCGCCCCCGCCTCCGTGATCGGAAAGACGACGGTCGCAGGGCTTCAGTCGGGGCTCGTCTACGGCTTCGCGGGGCAGGTGGACGGGATCGTCGGCAGGATCCGTGAAGAACTCGGCGCCGAAGCACAAACGGTGGCCACCGGCGGACTTGCCGACCTGATCGCCCCGCACGCGCAGACGCTCGACCGCGTCGACCCCTTCCTCACGCTCGAGGGTCTCCGGCTCGTCTGGCTTCGGAACCTCTAGCCGCCGCCGTAGATCGAGATCGGGAGGGAGTCGAGCAAGACATCTTCCGCATCCGGGAGCTCGTCCTCCAGCCGCGCGAGCAGGGGGAGGGCTCCCGGCGCTGCCGCGATCAGGAGGCGCTCGACCTCCTCGGTCGAGCTCAGCACGACCAGCTCCTGCTTGAACGGCTTCGGGAAGCGGCCGCGCCCGAGGTACCAGCCGTAGAACTTCTTCAGGAAGCCCGATGCGCGCCGCTCGCCGAGCTCGCGCACGGTTTCGCGGATGAAGAGCACGAGCTCCGCGACGACCTCCTCTCGCGTCGGCTCGCGGTCGTCGCCGTCCACGATCTCCCGCAGCGCCCAGGGATTGCCCTGCGCGCCGCGGCCGACCATCACGGCCGAGGCGCCTGTCGTCGCGAGCACGGCCCGCGCCTTCGCTCGCGAGGTGATGTCTCCGGAAGCGATCACGGGCACGTCGACCAGCGAGACGAGCTCCGCGGTCAGCGAATGATCGGCGGTGCCGGTGTACATCTGCTGCGCGGAGCGGGGGTGCAGCGTCAGCGTCGCGGCGCCCGCTTCGACGAGCTGCGGGGCGACCTCGAGGCAGGTGCGAGAGCCGTCTCGGAGGCCACGGCGCATTTTCACCGAGACCGGGAGCTCGGTCGCGTTCGCGACCGCCTCGACGATTCGCGCTGCGCGGCCGGCGTCGTCGAGCAGCGTCGCGCCGGCGCCGGTCTTCGTCACCTTGCGGACGGGGCAGCCGAAGTTGATGTCGACCAGATCGGCCCCGGCGGCCGCGACCATCCGCGCCGCCTCGGCCATCATCCGAGGATCGGAGCCGAAGATCTGGATCGCGAGCGGATGCTCGTCCGTCGCGACCCGCAGATAGCCGAGCGTCTTCTCGTTGCGGTGCTCGATCCCGGCGCAGCTCACCATCTCCGAGCAGACGAGCCCGGCTCCGAAGCGCCGGCCCTGACGCCGGAATGCCTGCACGCTGACGCCCGCCATCGGCGCGAGCACGACGCGCGTGGGGATCTCCACGTCACGGATCTGCCAGCTTTCGCGGAGGTCTGTAAGCACGGTTTGAAGATGGTACTGCGCCGCTTGACCGCGTCCGGGAGTGCGGGTACGATTCCGCCCCGCGTCGGCGCAGGAGCGCCGGCTTTCTTGTGAGTGAAGCAGGCCAGGAGGCCGAGTCTTGAAGGAAGTCATCCTCACGCCAGAGGGCTACGAGAAGCTGAAGTCGGAGATCCACGTCCTCTCGAACGACAAGCGTCGCGAGGTCGCCGACCGGATTCGCGTGGCCCGCGACTTCGGGGACATCTCCGAGAACGCGGAGTACGACGACGCCAAGAACGAGCAGGCGATGCTCGAGCACAGGATCGCCCAGCTCGAGGAGCGTCTCGTGCACGCGCGCGTGATCGAATCCGACGACGTCGATCTGAGCGTCGTCTCGATCGGCGCCAAGGTTCGGCTGAAGGACGTCGACGCGAACCAGACCGTCGAGTACATCATCGTCGGCTCGGCCGAGGCCGACCCCGCCGAGGCGAAGCTCTCGAACGAGTCGCCGGTCGGCAAGGCGATCATCGGCAAGAAGAAGGGCGAGACGGTCGAGGTCGCCGCGCCTCGCGGCTCCCTGAAGTTCAAGATCCTCGACATCAAAGCCGCCTAGCGCGTACCTGGCCGGCGGCTACTGCCCGGCGGAGCCGGGCTCCGCTGCCCTCGCGCGTCTGAGAGCACCCGGCCCTCCGGGTCTGTGCCTGCGCACTATCCCCTCCGGCGGCGCACTCTCAGCCGCGCGCCAGGAACGCGCTAGGCCGAGGGCGAAAGCGGAGCCGGACTAGACTCGCCGCCATGCTGCCGAAGCGCTTTCCCGACCGGGTCGCGGTCGCCTCCGTCCGTGCCGAGTGCGAGTCGCTCGAGGCCGGAGCCTCGTTTGACGAGCAGCGCCGCCTCGCCGGCCGCATCCTCGCTCGCCGAGGTCACGGCAAGCTCGTCTTCCTCGATCTTGTCGACCGCAGCGGCCGGATCCAGCTCCTCTGCGACACGAGTCGCACGGGCGAGCTCGACCTCGATCTCGGCGACATCGTCGGCGTCACGGGCTCGCCCGCGAAGTCCCGTCGCGGCGAGCCGTCGCTCCAAGTGACCTCGCTGGAACTCCTGGCGAAGATCCGCTCTCCCCTCCCGGACACCTTCCACGGCCTCACCGATGTCGAGCAGCGGTATCGCAAGCGTTACCTCGATCTCCTGATGAACGAGGACACGCGGCGCTCGTTCGAGATCCGAACTCGAGCCGTGACGGAGATTCGTCGCTATCTCGACGAGGAAGACTTCCTCGAGGTCGAGACGCCCGTGCTCCAGCCGAGATATGGCGGCGCATTCGCGAGCCCCTTCGTAACGCACTACAACGAGCTCGGGCGGGACGTGTACCTGCGAATCGCAAGCGAGCTCTATCTCAAGCGGCTGATCGTCGGCGGGTTCGAGCGCGTCTACGAGATCGGCAAGGACTTTCGCAACGAGGGGCTCTCGTACAAGAACGCACCCGAGTTCACGATGCTCGAGTGGTACGAGGCCTACGCGGGCTACGAGGACGCGATGGTGCGGATCGAGACGCTCCTCGAGCGGGTGGCGCTCGCCGTGCTGGGCACCTCCCAGGTCTCGTTTCGCGGCCACGAGGTCGACCTGAAAGCGCCGTGGCGCCGCATTCGGTTGGCGGACGCGCTCGCCGAGCACGGCCTCTGGCTGCGAGACGCCGACCAGCTCAGAACGGCGCTGCGCGAGCGCGGCGTCGATACGTCACACGACCACACCTGGGCGCAGCTCGCCGACCACGCGCTCTCCTACTTCGTCGAGCCGAGCTTGATCGAGCCGACGGTCCTCTACGACTATCCGGTCGAGCTCTCGCCGTTCGCGCGGACGACCGACGACGACCCGACCATGGTCGAGCGCTTCGAGTACTTCGTCGCGGGTTTCGAGCTCGGGAACGCCTACAGCGAGATCACCGATGCCGAGGAGCAGGCGAGCCGCTTTCGCGATCAACTCGCCGAGAAGGAGTCGGGCGCGGCCGAGTTCGTCGAGGACGATCCCGACTACGTCGAGGCGCTTTCCTACGGGATGCCGCCCACAGCCGGACTAGGGCTCGGGATCGATCGTCTCGCCATGGTTCTGACGGGGAGCGAGACGATCCGCGACGTGATCCTCTTTCCGGCGCTCAAGGAGCGCGCGTGAACACTCGAGACTAGGCGGCGCGGCGGGTGCGACTGCGACGACGTAACGCCGTCGGCTCGGGTGTGTAGAGATTCAGGCGGCGGATCAACACACCGAGCGCGATGCCAACAGATAGAGCAAGCACGACCCAGGCCAGTGCGACGAGCACGACCACATGCTGAATGGACATGGGGGAAACCTCGCATCCCGGTCGGACGCTGCGAGGTCTACCGGAGGCGCAGCAGGGACTGCAGATGCGCCGTCAGGCCCTTTGGTGCCTTGTCGCGGTCGCTGTCGAGTCCGCGGGCGGTTTCGAGGGCGTCCCAGAGGGGGGGTCGAACGGAGCGTCCACAGCAGCCCGGACGTCTTGAGCGCGAACCGAACGCGGCCGTCGAGCCCTGCGATCGGTACGCGTGGTGAGCGAAGCGGGTCGTCGTGGACGAACCGCTTCGCGAGCCCAGAACCAACCGTGTACCCGGCCCGTCGGGCGCCCTCGACAACTCGGTTATCCACTTCGCCCCACGGGTAGCCGATGCTCGTGCAGGATCCGAGGTGCGCAACGATCTCGGCCCGAAAGCCCTCGAGTTCCTCTTGCAATTCGGCCTCGTCAAGCGTTGAGAGAAGACGGTGCGTACGCGAATGACTGCCGATCTCCCAGCCAGCCTCCGCGAGGTCCGTCAGCTCCGGCCAACTCAGCTGCCGCTTCTCCGCCGCGAAATCCGGGCTCAACCACGTCATGAGGCCGCCGCTCGCGGCTGTTGCCGTAGGTACGAAGACCGTCGCCGGCCAGCCGAGCTCGCGGAGCACCGGGAGCGCGTGCTCCGCGACAGATGGGTAGGCGTCGTCGAACGTGATCGCGACGATGCGCCCTGGATGGTCGTCGAGCACCGCGGCCGAGAACGTGAGCCCTCGGTAGCCGCGCTTTGCGAGACGCTGCATCTGATCTGCAAATACCCGCGGCTCGACCGACAAGCGTCTGATCGTGCCAGCCCGGGTCCACGGCGTGGTAAGCCAGGAACAGGCGGTTGGCAGAAGCGAATCCCAAGAGCTTCAGAGTACTTTCTTTGTGGTGACTCTTGTTCGGCTTCCTTTTCTCCGCAAACCCTCTGTACTACGCCCGGGCGCGGCGCGCCTTGGCTCTGCGGCCACCGCTGATGTCGACCCACAGATATCCCACTCGTCGAGCTGCACGAGGTGCACGATCACGAGGTTCCGAGCGGTGCTACAGCGGTACCGCAACGGCTGGCTAGGATGCGTGTCAGCGCGGCATCGCCGTCGCTGACACGTCGCAAACGCGCTGCGATCGGTTCTCGCTCGGCAGTGACGTCGTTCGGGCGAGGCCATGTAATGAGAACGCCGCGCGGCCATACTCCGACGCGATCGATCTGTCAATGCAGATGATTCTGTGTGACCAAACGATCGTAGTGCGCAGCGTAGAACACGAGCCTCTCGCGCTCCTATACTGGCGACGATGACGAAGTCAGTCGCACGTCCGGCACGTTTTGTCCTCATTAGCTTGAGGAGAGCCTGCCAATGACGGTTGCGGCGCAGTGGAATGAACCCGATGCGCACCTCGGTGCGCTACCCGCCGGCATTCGACGCGCTGCTGAGCACATGCGAACCAATGCGTATCGTGGCTACGATCCGTATGACGCGCTCGAGTCGCCGCTTTTTCGACTTCCGATATTACGTTCGAGCAAGTTGATTCGCTTTGCTGCACAGCAGACGCTCAAGCGGATTCCGCTCAATATTCGTCCGGCGTTGGGGATACCAAAAGGCTACAACCCTGTCACACTGGCACTCGCTCTCCAGGGACTTTCGTACTTGATTGCAGCCCAACCCCTGCGACACGAACCTTACCGCGAGGAATGCGACTTCCTTGTTCAGGAGCTCAGACGGCTACGGTCGACCGGCTATAGCGGCGATTGCTGGGGTTACGATTTTGCTTGGCAGACGCGTTTTGATCTCTTGCCAGCTTATACCCCAACCATAGTAGCGACCGGCTTTGTGACTAATGCCTTATTCACGGCGTATGACCTACTCGGCCTGGAGGAAGCGCTGCCACTTTGTACAAGCGCGTGCGACTTCTTACTCAACGACCTGAATCGGAATGTTGGTGCTGACGGCGAGTTCTGTTGGTCGTATTCTCCGCATGATCGCCAGTGGGTACTCAACGCGACGGCCAAAGGCGCACGCCTTTGCGCTCAGGTCTACTCGGTCACAGGCAATCCAATTCTGTTAGACACTGCGCGAAACGCCCTGAGGTTCGTAGTTGCCCATCAGTCGAAGAGCGGTGCTTGGCCGTACGCGATTGGAGACGCGAGACGATGGGCCGACAACTTTCATACCGCGTATGTCCTAGATGGCTTGAATGAGTTTGAGACCCGCACCGGGGTGCTAGAGTTTAGCGATGCGAAGATAACGGGTTGGGACTATTACAGAACGAACTTCTTCGGCCAGGATGCGCGGCCGCGATATTTCGACGATAGGCTGTATCCGATCGACTCTACAGCATGTGGCCAAGCAATGATGACTCTCTGTGGGTTCGGTGATTTTCAAACTGCGGCCCGTCTAGCGTTGTGGTCTCTCGACCGTTTGCAATTGCCGAGTGGCGCATTCGCGTACCGCAATTATGGTCGATACACCAACAAGATCGCATACATGCGCTGGTCGACGGCTTGGATGTTCTGCGGGTTAAGTCGAGTAATGATGGGTGCATCAGAGCCGCCAGCGGTACTGACCGACGGTGCCTTATAGCCATGAGGTGCGGAAGGCACGTCGGCACTTCACCAAACAGTAATCGTGCAGTTCGGGAGGCGGGGCCTGTGAAGGCTTGGATCGATATTGATAATCCTCCGCAGGTGCAATATCTGGTTCCTTTTAAGGCTGCATTCGAGGCCGCGGGACACGACGTTGTTATCACAGCACGAGATCGGGGTATCACCTTGGAGCTGCTCGAGCAACGTGGGATCCGTGTTATCGCCGGCAAGACGTATTCCGGGGCGTGGTCAGCGCAGAAGGCACTAGGTGTTATGAAGCGCGCGTACGACCTACGCGCGCTCTTTGCGCGTGGCGACCGTCCGGATCTCGTGGTTACGGCCTCTCGCGGGGCAGTCATTGCGGCGCGCCATCTTGGTATTCCGGCATTTACCTTTTGCGACTACGAACATGTTGATTTACGGGTGGCGCGCGCAATGCGCGCAAGCGTGATCTTCCCTGATGCGATCAATCCATCGATATTTATTAGAAAGGGTTTCCACCCTGCGCGGCTGATCCCCTTCCACGGCTTGAAGGAGGTGTTATCGTTCTCGGAGGTCGATCTTCCGAATGTGCGGGCGTTTGCGTTTCCTGGGATGGAACGTGACGAGCGTGTCATCAGAATCCTCTTCCGACCGCCGGCTGAGGAGGCGCACTATTTCGCTCGCGAATCGATGGAGCTTGCGTTATCGCTGCTCGGGTGGTTCGCCCGCCGCGATGGCGTCAGAGTTGTTTTTGCACCAAGGTATGAACGGCAGTCGGCCTATTTGGATCGCTTTCAGTGGATCAATCAGCCTTTCGTTCTGCAAGAGGCCGTACCGTTCGTGTCGCTGTTGAAGGCGGTCGATGCTGTTGTTTCGTCGGGTGGGACGATGCTGCGCGAGGCGGCTTATCTCGGCATTCCGGCTTACAGCATTCTGCGGAGTGAGATCGGCTCAATCGATCGGATGCTCCAGGCACACGGAAGGCTTCGCATTCTCACCTCCGTCGCTGATTTTGAGACCGCCGCTTTTGAAAAGGTCGTTGCGCTTGCGCCGCTTCACACAGGCGGTGTTGAGGTGATCGCCGATGTCGTCGACCAGATGACGATCCGTACTTTGCGGGCGTCACACCGTGCGTAGCGCCTCTACGCCGAGGGCGCACCCGGTCGGCGAATCACTAGCGGCTTGCCGAGGGACCAGCCTGGAAACCACCATGGCGCACGAGGCTCCCGCGGAGTCGTCGGAGCGTTGCGGCCTCAGCCGGCACCGTGGACACCGGCGCGCTCGGCAAGCGGCCTGCGCCGGGAGCAGTCGGCTGCTACTGCCTCCATCCGGCAGGATCCGCTTCACTAACCGGTCGAGGCACGAGTCGGGCCGACGGTAACGTCATCGATGTAAAGCGTACCTGAAGAGGTGGAGTGGTCTGGGCTGCGGTAGTGACCTACTTGAAACAGTTGCCCGGACGTTCCGTCAGGCAGTTTGTAGGCGGTGGGGGCTTTGCCGGTTGCGATCTGCGAGTTATTGACCCACCATTCGTAGTAGCCAACCGCTGCCTGTTCGGAGAGGACAAAACGCACCTGGATGTCGTACCAGTGGTCATACTGCAATGTCGGGCCAGGGATGTAGGTAAGAACGGGTACTTGCGGTGTGCCGCCAGCTGTTCGCAGTTGTAGCCGGGCAGTTCCGTCGGCGTTATTGTGAACCATCACCATCGAAGAGAGGTAGCTATTTCCATAAGGACCGGTGGCTGCGTCCGTGCGGTTGTGCCAAGCAATGACCGTGTTCCAGCCTCCCGGTGTGTCGACGGTGAACTTACCAGGATAGGCAGGATTAGCGCCGGAGGGAAATAGCACTCTCATGCGATGCCATACATCTGCCCCTATCACCGCCCACGGAAGCTGATACGAATTGGTCTGTAAGAACGCAGCGCTGTTTGGCAGACCTCCTGTGGCAACCGTGACCTTCGCCGTCTGCGTAGAGCTACCATCTGTGTTGGGGACAGGCACGACCTGCATGCCTGATGGAGTGCGCGAGAGGCCCGCATTGGAGAAGTCCGACCATTTTGTCAGATCACCGGTTTCGAAGGTGTCGACCAAATAGGGTGTCGGAATTCCGGGGGTCGTCGTTGCAGCTACCACCGGCGTAATGATCGCCGTGCTGTTCGAGCTGATGATCGAGGAACCGACGCTATTCGAGGCTGTGATCTGAATCCGAATCGTCGAGCCGACGTCGGCCGCTGTCAGAGAGTAGCTAGACGCGAGTGCGCCGTTGATGTCGCTGCAGGTGTTTCCGTCGTTATCACAGCGCTTCCATTGGTAAGAGAACGTGAAAGGCTGTGTTCCTTCCCAAGTACCTATGGACGAGGTAAGTACCTGGCCCTGCTGAGTCGTACCCGAGATTGTCGGGATGACCACGGTTGCAGGCGGTACGGCTGGAGGTGGTGATGCTACGGTTGCAGGCGGTACGGCTGGAGGTGGTGATGCTACGGTTGCAGGCGGTACGGCAGGAGGTGGTGATGCTACTGTTGTCGTGCTTGGGACAACGGCACTCGCGGCGGATAGCGCGGCCGACGATCCGTTCCGATTCGAGGCTATTACCTGAACTCGGAGAGCGAAACCGGCTTCTGAAGAGGCGATCGGGAATGTGCTCGACGTGGCGTCGATTAGAGTCGTGCACTGTGCGCTTTGCGGATCGCAGCGCATCCACTGATACAAGAGCTTCGTCGTCGGGCCAGACCATTCACCCGCGCTGGCGAGCAGCGCTGCTCCTACCGTTGCGGCGCCAGTCAGGACGGGATCGGATGTGGCCGTCGGGACGCTTTTCCCAGGCGGACTCTTCGTCGACGGGCTCGATGTCGCCGACCCAGCGCTAGTAAGCGCCAGAGCGAGGCAGACGGCTGCGGAGATGCGGCGGCGGCTCACGCCTCTATGGGTCGGGAGAACCTAGGTCTCGCCTGATCCCCCGAATGGGGGAGTCCTAGATCCGATCAGGCACTTGACTCGCGCGCAACTTACGGTTGTGGGGGGGCGAGGGGCGCAACGCCGATCGCCTCGAGAAGACCTCTATCCCGTTCAACGTCGGCCCTCTTTGGCCGCGGGCGGAACCGCCGAAATGTAGTTTGCCTTTAGAACGAACTAGTCAAAAGAACGACTCGCTGCGAACAGATCGGCTCAACCTGAAACCGCTTGGAGAGGCTCATAGACCAAGGTACTTCCGTCCGTCGGTGCGGATCGAACTCGATGGCATTAGACACTCTCGCCACCGAGGCACCGCAAGGTTGTCGCCATAGTACAATCCCCGATGTGTCCACTAACACATCTGCATTTTGGAGCGTAAGTCAGCCGGGGTTCCGTTTCACCGACGCAGAACCCGGATCAGAGCGGTTCTTCCGCGACGTCGACGAGCACCGCTATCGCCTAGAGCCCCACATCCTGGAGTTGGCACACTTTGGTGATTGGGGTGGCAAAGACGTTCTCGACGTTGGATGCGGAGTTGCTACCGATGGGGCTCGCTTCGCACAAGCCGGTGCTCGATACACCGGTTTCGACCAGACGGACGTCGCGCTCGATCTCGCCCGCCGCCGCTTCGAAGCTGAAGGGCTCGAAGGTCGATTCGTGGCAGGCGCTGCCACTGAGCTGCCCTTCCCGGACGAAACCTTCGACCTCGTCTGGTCGCACGGCGTCATCCATCACATTCTGGACACCGAGAAGGCCGTCGCCGAGTTCTATCGGGTTCTTCGCCCAGGTGGAAGAGCGCTCATCATGGTCTACCACCGTCGCTCGCTCAACTACTTTTTCAATATCCTCACCGTGCGTCGCGCCCTCGCCACGGCGCTGGCGGTTCCTGGAGCGCCAGCCTTGCTTGCTCGGGTCATGCGCAAGGACGGCGATCTGCTCGCCGGACACCGGCAGCTCCTCAGCGTGCACGGGCGTCGCTACCTGACGGACTCGAGCCTTTTCCTTTCTAACAACACGGACGGTCCAGGCAATCCACTCTCGAAGGTGTATACGCGACACCAGGCCGAGAAGCTCTTCATCTCTGCCGGTTTCCAGGAAGTGACGACGACTGTTCGCTACCTGAACCTGCGGCTCTATCCGAAAGGCGAACAGCTGGCTGCGATACCGGCGGCCCGTCGTCTCGAGCGTCGGATCGGGTGGCATTTGTACGTCGATGCCCTAAGGCCTGGATCAGCAGCAAGCGAAGTCTAGCGGTCGAGCGGGTGCGGCGCCGCTGGCCTGCGATGCGTTTATAACGAGTGGGATAGCGGCGAGCGATCCAGACTTGTTCGCGCCCTAGCCGTCGACCAGGCGCCGATTACACTTTCCCGGACTGCCCACTCGGTCGGCGGGGCCCGGAGTAACACCGCGATTCTGCGACGAACCCACGCGGAGCGGAGGACGAACGGCGATCGAGTGAAGACCGTCCAATCCAGGCGCCGGGCGTAGCGGCGACAGGCGGCCGACAGGACGAAAACCCAGCCCACGGTCGTAGCTCGAGAACGTAGCTCTCAAGCGGCTTGCACGTGAACCTTCGTCGAAGATCCCTCTTTGGGGGGAGCGAGGTTTCCCCGGGCGGTCGATTACGCCGACATGAAGAAATACCGCCACGCCGCTTTTGTCTTTGTTGTCATCGCCGCTGTAATGGCCGCGACAACCGCCGCCGCCAACGGCCGCGTACCGCCGGGGCAGGTGGTCCCCACGAACACCACCCCTCCGTCGATCACCGGAGATGTCACGCAGGGGCAGACCCTCACCGCAAATGCAGGTGCTTGGAGCGGTCCGGCTTCGACCTTCTCGTTCCTATGGTTCAGGTGCGACGCGGGAGGATCGGCGTGCGCAGCCGTAACGTCTGGGACGGCGAGTACGTACGGTCTTACCGCGGCGGACGTCGGTTCCAGGATTGTCGTCGCCGTGATTGCATCGAACAAGAACGGTTCCGCTACGGCGAGCTCCGACCCGACGCGCGGTGTGGCAGCGCCGCCAATATCGGCTCCGCTCACCACAACGCCCACGACAACAACGCCCACGACAACAACGCCCACGACAACAACGCCCACGACAACAACGCCCACGACAACAACGCCCACGACAACAACGCCCACGACAACAACGCCCACGACAACAACGCCCACGACAACAACGCCCACGACAACAACGCCCACGACAACAACGCCCACGACAACAACGCCCACGACAACAACGCCCACGACAACAACGCCCACGACAACAACGCCCACGACAACAACGCCCACGACAACGACGCCCACGACAACGACGACCGGCTCGTCATCGCCCTCCTTCGTTGGGGACTTCGACACGTGCAGTCTTTCGCAGTGGACAGATTTCCACGATGCTTGGCTCAATGCAGCGCCGTCGGGATTCGTCGTCTGGGGAAGCGGCACCGCGAGCTGCGGAAGTCGTGTTAACGTGACGAACCAGCAGAGCACCTCGACTACGGGCGACGGCTCGATGCTCTGGGAAGGAGATGGAAGTAACAGCTACCAGCTACCGTGGCTGCAGAACGGCTCCGACACGTGGTTCCGGATGCGAGTCCTTTTCCCCGACGGCACCAACGCTGCGTACCCTGGAAAGTTCACGCTGAGTCCTCTGGGCGGCTGGGACACAATCCAATCGTGGCACTCCGCGCCCGGCGCGGGCTACTCGACGGTTGTCGGCGTGCATCCTGACACCGGCGGTGTTCCTGTGCTCATGTTTCGCCCGGTTGGCGGTGACGTCTCGGGACAGACGTTCACGTACGTCTACCAGACGGACGGAACCGGGCAGCGAATCCGGCTTAAGTACAACCACTGGTACGACATCGTCGTTCACCTCAAGTTTGGCACGACGTCGTCGACGGGCCTCGCAGAATGGTGGGTAGATGGAATCGGCCAGTACTCGGGCCAGGTGCCGACCATCACTACCACCGTCACAGGAACGACTCCCGGCGTTGGTCACGAAGTGGGGCTATATCGCGGGCCTAGCCGCTCCGACACGGACACGCTCTACATCGACGGAGTCGTCACGGGCCCGACGGTCACCAGCATCGGCGGCTAGCCCGCCGATGCCTCCGCCGAGGCTGGCGCCTCGGCGGAGGAGAGCAGGCGAGGCGATCCTGTCTCGCCTGCTCTCCGCTTGTAGCCAAAAGCGCATTTCCTTTCCTCGCGGCTTGGCAAGCCCCTTGTGAGAGGCACCGCGTGCGGCTATTAGGGCCATCTCGTGCACGCGACGGCCGTCCCTCAGTCGCGACGGCCGACCTAGTGCAGTGACAATTTTCTGTCCAAGATCCGCTTCGCAACGCGGTCAAGCAACCCTGGTTCACTTGGCGGTGGTGGGCGCATGCCAAAGGAGCGTCTCGGGGCTGTCGGCCGGGAGATGTTTGCCGCACTCAAGCCCTCCGTTTGCTCGCGGTCTTCCGCGGCGGCAAGCACCCGACTTCCGCAGTTGAGGGGCACCCGGTTGCGCTGAAAGTGCCCGTGAGAAGGGAGTTTTGCCGTCGGGAGGGGTTGGGTGCCGTGTGCCTACGCCGGCGGCACGTGTGGAGGCCGGGTCTGGCTGGTTCGAGCGCGGTGATGCGGGGCGGCAGCTCGACGTCGAGCGCGGCGAGGATTGAGCGCTGGGCGTCGGTCGGCTGTGTGGTCTGCGTTCGGCGATCCGGATCAGGAGCAGGGCGAGCCAGCAGACGACGACGTGGGCGCGGATGCGCCGCTCGAGCCGGTGGAAGACGGGCCGGAGCTCGAGGGTCGTCTTCAGGTCGCGGAAGGAGCGTTCTGCTTCGCGCAGGTTCTTGTAGCCGAAGCGCGATCTCCTCGGCGGAGAGGTCGGGGTCGGAGGAGGAGAGCAGGTACTTGCCGTCGAGGCGCTCCTCGGCCGTGAGCTTGCGCCGGTCGACCTGGAGCCGGCCGCTGGCGGTCTGGCGCAGGTAGCGGGAGAGGGTCGGGTGGTCGCGCGCGCACTCGGCGCGCGTGTGCGCCACCCTGGCTTTGGCCGTCTTCGCCTTGCGGCGGCTCGCTTCGATCCGCGCGAGCTCAGCCTCAAGCCGGGCGAGCTGGGCGTCGCGCTCGGCCTTCTCAGGGGCGGCCTCGGCCGGGTTGTGGCAGACCACGAACCGCTTCTAGTGGTCGCTGTCGCCGAGGCGGACGTCCTTGACGCGCGGGTTGCGCGCGCGCGCTCTGGTAGCGGCCGGGACGAGCGAGCGCCGCCTGGGCGTCGGGGGAGCCGTCGCGGATCCGCTCGCCGGCGATCCAGTGGCCGCCGCCTCGGGTCAGGTAGCGCAGATTCGCATCCGAGGAGAAGCCGCGGTCGACGACCCAGACGCAGCGGCCCAGCCGCCAGCCGCGCAGATCGTCCTTGACCTGCTCGATCACCGTCTGGTCGTTGGTGTTGCCCGGCCAGACCGAGACCCGGACCGGGATCCCCTCGCGGGTGACCGCCACTGTCCCGCGACCATCGCCGGGAAAGCAAGTCGGTTTCAAGAGCGGATTTGAGAGGTGTACAAAGATCAATATCCGCCAGCTGTCGCCGGTGTTCTCGTCTACGTTTACTCAAGTCAGGCACACGCAGCGGCGGCGTACGAGGACACACCACCGGCACCTTCCACAAAAAAGACCGGTTCTTCCCTCACAGGCCGCCGGCCGCCTGTTTCACTAGCTCGTCGAACTACGGAAGGATGCTAGCGCTCCCTGCGCCGCCGGGTGCCTGGCGGTCTCCAAGAGGGCCTCGTCCACCCTCTCGCCCTTGCTCACCCGTGACTCGCGCTCTTGGTGCAACACGAGCATCGCCACGCCAAGGTCGACCGCATAGCGATCCTGTGCGGGAGATCCGGAAACGAGCTCCCTCTGTCGCACGCCCATGTAGTGCTTCAGCGGCGCGTAGTCGTGGTTCAAGTAGATCGTGAGCACTGGCGCGTCTCCGAGCTCGGCGAGCTCCGCGTACTCCGATTCGTTCGCGAGCAGCCGAGCGGCGACCTCCTCGACCTTTCCGGGGACGATCGGAGTGAACCCGGACTCCTCCGAGCCGCGCCAAAGCAACGCGATCCTGCGGCCCATCGGAGGATTTAGCGTTCTTCTTCCCATTCTGCTGCGCCGGCGGCCGCTTTACGGGCTCTGCCACGACTTGAAAGTCAGTCTGGCACTCGAGGTCGCGCCCGAGACCGCCTGAGGCGCGCTCCCAACCGTAGACGCCAGCAATCAGCCGAAACTCGCCCAGTTCGGCCTCCGCCGGCACGGTCACGATCACACGGATCCTCCCGTTGTGCAGCGGCCCGACAGCGATGTCCTCGTCTCCTATCTCGGGGTGGGTGCACCGCACCGTGAGACGGCCGCGGCCGCTGACGATGAATTCGTCTCTCGCATCCAGCACGTAACGGACCGTCTTCGACGAGCCAGACACAGCCGTCATGCACTCCGGCCCGCGGAGTACCGTTGGATCCGCGTGGAGCACGGCCGGCGGCTTCGGCGGCATCTTCTTTAGTTGCTCCGCGCCGAACGGCCCACCGGGGCTCGTTCCGCGTAGCGAGAACCCGTGATCACGTGCAGCGATCGCCCTCCTGATTTGCCGCGAAACTTCAAGTGTCGGCCGTCCGCTCCGAGAGGAGTTGATCGACTCCAGCACGAGGTCGCTGTTGATCTCGCGGAGCTCGTCCCATCCCGCGAGGAACTCCGCCACGCTGGACTCCAGCCTCAGCGTCTCCTCGCTCGCGCGCACGCCTGAGCGGTCGGCCGTGAAGAAGTCAGTCCGCACGGCGATCGGCAGCGGATCTGCCACAATCACGAGCACGTGCTTCGCGATCTTGTTCAGCTTCGTGCGGTCGCGGAACTCGAGTGGCGTCCAGTGGTGGTGCGCCTGGCCGTTCGACGTGAACATCAGGGTGTGTCCGTGGGCAACGAAGTTCTTCTTGTCGCCCACGGTGTCCGAGTCTGCTGCCGCCCGTCCGGCCGCATCGAAGAAGTAGAACGTCACCGGGAGCTCGTACGTCTTGCCGCCGACCCGGAAGGGCAGGTTCGCGGTGCGCTCGCGGCGGTCGAGCGACACCTGACCGAGGACGGGAAGGTCGCTGTGGTCGTTCCGACGCACCCACTGCTCGAGCAGTGGGTGGCAGCTCTTGAACGGCAGATGCCTAATGCGCGGATCGGTGTCCTTCGCGCAGGCGAGGCCTCTTGATCGCCGACGAGTGCCACCGCTACGCCAGCGAACAGTTCCGGTTGGCGCTCGAGGAGCGGTTTGAGCGCCGGCTCGGACTTACAGCGATCTACGCGCGCGATGACGGCGGCCACGAAGACGTGCTCGACCCGTACTTCGGCGGAGTCGTCTTCTCGTACGGCTACGCGGACGCAGTTGGCGAGGGCGTTGTGGCGCCGTTCCGGGTCGCGCTCATGCCGGTCGCGTTCGCTCCGACCGAGCGCGACGAGTACGACGAACATACGGAGACGCTGCGGCAGGCGAGGAGAGCGCTGCTTGCCTCTGGTGCGCCTGGCGATCCCTATGAGGACTTCATCCTCTTCGTCAATAGCAGACGTCAAAGGGATTGCGCAGAACGCGGGCCGGATCCAGTCGACGCTGATCGCCAGGGAGCGAACGGGCCCACCTCGGTCGAGGCCGACGCGATCCTCGCCGGGCGCGGCATCCCCGTGCTGCCCGACGTCCTCACGAACGCGGGCGGCGTGACCGTGTCCTACTTCGAGTGGGTCTAGGACCTCGGACGCCTCTGGGATCGGCGCGAGATCCGCTCGCGCCTCGTGGCTGAACGCGCTTGCGCCGATGGGCTACTCGTCGGCAGGCGTCGTCGTCCGCGTCGGGTCCGGGCGTGGGACAACTGGCCGTCCGCATCCTGTCTGCTTCCGGCTGTCAGGCGTTCGGGATCGATGTCGTCGGTGTGTGGAAGGCCTCGCGCCCGGACAGCGCGTTGCCTGTGCGGGCGCCGGGTAGGCGAACCATGCCGAGAAGGTCGCCGTACCGAAGAACCTCGGGCCGCAAGGGGTCGCCCCGTCGTGGTCTCACCAGGCCATTGAAACAACTCCCTTACAAGATTAGGCTGTCAGAAATCTCCAAGGTTCAGGCAAAAAGTCCGTCCTCTGGCCTGGGCGAGGCCAGGACGCGCTGGCTCATCTGCGTTCGCAGCTATTCCGGCCGCGAGAGATTCAAGAGTGCCGGTTTGGTTCCGGCAACCACGAAGAATGAGCTTAGCCGCTCTCCCGCTAGGTGCGTGGCGGTCCGCTCCGAGATCCGCGACAGACCTTCGCCGAACCCGTTGAAGAGCTTCCTCACGGTTTTCGCGAGGACAGCAGAGGCAGGCCTCCCAGTGTCGTGGGGATACGCGAAGAGCCGCGGGCCACCGAGAGAGCGGGCGTGGACGTCCTCCGCGCCCAGTGCGACGAAGACAGCGGCCACGTCGGCTGCCGCGATCTCGCGGTGCCAGGTGAGGAGCTCGGGAGCAACGCGGCGCGCCCAGCTCAAGTTCGGGCCGGAGAGGTTGGGTGCGCAGACCAGCACGCGGCCGCCGGGCCTTGCGCAGCGGAAGTGCAGCTCGAGGATGCCGTCGAGGTCGAGAAAGTGCTCGATCAGCCCATAGGAGACGACGGCATCGAATTCGCCGGCGTGCCGCGGGCAGTACGACAGGAGATCGTCCACGACGATCTCCGAGGCGTCCACGCCGAGCGTGCGAAGAGCTGCGCGCGTGTGGTCGATGCTCTCGCGGGAGAAGTCCGCTCCCGCAACCCGCACCCCATGGTCGCGCGCGAGATAGGGAAGGTAGCGGGCGAACCCGCAGCCGAGCTCGGCGACCTTGGCCCCGCGTTGCAGCGACGCAAGCTCGACCGTGGCTGCGAGCATGGCTCGCTCCGGCGCCGATCCGAGTGGTAAGAGACCGTCCCGCGTCTTGTCCCAGACGTCGCGCGCGAACGTATCTTCTCGGGACACATTGGGATACGGCAGCGCGCCCAGGGGAGCCGAGGAAAATGGAGGCTCGAAAGAGCGCTGGGCAGGAGAATCTGGCTTCAAGGGTTATCCGAGAGAGCACCGACCGACCGCAATTCACCGTCGAGAATATCCGATGAGACACCCTTGGTCAACCTTCTATGCGGCGCACGCAATCACCTCGGGCTTGAAGCGGTTTTGTTGCTGATCGAGGACCACCGCCTACCCGGCTACAGCCCCGAGCTCAACCCGGCCGAGCTGCTGAACAACGACACCAAGCGCGCCGCGCTCACACGCAAACGACCGCGCCACCCCGAGGAACTGCTCGACGGCACCAGAAGCCACCTCCATCGCCGCCAAAAACGACCCCACGTGATCCGCGCCTTCTTCCACCACCCCGATGTCGCCTATGCAGCCTGAACCGTCAGCTAATTGCCTACCGGGTTAGTAACTGCAGAACTCCGGCAGCACCCGCATGTGGAAACGGGCGCGGGAACGCCGCTCGCCCAGATCACCGTCTTCCGGATGGGAAGGCGCGGTCGACGGCGGTAGATCTGGCGAACGGCGACTCGAAGCTGCGAGCCGGCAGCGACGTTTCCCGGAAGGAGTGGAAGGGCGCAAGACCACGGGGTCGAGAGGTATCGTTGCACCACCGACCACCGGGAAGCCGCAAGGCTAAAACCCGCCCACTTGGTGATCGCCGGCGAAGTGACCGGGCACGTCGACCTATAGCAGTCGCCCTTTAGAACTCATTTCTGAATGAAGTGACCCGTTCCCTGGTGGCGAATGCCGTCGGCATCTGTCGTCAAGCTGGGAGGTGTGCCGATGGCTGCTGCGCCGTGGATTGTCTCTGACGAGCTGTGGGGGCTTGTCGAGCCGCTGTTGCCGAGGCGGGAGCGACGCTTCCGTTATCCGGGCCGCAAGCGTTTGCCCGACCGGGAGGCGCTGCAGGGGATTCTGTTCGTGCTGCACACCGGAATCGCCTGGCAGCACTTGCCGGCCGAGCTTGGCTTCGGCTCGGGTGTGACTTGCTGGCGCCGTCTCGACGAGTGGCAGCGGGCGGGAGTGTGGGCGCAGCTGCACGCGCTCTTGTTGGCTCGGTTGCGCGCCGCGGGCGAGCTCGAGTGGTCGCGGGCGATCGCCGACTCGAGCCAGATCCAAGCGAAAAAGGGGGCTCCGAAACGGGCCCGAGCCCGGTCGACAGGGGCCGTCCCGGCTCCAAGCACCATCTCCTTGTCGATCAGACAGGGATCCCGCTCGCCTACGCGCTCACCGGCTCGAACCGCAACGACGTCACCCAGCTGATCCCGCTCCTCGACGCTGTGCCTGCGGTACGCGGCCTCGTTGGGCCGTCCTCGCCGGCGCCCGGACTGCGTGCTCGCCGACCGCGGCTACGACCATGACAAGTACCGCCGCCAGGTCTGGGAAGCGGAATCAAACCCGTGATCGCGCGCCGCCAGACCGAGCACGGCTCCAGGCTCGGCCGCTACCGCTGGGTCGTTGAGCGCACCTTCGCCTGGCTGCACAACTTCAAGCGCCTGCTCGTCCGCTACGAGCGCCGAGCCGAGATGCACGAGGCGATGCTCGCCCTCGGCTGCTGCCTCGTCTGCTTCCGACGGCTCAGGAGCTCAATCTGAAATGAGTTCTAAGTCCGCTGCGGAGACTCCCCCTTGACCGAGTGCGGACTCACCGCCTGTTGACGCAGGAATCTTGCAGCCAACGTGCTGCTGACGCGGTGAGGCGGGCGGGTCGGACGCGGGCAGGTTCGCCGTCACGCTCGTGCCGCCGCACCCATTCGTCGGCCCGTGCTTGACAACCCATGCCGGGATGCACGCGTCCCTCCGTCCTTCGACAAGGGACTCCTTCGACAAGGGACTCCTTCGACAAGGGGCGAAGAGCCGGTCAAGATCGTCTTGGCGTCGTCGAAGCCAAAGTCCGCGGGAAAGCCTTGACTGGGTCGAATTGCAACCTGCTCAGCCAGCGAACCGGCAGATCGTGATCAATCAGACGCCGTCAGGGCGTGATGCTTGTCCGTGTTTCGCCGAACTTCCAGGATCGATCGATGAACGTCCGGCACCATAGTTCCAGCGATAGCAGTGCGTATATCCGTAGGCTGTTGTCAGCACTTCCGGTCGCATTATCGCGCTGAAGACGTCTGACAGACGCTACATCGACCAGACCGCGCTCGCGAATTGCTTCATCAGAAAGGAGTTCATCTATGAGGGGGCTGAGCTCGCCCGATAGCCACGAGGTAACCGGCGCACCGAACCCTGCCTTTCGGCGCCAGATAACGTCTCGGGGCAAAATGCCTTCCTGACTTCTTTTGAAAATGTACTTTCTTCGAAGCCGTTTCAGCTTCAGTTCAGAAGGAATGCGGGCGGCGAGCTCGACGAGCTCGTCATCGAGTAGCGGCACTCGCACCTCGACCGAGGCCGCCATTGCCATCTTGTCGGTATACGTAAGGTTGAGGCACGGCAAAAAAGTCTTTGTGTCGAGATAAAGCAGACGACTCAACTCGTCGTCGGGTGCCTTAGCCGCGAGGTATGAGCGATGCTTCGCAAGCGGGTCGTAATCACGGTCGATGAGCCCGGGCGAGAGAATGTCGTGCAGCTCGCCCTGGGTGTAATAGCTCGAGAATGAAAGATATCGCGCATCGCGCGGCAGCCCGGCGGCACGCATGAACTTCCACAGATTCCGCCTAGGCCCTCGCAGCCGTCCGGGGCCGCCGGGTTGCGCAACAAACCGGGCCGCCATCTCGGCCGACTTAAGCGCTCCTCTGGGTAGGCGATCGAGGGATCGCGAGATCGAATACGCAAGGTAGCGTGGATACCCCGCGAAGATCTCGTCCCCCCCAACCCCGCTGAGCATCACTGGCATCCGGCTCCTAGCCTCGCGGCAGATCAGAAATGTGGAGATAGCAGCCGGGTCGGCCACAGGCTCCTCGAGGTGCCAGATCGTCTTGGGGAGCAGGTCGAGGACGTCCGGCTCGAGAATGCGTTCGTTGTAGTCGGTGTTCAACATCTGACCCATTTGCCTCGCGAACCGCAGGTCGTCCGGCACGATCTCGTGGCGAAGGTCTTCCTTCGAGAATCCGATCGTGTACGTACTCACGCGCTCACCACCGGCAGCCATCGCCGCCACAACTGCCGACGAGTCGATGCCTCCACTCAGGAAGCTGCCCAGTGGGACATCGCTGATCGTCTGCCGTCGTACGGCCTCTCCGACCGCCACTTGCACGCGGTTGCTCCACTCCGCTTCGGATAGCTCTTCCGGATCAAATTGTAGATCCCAATACTGGGTAGTCGTCAATTTGCCGTTCTGAAACCAACCGTAGTGACCGGGGGGCATCTTGTAGATGTTGCGGAAGGCGGTCTTGGGATCGGGAACCCAGAGCAAGGTGAGATAGTCGGCAAGAGCTGTTGGGTCTAGTTCGGGTCGCCCAATTAGAGGGAGGAGCGCCTTGAGCTCCGACGCAAAGGCGAAGCAACTGTTCTGATGTGTGTAGTACAGGGGCTTGACGCCCAGGCGGTCGCGCGCGAGAAAGAGGGTCTTATCGCGGTCATCCCAGATCCCCAAAGCGTAGATCCCATTGAGGCGAGAGAGCATGGCCGGTCCGTACAGAGCGAACATCCGGAGCAGCACCTCGGTGTCGCACTCGGTGCGGAAGCGCTCGCCTTGCTGCTCTAATTCTAGCCGAAGCTCCCGAAAGTTATACAGCTCACCGTTGTAGGTAATCCACCACCTCCCACCGAACTCCATCGGCTGCGCGCCGGCTGGTGTCGGGTCGAGGATAGCGAGCCTTCGGTGACCGAGGCCGGCCGGAAGCTCGCCGGGAAAGATTCGCACGCCGGTGCCGTCGGGCCCGCGATGGGCCATGATGTCGGTCATGTACTCGAGCTCCGCCGGTTCGGCGCGCCCGACGGTTCCGCAGATCCCACACACTTACTAACTCTCTTCTTTCGAAATATCATGTTCCAGGAGCTGCTCGCGCCCGCTCTGCAGAGCGCGCAGTGCCGCAAACGTCACCCGCATCGACGTGATATAGCTCGCGGGATTGGGTGGCTCGAGTTCGCCTCGAACAATCTGTGCGAAGCGTTCTATCTGTGCCGAATGGCCCTTGTCGCGGTTGCGCGAACGTTCGCTGACCGACCTCCCGTTACCCCACATCGTGAGGGAGGTAAAGTCATCCAGTCGCGCGGAGCGCGTACCCCGATGTACCTCGAGTAGCTCCTTCCCCAACCGAGAGCTACCCATCGACGAGTAGACGAGTGTGCCGAGTGATCCATCTGCAAAACGGACTGAGGCGGTGAAGTCCTGAACACACTGGACAGGCTCATTGGCGCGAGCGTGAGCCTGCGCACTCACCGCCACGGGTGGAGCACCGACGATGTCGACCAGGAGATCGAAGAAATGGCAGCCCTCGCCGACGAGCCGGCCGCCGCCCTCGACCGGGTCGTTGAGCCAGTGGTCGTCCGCCAGCGGTCCTGCACTGACACGAATCAGTACCTGCGAGGGGCCTTGGGCTCCGACGAAATTCTTCAGAGCGATCTTCAAAGGCGCCCAACGGCGGTTGAACCCGACCATGAGCGGCGGCGCGTCAGACAGGTGGAGCTCAGCTTCGATCTCCGCGAGCTCGCTCTCGTTGAGGCACAGCGGCTTCTCGACGAATACGGCCTTACCTGCGCGCAGAGCCTCGAGCACGAGATCCGAGTGTCGATCGTGCCGTGTTGCGATTATCACGCCGGCGAGAGTGTCGTCCGCAATGAGTTCCGGAACGGTGCAGGCGCCGCGGTCGAACTTGAATCGCTGAGCGGTAGAAACTGCTGAGAGGCCCGACGAGGTTGCAACCAGGTCGAGCGTCAGTCCGAACTTGAGGGAAAGTGGGATCAACTGACGCTGGGCGAAGCTGCCGGCGCCGATGATCCCGACCGACGGGCCCGGAATGAAGCGCCCACGGTTACGCGCCGAGACGGGTGCTACGGGCGCTTTGTCCGACTCGCTCGCGTAGCTGATGATCAACGCGAGGGAGCGCTCCTCTGGGGAAGCTAGAAGGTCGAATGCATCTTCCGCATGGTCGATCGAGAACGTGTGGGTGATGAGGTCGTCGACCGAGACCTCCTGCCTCGCGAGCATCGTCAGGAAAGCAGCCATATTTCGGCGTTCGGTCCATCGAACGTAGGGAAGCGGGTAATCGAGTCCGCGAGCCTCGTATTCGCGATCGTAACGACCCGGCCCATAGGACCGCGCGAGGCGCAGCTCGAGCTCTCGCTCATAGAGCCGGCTGCGGTCAAGCTCGAGCTTGACATCTCCCACCACAACTATCCGGCCCCGATCACGAGCGAGTTCGGTGGCGAGGGAGACCGGATCATTCGAGGATGGCGCGGCCGCGGTAACGAGCACGGCATCCCACATGCCGTGCAGATCATCAGTTACCTCGGCACGCTTGCGAGAGCGGTTGAGGGCCCCCGCCGCCTCCCCGACGTCCAGCCGCCACGAGTCGAGATCGATACCCAACACTTCGCAGCCGGCCGCGCGAGCAATTCTGGCCGATAGTTGACCGACGAGACCCATCCCGACGACCGCGACGCTCTCGCCGAGCCGCAATTCTGCCTGCCGAAAGCCGTGAAGGGCTATTGCACCGAGCGTCGTGAAGGCGGCTGCTTCAATCGATACCTCGTCCGGCACCCGTACGCCGAGGTTCGTAGGCACCACGATCATTTCTGCGTGGCCGGCGCCCTCGCCGCCGCACGCGACGCGATCGCCGGGGTTGAGGTCTCGCACGAGCGCTCCGACGCGTTCGACTCGGCCAGCGACGCAATATCCCAGTGGGGCCAGCTCGTCCAGCTGGCGCCGCACTGCCTGAACCGTCTCCCGCACCCCGTCACGCCGCGCCTTTTCGATCACCTTTCTCGCTTGATCCGGCCGTCGCCGTGCCTTGCCAATCAGGCTGTCGCGTGCCACCGTCACCTTCGCGCGTTCCGTGCCGGCGCTCACGAGCGACGCTTCGCTGCGTACCAAGATCTCCGAATCGCCGAGCTCCGGGAGAGGTACGTCGAGCACCTGCATCTGCCCGTCCCGCATGCGCTGGGCGATCTGCTTCATCGAAGGCGCTTGTGACTCGACGATGCGCGTGAACCCACAGAGTGTGTCAAGAAGGGCGCCAGGACCTTGACCATCCGATCGCCGAAAGCGCGCTGCGTGAAGGACGTTTCGTAACGTACGCGCCCGGCGCGCCCTAATCGCTGGCGTTCATCGGGACGGTCAGCGAGGTAGATCATTCGTTCAGCGAGAAGGCCGGCATCGGCTCGAGCAATGAGGAAGCCGGTCACTTCGTCGTCTACTGTATCGGCGATCCCCCGCCAGGCCGTTGCGATGACCGGAAGTCCTGCGGCCATAGCTTCGATCACAACGAGCGGCTGGCCCTCGAGCGGATAGTACGAAGGGAGACAGAATGCATCGGCGTCCGCGAACAGGCTCGCCTTCTCCTCTCCGTAGACAGGGCCAACGAAGTTGACCACGTGCTGGACCTCGAGCCTCTCCGCCAGTCCACGCATCTCGTCCTGGAGTTCTGCCGACGGCCAGGTTCCGGCCATGGTCGCGCGCAGCGACGGCCGCACATTGAAAGCCTCGGCAAATGCCTCCAAGAATACCAGCGTGCCTTTGGATGGAATAAGCGAAGAGAGAAAAAGAAACCTCACCTCACCAACCGGAGCGGTCACCGAGTCTATAGGCGATAACAAGTCGACTCCATTCGATACAACCACGACACGCTCTTTAGGAAGAATGCACTCCAGGGACGGACGAAGGTTCTCCGTGAGCACGATCCCGATAGCCGCTCTCCCAATAGTTGCTCGAAGAGCGAGACGCGTTAGACGTCGCCGCGAAAGGAAATAGTTCCCGAACGACCCGCCGTGCAGATGCACGATTACCGGTTTACGCAGGACATTGCCAATAGCGATAAAGATAACGTCACGCAGAAGCCCTGGGAATTCCTGAGCAAAAGGAAGATAGACAGCACGGACGTCACGAGCAGCCGCGCGCCGTGCCATCACACCGATATCCCTCAACGCTAATAGGGCGTTATGCGAGGTCCACCTCCCCCGGTTTTCTAGCGTGTCATTAGGATCGGCCGTGTTCACCCGGGAATACGGAACGTGAGCGGCATCTAGCTCTTCGAGAAGGGCTAACGTTGCGATCTCCATTCCAGTGAACGGCGGCGGCTCCGGACCGATTACAAGAAGTCGATGTTTTGCGCTCCTATGCAACTCTGGACACCAAGCGACGCATCTGCGCGAGAGTGAAAGGACAGCGTAAACAAGCGATCATACTGATCGACCAGGCGCCTGTCACCGCTCGCAACAGTAGCGCAGCCAGCAGCATGTAGGACACCGTCGAAGCCGCTGCAGCGCCTGCTGCTCCCCAAAACGGGATCATCAGTACTGCGAGGAGGATATTAACTCCGAGCGCGAGCAGAGTCACCCTCAGCAAGTGATTCAACTTTCCGCAGGCGATCAGCGCTGCGGTGCCGACCCGGATCACACCGCCCGCAACGATACCTGGCAGAAGAATCTCGAGCGGAAACACTGTCGGAGCAAAAGCAGGACCGAAGAGCAGAGGTACTACAAGCGGGGCAGTCAACGCGCAGAGCGCCCCACCTAAGGCTGCCAACCAGATCGACAAGCGCAGTGCGTAGAGAAGCATCTCAGACTTTTCGGCGTGGCTGCCGTCGCCAGAAAGCAAAGGAAGCGAGACTACTCCTGCTACGCTCGGAAGATACCACAGAACCTCGACGATGTTCACTGCCACTGCGTAGTAGCCAACCGCTGCGCTCCCTGCAAGCGCAAAAAGAAGCAGCTGATCCGCACGCAAAAGAAGAAATTGACTGACGTTCGACAGATGGATCGGTAGCGTGACTGCTACGTGCTGGCGAATAGACTCGATCTGAAGGCGCGGCATACAGGCATCTAGCAGCAGCGCGAACACGATCGCGACGGCCGCGGTACCGAGACACCACGCGTAGAAAAAATGAACCGCGGAGCGATCGCCAAAAGCGGCGAGAATGCTAACCGGTATTGGAAACGATAGAGCCAGCAGCAACCGAGAGCCGTTGTAGAGAGACACACGGTTGAGACCCAGTGCCAGGCCCGCCATCGAACGTACATAGACGGAGGCACCTATGGCGATCCCGCCGGCGGACGCGGCCTTGATGATGCTTCCTGAATCGAAGTCGAGAAGCTGCAGTGCGAGCGCGGTAAGCGCAGCCCCCGGAAGGACGATCAGACATGCATAGGCGGTAGCAGCCTGCTGAAGCGATCGCCTGATCTCGGGTTTACCAGCGACGAGATGTGAGTTCGCCGATTCCAGACCGAACTCTAGCGCCACCGTAAAAAGCGTCGGGAGCAGAATCAGAATCGAGAGGTCTCCGCGTCCGGTTGGCCCGAGAAGTCGCGCCGTGAGGAGCGAGCCAGCTAAGGCGATAAGCGAAAACGCCACCTGTCCGGCGTAGAGGCGTCCGACATTTGCCCCAAACCTGCCCTTGAGGCGCGGCGATCCTGGGCCTTCCGCGCCGATCACGGCTGCGCAGGGTGAGTCTTGACGCCACCGCGCGAGCGATACACTGCGGCGGCAAGCAAGCCGAATGTCAGCCAGAAGAGAGCTGCAGCGTACGGAACCTCGAGACCGACGTTGAAGAAGACGTGGACGGAGAGGAAGACGGCCACCGAGGCAAGTGCGCTTGTCGTGGCGCGCATTGCCGGGTCGATATGCCGACGCGAGATAGCAAACCCGCGCCAGATGAGTGAGATGAGCAAGGCGAAGACGAGCGCCGCCGGAATAGCACCCACCCGGTACGCCAAGGCAACAAACGAGTTATGTGGAGCGGGATTCTCTTCGTCAAACGTAGTGTGGCGGGGGACGATCTCGGATGGATAAGCGTCGAAACCGCCGCCGATCAGCGGCGACGTCAAACTTCTCTTAGCAACCGCCGACCAGAACGACAGGCGGTATTCAGTATTCGGATCATTAGTATCGGTGATGGAATTCGCACGCTCGATCGATAATGTCGCCCCTGGGACTGATATCAAGCCGTAGTTGAACAACGTGAACAGCGCCGCTAACGCAGCCACTACCGAGACCAGGACAAGTCGTGGTCTTACAGTCGGTCGCGTGGCAAGAAACAGGCCCACCGCCAGCCCGAAACCGACCCAGGCGGATCGGCTATTCATCAGCAATAGTCCGGTAAGAAAGGGAGGAAGAAGGAGAAGATAGCGTCTGCGCAGAAGTCGTTCGCGAGCAACGGTAATGATCGCTATCGCAGCGATCCCGAACGGCTGCACGAACGATCCGTGCGCGATTCTGATCGCCCCTGTCGAAGTGGCCCCTGATTCGCCCCCGTAGCCGGTGAACACGACGACCAATGCAAGCAGCGATCCCAGTACAACCGCCTTGAAGAGGCGGGCGCGATCATCAGTCGCTTCACCGAGCACCACGGCGACAAACGCAAACACCGAAGCAACGATCATTGCCAGGTTCGTAGCAGACACACGGTCGATGGAGTTGGTTCTAAGCGCTAGACCTGCGAATGCCGGTACCCAGAGCAGCACAATGAGAACGACGCTGAACTTCAAGCCTGAAAGCCGCCGTCGAGAATAGGTGAGATGAGCGATCGCTGCGAACGCGAAGAGCCCGAGGACAACCTCGGTCACGTAAAGGGGCCCGACCTGGAAGTGGGTAAGCTCACGCCCGTTAGCTAGAAGCGCGGCGACCCATACCGCGAGCGCGGCCGACGGCCAAAGAAAGATGGCTACCGCGATCGCGAGTCCAGCCGCCGCCATCAAGAGCTGTTCTCCCCGTCCCTGGGCCACCAGGCGACCGGCGCCGCCGGCGAGGAGACACGTCAACACGACGATGGCAAAGTCCCGAAACTTTGGACTCAGCCGCGGCACGACCGAGCGGCGCTCGATCCTCGCTACAGATCCCATCGTCAAGACGCGCGGCGGAAGCGCTCTCGAGGGGAATACAGACTTGGACGCTCGTGTGGCGCTGCTCTCACCGTTCCAGTGTACGTATGCGCGGGCACGCGGACGTCGTGGGAAAGTTGAGAACGAGTCATGCTGCGGTACCGTGCGGTGTGCCTTGTCACGAAGTCACTATCGGCTCCGAACGGCTAGAGCAAGAGTGCCAAACCCCGATCGGATCGGGGTCGCACTATCTCGAGCCTCTAGCGACGAGGCGAAGGTACACCTACACCTCGCAACCTTAGGCCGCCTGTCGACCCGAGTCGTCGAAAAGATCAAACCTGAGAAAGTGCTGCTCGGAATGGTGGTCGTCACCGGAGTACTTTTTCGCCTCGCGCATTACCTGGCTAATGTTTCGCTATCGCTCGACGAGTCTTTTCTTGCGCTGAACTTGTTCTCCAAGTCGTACTGGCAGCTCGCAGGACCTCTCAACTTCAATCAGGCGGCCCCGGTGGGATTTCTCGAATTGGAGAAGCTCGCGCTTGCCGTGCCGGCGGATACAAGCTATCTCCTGCGCTTGCTTCCCTTTCTCGCGTCACTTCTCGCGCTGCTTCTGTTCTATCGCCTGTCGATAACGACTGTCGACAAGCGGGGGAGGATAATTGCATTGGTTGCTTTTGCGGCGTCCGACCCTCTTATCTATTACTCAGCAACCGCGAAGCAATACTCGCTGGACGTTACGGTCGCCCTTGCCATGTATGTTCTGATGTCGCGGCCGGAGCGCCTGAAGACCGCGAGAACGCTAGCGTCAGCGGCGTTACTAGGGGCTGTAGCTGTTTGGCTCTCACATCCGTCTGCTTTCGTTCTCTTTGCGGTTGTAACTGTCGTGATCGCAACGTCCTGGGCGGGTAAGGCATGGTCAATGCTCGCTTCGTGGTGCGGGGTCGCCCTGGTATGGATGAGCAGCTTCACGATTGCGTATGCAGTCTCGCAGTCGAATCTCGAGTCGATTCAGACCTCGCTGAGTGGCACGAATGCGTTCCTGCCGCAAGCAGGCGACTCGAGTTCATTCTGGGAAGCGATCACCGAACTGCAGTACCTCGCGGGAACGGAGGACACATCGTCGGGTGAGTCGGCGATTCAGTTGCTGCTTGGTGGTATTGCTGTAAACGAGGTTGCGACCCTAGGGCTTCTCGGCATCGCTCTAATCGGAGTAGTCGATCGACTCAGACGACTTCCGGCGGTCGCCTACGTCCTTGTCGCGCCCGCGGTCGCCGCAGGTGTGGCATCGCTCATAGGCCAGTATCCTCTGTTAGGGCGAACGCTTGTGTTCTTGATCCCAGGATTGTGCCTTCTCATTGGCCAAGGTTTCGCCGCTCTACACGAACTCCTCCGGCCAAGGGTCAAGTTGCTAGTGCCGGGGCTTAGCGTGCTCCTCATGGTTCCGATATTGCTTCTTCCTGTCCGCCACCTTGTTCAGCCACGCGTAAACGAAGATATGCTTTCCACGCTTGAGGTCCTCGATCGACAGCGCAAGACTGGTGACGCCCTCTACGTGTATTTCGCAGCGCAATACGCTCTTTCCTACTATCTCCAGTGCGAATGTGCTGATCTTAAACTAACCGAGCAGTGGCGACTGATTCCTACGCGAGGTGGTCGACAACAGTGGGCCCAGGCGCTCAGTTCGACCCAACCGGATCTCGTCGTGGGCCGCCGAGACGCTCGGCGAGAGGATCGGGCCGACGAGTCTGGTCTAGAGCTCCTTCGGGATCAGAAGAGAGTGTGGATCCTTGTCGCGGAGATCCCGAGCGGGGCGAAGCAGGCGCTACTCCGGCGGGCTGATCGCCTCGGCCGCCAGATCGCCGTGTACGCGTCCGGTGGACCCGATGGAACGCGGGCCGAGCTCTATCTGTTCGATTTCGGAGGGAAGCGTCGAACCGTCGGCGATAGCTCTCGATCGGGAACCGGGTCCGTCCGAGTGATCGATGCGGATACCCAGCAGCGTGACACCCCGATGCAAGCTACGTAGGTGGGAGGAGCGGGCGGCCAGGGTTGCCGATGATCGTGTCGCCTGCCGCCGCATCTTTCGTAATGACTGCGCCGGCCCCGATGAGCGCTCCCTCGCCTATCGTGACTCCTCCCAGAATGACCGCGCCTGAGCCAATGGCGGCTCGTCGGCGAACGGTCGTTGACAGTAGAAGCCAATCTTCATCCGTCTGAAGGTCTCCATCCGCGCGAGTAGCTCTGGGAAACTTATCGTTGACGAAGATGACGCCGTGACCGATGAAGACCTCATCTTCGATTTCGACCCCTTCGCAGATGAAGGTGTGACTTTGGATCTTGCAGTTCTTGCCGATTTGGGCGCCGCGCTGGATCTCGACAAACGGGCCGATGTGTGTGCCATCTCGGATCGAGCAGCCGTACAGATTGGTAAATGCCTCCACGACGACGCGATCACCGAACTCCACATTGTTCAGCATCCGGTACGGCGCTTGGTTTGTCGGAACGTTACCCACCGCTGAAGAAGCCGTTGATCGAGACGCATACGTGTTCGAGTTGTTCTTCCGTGATGCCGGGAAATAGCGGTAGAGATAGACCCTCACGGGATATCGCCTCGGTGATCGGAAATGCGCCGGGGCGGAAGCCGAGCCCCCTGTAAGCGTCCGACAAATGCGGTGGCTCAGGATAGTGACGGCCGGTCGCAATTCCGTGTTGGGCGAGGAACTCAGCGAGGGCTACGGGGTCGCGTGTTCGAATAACGAAAAGATGCCATACGGATGTGCTGCCTTCGGCGACGGGCGGCAGACGGATATCGCCCACGTTGTGAAGCCGTTCTGAGTAGAAGCTGGCGGCGGCGCGCCGGAGGTGGTTGCACCGATCGAGCAGCGGTAATTTTCGAAGGAGAGCAATTGCCTGGATCGTGTCTAGTCGAGAGGTGTAACCCTCATAGCTGTATCGATACTTCGCAGTCTGTCCATGTTCACGAAGTGCGCGAGCATGGACAGCGACTTCAGCATCGTCGGTGACGAGCGCGCCAGCATCTCCGATGGCGCCGAGATTCTTTGTGGGATAGAAGCTAAAGGCTCCGACCACGCCAACCGCGCCGGCGCGGAGACCGTCTCGCTCGGCCCCGTGTGCTTGGCACGCATCCTCGATGATCTTGAGCGAGCGCTCAGATGCGAGAGCAGAAAGCTGACGCATATCAGCCATCTGACCATAGAGGTGGACGGGAAGCACGAAGCGCGTCCGCGAGGTGACGGCCGACTCCGCCGCTTGCGGATCTAGATTGTAATCACTTTCCTGTACGTCAATTACGGTCGGGATACCGCCCGCCTGCGTCACCGCTTCGAAGGTCGCCGCAAAAGTATTGGCGGGGACGATGACTTCGTCGCCTGGCTCGATCCCTCCGGCAAGAAGTCCAATTTTGAGAGCGTCGAGCCCGCTTGCGAGTCCGACGCAGTATGGAGACCCGCAGAATGCTCCAAACAAACGCTCGAATTCGGCAACCTGCGGGCCATTCGAAAAGGCGCTTGTGTCAAACAGCTCAGCAATATCCGCGACGATCGCGTCCTTGACCGGATCGTGGGTCGTTCTCAAGTCGACGAACGGCACCGATGCTTGGCTGTTGTTTAAGGGGTTTTTACTCACGAGGGGTTGTTACAAAACTAGCGTACGGGACCTGGATCCGACGAGCGGGCACGCTCGGTAGCGACCGGCTGCTAGGCGGTTGGAGTGAGAACGGCGGAAGACTAACTGATACTCGGCTCGGGCGGGCCGAGCTTCATCTTCGGCACGGTGCGATATTTAATCATCGAGAAAGCCCAGCAGGATCGCCGCCGCCCGTTCTCCGGCGTGTCCGTCCCAGAGTGGAATCGCCGTTCTTGAGCTCTCTGTTTGCAATAAAGAGGGAATCTCGGAGATGCGTTCTGGGCGGCAGCCCAAGAGAATGTTCGTTCCTAGATCCGTCGTCACTGGGCGTTCGGTTGACTCCCGCAGAGTGAAGCACGGAACGCCGAGTGCGGAGGTTTCCTCCTGAACCCCGCCCGAATCGGTAAGGACAAGTGCAGCGCGAGCTTCGACGCCGAGAAACGACAAATATGAGAGCGGCTGAGTGAGGATGAGCCGCTTGCCGTCGAACCTACGGAGGAGATCTAAAGTCTCAAGGTGCGCGCGAGTTCGCGGATGAACCGGAAAGAGCACCTGGAATGTTTTTGACAGATGTTCGAGATGGTCGATCGTGGTTCTGAGTAGGTTAGGGTCGTCGACGAGAGCGGGGCGGTGGAGCGTTACCAATGCGTATTTGCCGGGCGCCACACCGAAGTCGCGCCATGGTTCGCGGGCGAGGGCTTTCGGAAGATGCTCTAGCAAGGAGTCGATCATGGTGTTGCCCACCACATGTACCCGATTGAGGTCGATTCCCTCGCGCTCGAGGTTCGCTACGGCGCTTGCAGAGTGTGCGAGAAGTATGTCCGAAAGGTGATCCGTCAGCCTTCTATTGTGCTCTTCAGGCATCTCGTTGTCGAAGCTGCGTAAACCCGATTCGATATGGGCGACCGGGATGTGAAGCTTCGCCGCGGCCAATGCTGCTGCGAGGGTCGAATTTACGTCGCCTGCAACAACGGTCAACACTGGTCGATGTTGGAGCAGGACCTCTTCGACGCCGAGCAGCGCACGGGCTGTCTGCTCACCGTGGGTTCCTGATCCAACGCCGAGGAAAACATCAGGCTTTGGAAAGTTGAGATCCGAGAGTAGAACATCGGACATCTGCGAGTCGTAATGTTGCCCCGTGTGAACCAATAGCAGTTCCAGACTGTCGACCCGCCGAAGCGCATGGAAGACAGGTGCTGTCTTCATAAAGTTGGGTCGGGCTCCGACGACAAAACAGACAATTCTGGTCAAGTTCGATCGCTTCCACGTATCGAGCTACCAGTCGTCGCAGGAGTCGGTTCAAAACATACGTCCTCAGGCGTTGCCCCTAGATGCATAAGGCCATCGGTGGGGGGTGGAGAGTTGTGCGAGCCGCCTTCATGGTCGCTCCCACGTAGACGCCACCAACTCGCCACGTCTTGTGGAAGGGTCTTCCAGATCGACGAACGCTCGGACATTGCCGCAAGGAACTCTGAATAATGGGCGATTTTCTCACGATCGGCCAGATAACCGCGATCCGGATGGCTCACACACTGGATGAGTCCGTTCTGCTTCTCGATCCGGTCGGCTTGCTCGATCCAGAGGTCGGGAGTTCGATGTCCGAGTAGAGTAAAGAGCGTGTAATCCTGAGGCAAGGTGTAGGGGAGTTCCACGAGGGGCCCAATAAAGAAGGGCCACAGCGTGCAGCAACCGCCGGGCTGAGGCTCGTACGGATCGGAATGCGGCACCGAGCAGTCATAGTCGAACGGCAAATCTGCAAGCCAGTTGTGTACTCGATACGTGGCGGGCGAGCGGAAGCCAGAGCCACCGAGGTGCTGCTTGAAGGTCGCCAGCACTGGAAGCTGTGCCTCGAAGGCTTCACGCGATTGAAAAAGAGATCGGTCATGACGGAGCCCGTGAACACCCACTTCGAACCCTCGATCCAAGAGTTCTCGGACTAAGCCAGGATCAATCGTGTACCAAGCGCCGAAGTTGAATGAAGACCTGAGGCCGAAGCCTTCCTCGAGGTCGGCGAGCGCTAGCACGTTCCGTATGCCGCTGTCGTTTTCTACGTCGTGCGTCAATATGAGTGCAGCACGGTGTCCATTCGGCCAGAACCAACGGAAAGGCGCCTGAGTCTTCCCCCGAGCGAGCAGAATACAGAAGGCGTAAAAGCGTAGGAGGCGCGCGACGCTAAGGTCGAGCGGCCATTCGGGGAACTCGGGATGACCTTGCCAACGGATGATCATGCGCCGAGCGCGGATCTGCAGGTTTCGAGGGACGAGAACCTTCGTGCGATAAAACAGGTTGAGGTGATGCGGCGAGAGCCTCCGATGTTGACTGTTGCTTGCCCACCGTTCCGTGATGTAGTTTCGGTAGGCCTCCTCGAGGCTGAATGGAACCATGACCCGCCTCGTGGTCTCGTCGAAGGAAGCGGTTACTGCGCTTCCGCTCCCGGTGGTGAACGTCGCGATCGGTGTGCCGGCTCCCTCGGAGATCCCCGCGGCAGCCAAGAGTCGCCAGGCCCCGCTCGTCAACCAGTCCGTTTCGGAGCCGCCGCTTTGGACGATTACGCCGTGGTCGCCGTTAGGGGCATCCACCATCGGCACCGGCTCCGCTGGGCGCAACAGGGACTCGAGCGAGCTTCGATCGGTCTGGCTCACCACCATTCTCCGTCCATGCGGGTCAGCAGCGCACTGCCGCGCACGATCGCGTCCACGATCGCGTCGTCTCGCGCGGAGACGAGCAGGCGCCCAGGACCGAGGTGGAGCAGGGTCCGCTGCTCCGAGAGCGGGCCGACGAGTCGGGGCTCGAGTCTGCCGTAGATCCCCGCAGCGCCGTTCGCCAGGGCGCCGCGCCGAAGCTGGGCGAGAACGATCGCCGCATTCTTCTCCGGCGCGGCGAGCTGGAGAACGCGACAGAAGCCTCCTCGTTGAAGCTGGCAGACGTACCAACCGGCGACGCCGCCGCTCGTCCGCACGAGCTCCGCCCAGAGCCGCCCCCGCTCGACTCGGTCGGGCCACAGCGGCTCCCGCCGGGCAGAATCGTCGAGTGCCTCGAAGAGCCAGGCGAGATAGCCGGCGTCGTAGTCCGGCACGAGTCGAACGTCGCCGGCAACTGCCGGAAGCTGCTCGAGCAGAATCGAGGGTGTCAGCGGCTCACTCGACGCTTCGCTACCGGGCGCCTGTTCGGGCGGGACGATTCGATCCGTGGCTGCGTCGAGCAGGCGCGCGAGCGGCCGCAGCGCCGCTTCGACTGGCCGCAAGCGCCTGGATCGCGCGAGGCGATGCGTCGCGACCTGCCACGGTCGTAGGAGCTGCACGAACGAGACGCAGCTCACGTGCACGGTCGTGCCGCCGAGCCCCTCCCACATCTTCCGAACAGGCTCGTTCGCCCCGTCGGTGATCGTGAGCTCCTGCGGGCCGTGGAGGTACGTGTGCAGGAGACGCGCTCCGACAGCCTGGGCGCGGACTCGCGGATGCGCGAGCAGGTGCGCGCTGCAGGCCATTCGCACCGGCCGGCCGTCGAACCGCATTCGGCGGACGTTCGAGCCGAGAAACCCGACGATCTCGTCGCCGTCGGTCGCGACGAGCGACGGGATCTCAGGGTCGGCCCAGGGCGACGCGAACAACGTCTGCTCGAGGAAGTGGCCCAGCTCCCGCACGTTGGTCCGGCGCGAGCCTTCGTGCTGAACCACGTCCCAGAGTCCAGCCACGCGCGGAAGGTCCTCCACAGTGAGCTCGCGGAGCGCGATCACGATGCCTCCTGTGCGCGGAGGCCACCGCACTCGGCGACGAGTTCCGCGAGCCGCTCGATCGTCCTGAATCGGTCGACCTCGAGCAGGTCGGGTGGAATCTCGATCTCGAAATGCCGTTCGATCGCGAACAGGAGCCCCACCAGGGCCAACGAGTCGATCACGCCTTCCTCGATCAGATCGACGTCGTCGGCCGGAGCCGCGATTCCGAGCGCCTCCGGAAAGAGGGACGCAAGCTCGTGTCGAATCGCGTTACTCACTGCCGTGTCGATTCCGCCGGCTCGGGGGCGAAGAGCCGCCGGATCTCCGAGCGGTCGATCTTCCCGTTCGCGTTTTTCGGGAGCACCGGCAGCGCGAGCCACCGCGAGGGCACCATGTACTGCGGCAGCGTTGCCCGGAGCGCCTGCTTCAGGCGCTGGGTCGAGACGCCTTCGGTTTCGGCGGCGGCGAACGCGCAGCACAGGGACGTGCCCTCGAACTCGCTCTCGACGCCTACCACCGCCGCCTCTCGCAGCTCCGGCAGGGCGGTCACTGCACGTTCGACTTCGCCGAGCTCGATGCGGTAGCCGCGGCTCTTGACCTGCGAATCCGCCCGGCCGAGAAAGTGGACGACGCCCGTCTCGTCCATCCGCGCGCGGTCTCCCGTGCGGTAGAGGCGCCCAGCTGGTCGATCCGGCCGCGGATCGGGCAGGAAGGCCGCTCGCGTCTTCTCCTCGTCGCGCCAGTATCCGGGACTGAGCCCGGCCCCCGCGATGTAGAGATCGCCCGCTACCCCGGCGCCCGCCGGTTCGAGGGCCTCGTCGAGAACGAGCAACTCCTCGCGGTCGCAGGCCCTCCCGATCGGAATCGCGTTCGTCTCCGTCGGCGAGAAAGTCTCGATCGCGTGAAAGCTACTGGCGATCGTCGCCTCGGTCGGGCCGTAGAGGTTCGTGAAGCGGACGTGCGGTAGCCGCGCGGCCCAGTGCCCGAGAACCGGACTCGGAAGCACGTCGCCGCACGAGAGCACGCGGCGGAGGCTCGGGAACCCGCCCTCGGGCACGGCGTCGAACTTCGCCATGTAGGTGAGAACAGACGGAACCGAGAACCATTGCGTTAGCTCGTGCCGCTCGATGAAGCGTGCGATCCCCTTTGGGGGAAGGTTGAGCGCCGGCGGCACGAGGTGGAGCTGAGCGCCTGACGTGAGGGCGCCGTAGATGTCGAACGTCGACAGATCGAAATGAAGTGGGGGATGCCCGGACAGGCGGTCCTCCTGCCCGATCTCGAAATACGGAATCGCCCAACCGAGAAACGCGAGCACGTTCGCGTGCGTGATCACAACGCCTTTTGGCTCGCCGGTCGACCCGGATGTGAACAGGATGTGGGCGGCGTCATCGCCCCCGACGCCGCTGTCGATCGGCTCGGGGGAGAACCCCGCGAGGTCATCTGCTCCGAATGCGTGTCCCGTGCCGTTCTTCGCGCTCGACGAGCCGACGAGGACGTCGCTGTCGAGACCGCCGGCTGTTCGTAGCTCCTCGAGCTGCGGCGTTGCCGCCTGCGCCACGAGCACGACACGAGGATCTGCGCGGGGGACGATCTTCGCCAGCCGCGCTCCCGGGCTGTCGAGATCGACCGGCACATACGCGCAGCCGGCCTTCAGCACTCCCAGCATCGCCACGATCGCGGCCGGCGATTTCGGTAGAAACAGGCAGACGCGGTCGCCGCGTTCGCAGCCGACGTCACGCAGGCAGCGCGCCAAGCGGTTGCTCTCCGTTTCGAGGAGCTGGTAGGTCACCGTCTCGCCCTCCATCGCGACTGCGAGCGCGTCGGGCGTGCGAGCGGACTGCTCGCCGACGCGTTCGTGCAGCGTCTCGGTCACAGCGCCACGGGGGCGAGCGCCCTCTCGAGTGCGACCCCGATGTGCCCGAGGTCGGCGGGCGAGACCGGGATGTCGACGATGAGCGTCCTGAAGCCGCTGTCGGCGTAGGCGCGGAGCTCGCCGGCGACCCGTTCATGGCTGCCGACGAGGTACGGACAGAACGTCTGGTAGTTCTGGAACGGCCAGAGCCAGTAGGGATCCGGGATCGGCTCGTCGCCGTTCTGCCGCGCGGAGAGCTGGCGGTGCCAATGAGAATCGGTCGCCTCCATGGCGAGACGATGGGTGAGCTGGCCCATCCGGCTGCCGGGGAAGCGATCGTGCGCGACCGCCCAGGCCTCCTCGTCGCTCTCGCGCGCGATGATCCCCACGCGAATCCCGAGGCCGGTGCCGTTCGGGTCCGCTGCTGACCGCTCCTCGTGCGCGGGCTGCGGGTACTTCACCGCGGTCGCCTCGAGCTTCCGCGCCGCCTCCAGTCCCGCGGGGGACGATCCCGAGACGAAGAACGACGGCCTGAGCTCTTGCGGCACCGCCGGCCGGAGCTGCAGGTTCCGGACCCGGTAATAGCTGCCCTCGAAGCTGAACGGCCGCGCCGCGCTCAGCAGTCCGCGGACGACTTCGGCGTACTCCACGAGTCGCTCGTACCGGTCGTCGTGCGGCGTCTCGTCGGCGAGTGCCAGCAGATCCTTGCGAAAGCCCCCTGCGACGAGATTCACATCCAGCCGTCGCCCGTGGAGAAACGCAAGCGAAGCGATCATCTTGGCCGCGGCGTACGGGTGCATGTAGACCGGCTGCACCGCCACGAGCGGGCTGAGCGAACGTGTCGATTGGAGAATCAGCTGCGCGACGAGCCAAGGATCGACGAGGCTGTTGTCGGTGTAGACGAGGATTCCGTGGAACTCGGCCTCCTCGCTCCAGCGCGCGACCTCGGCAACGCGAGCTGCGTAGCTCTCGCTCGCCCCGTCCTTCGACTGGGGACACGTCGTGAACACGCGGATCGTGGGACCGGACACGTTCATACAATAGTTCTGAGCCGAGGACCGTCGGCCGTCATTCGCGGATCGGGGTGCAGCGTGTGCCCTCGCGGAGTACCGACCTGGGGTCGACCCGGCCGTCGCCGACCCGCACCGCCTCGACGAGCAGCCAGTTGTCGGCGGCGGCGACGAGCACGCCGTTCTCGGAACCGGCGCCGATCGTGCCGGGCTCGGACGTCGCTGCCTCATCGGTCGCGGTCGCGCGCAGCACCTCGAGCTCGAGCCCTTCGACCACGGTTCGCGCGCTTCCCCAAGGCGAATCGAACGGCCCGAAGTCGCAGGCACGCACGAGCGCGGCAAGGCGGTGGGCCTCGAGACTCCAGAGGAGCCAGCCGTCGTGTGGAACCGCGCGGCGGAAGTAGCGACGCTCGGCCGAGTTCTGCGGCGTGGCGGGGATGGCGGCACGACCGCCGGTCGCGGCCGCGGTCACGAGCTCCGAGACGAGCGGAACTCCGTGCCGCACGCACTTGAGGTAGAGCGAGATCGCCGTCTCTGCCGGATCGACATCGAATGCGGTCGAGTAGGCGATCGGGCCGCCGTCCACCTCGGGCGTCAGCCAATGCAGCGTGCTCCCGTACCGGCGCTCGCCGTGGTACACCGCCCAGCTCGGAGCATCGAGACCCGCGTACGCAGGCAGCGGACCGGGGTGGAGGTTGAAGCTACCGATCGAAGGGGCATCCGCGACCTCGGTTGCGATCACGTGGAGCGAATGCACGTTCAGCAGGAGATCGACTCGTTCGCGGCGCAGAGTCTCGTGGAGTCCGGGGCTCGTCACGAGGCCGGACGGCCAGACCTGCAAACCCAGCCGCTTCGCGACCCCCGCAACGCTCTCCGTTCCCGGCGAGGAGCTTCTTGCGAGCACCGCGACGATCGTCAGCTTCATCGCGGCGAGGGTGCGCAGCACTCGCATGCCGGCGGCCTCCTCTCCGACGAGGACGACGCGAAGAGCCTGCTCCGACATCGGGCCACTCGTCAGCAAACGACGCTCGAGGCGTGCTCAGCTACCCTCGGCCCCCGAGGGTGCGAATGATCGAAATAGCTGCCGACGGCAGGGAGTGGAGTGATTTCGTACGCGGTCATCCAGACGCCATTCCCTTTCACCACCCGGCTTGGCTGCTGCTTCTGGCCGAGTGCTACCAGTTTCGTCCGTCGGCGCTCGTCCTACCAAGCTCTGCCGGTGGGATCGCCGCAGGACTCCCGGTGATCGAGGTCGCGAGCCGCTTCCGGCCTCGACGCTGGGTCTCGCTTCCGTTCACCGATATCTGCCCGCCGCTAGGAGCCGGAACCGAAGCCATCTTCGCCGAACTGGAGCGGGTGCGGTTGGAGCGAGGGCTCGGCGAGATCGAAGTTCGGTCGAACCTGCCGGGAGGATCTGCGTGCTCGGCGCCGGCAGCGGTGACTCACACGCTGCGGCTCGACCAGGACCCCGATCCCGTCGTCCGCGGCTTCCGAGCCTCCACGCGCCGCAATGCCCGCGCCGCCGAGCGGCACGGCGTCGTCATCCGTCTCGGTGAGTCGGAGCGAGACCTCGTCGAAACGTTCTATCGCCTTCACGTCCTGACTCGGCGACGCTTCGGCCTGCCTGTGCAGCCTCGCAGGTTCTTCCGCCTGCTCTGGCGGCGAATGGTCGAGCCCGGACTTGCCTTCGTCCTGCTCGCGCATCACGGCAGCGTTCCCGTCGCCGGCGCTGTCTTCCTCTGCTGGAATCGGACGGTCACCTACAAGTACGGAGCGTCCGACCCGCTGTTCTGGGGGCTGCGGCCGAACGATCTCCTGTTCTCCCAGGCGATCCGGCGTGCGTGCGAAGACGGGTACGAGCGCTTCGACTTCGGGCGTACCGAGCTCGGGAACGATTCCCTGCGGCGCTTCAAGCTCGGCTGGGGAAGCACCGAATCAGAGCTCGCGTACACGATCGTCGGCGGGCCCGAACGGCCGGTGCGAAACCCGCCGGTCGTCGTGCGCGGCTTGATCCGGAGAGCGCCCACCTGGGTCTCTCGCGGGCTCGGCGAGCTGTTCTATCGACGAACCGCCTGACTTATACGAGCGGCGGTCTACGACGACGGCTCGGGTGTCCGAGCTGTCGCGATCTTCCAGCGTTGGCGATCGCCGTCCCGGACCGAACGAACACTGCTCCTCGTCGTACCGAGGCGGCGAATGTTGAGCCGCACATGGTCGAGCTGGAATCCGACCGCAGCGCAGCCACGCAGGGACGGACGGTTATCGGTTCCGACGTATGTTATGGCTGTTCGAAAACCTTCCGATGCAGCCAGATGTAAGAGCTGCGCCATGCCGTCGGTCATCGCCCCTTTACCGCGGTATGCCAAAAATGTGTAGGCGCCTTCAACCAGGACTTGGTCAAGACTCAGATACGGAAAACGCTCCGGTGCGCACGAGTGCATCAGGTATTGGTCTTCCGGCCTGACAAGCCACTGCGCATAGATCGCTGCACCGCTGCCGTCACACGCAACATGCAGCGTCCGGGCGCCACATCTGCAAAGGCGGCGACGCAGAGCAACCTCGAATGCGTCGCTGCCACGAGCTCGTGTACGTTCAAGGTCGAACCCGTCGAAGCTCCGCTCGTTCACCGGCTCCATCGCGAGGGCTACCTTGGCCGGCCTCTTTGGAGCGAGCCGAGTGAGGTCGCACCGAAGCCCGAAGAATCGCCGCGTGAACCACAACTGCTCGGCAGCCTTACGTAGAAAGAGCTCGGGTCCGATAGAGCGGGTGTCGACAAGAAGATCAAAGTTGCTCGCGCAACGCACCCGTAGATCGTACGCTCTGAACTTACCGCGGTTTATCATCGACCTGCACTGGTCGAAAGAGTCCGTTAACTAGCCGCGGCAGGAGTTCGCCGAGTTCCCGTACCGCGGTGCGGTAGGCCGCGCGACCACGCCCGAGTGGGTCGTCTACCGGTGCTGCGACGCTGCGCCGGCCGAGCGCGCGGCGTCGTTCGTCGGCTCGCGCCACCGCCAGCCGAGCACGCTCCGCCGGGGCGTTTCCCTCAGGGACGTCCACCAGCTCGAGTAACTCGACGAGCTCGCGCAGCATGAATGTCCTCTCGGCTCGCGCCCCGCCGTCCACCACGGCTGCCGCGACATGAATGAGCTCGAAGCCGACGACAGCGTCGCTGTGTTGCAATGCGAGCGGCTCCATCCAACGCGATCGGTGCATTGAGATATCGAGGCCGAGGGCGGCCGCCGCTTCGATCGCCTCCTGTGGAGGCGGTTCTCCGCGGAGGTCGACAAGACCCATCGACCGCGTAGCGACCGGAAGCGCTGAGGTGAGCCTCCTGACGAATGCTTCGGCGATGGGGCTACGAATCTGGTTCCCGGTGCACACAAGCGCCAACTCGAACGCAGGGGCCGGTTCGGTTGCGACAACACAGCGCGACACTCCCTCAGCTTACGGCGTCGGCGAAAGCCGAAAAGCTGACGGGCCGCTCGCGGCGGCCCGTCAGCACAGTGGATGTTCTCTTCGACTCCGGCTACGAGACCCTCGAAGCCTCCCGACGACGCAAGAAGACACCAAGGCCGATCAGGCCGAATCCGAGAATCGCCGTCGCGCCAAGCGAGAGGCCCGTGAAGGGCAGTTCGCCGCTGGAAGCCACTTGGGCGTTCGGGGCCGCAACGGCCCCTAGGACCTGGCCGACGGGCTTCGCCGGCGCAGCCTTCTTCTTGACGACTACTGCGACATTCGCCTTCGGTGCGTACTGATCCGATGCGGCGGACGTCTTTCGCACAGGCGGCGCCTGCCCGTGGACGATTCGCTTCACCGTCTGCACCGTCTCGCTCGCTCCGGTCGCCGCATAGCTGAGCGCGCCGAACGAGGCGAAGGTGCCGAGCATCATCACCGTCATGGCCGCTGCGAAGGCAACCCGCGAGTGGCGTCGAACCTGTCGATTCGATGCCTGCCGCACGGATCCGGTCACTTGCGAGACGAACTCCTCGCGCGGCCTTGCGCGCGAGGCGCGGAGCCGGCGCTCCACGTCATCGGATCCCCAATTCCACCTGCTGCCCATTCCACTCTCCCCCGTCGTTTGCTTGCTGCTTGGTTCTCATATCCGATTTGCGGGTAGAACCTTACGCCGGACGCGCATCATCACTCGATCGAGTGATGAGCAGGGGGCGGATGCAACCGTTGCTAACGTGATGTTCGCGAGAGTCCATGCAGCCGATGACGAATAATCAGACCGAGCGCTTCATGCACCCGCTGGCGTTGGCCGATTATCTGGCGATCGTGCGGCGCCGCAAGTGGGTGATCATCGTCGCTCTCATCCTCGTACCCGCCACAGCTTTTGCGATCTCGCTCAGGCAGCCCGCGGTCTACCAGGCATCCGCCGAGGTATTGCTCAGTCGTCAGAGCCTCGGCGCACAGGTGACGGGAATCGACGATTCAACCGTTTACCAGGAACCCGTGCGTTTTGCGCAGACGCAGGCGGATATTGCGCGTGTTCCTGACGTCGCGCAACGCGTCGTTGAGAAGGTCGGGGGGTCGACGACCGCCGGCGAATTGCTCGCTGGGTCGAGCGTCACGCCGAAGGCGAACGCGGACCTGCTGGTTTTCACGGTCAGCAACCGTGACCGGGAGACGGCCGCAGACCTCGCGACCGCCTACGCCGAGGCGTTCACGGAGTATCGCAGCGAGCTTGACACGCGCACCCTCGTTCGTGCTCAGGCACAGCTCGGTGAGCGGCTCTCGGACCTGCGCGCCGAAGGCGAGAAGGACTCAGCGCTCTACGCCAGCCTCGTCGAGAAGGAGCAACAACTCAAGACACTCGCGTTGTTACAGTCGTCGAACACGGTCGTCCGGCCGGCCTCGGGGGCGTTTCAGATCGAACCGCGTCCGCGGCGCGTGGCGATCCTCGGAGGGCTCCTCGGGCTGGTGCTCGGGTTGGGCATCGCGTTCCTCTGGGAGACGCTCGACAAGCGGGTCAGGTCCGAGGAAGAGATCGAAGACGTCCTCGGCCTGCCGGTTCTCGCGAAGCTCGCCGAGCCGTACGGTCGGCTGCGCCGCCAGCGGCGGCTCGCGGTGATCCACGAGCCGTTCTCACCCCAGGCCGAGTCGTTTCGGATGCTGCGGACGACGGTGGAGTTCGCGAATCTCGAGCTCGACGCGCGCACGATTCTCGTGACGAGCGCCATTCAGCGCGAGGGAAAGTCGACCACGGTCGCGAATCTCGCGGCGGCGTTCGCCCAGTCGGGTCGGCGTGTCGTTCTGGTCGATCTCGATCTTCGGCAACCGTCGCTCGCGTCGTTCTTCCGCCGGGTGTCCCACCCGGGACTCAGCACGGCCCGCTCGTCCGGCCAGCCGGGGGTTGCCGAGGTCGTGCGAGGCGAAGCGACGCTCGACGAGGCTCTGCTCACGGTCACGATGCCGGAGCTCGAGCTGCCCCAGCTCTCCAGCGCGCGAAGCGAGCGCAGCGCGAATGGACACAGTCCGTCCGCTCCGTCGCTCAAGGTGCTGACCGCTGGGGTCCGTTTGCCTGGTGACCCGTCGCAGTTCGTCTCGAGCCGAGCGCTCGGCGACCTGCTCGAGCAACTCCGCTCCCAAGCCGACCTCGTGCTCATCGATACGCCGCCGGTTCTGGCGGTCGGCGACGCGATGATGCTCTCGCGCCAGGTCGATGCGCTGCTCGTCGTCTCACGAGTCGAGTCGATTCCACGGCCCGCGCTGCAACAACTCCGGCGCGTCCTCGAGACGACGTCGATCCCGAACCTCGGCCTGATCCTGACCGGTTCTTCGATGGCCGCGAGCTACGGGTACGGTCCCTACGGCTACAGGCAGTCTCAGGGGCCCTCGAGTCGGGCGCCGGTGTCGCCCGGCGAGCGGCGATAGGCAGAGGATGGTGCCGCGACCCGTCAGGGGCGTCGGCGTCTTCGCTCGATGAGTCGATGACGTGACCAGAGGCGTGCCCTTCCGGGGCCGGATCGCGGCACCCGCTGCCCCGCTCAGCGTCGCCCACGCCGGCGGCCGCTCGTTCGGGCCGAGTGCCGCGATCGTCGGGACGACGCTCCTCGTCCTTCTCCTCGCGGGTGCGCAAGGCGGCTACTTCCCCCCGTCGTGGGGGTGGACTGCCCTCGCCCTCGCCTGGGTGATCGGACTCTGGGCGATCGTGGGCGGGCGCTACGAGCTGGGGCGGCTCGACGCCGCGATGCTGGGCGCACTCTCCGCGCTCCTCCTCTGGATCGTGGGATCGGCCGTGTGGTCGGATGACGCTGCCCAGTCGCTCCTCGAAGCGCAGCGCGGGCTCGTCTACGTCACCGGTCTGGGCGCCTTCCTGCTGCTCGGTCGTCGCCACACCGTTCCGGCGCTGAGTGCCGCCATCGCGGCCGCGATCTCGCTCGAGGCGTTGTACGCCCTGGCGACACGGCTCTTTCCTGATCGACTCGGCGGGTTCGATCCCGTTGCCGTCTATCGGCTCTCGGGCTCGATCGGCTACTGGAACGGGCTCGGCATCTTCTGCGTGATGGGGATCCTGCTCGCAATCGGACTTGCGCTGCACGAGCGTCGCCCCGTGCGCATCGGCGCGGCCGTCGCTCTGGTCGTCCTCCTGCCGGCGCTCTACTTCACGTTCAGTCGCGGAGCCTGGATTGCGCTCGGCATCGGCGCCGCAGCGATCTTCGTCGTTGCTCGCCAGAGACTCCGGATCGTCACCGCCGCCTTGATCGTCCTGCCCGTTCCGGTGATCGCCGTTCTGATCGGCTCGCGCGCAGACGCTCTGACGCATGAGGGCGCGCTTCGTGCGGCGGCGGTCGACGAGGGACATCGGCTGGCGTGGATTCTTTTCGGGCTCGTCGTGGTTCAACTCGTCGTCATCCTGGGATTCGCGCTCCTGGAGCCACGGGTTCGGCCAGGGCGAACGCTGAAGCGCGCCTTCGGCGGCGCTCTCGTCGCGGCTGCTCTGGTCGCCGCGTCGCTCGTGGTCGTCCGGCTCGGCGGTCCGGTGGAGCTCGTCTCGAAGGGCTACGCGGCGTTCAAGGCGCCACCTCCGAGCGTGCGGGGCGATCTGAACGAACGGCTGCTGAGCTTCTCGGGCAACGGCCGAGCGGACTTGTGGGCAGCCGCGTGGGACGACTATCGCGGGCATCAGATACTCGGCTCCGGGGCAGGTAGCTACGAGCGGTTCTGGCTTCAGACACGGGAGACACCGCTCAAGGTTCGCGACGCCCATGGCCTCTATGTCGAGACGCTTGCCGAGCTGGGACCGATCGGCCTCGCGCTCTTGCTGGGAACGCTCGCCGTACCTGTCGTCGCTTTCTGGCGCAGCTCGCGGGGCTCGATCGTCGCCGGTGCGCTCGGCGCATATGGGGCGTTCCTGGTCCACGCAGGGGTCGACTGGGACTGGGAGCTCAGTGCCGTCACGCTCGCGGGGCTGCTGTGCGGAGGCGTGATCGTGCTCGCCGCGCGCGGCGGCTTCGAGCGGGAGCTGCGATCGTTTCCCCGCGCCGGCATTCTCGTCGCCGCGCTCGCCGCAGGTTCTTTCGCTCTGGTGGGATTGCTCGGCAACAGCGCTCTGGCCGAAGCCGAGGACTCTGTCGAGGCGGGGCGCTGGCAGAGCGCCGCCACTGCCGCTGCGCGGGCTGAACGGTGGATGCCGTGGTCTGCCCGACCCTGGGTCGTCGGTGGCGAGGCGCGTCTTGGCTCCGGCGACACAGCCGGCGCGCGAATGAGCTTCAGGAAGGCGGTTGCCCTCGATCCGAACGACTGGCGCGCGTGGTCCGAGCTTGCCGTCGCAGAGACGGGATCGGCGAGATCCCGCGCGATTCGTCGTGCGAGGGCGCTCAATCCACTCGAGCCGAGCGTCGTCTCCCTGCGCTCGTCCACGGGTAGCGGCTGATGGCTCGCTCGAACGATCCGCTCGCAGACGTCGCTCGCCTGGTGCCGCGGATCTACGCCTACGTCGCCTATCGGATCGGAGCGGGCCCTGATGCCGAAGATGTCACGAGCGACGTTTTCGAACGGGCGCTTCGCTATCGGAACGCGTACGACCCGTCACTCGGAGAGCCGATCGGCTGGTTGATCGGGATCGCGCGCCGGTGCATCGACGCCGCCGGGAGGCCGAGCTTCCCTCAGTCGAACGGCGATCTCGGCGCCGAGTCCGCCGCGGGCGAGCTCGAAGCAGAGAGCCTGCGCCGGCTCACCGTTGCGGCAGCCGTGGCCCAGCTCGACGAGCGCGATCGAGATCTGATCGCTCTCCGTTACGGCAGCGATCTGAGCGCGCGGCAGATCGGCGATCTCGTGGGCATGAAGCAGAACGCAGTCGAGGTGGCCCTGCACCGGGCGCGCGCCCGGCTACGGGAGGAGCTCAGCCCGGACGATTGAGCTGGGAAACTCGAACCCCTTCTTCGGCGCGGGCGATTGCGAAACCCCTCGAAGGGGTATTGCGGAGTGGGGGATCTGCGCCTACATTCTGTTGGTGTGGACTGCGGTACTGCGGTGTATCGGGGGCGCACTGTGGAGGGGAGAGGAGTACGTTGACGGTGGATGCGGCTGGCGAAAGCCTTGGTACCCCTCTGCGGGGTGAGGGCCTCGACTACTTAGATCCGGGCACCATCGCGGGGATCGCGCCTCCCCGGGGCGCGCGCGGACGGCTGCTGCTGCCGCTCTTGGTCGCCGCCGACCTCATCGGCTTGCTCGGCGCGCTGCTCCTGTCCGGCCTCGTCGCCCCAGGGAGGGGAACCGCATACCTGCTCGCGCTTCCGGTCTGGCTGATGGCGGCTCGGCTCTACGGCCTCTACTCCGGCGACAAGCGCAACACCAATCACTCGACGATCGACGAGGTCGCGGACGTCTTTCACTTCGTCACAGTCGGGGCGTGGATTGCATTCATCGCCTCGTCTCTGTTCGCGCAGACCGCAGATCCTGGTCGGCTGATCGGGTTCTGGGCCCTCGCAATCGGTCTCGTTGCACTCAATCGTGGACTCGCGCGCAGCTACTCGCGCCGGCGTCCCGCCTACATCCAGAACGCGGTGATCGTCGGTGCGGGGGACATCGGGCAGCTCATCGGTCGCAAGTTGCTCCTGCATCCCGAGTATGGGATCAAGCTCGTCGGCTTCGTCGATGCCGAGCCGAAGGAGCTGCGGTCGGAGCTATCAGGGACCACGTTGCTCGGAGCGCCGGCGGATCTTCGCGAGATCGTCGAGCGTTATGGCGTCGACCGGGTCGTGGTTGCATTCTCGAACGATCGACACGGGGAGCTGCTCGACGCAATCCGGTCGCTCCCTAGCCGCGACGTCCAGGTCGACATCGTGCCGCGCCTGTTCGAGGTGATCGGCTCCGAATTCGGGATCCACGACGTCGAAGGCCTGCCGCTTCTCGGCCTTCCGTCAGGCGACGTCTCGCGGGGCGCGCTCCTTGCGAAGCGATGCGTCGACGCTGTGGGTGCGGCGCTTGCGCTCACGCTCATCGCCCCGCTGTTTCCGATCATTGCCTTGCTGATCAAGCTTGATTCGCCGGGCCCTGTGTTCTTCAAGCAGACGCGACTGGGCATGGGCATGCGCGAATTCTCGATGTACAAGTTTCGGACGATGCGAGTCGAAACCGACGACGCCTCTCATCGACAGTATGTTCGCGAGATCATGACGACGAGTGCCTCACCCGGCACCAACAATCTCTACAAGCTCGAGCGTCACGATGTCGTCACTCGATTCGGAAAGCTCCTGCGCAACCTGAGCGCCGATGAGTTGCCCCAGCTCATCAACGTGATCCGCGGTGATATGTCGCTCGTCGGGCCGCGGCCGTGTCTCCCGTACGAGACCGAGCTGTACGAGCCGCATCACTTCGAGCGCTTTCTCCTCCCGGCCGGGCTCACGGGTCTCTGGCAGGTGACCGCGCGAGCGCGAACGACTCTGCGGGAGGCGCTCGACTTGGACGTCGCTTACGTTCGCGGGTGGTCACTCGGCCTCGATCTGCGCCTTCTCTGCCGGACGCCGGTCTCGATGCTTCGCAAGGGAGAGACGGTCTGATGCGTCGTCGCGCGATTCTCGAGCCGGACGCTCCCTCGCCAATCCGCATCGCCGTTGTCGGCCTCGGCTACTGGGGACCCAATCTCGCCCGGGTCGTTGCGGCGCTCCCATCGGCGCAGCTCGCGGCTCTCTGCGACGCAAATCGCGCTGCCCTGGCGGACGTTGGAGCGCGCTATCCCGGGGTGCCTCAGATACAGAGCTTCAACGAGGTGTTGGCCGACCGCTCGATCGACGCGGTTGCGCTCGCGACACCGGTCTCGACCCACCATCCACTTGCATCTGCGGCGCTCGCCGCCGGCAAGCACGTCTTCGTCGAGAAGCCCTTGGCCGAGTCGATCTCCAGTGCGCAGAGCCTGGTCGAGTGTGCGAGGAGAGCTGGTCTTGTGCTCATGCCGGGGCACACGTTCCTCTATAGCCCGCCGGTCGTCAAGATCAAGGAGCTCATCGATTCGGGCGAGCTCGGCGAGGTCTACTTCATCGCAACGAGCCGAGTCAACCTTGGCCTCCACCAGCCCGACGTGAGCGTCGTCTGGGATCTCGCGCCGCACGACTTCTCCATTCTCCGCTACTGGCTCGGCGAAAGTCCGACCGAGGTCGCCGCGTTCAGTCGCGCATGCCTTGTGCCGGGCACCCCCGATGTTGCCTTCATCAACCTTCGGTACGGAACCGGAACGATTGCCCACGTGGAGCTCTCGTGGCTCGCACCGAGCAAGCTGCGGCGGACGGCGATCGTGGGCTCGCGCAAGATGGTCGTCTACGACGACACCAGCAACGAACCCGTTCGGATTTTCGACGCGGGTGTGACGCTGCCCGACCCGGAGAACTTCGGCGAGTACCGGCTGAGCTACCGAACCGGCGACATCGTCTCGCCGAAGATCGACCCGAGCGAGCCGCTCGCGCTCGAGCTGGACGACTTCTGCAAGTCGATCGCCGACGGCAGCGAGGCTCGATCGACCGCGGAGCTCGGGTTTGAGGTCGTGCGGATGATCGATGCCGTCGACCGCTCGCTTGCCTCCGGGGGAGCCCCGGTCCAGATCTCCGCGCTCGACGCGCCGGCAGCAACGACAACGCGGAGTCGGGAGACGGCTCCGCGGCTTCCCGTCGAGCCGTCCCCCGAGCTTCCGGCGCTCGAACAGGCGCTGCGCCCGGGCGTTCGAGCGACGACCGGAGAAGCCGATTCGATCGGCGTTGCCGTGCTCGGCGCCGGCCCTGCGGGCCTGACGGCGGCGTGGACGCTCGCTCGGCGCGGACAGAAGGGCGCCGTTTTCGAGGCGGAGGGTACGGTCGGCGGGATCGCGAAGACCGTCGAGTTCGAGGGCTTTCGGTTCGATCTCGGCGGACATCGTTTCTTCACCAAGCTGCGGCAGATCGAGAGCCTCTGGGAGGACATGCTGGGCGCCGATTTCCTGACGCGGCCGCGGCTGTCGCGGATCTACTACAACGGACAGTTCCTCGCGTATCCGCTCAGGGCGAACGACGTGCTGCGTCGGCTTGGGCTGGGCGAGTCGATGCTCTGTGCGTTCTCGTATCTCTGGAGCATGCGCCGCAGGGGTGAGAACGCCGAGTCTTTCGAGGACTGGGTGACGATCCGGTTCGGCAAGCGACTCTACGACGCGTTCTTTCGAACGTATACCGAGAAGGTCTGGGGGATTCCGGGATCGGAGATCCGCGCTCAATGGGCCGCGCAGCGGATCAAGAACTTCTCGCTCGGCAAAGCTGTGCTCTCGATTCTGGGCTTGAGCCGCGATCACGTGACCACGCTCATCGAAGAGTTCCGATACCCGCGACTCGGCCCCGGTCAGATGTGGGAGGCGTTCCAGCAACGCCTCGAGAATCTGGGACTTCCTGTCCACCTCGAGCGGAGGTGTAGCTCGATCAAGCACGACGGCAGCCGGGTCAGGAGCATCGTCGTCGGCTCGAACGGACACACGGAGGAGCATGCGGTGGACGGCGTGCTCTCGAGCATCGCCCTTCGCGATCTCGTCCTCAGCCTGGACCCTCCACCTCCCGCCAATGTCCTGGCCGCGGCAGGTCGCCTCAGGTACCGCGATTTGTGCCTCGTCGCGCTGATGACGACCGAGGCGCAGCCCTTCGAGGACAACTGGATCTACATCCACGACCCCGGCACCCGCGCCGGCCGGATCCAGAACTATGGCGCGTGGAGCGAGGACATGGTGAAGCCCGGGACGACCTGCCTCGGTGTCGAGTACTTCTGCTTCGAGGGTGACGAGATCTGGCGGATGTCCGACAAGGAGGCGGTGGAGCTGGCCACGGCAGAACTCGCCAAGATCGGCTTGATCGATCCGGCGCTCGTCTTCGACGGCGTCAAGGTTCTCGTGCCGAAGGCATACCCGATGTACGACGGCGACTACGAAGAGGCGGTCGAGGTGCTCCGCGACTACCTCGAGCAGTTCGAGAATCTCGAGACCTTCGGCCGGAACGGACTCCATCGCTACAACAATCAGGATCACTCGATGTGGACGGCGATCCTCGCGACGCTCAACCTCGTCGACGGCTCGAGCCACGACGTCTGGTCGGTCAACGTCGAGGAGGAGTACCTCGAGGAAGGGGAGGCCGTCGACGCGGCGCTGAACTTCGATCTGGTCCGCTCTGCCGACCCGCCGCGGGGCGGAGGGCTGCGAGACCAGGACTCCGAGCTTCTCAATCGTGGCTAGCTAGGGCGACCGCGCTCGCGCGCCGCCCGGCCGCCGGCCGCTTACCCGGGCCGAGGACGGACACCGACCTTGCGGATCTCGAAACCGCCGCTTCGCTGGGCCCAGTAGCTCACGGAGACGATGCGGGTGCGAGTGCGGAGGGCGCAGACGAAACGCGGATAGCGAGCCTCGAGTGGGCGTCCGCGTCCCTCGCAGACGGCAACGGTGTTGCCTCTGAGTAGGTTCGTCCGAGGATCCACGAGTCCGACCTTCCAGCGCGCTAGCACCCTGGAGGCGTGCAGGAGGTTGAGCTCGGCTTGACTCTTGCTGTGCCGAGGCGTGGGTGCGCTCGTCGCGGCGGACGCCGGCACGGAGACCATCAGGACGACGATCGCGAATGAGCTGTACAACCTGCGGATACCTGCTCATCGGCGTCACCACGGATTTTCTTGACCGGGTTGACGCGAAAAGACCCAGCGAGGCCCAGGTCGTTCAGGCTCGTAGCCCGCGGCGGCGGAGGTAAAGACCAAGTCCGATGGGCACCGAGGCGAGAGCAATGCCTTGGTGGAGAAGATGGAGCAGGACTCCGGTTGCCGCGACGCGGCTTCCTCGCCTGCGCTGGAGCAAGGCATAGAACTCTGCGTTCAGCACGACGAAGACGATCGAGGCTCCGACCGCGCCCCGAGGCCGGCGTGTCGCGAGCGCGAGCGCGAGGACAAGGGCCGCACCGGCACTTGCACGCTGGCGCCACCCGAGGTTGAGCGCGGTGGAAGACGAGCCGCCGTCCAGGAGAAGTGCGACCCAGGGGGCACCCCGCAGGAGGAGATCCGTGCGCAGCATCTCCGCCAACGTCCAGCGCTTCAGGTGGGTGCCCTGGAGCAATGGGTCGAGCAGGATCCGGTTGCCGTCGGATGCGAGGCGCATCCCGAGCTCGATGTCCTCGACGGAGGGCCGCGGGAAGCGCAGCTCATCGAATCCGCCAGTGGCAAGGAACGTCTCGCGTCGCACGGCTCCGAGGCCCGCCCAGAACGTCGTCGCGCGACCCGCGCCTCGCTGGTGTACGTGGTGATGGAGAAGGTTGCGGAAGGCGGAAACGGCACCGTCGGCCTCAGGTCGATCGTCGTAAGAGCCGAAGACCGCCGTGAGCCCGCGATCCTCCTCGAACGACCGGCGGATGCATGCGAACACATCGGCATGGACCTCGACGTCCGAGTCGACGAACACGAGGACATCGCCCGCGGCCTGTCGCGCGCCCCGGTTGCGAGCGCGCGCCGGCCCGCTGTTCGCCGGCTCACCCACGACGATCGTTTCCTCGGGCGGATCGGCCGCGGCCCGAATCGCCGCGAGGCACCGTGCCAGCGTGGGCGGATCGTTGGTCGCCGGAACGACGACGGTGAGCGCCAGGCGCGCCTGTTCCCCGTGCTCGCGTGGATCCGGACCGCCGATGCGTCACTGTACGACGCGGCCGACGGTCGTGCCGCGGCTGGTGAGGAATTGCTGCTCAAGTCGCCGGCTCGTTCTGCCGAAGACCATCTCGTGAGCCAGGAGACTCCCCGGACGACACCGCCACTCGCCTACCGGATCGCTCGGTGGCGGGAGGAACGGCTGGTCACTTTGGTGGGCTGGTTCACCGCCATCGCGGTCCTGCTTGCCGCAGGATTCCTCGTTGGCAATCTGTAGGCCCAATCCGCCACAGTTGACAACGCCAGCGGGTGCTCTAGAGTCGCCGCAACGGCCACATTGGAACGTCTGCGGACGTGGCCGAGAGGGAGCTACCGATGTCGGCACTGATGCACGGCTCTCGAGGGCATTCTCGGCGCCACTGGCAGCGGCGACTCCGACAGCTCAGCCCGTGGCTGATCGGGATCTCGCTGTGCGTCGCCTGCGGTTGGCTGATCGGTTCGTTAGGGTAGGTGCCTTCGAGCGAAAGGCCTCGGGAATCCTCCATGAAAGTCCCTGCGTGCTGGTTCTGACCGAGCTGCACTGCGCTGTGTGCGGGCGAGCCTCGTCGCCCGATGACTTTCGCGGCTGGCTGGCGTACCATGTTCCCGGCGAGAGCGGCGATCGGTGTGTCTTCATCTGCTGCGGGTCGTGTGGCCGGCGCGGATCTCGATCGAGCAGCGGCGACCAGGGCGGGCTCTACTGGCCGTGGGATCTGCCTTTCTGAAGTCGGAGCGCCGCACAGGTGCCTCGGTGAGCGTCGTTCGCGCTCGGAAGCCGTGCCGTTGGCTACCATGGCTGGACTTACGACCCGGAGGTCGGAAGCTCGACCTTCGGAGGTCAGGACGAGAGGAGGGTCGAAGGAAGCATGTTCGAGCGATTCACTGAACGGGCTCGCCAGGTCGTCGTCCTCGCCCAGGACGAGGCCCGCGCCCTCAAGCACAACTACATCGGTACGGAACACATCTTGCTCGGCCTCCTCCGCGAGGAAGAAGGGCTCGCCGCGCGCGTTCTCGAGTCGCTGGACATCACCGTTGAAGAGGTGCGGGCCCAGGTGGCGCGGATCGTGGGCCAGGGTGACGAGGTAACGACCGGTCAGATTCCGTTCACGCCGCGCGCCAAGAAGGTGCTGGAGCTGGCGCTGCGCGAGGCGCTCTCCCTCGGCCACAACTACATCGGCACCGAGCACATCCTGCTCGGACTCGTCCGCGAGAACGAGGGTGTCGCCGCGCGGATCCTGCTCGACTTCGACGCCGACGCCGAGAAGATCCGCAACGAGATCATCCGCATGCTCTCCGGCCCCGGCCGGCGGCAGCAAGGTGCCGGCGGCGCCGGCGGCGGCGGCGAGAAATCGAAGAGCTCGAAGCTCCTCGACCAGTTCGGTCGCAACCTGACTAAGGCTGCGACCGAGGGCAAGCTCGACCCTGTCGTCGGGCGTCAGACCGAGATCGAGCGCGTCATGCAGATCCTCTCACGCCGCCAGAAGAACAACCCTGTCCTGATCGGCGAGCCGGGCGTCGGCAAGACCGCTGTTGTCGAAGGCCTCGCCTCCCGGATTGCCTCCAACCAGGTGCCCGAGATCCTCAAGGGGAAGCAGATCTACACCCTGGATCTCGCCGCTCTCGTCGCCGGCTCCAAGTACCGCGGCGAGTTCGAGGAGCGCCTGAAGAAGGTGATGAAGGAGATCACCCAGCGCGGCGACATCATCCTGTTCATCGACGAGCTGCACAACCTCGTCGGAGCCGGTGCGGCCGAGGGCGCGATCGACGCGGCCTCGATCCTGAAGCCGGCGCTCGCGCGCGGAGAGCTGCAGACGATCGGCGCGACGACGCTCGACGAGTACCGCAAGTACCTGGAGCGGGACGCCGCGCTCGAGCGCCGCTTCCAGCAGGTGCGCGTGGACGAGCCGACGATCGACGACACCGTTCAGATCCTGCGCGGCCTCCGCGACCGCTACGAAGCGCACCATCGCTGCCAGATCTCCGACGAGGCGCTCCGCGCAGCGGCGGTGCTGGCCGATCGCTACATCCAGGACCGGCACCTGCCGGACAAGGCGATCGACCTGATCGACGAGGCCGGCTCCCGGCTCCGGATCAAGACGATGACCGCGCCGCCGCGCTATCGCGAGCTCGAGGACGAGATCGAGCGCGTGCGCACCGACAAGGAGAACGCGATCGAGGCGCAGGAGTTCGAGAAGGCCGCGGCATTGCGCGACAAGGAGCGCAAGCTGACGCAGAAGAAGAAGGAGCTCGAGGAGAACTGGCGCACCGAGGAGTCGGATGAACAGCCCGTCGTCGGCGAGGACGAGATCGCGGACATCGTCTCGATGTGGACGGGGATCCCCGTCTTCAAGCTGACCGAGGCGGAGTCGCAGAAGCTGATCCGGATGGAGGACGAGCTCCACAAGCGCGTGATCGGCCAGCACCAGGCCGTGATCGCGGTCTCGAAGTCGATCCGCCGGGCACGGGCCGGGATCAAGGATCCCAAGCGGCCGACCGGCTCCTTCATCTTCCTCGGCCCGTCGGGCGTCGGCAAGACGGAGCTTGCACGGACGCTCGCCGAGTTCCTCTTCGGCGACGAGGACGCGATGATCCAGGTGGACATGTCGGAGTACATGGAGAAGCACTCCGTCTCCCGGCTCGTCGGCTCGCCTCCCGGCTACGTCGGCTACGACGAGGGCGGCCAGCTCACTGAAGCGGTGCGGCGCAAGCCCTACTCGGTGCTCCTCCTCGACGAGATCGAGAAGGCCCATCCGGACGTCTTCAACATCCTGCTCCAGATCCTGGAGGAGGGGAAGCTGACGGACTCGCAAGGGCGCAAGGTCGACTTCCGGAACACGATCGTGATCATGACGTCGAACATCGGTGCAGCCCAGATCTCGAAGAACCAGACGCTCGGGTTCTCGATCGGCGACGAGGTGGGGCTTTCCTATGACGAGATGAAGAGCCGGGTCATGGGAGATCTGAAGAAGGTCTTCCGGCCGGAGCTCCTGAACCGGATCGACGAGACGATCGTCTTCCACAAGCTCGACAAGACGGAGATCATGCACATCGTCGATCTGATGCTGAAGCGGCTGCGCGAGCAGATGGCCACGCACGAGGTCTCGATCGAGCTCTCCGACGACGCGAAGGAGTTGCTCGTCGAGCAGGGCTTCGACCCCGCTATGGGCGCGCGGCCGCTCCGCCGAGCGATCCAGCGGTACATCGAGGATCCGCTCGCCGACTACGTGCTCGGTCGCGAGCTGACTCCGGGGGCGACGATCATGGTCGAGCGTCGCGAGAATCCAGTCGAGGACGAGTCGCTGGTCGACATCACCCTCGTCGAGGGCGATGCTTCTCGCGAGAAGGTGACGGTTCCGCCCGAAGAGCCGGCGGAGCCGGAGGAAACCGCCACCGAGACGTAGAGAACCTCTTCGCAGCTCGAACGCAGAAGGCCGCCGGAAGGCGGCCTTCTGCGTTTCCCGCTCATCTTCGTCTCTGCGACCGTCTCTGCGACCGTCTCTGCGACCGTCTCTGCGACCGTCTCTGCGACGGGTGGCCGAAATGGACATGATCTTCGCAACGATTCTGTGTCCGAACGGTGACAATTCATCACCGCCGCCCGTTCGCCGTGCCGCCGGCGGCTACGTTCGGGGAGATGCCGTACAAACACCGAATCTACGAGCCTGGCAGCGCCTGGCACATGACTTCTCGCGGAGTCGATCGCGCGCCGATCTTCTTCGAGGACTTCGATCGGCTCGCCTTTCTCGCGTTGCTCGAGAAGGTGACCAAGCTTGTCGGCTGGTGCGTAGTGGCCTGGTGCCTAATGGAGACGCACTACCACCTCCTGCTATTTGCCGGCCGCGAGCCGCAGGTCTCGCTCGGGCTGCAGATGCTGAACAGCCAGTACGCACGGGAGCTCAATCGCCGCTACGACCGCAGGGGGCACTTGTTTGGGGAGCGCTATCGGCCGACGCCGATCGTCACCGACGAACACCTCGTCGGCGCAATCGCCTACACCCTGCGGAATCCGGTCCGCGCCGGTCTCGTCGATCGCGTCGAGGACTGGAGCTGGTCGGGGACGACGAGGCTCGAGCCGCGGAGAATCGGCACTCTCTCGGCACATTCTCGCGACGTTCTCGTCCGCCCGCGCGGCTAGCCTCGAACGATGGCGAAGGCGGCAGTCCAGTTTGCGTGCACCGAGTGCGGCTATTCGGCCGGACGCTGGTTCGGCAAGTGTCCCGGCTGTGATGCTTTCGGCTCTCTGATCGAGGAAGCGACAGCCGCCTCTGCACCGCGCGGGGCCACCAAGCCGCTGCTCAAGCTCGTCGATGTCTCCGCCGTGGAGGCCGAGCGGATCTCGACCGGTGTTCCGGAACTCGACCGTGTTCTCGGCGGCGGCCTCGTCCCGGCGAGTCTCGTGCTCGTCGGCGGCGAGCCGGGCGTCGGCAAGTCGACGCTGCTCCTGATGGCGCTCGGCGCCGTCGCAGCAACGGGCCGGCGCGCGCTCCTCGTCACGGGTGAGGAGTCGACCGCCCAGGTGAAGCTACGCGCGGCACGCCTCGGCGGCACAGACGGGATCGAGATCCTCGCGGAGACCGAGTTGGATGCCGTCTGCGCGATGCTGGAGCGCGAGCGGCCCGACGTCTGCGTGATCGACTCCGTACAGACGCTCTACGCAGCCGATCTGGGCTCCGCGCCGGGCTCCGTCGGTCAGGTGCGCGAGGCCGCCGGACGGCTCCTGCGGGTGGCGAAGGAGTTCGGCGTCGCCACCATCCTCGTCGGCCACGTCACGAAAGACGGCGCAGTCGCCGGCCCGCGCGTGCTCGAGCACCTCGTCGACTGCGTGCTCCAATTCGAGGGCGACCGCTACCACGCTCACCGGATCCTGCGGGCAGTGAAGAACCGCTTCGGCTCGACGAACGAGATCGGCGTCTTCGAGATGACGGGCCAGGGTCTCGTCGGCGTTCCCGATCCCTCCGAGCTCTTCGGCCGCACCCAGGCGGGCGAGGTCGGCGCCGCCGTAGTCTGTGCGCTCGAAGGTACCCGCCCGCTCCTGCTCGAGATCCAATCGCTGGTGGCACCCACCGATCTCGCGATGCCTCGCCGTGTCGGTACGGGCGTCGATCCGAAGCGGCTCGCGATGATCGTCGCGGTCTGCTCACGCCATGCGGGGCTCGCGCTCGGCTCGGCGGACGTCTTCGTCAATGTCGCCGGCGGGATGCGGATCGACGAGCCGGGGGCCGACCTCGCGATCGCTCTGGCCATCGCTTCCGCCGCGCGCGGCGTTCCGGTGCGGGAAGGCTGGGTGGCGTTCGGCGAGATCGGACTCACCGGACGCCTGCGTGTGGCCGCCCAATCCGAGCGACGGTTGGAGGAGTGCGCCAAGCTCGGCGTGGCGGCGGCCGTCGCACCGACGAGTACCAGGAGTCGGAGCGCGATCGACGTTCATGAGGCGGAGACTCTTCGCGAAGCCCTACATGTGGCGCTCGAGCCCCCGAGTGAGAAAAACCCCCGCAAATAACGGAAATCCACTCAAAAAGAGGGGTTTTCCAGGGATTTCTGCTATAGTGGCTGCGCACGCCGGCGGAGATCCTGACCGCCGGCTTCTTCACTGTTTCGGGCAATTTTCACGAAGGGGAGGCGGGTTTGTTCGACGTCGGCGACAAGGTGGTGTATCCGCACCACGGGGCAGGCACGGTCATCAAGAAGGAAAAGCGCGAGGTTCTGGGGCAGACGCGCGAGTACCTGACGATCCAGATCCTGCACAACGACATGACCGTGAACGTCCCGACCGAAAGCGCCGAGAAGGTCGGGCTGCGAGGAGTGATCGAGGAGGATCTCGTCACGACCGTGGTCAAGGCTCTCACAGCAGGCGAGTCGGAGATGCCGAAGAACTGGAACCGCCGCTTCAAGCACAACCGCGACAAGATGAAGACGGGGGACATCTTCGAGCTGGCGGAGGTCGTCAAGAATCTCTCGTTGCGCGACCACGAGAAGGGGCTCTCGACCGGCGAGAAACAGATGTTCGTGAAGGCGAAGAAAATCCTCGCCTCCGAGCTGATGTACGCCAAGGGCGTGGACGAGGACGAGGCGGCCGAGTGGCTCGACGGCGTCCTCGCCGGTGTCGGCGAGAAGCCGGCCCCGAAGAAGAAGTCGAAGGCGAAGACCGCAGCCGCCACGGCGGCGTAGCGGCCCCTTCCGGAAGGAATGAGCGTCTGGGCCCTCCTCGTCGCGGCGGGGACGGGTGAGCGGCTCGGTGAGGAGCGGCCCAAGGCGTTCGTCCGGCTCGGCGAGCTGCCGCTCCTGGCCGAGCCGCTGCGCCGCCTCGAGGACTCCGGCTGGATCGATGCGATAGTGATCGCCGTTCCGGCCGGCTGGGAGGAGCCGACGATCCTGCTCGCCGAGGAGCTCAGCGCGACGAAGGTCGTCGCCGCCGTCACCGGTGGGGCTACTCGCGCGGAGTCGGTCAGGACAGCTCTCGCCGAAGTCCCGGAGGACGTGGCCGTAGCGCTCGTGCACGACGCGGCGCGTCCGTTGCTCACCGAGGATCTGATCGAGCGCGTTCTCGCACCGCTCTCCGACGGCTGGGACGGGGTCGTGCCGGTCCTTCCGCTCACGGACACCGTGAAGCGCGTGCGGGACGGTGCAATCGTCGAGACCGTCGATCGCACCGGCCTCTACGCTGTGCAGACGCCGCAGGCTTTCCTCGCGCCCGTCCTGCGCCGAGCCTACGCCGGAGACCTCGCGGGCGCGACCGATTGCGCGGCGCTCGTCGAGGCGGCCGGCGGGCGCGTCACTGTCGTCGAGGGCGAGCCGCGTCTCCTGAAGGTGACGACCACCGCCGATCTCGAGCTCGTCGCCTCGTGGCTGTGAAGACGGTCTTCTTCGACGTCGGCGAGACGTTGGTTGACGAGCAGCGCTACTGGCGCGTCCTGGCGGAATGCCTCGATCTGGAGCCGCACATCCTCTGGGCTGCCCTCGGCGTGACGATCGCGCGCGACGAGGAGCACACCGCGCTCTGGGAGCATCTCGGGGTCGAACGCCCGAGCGACAAGGGGCTCGTCTACGAGCGGGGCGACCTTTACCCTGACGCCCTGCCCTGCCTCGAGGAGCTGCGCCGGCGCGGCTACTTCGTTGGGATCGCCGGCAACCAGACCGCAACGCTCGAGGAATGGGCGCGCAGCGAGAGCCTGCCCGCCGACGTGATTGGATCCTCGGCGCGGTGGGGTGTCCGCAAGCCCGACATCGCCTTCTTCGAGCGCGTCGTCGCCGAGGGCGGCTGCGACGCCGGCGAGGTCGCCTACGTCGGAGACCGGGTCGACAACGACGTCCTGCCGGCGCTCGAGGCCGGACTTGTCGCGGTTCACGTGCGCCGCGGGCCGTGGGGCTACCTCCAGCCCGGAGCGGAGCGCGCTCACATCCAGATCGACTCGCTGGCCGAGCTCCCGGAGGCACTCGTAGATGTCTGAGCTCAGGATCGGTCTCGGTGTGGACGCGCACGCTTTCGCGAGCGAGGTGCCGCTTGTGCTCGGCGGCGTCGCGATCGACCACCCGAGGGGCCTGGCCGGGCACTCCGACGGTGACGTGATCGCGCACGCGCTCACGGATGCGCTGCTCGGCGCCGCCGGGCTCGCGGATATCGGCGCGCTCTTTCCGTCCACCGACGAGCGCTGGCGCGGCGCCGACTCGCTCGAGCTGCTCCGGGACGCATACGCCCAGGTGTTGGCCGCCGGGTACGCGCTCGTGAATGCGGACTGCGTGCTGATCGGGCAGGAACCGACCATCGCACCGCATCGGGAAGCGATGCGCCGCCGGCTCGCCGGAGCCCTCGGCGTCGAAGCCGAGCTCGTCAACGTGCGCGCCACGACCACCGATCGGCTCGGTTTCACTGGACGGGGAGACGGCCTCGCCGCCGAGGCGGTGGCCCTGCTGGAGCGGACATGAACCTCGTCCGATATGCGGATCGCCCCGACCTGCGCGAGATCCGCTACGAGACGCTCTCCCGTCGTTCCTTCCCCGAGTACATGCACCACAACGAGTCCGGCAGCCTCTACTGGGGGCGCCTCTACGAGGATTTCCCGGACTTCCAGGTGGCGCTGCTCGACGGGGAGGAGCTCGTCGCCGAGGCGCACGCGATCCCCGTGCCTTGGGATGGAACGCTCGCGGATCTACCCTCCGGCTGGGACGAAGGATTCGCACGAGGGATGAGCTCCGAGCGCGAGCCGACATGCCTCCAGGCGCTGGCGATCAGCGTGCTCCCGTCCCGCCAGGGCGAGCGGCTCTCCTCGCGGATGATCGAGGCGTTCCGTGCCACGGCTCGGGCGGCCGGTCTCGGCTCGGTGATCGCTCCTGTCCGGCCGACGCTGAAGGAGCGCTACCCTCTGATCACGATCGAGGAGTACATCTCGTGGCGGCGCGAGGACGGCTCCCACTTCGACCCGTGGATCCGACTCCACGAGCGCGTCGGCGGCGAGATCGTCGCTCCGGCTCCCGAATCGATGGTCATGCGCGCTCCGGTGCCCGACTGGGAGGACTGGACGGGGATGAGCTTCCCGGCCGACGGCGAGTACGTCTTCCCCGGCGCCCTCTCGACGCTCGTCGTTCAGGACGGGATCGGAACGCACGTCGAGCCGAACGTCTGGTTAGAGCACCGCGCCTGACGTTTGATGGCCCTTGGAGCTCTTTAGGCCGCCCGGACGAGGGAAGCCATCAGGGCCGCCGCTTCCGCGTCGTCGAGGCCGCTGCGGGTAAGGCTCCTCCAGGCAGGCAGCTCGAGCGCCAGGGCTGCGAACGCGGCCGCGCGCTTCGACCGAGCGCCACGCCGCCCCAGCGGACGGACGAGCTCCGCGGCGACGAGCCGAATCTGTCGACCGACGGGCTCGAGGACCGCGGCGAGGGAAGGCAGGATCTCCGCGTCTCGCCACACATGGGTGAGCATCCGCTCGTTCGCCGTGTAGAAGCGGTACTGCGCGAGAAGCGCCTCTTCGAGCTCGAGGCCGAGGAGCTCCGGGGCGGGGTGTCGCTCACGGAAGTGGGCGCTGCACGCGTTGAAGAGCGAGCCGTCGTCCGGGAACTGGTTGTAGACGGTCGGCCTGCTGACTCCTGCGCGAGCAGCGATCGCGGCGACCGTCGTCCGCGCCGGGCCCGCCTCCTCATGCAGGGCCACCGTTGCCTTCACGATGCGCTCGCGCGTGGCGGCCACGGTCTCCGCTCGTTTTTGCTGCTCATAGATTCTCATTTGGCTTGACAAAGTGTAACACCAAGTTTACGGTTGACACTCTGTCAAGCCAAACGAGGGAGGAAGCATGGTCACCGCACATATCGAGGAGCTGGAGCTGATGTCGGGTTGGGGCGAGAGCGATCCGACGATGCGCGGTCGCGTCTCCTTCCCGCTATACGCGGCTCACGGCTGCGAGGCGGCATCGACGGTCTACTTCGAGGTTCAGCCTGGGGATCACATCGGCCGGCACACGGACAGCGCGGAGGAGATCCTGTTCATCGTCGACGGCACGGGGGAAGCCGTCGTCGGCGACGAGCGAGTGCCCGTGATGCGCGGAGCGCTGGCCCTCGTACCGGAACTCGTCCCGCACGATGTCTACGCGACGGGTGACTCGCCGCTCCGCGTGCTCGGCTTCTTCGCCGCCGCGACCGTCGAGAGCGTGTTCGACGAGACGATGGAGCCGATCGGCAGGCGCGTGCTCGGCACGCCGCCCGTCGAGGCGACCGCCCGGCACTGATCGATTCGGCGCTGATCGAGATCAGGCGGCGGGAAGGGTGAACGACACTCGCGCCCCGCCGCCGGGCCGGTTCTCGGCCCAGATCCGGCCGCCGTGGGCCTCGACGAGGCCGCGGGCGATCGCGAGCCCGAGCCCGGCGCCGCGCGCCGAGCGTGCCGGGTCGCCGCGCCAGAAACGCTCGAACATCCGGCGGAGCGACTCGGCCGGCAGGCCCTCGCCGGTGTCCTCCACGACGACCCGGATCCCGTCCGCCTCGGATTCGACGAAGACCGCGACCGAGCCGTCGGACGGCGTGTGCCGGAGCGCATTGGCGAGGAGGTTCAGGAGCACGCGCTCGACCTTCTCCGGCGCGCAGCGGGCTGTGATCGATTCGTCGACGCGCGCCTCCAGGCTGACGTGCCGGGCCCGCGCCTCGGCCTCGAGCCCGCGCAGGCAGCCGTCGATGAGACCTGCGAGCTGAGCCTCGCGCAGCTCGAGCGTCAGGGCGCCGCTGTCGATCCGTACGAGCTCGAAGAGATCGTCGACGAGCGTCGTCAGTGCGCGGACCTGATCGCGTAGCGCCGGCAGGTAGTCCTCGGGCTGGGCGAGACCGTCCTCGATCGCCTCGAGCATCGCCTGCATGTTCGCGAGCGGCGTGCGCAGGTCGTGGCTCGCCCACGCGACGAGCTCCCGGCGCGCGTCGAAGAGCCGCTCGATATTGCCGGCCATCTCGTTGAAAGAAGTTGCGAGCGCGCGCAGCTCCGTCGGCCCGTGCTCCGGCGCGCGCGCAGTCAGGTCGCCGCGGGCGAGCTCTGCAGACGTGTCGACGAGCCCGATCAGCCCACTCGCGATCGAGCGGCCCACGAGGAGCGCGGCTCCGAGTGCAGCCGTGGCCGAGCCGGCGGCGACGGCGAGGATCGTCAGGTCGTGCCCCGACTGGAACATCAGGAGGCCGGAGACGACGACAGCGCCGAGCGGGAGCAGCACGGAAAGCATCGCGAGCCCAGCGAGCTGGAGCCGCACCGTCGGCAGCCGGCGCAACCCGAGCGCGGTGACGAGCCCGGCCACGAGCGTCCCGAGCGCGACGGCGAGCGCGAACGCAATCACGGCGCGAACCGGTAGCCGACGCCCCAGACGGTCTGGAGGAAGCGCGGATGGGAAGGTCGATCCTCGATCTTCTCGCGCAGCCGGCGGACGTGAACGGTGACCGTGCCGGTGTCGAGCGCCGCCTCGTAGCCCCAGACGCGGCTCATGAGCTGATCGCGGGAGAAGACCTTGCGCGGGTTGCTCGCGAGGAACCAGAGCAGATCGAACTCCTTCGCGGTCAGCTTCAGCTCCTCGCCTTCTTTGCGCACTTCGCGCGTCCCGGCGTCGAGCTCGAGCCCTTCGAAGACGAGTCGCTCGTCGATCTCGACCGGCGGCGTCGCGCGGCGAAGAACGGTACGCACGCGCGCCGCCAGCTCGCGAGGAGAGAAGGGCTTCGTGACGTAGTCGTCGGCGCCCAGCTCGAGGCCCACGATCCGGTCGGCCTCCTCGCCGCGCGCCGTGAGCAGGATCACAGGGAGCTCCGAGCGCGAGCGGATCCAACGACAGAGCTCGAGCCCGTCGGTGCCCGGGAGCATCACGTCGAGCACGACGAGATCGGGCTTCTGGCCTTCGAGCATGATCCGCGCGCGCTCGCCGTCGCTCGCTTCGAGCGTCGTGTAGCCCTCGCGCTGGAGGTAGCGGACGACGACCTCGCGGACGATCGGCTCGTCATCGACCACCAGAACTGTCGTCATCGCGCTCATTGTGGCTGCAGCCTCCTTACGAGCGGCTGAAATGGGGCGTCCTGCCGGGGAGCGGCACTCCTCCCGGCAGGCGCCTGGTGGCCGTCAACCGATGGCGACGGTGGGACAGTTGGAGATGAACGGCGCCGCTTTGAGGCCGCTGAGGCTTGCGTTCGCCGGCCCGTCGCCGCCGCTCCTGAGGCGGCCGGCCTTCACCGCGGCCGCCACCTGCGCGGAGGAGGTGAGCCGCTTCGGCGTGGCCGAGTCGCTCCAGACGGCGGGATGGACGTCCCAGATCGGGCTGTAGTCGGCGGTGCCCGGGATCGACTGGGTGATGTTCAACGGGCTGCCTTCGCCCAGCACGGCCGACTGCAGACCCTGTCGCTGCGCGTTCGCCTTGCCACGCGGGCCGTTGACGATCGGGATGATCGCCGAGCGAGCCGACTTCGGTCCGTTCGAGCCGGCGCCGGGAGCGAAGTCGAGGTTCTTGGCGAGCGTCGAGCCCTCGAGCGCGGCGACGACGTCGACCGAGGCGTCGGTGCGGAGGTAGTGGACCGTCTGGCCGGCGAAAAAGCCCGTCAGCGTCTTCAGTGTCACGAGCCCCTTCTTCCTGTCGAGCGAGACGACACCGTCGCTGCGGCCCGATGCGTTCGCGACGTGAGACGCGTTGAGGACGATCCCGTTCCCGGTGGTGACGAGCGGGCTGTAGCGCGAGTCGCCGCTGCGCCGGGAACGACCTTGGCGGGCGGGAAGCCCTGGTCGCCGGGAACGACGACGGTCATCGGCGCGAAGTTCACCGTGCCGGCGAAGCTGAGCCGGGTGCCGGCGAGCGTCGCGCGCTGAACCGCCTTCGTGCCGAGGGCGTTGCGGAGCTTCGGCGCAAAGATCACACCGCGCCGGGCTGCGTCGGTCCGGTTCGAGGACTCGGTGACGATGTACCAGACCTCGCCGCGACTGCTCTCGCCGCGGAGCGCGGGCAGCGTCACCGTGCCGGCCTTGGCGTCGAGCTCGGTGGCGCTCTCGAGCAGGAGCTTCGGCGCCGCCGCCTTCGTCGGGGCCGACTCTGCGGCCGTGGCGCCGAGGGCAGCGGCTACTGCGACGAGCGCGGCGGCAGTGAGAACGGGAACCTTCATGGACGACTCTCCTTGATTGCGTGGGGAGGAAGAGCCGAGTTCTACGGAGACGACCTTACGCCGACGCTATGCCGGGGTGAAGCTGCGCTGAAGCTTCAGGTAGGCAGGCGAACGAGGCCCGCATCAGCCTCGACGAGTCCGTCCCGCGCGAGTGCGGCGACGGCCTCGGAGTCGAGTTCCGCGAGCGGTCGCGGTGCGGCGGCTACGGAGCGCAACGTGGCGGCGCGCCGCTGCCTGAACGATCCCTCGAATCGGGACTGCTTCCGTAGCGGCTCGTAACGGCGGCCACGCGAGGGGCAGGCCGCCGCAAGCGGACATACCTTGCAACGCGGAATTCGGGCGAGGCAGATCGTGGCACCCAGATCGAAGAGCGCCTGCAGCGATCGCGGGCCGAACGCGTGCCGCGTCCGCTCCTGGATGCGGGCGACGTTCGTGTCGACCGGCAGGACGGGATCTCCGAAGGCCTGGTTGCGGATCGCGGCCGCTGTGTATGGGCCGACTCCGGGCAGCTCGGTCAGATCCTCCGGCCAGCCGTGGGCGGCGATCGACTGCGCGGCGCGGTGCAGAGCGAGCGCGCGCCGGTTGTAGCCGAGCCCCTGCCAGGCCAGGATCACCTCGCCGCCCGTCGCCCCTGCGAGCGCCGTGGGCGTCGGCCAGCGCTCGATCCAGGCGCGCCAGCGGGGGAGAACCCGCTCGACCTGCGTCTGCTGCAGCATCACCTCGCTGACGAGGATGGCGTAAGGGTCTTTCGTCTCCCGCCAGGGAAGGTCACGACCACTCTCGTCGTACCAGCGCTTTAGCTCCGCATCCATGGGACGAGCGTAGTGGAGCGACCGGCGCCCTACCGCATCCGCAGCAGGGATCGTCCCCGCGCTCGCGAGCGATTCGCCGAGCCCCACGGTTCCTCTTCCGCGAGGCGCCTGACGATCGACGACGTCGCGGTCGCGCGCAGTCCGGCCGGCAGCTGGATCAGGGCGGGCACCGCATCCGCGCTCAAAGTGGCGAGGTAGCGCTCGTCGATTCGCCCAGTCCCGTGCCAGCGCTCGACGTTCCGCTCGGCGACCATCCGATCGGGGCTCGCCAGCGAGAACGCGAGCAAGGTGAGACCCCCCGCGACCGCGGCGATGCCCGCGAACCGGCGTCGGAAGGCCAAGACGAGCGCGAGCAGCAGGCCGAGCCATGCGGTGGCCGCCTCCGCGGCCAGCCGTAGGCGGGTGAGTCCGAACGCCTCCTCGTAGAGCCGCAGGCGATGGAACGTGGACAAGAGCACGACCACCGTCAGCGCACCGAGGGCTGCCAGCAGCAGGCGGAGCGTGAGCCGCTGGCGGGCGCTGTCGACACGCGCGAAGGTCGCGGCGGCGCCGAAGACGAGGAAGGTCAACGCGCACGCGGTCAGCAACTGCCAGAACCCCGAGCGTGCGTACTCCGCGTAGGTGAGGCCGGACGTTCGGAGGACGCGGTCGTGGCCGCCGAAGAGGACCGCGAACTGGACGAGCACGAAGACAATGAAGAGCGCGTCGAGGAGCGCGAGTGGGATCAGCCATTCGAGGACACCGAGCCGGTCGCGGGGGCGGGCGACCTCGGTCAGGAGCGGCTCTCTGGCGGTCAGCGCGAGCCCGAGCGCCGCGGCGAGAACGAGGACGAAAGCGAGCGTGCGACCGGGCAGCAGGTCGACGCTCGGCAGCGGTAGATCGTCCGCGAGGGCGGCGAAGGCGGCATCGCCCGCGAGGAAGAGGCCTGCGAACGGGAGCACGACCACGGTGCCGATCAGGACGCCTCGCACCGCGGGGTAATAGACGAGCGAAGGAGCGGGCACGAGCGCCGGCACGCGGCTCAGCGTTCCAACGGCGCAGCGAGAGCCCGCAGGCGAACGCCGCCGACGGCCGCGGCAGCAAGCGCCCAGGCAGCGCAGAGATCGAGCGCGACGACCCAGCCTGCGTCGAGCAGCGCCGCCTGGGCGGCAAGTGCCAGCGCCAGCACTCCGAGTGTCACCTGAAACGGCGAGGGCCTGTGCGTAGCGGCTGCGGCCGCGAGGACGAGAGCAGCGACGATCGGGACGCCGACGCCGGGCGGCCCGACTGGCAGGAGCCAGGCGCCGACGAGCGCCGCGAGGAGGGCGAGCGGTCTCAAGCCGGCAGCTCGACGATCATGCGGCAGCCGTGCGGAGTACGCTCCTCGGTTCGAATCGTTCCGTCGTGGAGCTCGACGATCCAGCGGGCGATCGCGAGCCCGAGCCCGCTGCCACCGTCGCCTGAACGCGCCTCGTCGGATCGGTAGAAGCGCTCGAAGACGCGCTCTGCTTCAGCCCGGGGGATTCCCGGCCCCTCGTCGAGAACCTCGAGCTCAACCGTTCCCGAGCGCGCGTGTGCTCGCACGACGACTCGGCCGCCGTCGGGCGAATGACGGACGGCGTTGGCGACGAGGTTCGCGAGCACCTGGTGCACGCGCGCCTCGTCCGCCTGGAGGACGAGGCCGGGCGGATCGACCTCCAGGTCGAGGCCGATGGCGCGCGCCTGTGTGCTCGGGCGCCATTCGGCAGCGACTCGCTCGAAGAGCGCGCCGACGACGATCGGGGTGCGCGCCAACGGAACGGCGCCCGACTCGAGCTTGGAGAGCTCGAGCAGCTGCTCGACGAGGCTTCCGAGCTGCTCGACGTGCTGGAGCATCGTCCCGAGGCTCGTCGCATCGGCCGGCTCGACGCCGTCGACGAGGTTCTCGAGCATCGCGCGCAGTGCGCCCAGCGGCGTCCGCAGCTCGTGCGACACGTTCGCGACGAGATCGCGGCGGACGCGATCGACTTCCGCGAGGTCGGCGGCCATCCGGTTGAAGGCCCTGCCGAGCTCCCCAACCTCGTCCCGGGAGCTCTCGGTCACCCGCCGGCCGTACTCGCCGCGCGCCATCGCCCGTGCCGCCACGGCCATCTCGCGCAGCGGGTAGGTCATCCCGTGCGCGAGCACCTGCACGAATCCGAGCGCGAGCACCGCCGCCGCGAAGCCGGTCACGATCGGCGAGAGGCCCGCCCGCTCGCCGAGGAGGACGATGACCACAGTGACGCCGACGGCTGCGACGATCACGACTCCGAGCTTCAGCTTGATCGAGCCGAGGAAGTCGAGCGGTCTCACAGGCCGGTCGTGTCGAGTGCGTAGCCGATTCCGTGCACCGTCCGAATCACGTCCGCGCCGAGCTTGCGACGAAGCGCGCGCACGTGCGAGTCGACGGTTCGCTCGCCTGCCCCGACTCGATAACCCCAGACCTCTTCGAGCAGCCGGCGCCTGCCGAAGACGACGTGCGGCGTCAGCGCGAGCTTGTGGAGGAGCGCGAACTCGGTTGGGGTCAGGTGGACGTCCTGCCCGGCGGCGAGCACACGTCTGGTTGCCGCGTCGATCGAGAGCGAGCCAAGGCGGAGCGGCTCTTCCTCTGACGCGGGCGCGCGCCCGGATCGGCGTAGCAGCGCCCGGACTCGAGCCACGAGCTCACGGGGACTGAACGGCTTCGACATGTAGTCGTCGGCCCCGACCGCGAGGCCGACCTCGAGGTCGGCCTCGGAACTACGGGCGGTAAGCATCAGGACGGGTACGTGCCGGTCTCGCTGAATCCGCCGGCAGACCTCGAGCCCGTCCAGCCCGGGCAGCATCAGGTCGAGCACGACGAGATCCGGGCGAAAGCTTCGGCAGAGCTCGACGCCGCCCGGCCCGTCGGCCGCGAGCTCGACCTCGAAGCCCTCCGCCCGCAGTCGGGCGGCGACCGAAGCGGCGATCGACGGCTCGTCCTCGATCACGGCGATCCGTCTCTGCTCCATGGGCCGAAGCGTATGAGACGCCGACGGAGACGGCGTGTGGCTCTCGTGGAGGTTCCGTGCAGATTGCAGCGCGGCGTAGGCTGAGGCAACACGACGGGGAGGTCGAGATGAAGGAGCGGTCGCTCGGAACGCAGGGCCTACGCGTGAGCGCGCAGGGGCTCGGCTGCATGGGGATGTCGGAGTTCTACGGACCGCCGGCCGAGGAAGCGGGGATCGCGACGATCCAGCGCGCGCTCGAGCTCGGCGTCACCTTCCTCGACACGGCCGACATGTACGGGCCGTTCACGAACGAGCGCCTCGTCGGACGCGCGCTCGCCGGCCGCCGGGACGAGGTCGTGCTCGCGACCAAGTTCGGCAACGTTCGGGGCGAGAACGGCGAGCGGCTCGGGATCCGCGGCGACGCCGAGTACGTCCGTAGTGCGTGCGACGCGTCGCTCGAGCGGCTCGGGGTCGAGACGATCGACCTCTACTACCAGCACCGGGTCGATCCCGAGACGCCGATCGAGGAAACCGTCGGCGCGATGGCCGAGCTCGTAGAGGCAGGGAAGATCCGTTACGTCGGCCTCTCCGAAGCGAGCGCGGACACGATCCGGCGGGCGCACGCCGTCCATCCGATCTCGGCGGTGCAGTCGGAGTACTCGCTGTGGACGCGGGACGTCGAGGTGGAGGTGCTCCCGATGCTGCGAGAGCTCGGAATCGGCCTCGTCGCCTACTCGCCGCTCGGTCGCGGCTTCCTGACCGGCGCGATTCGCTCGCAGGCCGACCTATCCGACCAGGACTTCCGTCGAGTTGCTGCACCACGTTTCTCCGAGGAGAACCTCGCCCGGAACCTCGAGCTCGTCGAGCACGTCGAGGCTTTGGCCGATGCGAAGGGCTTCACCGCCGGACAAATCGCGCTCGCCTGGGTGCTGTCGCGGGGCGAGGACGTCGTCCCGATTCCCGGCACGAAGCGCGTGACCTATCTCGAGCAGAATGCGGCTGCGGCTGAGATCGAGCTGACCGCCGGGGAGCTCGCCGCGCTCGACGAGGCTTTCCCGGTCGGTGTCGCCGCGGGCGATCGTTACACCGAGGCGGGAATGAGAGCCGTCAACCGCTGAGCCGGCGGTAGATTGCGAGCGTGGACACGCGCACGCGCTTCGCTCCCAGCCCGACGGGCTCGCTCCATCTCGGCGGCGCGCTTTCGGCTGCCGCGAACCGGCGGCGCGGCGAGTGGTTCCTGCTGCGGATCGACGACACGGACGCCGAGCGCGAGGTTCCCGGAGCGTTGGAGAGGATCGTGGCCGATCTCGAGTGGCTCGGGATCGCGTGGGACGAGGGGCCGGTTCGCCAGAGCGGACGCGCGGAGCGGCACCGGGAGGCGGCACAGGCGGTGGGAACCGAGGACTCGGAGGGAGCGCTCCGCTTCGGCCGACTGACGCTGCTGCGTCCCGACGGGAGCCCCACCTACCACCTCGCGAGCGTCGTCGACGACGCCGACTTCGGGATCACGCACGTCGTCCGCGGCTCCGATCATCGCCCGAACAGCGAGCTGCAGCAAGAGCTCGCGCACGCGCTCGGCTTCGAGCCGCCGGAGTACGTGCATCACGGCTTGCTGCTCGGGGAGGACGGCCGGAAGCTCTCCAAGCGAGGCGAGGACGTCTCCTCGGTCGAGGATCTGCGCGACGCCGGGATCCCGGCGGAAGCCGCTCGCGCTTACCTCGACGAGCTTGGCGAGCCGGCGCACGACGTTCACCTCGACCTGCCGCGCTTGCGGCGGCTTGCGATCGACGCAATCTCGTCGCTCTCGGACGAGGAGCTCGCCGCGCGCGTGGGCGCCCCGGTCGAGCTGGCACAGGCGCTGCGCGGTGCGCGCCACCTGAACGAGGCCCGCGGGATGGCACTGGCGATCCTCGAGCCGCAGCCGGTGAGACTCTCGCCGGAGGCTCGGCCAACGCTCGAGCGGTTCGCGGAGCTACGCGCGAACGGCCTCGACGGGAAGGAGATCGTGCGCGAGCTGAAGGCGGTCGGCGGCGACCTGAAGGCGCTCCGGCTCGCGCTCACCGGCGCCGAGCGCGGACCGGAGCTCTGGGCCGTGATCGCGGCGCTCTCGCGCGACGAGGCGTTGCGGCGGGTCGATGCGGCTCTCTAGCACCCTCGCCCGCGGGCTCGTCGAGCTGCCCGAGCCGCCTGGCCCGATCGGGATGTACTTCTGCGGCCCGACCGTCTACGCGCGGGCGCACATCGGCAACGCGCGCCCGTATGTGGTGGGCTCCTGGTACGCGCGCTGGCTGCGCTTGCGCGGCTACGAGGTGACGCTCGTCCACAACATCACGGACGTGAACGACAAGATCTACGAGGCCGCGCCCGGTGAGAGTGCCGAGCGGGCGCGCCAGGCGACCGAGTGGTATCTGGAGGACGTCGCGCGGTTCGGCCTCGACGAGGTCGACCACTATCCGAAGGCGACCGAGACGATCCCCGAAATCGTTCGCTTCATCTCCGATCTGATCGAACGCGATGTGGCGTACGAGGTCGAGGGCGACGTCTACTTTCGCGTCGCCGGGCAGTCCGATTACGGACGGCTCTCGGGGCAGAAACCGGATCAGGTCGAGGAGCAGGAGCCGAACGCGCGCAAGGAGGATCCGCGCGACTTCGTGCTCTGGAAGGCCAACAAGCCCGAAGAGGACACGTGGTGGGACTCGCCGTGGGGCCGCGGACGCCCCGGCTGGCACATCGAGTGCTCCGCGATGGCCGAGAAGCTGCTCGGGCCGTCGTTCGAGATCCACGGCGGTGGGCTCGACCTCGTCTTCCCCCACCACGAGAACGAGCTCGCCCAGTCGAGCGCCCTCGGCCACAACTTCGCGCGGATCTGGATGCACAACGGGATGCTTCGCTTCACGGGCGAGAAGATGTCGAAGTCGGTCGGCAACGTCGAGACGATCCAGGAGGTGTTGGAGAAGTGGGGTCGTGAGACGACGCTGCTCTTCTTCCTGACGGCGCACTGGCACAGCCCGATCGACTTCTCCGACGAGCGAATGGAGTCGGCTCAAGCCCGCGCCGACGGCCTCCGCGAGGTCTTCCGCAATCCTTCGCAGGGGGCTCCGGCAGAGTCGTGGGATCGGTTCGAGCAGATCCTCGACGATGACTTCTCGACGCCCGGGGCGCTGGCGATCATGCACGAGTGGCGCGATCACCAGCTTCTTCGTCGCGCGCTCGAGGTCTTTGGGTTGGCCTCGCTTGCCGAGGACTCTGTGGTGCCTGCTGAGGTCGATGAGCTTGCGCGACGCCGCCAGGGGGCACGGGCGGCGCGCGATTTCGCCGCGTCCGACCGGCTCCGTGGCGAGATCGAGGCGGCGGGGTGGGAGGTGCGGGACGAGGCCGATGCCTACCGGCTCGTGCCGAAGGCGTGACGCGCGAGCAGGTCTACGGTCGCCGGCCGGTGCGCGAGGCGCTCCGAGGGCCGCGCGAGGTGCTCGAGCTGTGGGTGACCGAGCGCGCAGCGGCCGCCGAGTCGTGGCTCGCAGACGGCCCTCGGCTGCACGTGAAGCCGGACAAGGAACTGAGCGACGCGGCCGGCACGCGCGACCATCAGGGCGTGCTCGCCTGGTGCGAGCCCTACCGCTACGCCGACGCGCACGAGCTCGCCGGAGCGGAGGCGCCGCTCCTCGCCTGCCTCGACCAGGTCACCGACCCGCGCAACTTCGGCGCCGTCTGCCGGAGTGCCGAGGGAGCGGGGGCAAGCGGGGTAATCGTCCCTGCACACGGCTCGGCAGGCGTGACGGCGGCCGTCTGCCGCTCGTCGGCCGGGGCGGTCGAGCATCTGCCGGTCGCCGTCGTCCCGAACCTCGCGCGCTTCCTGAACGAGATCAAGCGGGGCGACCTCTGGATCTACGCAGCGGCGGCTGACGCCGACGAGGACATGTGGCACGCGGACCTGTCCGGCGGTCTTGCCCTCGTCTTCGGCGCCGAGGGCAAGGGCGTGCGCCCGCTCGTCCGCCGGGCCTGCGACGGGGCGATCTCGATCCCGCTCGCCGGCAAGGTGGAGTCGCTGAACGTGAGCGTCGCCGCCTCGCTGCTGCTCTACGAGGCACGGCGTCGTCGTCGTGGCTGAGCCGCGCCCAGGATGCCGTGCCTGAGCCGACGCTGTATCTCTGGCTACAACCTCCTGCACGCAGGGGCGTTCGTGGATCGGCGCGAGCTGACCGACGCGCTGGCGAGCTTCGTCGCTCTGCGTGGGGCGCGTGGGGTTCTCGTCTGGGACGGAGTGGGACGGGACGAAGAGGTTGGGCCGCTCGCAGTTCGCTTCGCGCCCCACGCGGACACCTTGCTCGAGCGGCTCGCCGCCGACAACCGTCGCGGTGAGCGCGTCTGCCTCGTCTCCTCCGACTTCGCGGTCCGCGGCACCTCCGGGCAGGAGGTGCAGAAGCGAAGCTCGCGCACCTTCGTCCGCGACCTCGAGCCGACCCGACACGACGAGCCGCACGGCTCGCGGCTCGGCGATGCGATCGACGCAGAGACTCGGGCCAGGCTCGAGCGGCTGCGGCGCGGCGAGTGATGATGCACCCGAACATACGTTCTTAGTACATTCGATTTATTGCAAGAGGGTTGTAACTTGCGAACGACGCTGCTATGTTCTGCCTCAACTTCAGGGTGAGGGTTCAGCGTTCGACACCGAGAACGCTAGAACTCTTTCCCGTTGATAGAGGAGAAATACGAATGTCGCCTCGCACTGCCACCGCAGTTCAAACCGCCCAGAAGGCTCAACGAGAGCTTGAGGATCTCCAGCTCGTGATGAAGGCGCGTAACGGCAGCCAGACCGCGCTCGATACGCTGCTGCGTCGCTACACGGGCTTCGTGCGGTTGAAGGCCAGCTCGTACTTCCTTGCGGGCGGCGAGTCCGACGATCTGATCCAGGAAGGGTTGATCGGGCTCTACAAGGCGGTTCGCGACTTCAAGCCGGACATGGAGACCTCGTTCCGCAGCTTCGCCGAGCTGTGCGTCACTCGGCAGATCATCACGGCGATCAAGACCGCGACCCGCTACAAGCACCAGCCGCTGAACCAGTACATCTCGTTCAGCCACACCCCGGCGGGGCAGGACAACGAGGGGGAGTGCACGCTCGGCGACGCGCTTCCGGGCCCGCAGACGAACGATCCGTCGGTGTGCGTCGTCTCCACCCAGGAGCTGCAGAGCCTCGTCGGCGCGCTCGGCACCGGACTCTCCAGCCTCGAGGCTGATGCGCTGCGCTGCTACCTCGAGGGCCGCTCGTACGAGGAGATGGGAGAGGAGCTCGGTTGCGACTGCAAGACCATCGACAACGCGCTCCAGCGGGTCAAGCGCAAGATCCTCGCCCACCAGAAGACACGTGAAGTCCTGAACTGAGCTCGGCTACAACCGTTGCGATCTTGTAACGCGCAGCGGGTCTGACTCCACGTACCTGGGTGTTTGCAGCGTCGACGCGAAGCGAAGCTGTGCGGCGCGAGGGCAGATCTGAGATCGGGATGAGGTAGACAGCGCCGTTCTCAGGGCAGTAAACCGCGAATGAATCCACCTCATCTCGATAATGGCGGGAATGAACTTTCGGTGGCACAGAGACGATGTAGCCAGCGAGATCGAAAGCGGCCATGATCGCGAGCGTGGAGCGGTCGCCGATAGCCTTCGGATGCTCCATTGAGACGAGCTTGCAGGAGGCATCGGCTGGGCCAGGTCCGTTCTGGACAGGGTTGCGATCTCGCCTACCATTCCGCTCAGCAAGCCGGAGTAGCTCAGCTGGTAGAGCAAGGGTTTTGTAAGCCCTGTGTCGTGGGTTCGAGTCCCGCCTCCGGCTCTTCTACCTCCTACCCGACGAGCGCAATCCAGTCGTGCTCTGGGCGCACACGTCGGCAGGGGCATCGAACATCCGAACTCACCGTGCGAGCGGACGGGCGGTTTCCGGGGAACGAGTAAAGCCCCGCCCCCGAGACTCCGGGGGCGGGGCTTCGTCGAGCTCGAGAGCTACGCGGCGGGAATCGCGGGCGCCTCGGGAGCCGCCGGCTCGTGCTCGAGGCGGGGAAGCCACTCGAGCCACTTCGGCAGGTACCAGTTGCGATCGCCGAGGAGCTTCATCGTCGCCGGCAGCAGCACCGCCCGGACGAGAGTGGCGTCGATCAGGACGGCGGCTGCGAGGCCGATGCCCATCTCCTTCAGGTCGATCACCGGGAGCAGGGCGAAGACCGAGAAGGTGCCGACCATGACGGCTGCAGCGCTCGTGACGACGCCGGCAGACGACTTGATCCCGTAGGCGACCGCGTCCTCGTTCGAGAGGCCCCGGTCGTACGCCTCACGAACGCGACTCAGGATGAACACGTGGTAGTCCATCGAGAGCCCGAACAGGATCACGAACAGGAACATCGGCAGCCAAGCGGCGATCCCGCCGTTCGACTCGAAGCCGAGCAGGCTCTCACCCCAGCCCCATTGGAAGAGCATGACCAGCAGGCCGTATGCGGCTCCGACAGAGAGCAGGTTGAGGGCGATCGCCTTCAGCGCGACCACGATCGAGCGGAACGAAACCAGCAGGATCATGAAGGCGAAGATGAGAACGAACCCGAAGACGAGCGGTGCCGTCTTCAGCATCGACGCCTCCCAGTCCTTGTCGAGCGCCGTTGCTCCGGTGACGGCGTACTCGACGCCCTCGACCTTGCCGACGGTCGTGGGGAGAAGCTCCTCGCGCAGCGTCTCCAGGGCCGCCTGGGCCTTGTCGTCGGTCCCCTCGCCCGCGAGCGGGATCGAGACCTTCGCGACCGCGTTGTCGCGGCTTGCCTCGACCTCGATCGGCGTCTTCATCTGGCCGCTCGCGAGGGCACGCCGTTCGAGCTCGGCGATGGCCTCGCGGACCGGCTCGGCCCGGACGTCCTCGGCCTTGATCGCGACGACGGCCGGATCGCTGCCGCCGGGAAAGGCCTCTTCGAACTTCTTGAACGGCTCGATCTCGGGGATCGAGATGTCGTCGATTCCGCTCGTCGTCGTGTTGAGCGAGAAGGCGGGCACGGTCAACGCGACGAGCACGGCCGTGGCGGCGATCGCGGAGACGACCGGGCGGCGGAGGACGCGGTCGAGAATCGCTCCCCAGAAGCGGCTCTCGCCGTTCTTGCGCCGGAGCCGGTGCAGGAACGGGAGCCGACCCTTCTCCACGCGGTCACCCAGCTTGGCGAGGATCGCCGGCAGTACCGTGAGCGAGCCGATCATCGCGATCGCGACGACCATCATCGTCCCGATCGAGAAGGACATGAACGTCTTGTCGCCGGAGAGGAACATGCCCGCCATCGCGATCAGGACCGTGATCCCGGAGACCAGGACGGCTCGGCCCGAGGTGGCAGCAGCGGCTTCGAGAGCTGCATGCTCGCTGCGACCCGCTGCACGCTCTTCGCGCTCGCGGCGGAGGTAGAAGAGCGAGTAGTCGATTCCGACCGCCAGGCCGATCAGCAGGATCACCTCGGCGATCGACTCGTCCACCGCGAAGAGCTGGCTCGGTAGGGCAACCAGGCTCGTCGTCGCGATGACGGCCGTGATCGCCAGCAGCAGCGGTACGAGCGCCGCGACGGCGGAGCCGAACACGAGCAGGAGGATCACGAGCGTCAGCGGCAACGCGATCATCCCCGCCTTGGCGAGCATGCCCCCGAACGCCTCGTCGACTGCCTTCTCGGTGCTGACGCCGCCGAGCTCGTCGATCTCGAAGCCCGGATGCCGCGCGTCGACCTTGGCAACGGCTGCCTCGAGCGTCTCGATGTAGAGAGCAGCCTCTTCGTAGGTGCCCTTCGGGCTGAATTGCACCATCGCCGAATGGCGATCGGCCGAGATCAGGTCGGCATGACCTGCTTCGAGCGGGGAATCGAGCTTCCGTACCTGCGGGAAGCCGTCGAGTGTCTTCACGGCGTCTGCGATCGCCGCCTTGAACCCGGGATCGCCGGCCTCGAGGGTCTTCGACTGGATCAAAACGATCTCGCCCTGCTCGTCGGCGGCCGCGGGGAAGCCCGACTCGATCAGCGTGTCGGCCGTGCGGGCCTCGCCGACTGCGAGGTCGCTCGCCTCGAGGTACTTCGTGCCGACGGCGCCGCCGATGACGACGGACGCGACGACGAACGCGAGCCAGCCGAAGACCGCGGTCTTCCAGTGGTTCGCACTCCAGCGGCCCATCCGGGCCGCGATGTTGTTCGATCTCTTGAGCGGTGACATTCGTTTGTGCTCCTTGGGAGAGGGGGTCGTCGTCACTCTCGCGCTGCGGGCTCGCAGCGGCAGTGCGGCCGTCAGGCCTCTTCGCGTGCGGCTATCCGCACCGCCGGCGGAGGACAGCCCTCGGTCGGAGGGCCCGTCCCCTCAGCGAAGAAAGGCGAGCACGGCCAGGACGCGCCGGTGATCCTCGGCGGCCGCGGTCAGGCCGAGCTTCGAGAAGATGCTCGTGACGTGCTTCTCGACCGCGCGGAGCGTCACGAACATCCGCTCGGCGATCGCCTGGTTCGAGCGTCCCTCGGCCATCAGCTCGAGCACTTCCCGCTCGCGGGGAGTCAGCTCGCCGATCGGATCGTGCTGCCGCTTTCGCCCGACGAGCTGGTTCACGACCGCGGGGTCGAGTGCCGACCCGCCCTCGGCGACCCGGCGAACTGCGGTGGTGAACTCGTCCACGTCGGAGACCCGATCCTTGAGCAGGTAGCCGACTCCCTCGGCGCTCTCCGAGAGGAGCTCCAGCGCGTAGCCCGGCTCGACGTACTGCGAGAGGACGAGGACGCCGACTCCCGGATGGCGCTCGCGGATCTCCTGGGCGGCGCGCAAGCCCTCGTCGGTGTGGGTCGGCGGCATCCGGATATCGACGATCGCGACGTCCGGTCGGTGCATCGCAACGTGGCGAAGGAGGTCGTCACCGGTTCCGGACTGAGCCGCGATCTCGAAGCCGGCCTCCGTGAGTAGCCGTGCGATCCCTTCGCGGAGCAGCACCGAGTCGTCGGCGAGAACGACGCGGAGCGCTACCGAGCTGGGCCGGGCGCGGAGCGGCGGGAAGGTGTGGGCGCGCCCGTCCTCGAGCTGGAAGATCCGCTCCGGCTGCGGGAGATCGGGCAGCTGGTAGAGCCCGAGCTCGCGGAGCTCGCGCCCGGCGAGCTCGAGGCTCGTCGCTTCGGACACGAGCACTTGGCCGCCGTGGCCGGCCGCGCAGATCCTGCTCGCGCGATGGACGTCGACGCCGACATAGCCGTCCTCACCGAGCGCAGGCGTGCCCGTGTGGAGGCCGATGCGGACGCGCGCCGGAGAGACCGGCCAGGGATGTGCGGCGAGCGCGCGTTGCGCAGCGACCGCGGCCGACACGGCCGGCTCAGCCTCTGCGAACGCCGCGAAGAGCTCGTCTCCTCGGCTGTCGACCTCGTGCCCGCCGGCGTCGGTGACGGCCTTGCGCAGCAGCCGCCGGACGTCGGCGAGCGCGGCTGCCCAGGCGTTCCCGAGATCGTGCGCGAGTCTGGTCGAGCCCTCGACGTCGGCGAAGAGGAGCGTGACGCTGCCGGTCGGGAGCTCGCTCATCCTTCGATTCTAGGCCGACGGCTCAAGGCTCATTCTGAAAGGCGCTCTCAGGGGTCTCGCGCCAGCGGAAGCTGCGCGCGGATGCGCGTGCCGGCGCCTGGGGGACTCTCGACCTCGAGCGTCCCGTCGAGCGCGGCCACGCGGTCGGCCAGCCCTCGCAGCCCGCTCCCGGCGGTTGCGTCGGCGCCGCCGATGCCGTCGTCGGCCACTTCGACCATCGCTCGGCCGTTGTCGCGGCTGACGCGCACGTGCGCCACCGACGCCTGGGCGTACTTGGCGACGTTCGTGAGCGCCTCCGCGACGACGTAGTAGGCGGCCGCCTCGACGGCGCCCGGAAGTCGTTCGGCAGGCATCGAGATCTCGACTGCGACAGGCGATCGCCCGGCGAGCGTCGTGACCGCGGCCTCGAGACCCCGATCCGTGAGCACGGCCGGATGGATGCCGCGCGCGAGCTCGCGCAGATCCTCGATTGCGAGCGAGAGCTCGTCGCGTGCGCTCTCGAGGGTCGTCTCCGCCGCGGCCGGATCGCCCTCGATCCTGCCCTGCGCGAGCCGGAGCGTGAGGGACAGGGCGACCAGTCGCTGCTGCGCGCCGTCGTGAAGGTTGCGCTCGAGCATGCGGCGCGCGTCGTCGGCCGCCTGAACGATGCGCGAGCGCGAGGCTCGCACCTCCTCCTCCTGGCGCTTGCGCACGGTGATATCAGCGAAGAGCGCCATGTGGCTGATCACCGTTCCCGCCGCATCGCGGATCGGCGCCGCCGAGATCTCGACGTCGATCGCGGCGCCGTCCTTGCGAACGCGTCTGCTCTCGATCCCGGTGTAGACGTCGCCGGCCCGAACGCGGCGGAAGAGCTCCGCGAGCTCCGTCGCTCGCTCGGGCGGCTGGTGCTTTGCGAAGCCGCCGATCACCTCTTCCGAGCTCCAGCCGAAGATCCGCTCGGCAGCCGGGTTCCAGCGCGTGATCGTGTCGTCGAGGGCGTACTCGACGATCGCGACCGGCGAGGCCTCGATCGCCGCCCGCAACCGCTCCTCGCTCGACCGGAGCTCCGCCGCACGCCGCTCGCGCTCAGTGACGTCCGCTCCCACGACGAGTGCGAGCGACCTGCCCTCGCCGTCGACGATCGGCGTCGCGGTCCAGGCGATCACGCGCTCGCCCCCGGCTCGGGTGCACCAATGCGAGACCCGCTCGGCCGGATCGACGCCGTTGAATGCGGACGCGATCCCGAGCCGCGCGAAATAGCCCTCGTCGTCCCGAAAGAGGCTCAGGAAGCTGCGTCCGAGCATCTCCCGCTGCGTCCAGCCGATCGTGCGCTCGAAGCCCTTGTTCACCGAATTGCCGACGACCGTTCCCTCGTCGTCGACGACGACAAGCAGGCTCGGAGTTGCGTCTGCGAGGGTGCGCAGGAAGTCCCGTTCCCGGGCCAGCTCGATCTCGCGCCGCTTGCGCTCGGTCACGTCGAGGCCGCCGCAGATGATGTTGCGGATGTCGCCGTGCTCGTCTCGCAGAGGGGCGGTCGACCAGGCGATCACGAGCTCCTCGCCACGCCGGTTCACGAAGGCGTTCTCGTAGTCGCTCGGGAGGTGCTCCGGATCGTGCAGGAATCGCTCCCTGACCGCGTCGCGCTCGCCGGCCGAGATGAAGACGTCCCAGAAGTACTGGTGTCGAACCTCTTCAACCTCGTCGTAGCCGCTCGCGAGCTCGCAGGCCGCGTTGAGGTTCGTAATCCTTCCGGCGAGGTCGACGGACATCAGGAGGGACGGCGCGGTATTGACGATCGTCTCGAGGAAGTCGTACTGCGCACGCAACTCGGCCTGGAGACGCTCGTTGGCCAGCCAGAGCCCGGCTGCGGCGGCGACCGCGTCGACGAGCTCAGGTTCGTCGGCGAGCGAGGGATCGTGCAACAACGCCGCAACGCGCTCGCCGTCGTGCTCGACGTAGCGGGCGGTGCGAGGCCCGCCCTCGTCGACGAAGGGGTTGCCGTCGTGCCAGACGAACATGTTCCGCTTCGGGAGCCAGTAGACGATGTCGAGCGACGGGTCGTGCAGCGCTCGGGCGAGGGCGTCGCGTAGGGATGCGCCTCCCTCTGCGAGCTTGAGTAGGAGCTCGCCGACGGAGGCGCGTGCAAGGCGCGCCCGGAGCACGCCGGCCAGGAAGGCGAACGGGACTGCGGCGAACGCTGCGAGGAAGACGTAGCCGAGTGGCTCGGCCGCAGTCTCCGAGAAGACGTCCACGACGAGCTGGACGACGATCACGAGGAGCGCGACGGCGCCGCTCGCGATCACCGGCCCGAGCACCCGTCGCAGGGCGGGCGCCGCGCGCGTGAACCGCCGCCCCACGGTGACGAGAATCCATCCCACGAGAAGAAGCGCGAGCCCGGTGAGCGTCAGCTCGACCACGGTACCGGCGGTCGGAGCGTCGGTGATCGCCAGGGTGCTGGTGCAGGTTGCACAGTCGGGGATCGGATGCTCTTCCACCAGCAGGAGCGCAAGTTGGCCGACGATCACGAGGGCGTAGGTGCCGGCGACGAGGTAGGCGTCCAGGCGGCTGGCGAGCCTCCCCCAGGGAAACGCGAGCAGCAGGTGGACGAACGCGCCGAACGCGACGCTGCTCAGCGCGATCCCGGCCGTCAGAACCCAGTCGTTGTTCGACTCCGAAAGGGCGCCGAGGAACCAGAGATAGCCCACGGCGACGAGGAGAAGGCCGGTGCGGTTCTCCGGGCGACGCCAGAGGGCGAGGAGGCCGCTGCCGACGAAGCTCAGGCCGGCCGTGAGCGCGAAGGCGAGCGTCGCTGCCGGATTGTCCTCGTGGTTGCTCGTGACGACCAGCCAGGTCGCACCGGCCGCGAGTGCGACGGCTCCACCGGCTGCGGCCGCGAGAATGCGGGGGCTCATCCGATCAGTTTGCCCCGATCAGACCGCCGAGCGCGGCCCCGGAGAGCTCGTCTTTCGCGATGAAGCCGCGCGCGCCGCACTCCTCGACCAGCGTTCCGTAGTCCGCAGCGTCTCGACTCGAGACAACGACCACGACGGGGCCGGATCCGTTGCGTTGGAGCTTCGCGCTGACGGCGAAGCCGTCCATGTCGGGGAGCTGCACGTCGATGAGCAGGACGTCCGGCGTGAGCTCGCGAACCTTTTCGAGCGCCGTCGCGCCATCCTCGGCCTCTCCGATCACCTCGAAGCCGTCCGCCTCGAGAATCGCCCGCGCCGAGGCGCGGAAGCTCGGGTGGTCGTCGACGATCAGGACTGTGGTCACGACCCCATCCTGGCAGAGGCCGCGTACGCCGGAAGTGCGGCTACCTACACCGTCTTGCGACCTCCCCTGAAGGGTCGCTTCGCTCCCGGCTCGCTCCATCGGGCCGGTTTGGCATCAGCGTCGTTTTCGGACACGCCGGGGGTCAAAGCCCGGACATGTCCCGAGCGAGAGCCGGGCAGACGCGATACCAGCTTCGCCACTTGTCCTCCGACTCGGGACACGGCTTGTGGGGCCACGGCCGGGCTTTGACCCCGGACGCGTCCCGGCGGGACATGTCGGGGGTCAGAGCCCGGACACGTCCCTGGCGAACATGTCAACGAGGCGGCGCGGATTTTCCGGCGGGCTTCCGGCGGGACGCGGACTTCGGCTTCGCCGGGGCTGCGGCCGGAAGCTCGAGCACGAACTTGGAACCCTTGCCGGGCTGCGACTCGACCCAGATCGAGCCGTCCATCCGGCGGACGAGCTCGCGGCAGATGTAGAGGCCGAGGCCGGTACCGCCGATTCCGCGGTTCATGTCGGGATCGAGGCGATAGAACTTCTCGAAGATCCGGCGGTGCTCGGAGGCGGGGATCCCGAGGCCGTGGTCGGCGACCACGAACCGGATCTGCGAGTCGACCTTGCCGACTCTGAGCGCGATCTTGCCTCCGTCCGGCGAATATTTGATCGCGTTGTCGACGAGATTGACGAGCACCTGCTGGAGTTGACCGCGGTCGGCCGCGACCGGGGCGAGTCGCTTCGGCGCCTGAAGGGCAAGCTCGATCGACTCGGGCGCGTGCGTGAGGGCGGTCTCGATCACGGCGCTCGCGACCTCCAGCGCGTCGCAGCGCTCGATCGAGACCGGCAGCCGGCCCGAGTCGAGATGGCTCGCGAGCAGGAGGTCGTTGACGATCCTCGCGAGTCGATCCGACTCGGTTGCGATCACGCCGAGCAGCTCGTCGCGAATCGATTCGTCGAGGTCGAGGTCGGTTCGCCGGATCGTCTGGGCAGAGCCGTAGATCGCGGCGAGCGGCGTTCGGAGCTCGTGCGAGACTGTCGCGACGAACTCCGATTTCATCTCCTCGAGCGCTCGTTCCTCGGTCAGGTCGCGGAACGCGTAGACCACTCCTCCGTCGAAGCCGACGCCCGAGCCGGAGATCCACAGCTCCCGGCCGCCGAGCTCGACGGGGACCGTCTCGGCGCGCACGACGGCGCCCGGCCCGTCCACGACCGGGATGAGCGGCGCGATCTCCGGCCAGCGCGGAACGACGGCCGCGATCTTCCTCCCGATCACCGCCTGCGCGGCGAGGCCTGTGATCGTCGTCGCGGCCGTGTTCCAGAGCTGGACGATCCCCTTGCGATCGACGAGGACGACACCGTCGCCGACTGCGTCCAGCACCCGAGCAGCTCGTCCGCGGCGCTCGGACTCCTCGTAGAGCTGCGCGTTGTCGATCGCGATCGACGCGTGCCGGGCGAGCTCCTGCGCGAGCGCGAGATCGTCCTCGCCGTAGCTGCGCCCCGACTCGGCGCTGATGAACGAGATCGCTCCGAGAACCCGATCTCGCGCGATCAGAGGCACGCAGATGTACGACCGCAGCCCCAGGTCGCGCACGATCTCGAGGTACAGGGCGTCCTGGTCCGAGGCGCCGAGCAGCTCGTCGGTGATCTCGGGAACGAGTTGCGGCTTGCGGGTGCGCAGGACTTTGCCGACGCCGCCGTCTTCAAGGCCGGCCGGATAGCGCTCCGCGAGCTCTCGGGCGAGCGCGACCTTCAGCGCATCCACGTGACCTACGGCGACCCGTGAGATCGTTGCTCCTTCGAGGATGTCGATCGTGCACCAGTCTGCGACCGTCGGCACGGCGAGCTTCGCCACGTCGGCGAGCGTGTGCTCGTAGTCGAGCGAGCCGCCGAGCACCCAGCCGGCCTCGGCGAGGAAGCGCTGGCGATCCTCGGCAGTGCGACGATCGTCGATGTCGGTGTTGGTGCCGAACCACCTCACGATCGCACCTCCCTCGTCGCGCATCGCCACCGCGCGGGCGAGATGCCAACGCCAGCCGTCCGCGTGCCGCAGCCGGAACTCGTACTCGTAGGGCTCGCCGCTTTCGAGCGAGTCACTCCAGCGCGCAATACAGCCGGGCAGATCGTCGAGATGGACGACATCGCTCCAGCCCTGGCCGATCAGCTCGTCGAAGGTGCGCCCGAAGTAGGCCACCGTCCGCTCGTTGACGTAGTCGAGGTTCCCGTCGGGAAGCGCCGTCCACACCTGCTGGGGGATCGAGTCGCCGAGGAAGCGGTAGCGCGCCTCGCTCTCCTGCTCGAGTGCGGCGAGCGCCTGCTCCCGAAGTAGCTCCGCCTGCCGGCGCAGCTCCACGGTTTTCTGCCAGAGCTCCACGAAGACGGCGACCTTCGTGCGCAGGATGTCCGGGTCGAATGGCTTCAGCAGGTAGTCGACGGCGCCTGACTCGTAGCCCTTGAAGACGTTCTCGGCGTCCTTCGAGATCGCCGTCAGGAAGATGATCGGGACGTGCCGGGTTCGCTCGCGCTGCTTGATCAGATCCGCCGTCTGGAACCCGTCCAGGCCGGGCATCTGGACGTCGAGCAGGATCAACGCGAACTCCTCGCCGAGCAGGTAGCGCAGCGCCTCCTCGCCCGACCCGGCCCGTACGAGCTCCTGCTCGAGCGGCTCCAGGATCGCCTCGAGCGCGAACAGGTTCTCCGGCGTGTCGTCGACACAGAGAATCTTGGCCTTGATACTCACCGTGGCGCTCCTACACAGATCTCGTAGAGGAAGCTCGGGATCTCGCCGACCGGCAGGATCGCGTCGGCCTGGGCGACGGCTGCCAGCGCCGCCTCGGGCATCGCCCGCCGCAAGGCGCTCGCCGGTTCCTGGACGACAGCGACGCCGCCCGCCGCCTTGATCGCCGCCAGCCCGCGCGCACCGTCCGCGTTCGCGCCGGTGAGGACGATGCCGATCGCGCGCTCGGCGTACGACTCCGCGACCGACTCGAAGAGGACGTCGATCGAAGGGCGCGCGAACTGGACGCGCGCGTCTGTCGAGAGGGAGAAGTGCCCGTCCTCCACCAGAAGGTGGTAATCGGCAGGAGCGACGTACACATGAGCGCGTTCGATCGGCTCCTTGTCGTCGGGCTCGACGACGGGCCGCTCGACGTGGCTCTGGAGCAGGCGCTCGAGGGCGCCGCGGAGCGAAGCGGGATCGCGGTGCTGGGCGAGCACGATCGGCGCGTCGACCTCAGAGGCGAGGCCGTCGAGGAGCGCGCTCATCGCGTAGAGGCCTCCCCAGGATGCACCTATCGCGATCAGCTCGTAGCTCATCGAACCTGCACTCAGCGAATCCTGCGATAGAGCCGTTCGTCGGCGGCGAGCGCCTCGAAGGCTCCCTCGTGCGGAGAGTGCCCGATCGTCTCCTTCTGGCCGAGCGCGAGGATCCCGAACATCGCCAGGCTCTCGTAGAAGAGATCGTGGACGCGGTCCTGCAGGGGCCTGTCGAAATAGATCATCACGTTCCGACAGGTGATCACGTTGAACTCGTTGAAGGCCGCATCCGAGACGAGGTTGTGCTGGGCGAACACCACGCTGTCGACGAGCGAGCGGGCGAACTGCGCCCCGTCGTAGCGCGCGACATAGTACTCGGAGAAGGCGCTCGTGCCGCCGGCCCGGATGTAGTTGTGGGTGTACTCCTGCATCTTGTCAAGCGGGAAGACGCCCAGCCGCGCCAGGTCGAGCACGGCCTCGTTGATGTCGGTCGCGTAGATGCGGCTCCGCTCCGAGAGCCCTTCCTCGGCCAGGAGGATCGCGAGCGAGTAGACCTCCTCTCCGGTCGAGCAGCCGGCGACCCAGAGTCGCGCGAACGGATAGGTGCGCAGGACCGGCACCACCTGCCGCCGGAACGCGAGGAAGAAGGTCGGGTCGCGGAACATCGCGGTGACGTTGATCGAGAGGTCGAGCAGCAGCCGCTCCATCACCCGCTGGTCGTGGAGGATCAGATCCTGGAGCGCCGAGATCGTCGCGACACCCTCGCCGTCCATCCGCCGCCGGAGCCGCCGGCGCAGCGAGGCCGGCGCGTACTCGCGGAAGTCGAACCCGTAGCGCCGATGAATCCCTTCGAGGAGGAGCCCGACCTCGATCTGCTCGAGGTCGGGGTCGTCCCTTCCGTCTACTGGTAGAGCCACACGCGTAACAGCGAGAGCAACCGGTCGGTGTCGACGGGCTTCGTGATGTAGTCGGACGCGCCGGAGGCGATCGAACGCTCGCGGTCCGCCTTCATCGCCTTCGCGGTCAGCGCGATGATCGGCAGCTTCTCGAACGCGGGCAGCTTCCGGATCGCCTCCGTCGTCTCGTAGCCGTCGAGCTCCGGCATCATCACGTCCATCAGCACCAGGTCGACGTCCGGGTTCGCCGTCAGGCACTCGATCCCGTCGCGCCCGTTCTCGGCGAAGATCACGTCCATCCCGTTCGCCTCGAGCATGCTCGTGAGCGCGAAGACGTTGCGGACGTCGTCGTCGACGATGAGCACCTTCCTGCCGACGAAGATCGAGTCGGCGTTGTGGAGCTGCTCGAGCATCCGCCGCTTCTCGAGAGGCAGCTTCGACTCGACGCGGTGAAGGAACAGCGAGGTCTCGTCGAGCAGACGCTCGGGCGAGCGGGCGTCCTTGATCACGATCGTCTCGGCGTACCGCTTCAGCTTCGTCTCCTCGCGCCGCGTCAGCTCCTTGCCCGTGTAGACGATCACGGGCAGGTGCCGGAAGCGCTCGTCGCCCTTCACTTTCTCGAGCAGGTCGAAGCCGGTCATCTTCGGCAGCTTCAGGTCGAGCACCATGCAGTCGAACGCCGCCGAGTTCTCGAGTGCGGCGAGCGCCGCCTCGCTCGAGCCGACCGCGACGATCTCCACGTCGCCGTCGCTTCCGACGAGGTCGATGATCGATTGCCGTTGCGTCTCGTCGTCGTCGACGACGAGCAGCCGTCGGACGTCGCGCTCGATGAACGACTCGATCTCGCCGAAGACGCGCTGCAGTTCCTCGAGCGAGGCCGGCTTCTGGATGAACGCGGCCGCTCCGGCGAGCAGCGCGGGCTGGCTCTCATCCGTCCCGGAGACGATGTGCACGGGGATATGGCGCGTCGCGGGATGACGCTTGAGTCGGTCGAGCACCGTCCAGCCGTCGACTCCGGGCAGCGTCATGTCGAGCACGATCGCATCCGGTCTGAACTCGCGCGCGAGCGCGAGACCGGTGTCGCCGCGGAGCGCGACGAGCCCCTTGAAGCCGCGCTCGCGGGCGATTGCGAGCTCGGTGCGGGCGAAGTCCGGGTCGTCCTCGACGATCAGGACGACGCGGTCGCCCTCGTCGACGCTGTCGCGATCGTCGTCGACCTCGGAGGGGAGGAGAAGCCCCGGAGAAAGGGCGAGATCGAGCTCCGGCTCGCCGCCGTTCGTCGCGGCGGGACCGAGTCCGGCGCCGATGGTCGTACGGGTGCCCATCCCGGTGTCGAGTTCGCGCAGCAGCTCCGCGCCCGTTGCGGGCGCGGCATGCGCGACGAAGCGGGCGGGGAGATAGAGCGTGAATGTGCTGCCCTCGCCGAACGTCGACTCGACTCGAATCTCGCCGCCGAGCAGCCGTGCGATCTCGCGGCTGATCGAAAGTCCGAGACCCGTGCCGCCGAAGCGTCGGCTCGTGGTTCCGTCAGCCTGCTGGAAGGCCTCGAAGATCAGGCGCAGCTTGTCGGTCGGGATCCCGATTCCTGTGTCGATCACCGAGAACGCAACCACCCGCTTCGCCTGGGAGAGGATCTCGCCGGCGAACCGGAGGCCGGGATCCGCGAGCCCGGCCCGGAGCGTGACGCTGCCCGTCTCGGTGAACTTGAAGGCGTTCGAGAGCAGGTTCCGGAGAACCTGCTGGAGCCGCTGAGAGTCGGTCTCGAGCGTGGCCACCGGGTCCGGCAAGAAGTCGAGCTCGAATGCGAGTCCTTTCTCCTCGGCGATCGCCGAGAAGGCCCGCTCGAGTCCGGCCAGCTCGGCCGCGATCGAGACCTGATCGACGTTGACGTCCATCCGTCCGGCCTCGACCTTCGAGAGGTCGAGGATGTCGTTGATCAGGCCGAGGAGATCCGACCCCGCCTGGTGGATCGTCTTCGAGAACTCGATCTGCTTCTCGGTCAGGTTCCCGTCCGGGTTGTCGGCGAGCAGCTTCGCGAGGATCAGCAGCGAGTTGAGGGGAGTCCGCAGCTCGTGCGACATGTTCGCGAGGAACTCGGACTTGTACCGGGACGAGAGCGAGAGTTGCTCGGCCTTCTCCTCGAGGGCGGCACGGGCGAGCTCGATCTCCTCGTTCTTGACCTCGATCCGGCGGTTCTGCTCCTCGAGCTGCTGCGAGCGCTCCTCGAGCTCCTCGTTCGTCTGCTGGAGCTCCTCCTGCTGGGTCTGGAGCAGCTCCTCGGAGGCGCGGAGGGTCTGCGCCTGGGCCTCGAGCTCGCTGTTCGAGTGCTTCAACTCGTCCTGCTGGGCCTGGAGCTCCTCGGACTGGCTCTGGAGCTCCTGCGTCAGCGTCTGCGACTGCTCGAGCAGCTCCTCGGTCCGCGAGTTCGCCTGGATCGTGTTCAGGACCACCCCGATCGACTCCGAGAGCTGGTCGAGGAACGTCTGCTGCACCTCCGTGAACCCTGCGAACGAGGCGAGCTCGAGCACCGCCAGCACGTTCTCCTCGAAGAGGACGGGGATCACGATGATGCTGGTCGGGGCCGCCTCGCCGAGGCCGGAGGTGATCTTGATGTAGTCCTGCGGGGCTTGCGTGATCACGATCGACTTTCGCTCGAGCGCCGCCTGTCCCACGATCGACTCCCCGAACTTGAAGCGGTTCGAGATCGACTTGCGCTCCTGGTAGCCGTACGTCGCGAGCAGCGCCAACGTGGGGTCCTCGTCCGCGCCCAGGCCTTCGGCCACGTAGAGCGCGCCGTGGTGGGCCGCGACGAGCGGCGTCACCTCGCTCATCAGCAGGCGCGCGACCGTCTTCTGGTCGCGCTGGCCCTGGAGCATCCCGGAGAAGCGGGCGAGGTTCGAATTGAGCCAGTCCTGTTGGGCGTTCTGGGCGGTCGTGCCCCGCAGGTTGGCGATCATCTGGTTGATGTTGTCCTTCAGCTCGGCGACCTCGCCGGCGGCCTCGACCGCGATCGAACGGGTCAGATCGCCGGAGGTGACCGCCGTCGAGACGTCGGCGATCGCGCGGAGCTGCGTCGTCAGCGTCTCCGCGAGCTGGTTGACGTTGTCGGTCAGATTCTTCCACGTCCCCGAGACTCCCTCGACCTGCGCCTGACCGCCGAGCTTGCCCTCCGTGCCGACTTCCTTCGCGACGCGTGTCACCTCGGCGGCGAACGTCGAGAGCTGGTCGACCATCGTGTTGATCGTCCCTGAGAGCTGGGCGATCTCGCCTTTCGCCTCGACGGTGATCTTCTGCGAGAGATCGCCCTCCGCGACCGCGGTCGTGACGTCCGCGATTGCGCGCACCTGACTCGTCAGGTTGCCGGCGAGCTGATTGACGTTGTCCGTCAGGTCCTTCCAGGTGCCGGAGACGCCGACCACCTCGGCCTGGCCGCCGAGCGCGCCCTCGGTTCCCACCTCGCGGGCGACGCGCGTGACCTCGGCGGCGAAGGTCGCCAGCTGGTCGACCATCGTGTTGATCGTGTCCTTGAGCTCGAGCACCTCGCCCTTGACGTCGACGGTGATCTTCTTCGAGAGGTCGCCGTTCGCGACGGCGGTTGTGACGAGGGCGATGTTCCGGACCTGGCTCGTCAGGTTTCCGGCGAGCGTGTTCACGTTGTCGGTCAGGTCCTTCCAGACGCCGCTGACGCCTTCGACCCGCGCCTGGCCGCCGAGTTGACCCTCGGTGCCGACCTCGCGGGCGACGCGCGTCACCTCGGCGGCGAACGAGCGGAGCTGGTCGACCATCGTGTTGACCGTGTCCTTGAGCTCGAACATCTCGCCCTTGACGTCGACGGTGATCTTCTTGGAGAGGTCGCCGTTCGCGACCGCGGTCGTCACCGCCGCGATGTTCCGCACCTGCTCGGTCAGCGACGACGCCATGAAGTTGACGTTGTCGGTGAGGCCGCGCCAGGTGCCGGAAATGCCCTTCACCTGGGCCTGCCCGCCGAGCTTGCCCTCCGAGCCGACCTCGCGAGCGACGCGCGTGACCTCGTCCGCGAAGGACGAGAGCTGGTCGACCATCGTGTTCAGCGTGTTCTTGAGCTGGAGGATCTCGCCCTTGGCGTCGACGGTGATCTTCTGCGAGAGGTCACCGCGCGCGACCGCGGTCGCGACGTCCGCGATGTTCCGCACCTGCCCGGTGAGGTTCGCGGCCATGAAGTTGACGCTCTCGGTGAGACCACGCCAGGTGCCGGAGACGCCCTCGACCTGTGCCTGCCCGCCGAGCTTTCCCTCGGTGCCGACCTCGCGAGCGACGCGCGTCACCTCCGCGGCGAACGAGCGAAGCTGATCGACCATGGTGTTGATCGTGTCCTTGAGCTCGAGCACCTCGCCCTTGACGTCGACGGTGATCTGCTTCGAGAGATCGCCGTTCGCGACGGCGGTTGTGACGAGGGCGATGTTCCGAACCTGACTCGTCAGGTTCCCGGCGAGCGTGTTCACGTTGTCCGTGAGGTCCTTCCAGACGCCGCTGACGCCCTCGACCTGGGCCTGGCCGCCGAGCTTGCCCTCGGTCCCGACCTCGCGCGCGACGCGCGTCACCTCGGCCGAGAACGCGCGGAGCTGATCGACCATCGTGTTGACGGTCTCCTTCAGCTCGAGCACCTCGCCCCGGACGTCGACGGTGATCTTCTTCGAGAGGTCGCCCGTCGCAACCGCGGTCGTCACCTCGGCGATGTTCCGGACCTGGCTCGTCAGATTGCCCGCGAGGGTGTTCACGTTCTCCGTCAGGTCTCTCCACACGCCGCTGACGTCCCCGACCTGGGCCTGGCCGCCGAGCTTGCCCTCGGTCCCGACCTCGCGCGCGACGCGCGTCACCTCGGCCGAGAACGCGCGGAGCTGATCGACCATCGTGTTGACGGTCTCCTTCAGCTCCAGCACCTCGCCCTTCGCGTCGACCGTAATCTTGCGCGAGAGGTCGCCGTTCGCGACCGCGGTCGTGACGAGAGCGATGTTCCGTACCTGGCCGGTCAGGTTGCCGGCGAGCGTGTTCACGTTCTCGGTCAGATCCTTCCAGACGCCGCTGACGCCCTTGACCTGGGCCTGGCCGCCGAGCTTGCCCTCGCTCCCGACCTCGCGCGCGACGCGCGTGACCTCGTCCGCGAAGGTGGAGAGCTGGTCGACCATCGTGTTGACCGTGTTCTTGAGCTCGAGTACCTCGCCCTTGACGTCGACCGTCACCTTCTTCGAGAGGTCGCCGGTCGCGACCGCAGTCGTCACCTCGGCGATGTTCCTTACCTGGCCGGTTAGATTCGAGGCAAGCTGGTTGACGGAGTCCGTGAGGTCCTTCCAGGTTCCGGAAACCCCCTTGACCTTCGCCTGGCCGCCGAGTCGGCCCTCGGTGCCGACCTCGCGCGCGACGCGCGTGACCTCGTCGGCGAACGAGGAGAGCTGATCGACCATCGCGTTCACCGTCGTCCCGATCCGGAGGAACTCTCCCCTCAGCGCCTGGCCCTCCATCTTCAGGGTGATCTGCTGCGAGAGGTCGCCATCCGCGACGGCGTCGATCACGCGCGCGATCTCGGTCATCGGGCGCACGAGATCGTCGATCAGCGCGTTGACGGCACCGGTCTGCTCGTCCCAGGCCTTGCCTCCCCCCGGCGAGGACGCGCGCTCCGTGATCCGGCCCTCGCGGCCGATCACCTTGCTCACGCGGATCAGCTCCCGCGCCAGCCGCTGGTTCCGCTCGACCATCTCGTTGAACTCCGCGGCAACCTCGCCGAACGCGCCGTCGCCGCGCAGGCGGACCGAGAAGTCGCCGTCGCGCGCCGAGCGAAGTGCGCCGACGAGCTGCTTCAACTGAGCGTCCGTCAGCGGTGCGACGCCGTTCGCTGTCGCACGGGCGCGCGATCGACGGGCGCCGGGTCGATTCGCCTCTCCGGCGGTGGGCACAGGTGGCACGGGAGCTCCTTCTTCAGCGGATGTCAGCGGGGTTGTGCGGAAGTATCGTGCGAAGCTCAGACCCGCGCCAGGGCCTGCCGGAGATCGGCCCACAGCTCCTCGAGCGGCTCGAGCCCGACGCTGAGGCGGAGCAATCCGGGTGGGACACGCGTTCCCTCCCAGCGGTAGCGCGTCTCGATCGTCGAGGCGACTCCGCCGAGGCTCGTCGCGTTCGCGATCAGCTCCGTGCCGGTCTCGACGCGCCGCGCGGCTTCCCCGTCCGCGACGTCGAACGAGACGAGCCCGGCGAAGCCCGGGTACCTGACGGTCGTCACGGCCGGATGGGAGCTCAGCCGCTCCGCGAGCGCCTGCGCGGTCTCCGTCTGGCGGCGTACGCGCACCTCGAGCGTGCGCAGGCCGCGGAGGAGGAGCCAGGCTGCGTCCGGCCCTGCGACTGCACCGGTCGCGTTGCGGAAAGCCCGCAGCCGCTCGGCGTCTTCGGCGCGGCGGCAGACGACGGCACCGAGGAGGGCGTCGTGGTGGCCGGCGAGGTACTTCGTCGCGCTGTGGACGACGAGGTCGCAGCCGCGCTCGAGCGCGCGGAGGTAGACGGGTGTCGCGGCCGTCGCGTCGCAGACGACCGGAGCGGAGTGTGCTGCCGCGGCGACGAAATCGGGCACGGTCAGGAGCGGATTCGACGGCGACTCGATCCAGACGAGATCGGCTTCCGGCGGCGGCTCGGTCTGGTCGAAGAGCACGTGCCGAAGTCCCCAGCGCCCGAGTTCGGTGAGGGTGACCCCCGTGCCGTAGTAGGCGCCGTCGGCGAGCGCGATCGTCTTCCCTGGCTCGAGCAGAGCGAGCGCGACGGCGGTCGTAGCCGCGGTTCCCGAAGCAAAGAGGACCGCCTCGCCGCCCTCCAGCTCGCCCAGCGCGCGCTCGGCGGCGACCCCGTTTGGGTGCGCGGCCCGCGCGTAGTGGAACGGCCCCGGCTCGCCGTCCTCGTAGGGCCAGATCGTCGAGCGGTCGAGCGGCGCCTCCATCAAACGCGTTGGAGGTGGGTGTCGCGGAATGCGGTCGGATACTTGAGCCCGTATCCGAGTAGACGGTCTGCCCCGATGTGCGTGAGCCAGATCAGCGCCAGCTGAACCGCGAGCCGCCAGTCGGCCAGCACGCCGACGACCCCGAGTGCAATCGGCAGCACCTCGTTGTGGGCGAGGTCGTAGACGGCGGCGCCGGCACGCTCGCCGGCGAGGTAGCCGACCATCGCCAGGTCGGGCGCGAGGGCCAAGACGACGAGCGCGAGCCAGCCGAAGCCCTGGTCGAAGTAGAGCGCGAGTGAGCCCGCGAGCACTGCACTACCCTCGAGCCGGAGCAGGAGCCGCGGCAAGCTGTCGAGCACAGGCATCGCCCGACGATAGCGGCGCGATCGGAGGCAGCTTGTGTTGAAACAACACAATCTTCCTTCGGGCCGCGTGACCGGTCCTTCTTCGGGTGCTTGTGTTGGAGAAACACAAGCGCCTGGCCGCCGTTACGCTCACGACGATGGCGGAGCTCCACGATACGACGGCGGCCAAGCTCGCCTGGCTCCAGGAGCTCTCCGAGCAGGCCGAGCACGCGGGGAACGAGAAGGCGGTCGCCCGGCAGCGCGAGCGCGGCAAGCTGCTCGCCGGCGAGCGCGTCGAGAAGCTGCTCGATCCGGGCTCTTTCGTCGAGCTCGATCGCTACGTCCGCCACCGCAATCCCGACTTCGACTCGATGGAGAACCGGCCCTACGGCGATGCGGTCGTCACCGGTTACGGCACCGTCTTCGGGCGCAAGGTCTTCGTCTTCAGCCAGGACTTCACCGTCTTCGGCGGCTCGCTCTCCGAGGTCTTCGCAGAGAAGATCTGCAAGGTGATGGATCTCGCGGTCAAGTACGGCTGTCCGGTGATCGGGATCAACGACTCCGGCGGGGCGCGGATCCAGGAGGGCGTCGTCTCACTCGCCGGCTACGCGGAGATCTTCTGGCGCAACGTGCAGGCCTCGGGTGTCGTGCCGCAGCTCTCGCTCGTGCTCGGCCCATGCGCCGGCGGGGCCGTCTACTCGCCCGCGATCACCGATTTCGTCCTGATGGCGGAGGGCAGCTCGTACATGTTCATCACCGGCCCCGACGTGGTGAAGACCGTGACGGGGGAGGAGGTGACGCAGGAGGAGCTCGGCGGCGCGGCGGCGCACGCGAGCAAGTCCGGAGTCGCCCACTTCACAGCGGCCGACGAGGAGGCGGTGCTGGAGGACGCGCGCTACCTGCTCTCGTTCCTGCCCCAGAACAACCTCGAGTCGCCGGCGTACGCGACGCCCTCAGATCCGCCTACGCGCGAGGCGCCCGAGCTCGACACGTTCATTCCGGACAGCGCCAACAAGCCGTACGACGTCAAGCAGGTGATCTGCAAGATCGTCGACGACGGCGAGTTCCTCGAGGTCCAGGAGCGTTGGGCCGAGAACATCGTCTGCGGCTTCGCGCGGCTCGCGGGTCACGCGGTCGGGATCGTCGGCAACCAGCCGCAGGCACTCGCGGGCGTGCTCGACATCGACGCGTCGACGAAGGCGGCTCGCTTCGTCCGTACCTGCGACGCCTTCAACATCCCGCTCGTCACGTTCGTCGACGTGCCCGGTTTTCTGCCTGGGACCGAGCAGGAGTGGGGTGGGATCATCCGGCACGGCGCGAAGCTGCTCTACGCCTACGCCGAGGCAACCGTGCCGAAGCTGACCGTGATCCTCCGCAAGGCCTACGGCGGTGCCTACGACGTGATGAGCTCGAAGCACATCCGCGCCGACTTCAATCTTGCCTGGCCGACGGCCGAGGTGGCGGTGATGGGGCCGGAGGGCGCGGTCAACATCATCTTCCGGCAGGAGCTTGCCGAGGCGAAGGATCCGGACGCCCGCCGCGCGGCGCTGATCGCCGAGTACAAGGAGCGCTTCGCGAACCCCTACCACGCAGCCGAGCGCGGCTACGTCGACGAGGTGATCGAGCCGCGCCGCACGCGTCCGGTGCTCGTCTCGGCGCTCGAGACGGCGCTGACGAAGCGCGAGCCGACCCCGAAGCGAAAGCACGGCAACATACCGCTGTAACGGCGCAAGATCGGAATCTGCGGAAGCAGATTCCGATCGCGCTAAGACTCCTGAAGGGCCGCCTCCGGCGGCCAACCGCTCCCCTCGCGCAGGCCGGGGACGCCCGGCTCCACGTGTTCCAGGACGTGCCGGTAGATGGATTGCGGCCTCCGCCGGCGCCACATTTCAGTGCCCTCCCCGCCCGAAGACGTACTCTCGCGAGTCGCCCACGCGCTCGTAGCCGAGATCGAGATAGATCCTGTTCGAGGTTGGATTGGCCAGGTCCGTGTAGAGGAAGCAGAAGCGGCGGCCGACCTGGAGGCGAGCGCGCGTGATCGCGGCGGTGACGGCCGACCCGTAGCCACGGCCGCGGTGCTCCGGTGGCGTGTAGACCGGTCCGATCCGCGACCCGGACGGGGTGTCGCCCCCGCAGCCGGCGAGGGAGACCGGGCCGCCATCATCCCAGACGACGAAGCTCGCATCGTTGCGCTCGATCCGCTGGCGGATCGTCCGTGCGATTCGCGCCTCGTCGGGATCGCTCTCGTGCAGCGCCTCGCGCGAGAACTCGATCAGCCAGTTGCGTAGAAGCTCGGTGTCGCCGGGTGTGGCGACACGTGCAGAGCCGGATACGTCTTTGGGCTCGATCAGTCGCTCGAGTGCGTAGATGCCCTGCGCGAACCGCACCTCGGTCGCAACGCCCTGCTTTACACCCCACGCCTCGGCGAACGAGTCGATCTCGGGCACGACGCCGACCGCTCCCGGAAGCTCGCCCTCGATCGTCTCGGCGAGGGCGGCGGTCGCGGCAGGCGACGCCGGCCCGAGCACGAGCCCGTAGGGCGGCGTCCTCAGCGCCGCGCCAACGACATCGGCGCCGTCCCGAACGAGCCAGAGCGAGAACTCGGGATAGACACCGGGTTGATCCCGGAGCACACCCGTCAGACCGAGGATGAGATTGTTCCGCGGCTCGTCTGCGAGCAGGAGCCCCGCGGCGCGCTCGAAGAACTCCGTAGGCTCGGCGACGACCCGAACGTCCAGCGCCGAGCCCAAGCCTGCGCCGACCGCTACGCCGAGAAGGCGGTGATCACGCGTGCGCCTGTGAGCCCGAGCTCCTCCGCCAGCGCGGCCACGATCGCCGGATCGAACTGGCTGCCCGAGCAGCGCTCGAGCTCGTCGAGTGCCTCCACGTCCGAGAGCCGGTCACGGTAGACGCGATCCGAGGTCATCGCGTCGAACGCGTCCGCGACGAAGATGATCCGAGCGCCGAGCGGGATCGTGTCGCCTGCGACCGCGTTCGGGTAGCCGGAGCCGTCCCAACGCTCGTGATGGTGCAGCACCCAGTCGGCCACGGGATCGACCCCGAGCGACTCGAGCATTCGAAAGCCGATTTGAGGGTGCCGCTGGAGCAGGGTCCGCTCCGTGTCGGTGAGCGGACCAGGCTTCCGCAGGATCTCCTCGGGGATCGCGAGCTTGCCCAGATCGTGGAGGCTGCCCGCAAGACGGGTCAGCTCGACCTGCTCGTGGTCGATGCCGAGCCGGCTCGCGATCCGGGCGGCGAGATCTGCGACGCGCTCGGAATGGCTCCCCGTGTAGGCATCGCGTGCGTCGACGGCTCGTGCGAGGCTCGCCGCGGCGCGAAAGCGGGCCGCCCGGTCGGGCCCGGCGGCGAGCCGCTTGAGCTCCGCGATCTCGACCACGTCGGGACGGTAGAGGCGAACCTGATCCTTGCCGTACTCCTTCGCCCAGTAGAGCGCGCTGTCGGCCCGGCGCACGAGCTCGTCCCGGTCGAGGCCCTCGACGGGGACGGTCGCGATCCCGGCGCTGACCGTGACGGAACCGGCCGGCCCGGCCGGTTCCAGCTCGACCGCGGCGATTCGCTGCACGATCGCCTCGGCTGCGACCCTCGCTCCCTCCCCGTCCCTCCCGGGGAGGAGGATCGCGAACTCGTCGCCGCCGAGCCGGAAAGCCTCGCCGCCCTGGCGCAGCCGGGTCGCGAGCTGGGCGAGCACCTTGTCTCCGCCGGGGTGCCCGTAGCGGTCGTTGATCCGCTTGAAGTCGTCGATGTCGACGAGGCAGAGGCTGAGCGGATAAGCCTGCTCGCGCGAGCCGGCGACCTCGCGCTCGAGCCGGTCGTGGAAGTGGCGGTGGTTGCCGAGACCCGTCAGTGGATCGGTGAGCGCGAGCCGCATCGCGCGCAGCTCTCGGAAGGTCGAGCGCTGGTAGAGCGCGATCGCGAGCAGGGGGCCGACGAGGGCGCCGGAGAGGAGCGGCGAGCGCTCATAGAGGACGACGAGAATCAGCGCGGCGGAGGCCATCAGCGCAAAGGGAAGGATCGTGACCGAGAAGCTCGAGCGCGCCACGCCGAGCACCGACTTGCGCACGCTCGCCCCGACGACGAGGCTGATCAGGCCAACGTTGACCGTGTAGTGGACGAAGGCGCACACGGCGACCTGCGCCACGATGTGCGCCGCGCTCGAGCCGTGGAGAGGCGCCAGCGCAACACCTGCCGCGGCTCCCGATACGGACAGCACAGAGGCGTTGTAGCCGACCCGGAGCGGCGGGCGATGCTCGAGCAACTGCATCACCGGGGCCGCGAAGCCGACGATCACGCCGGCCGGCCATCCGTAGAGGACGATCGTCGCGACTGCGAAGACGAACGTGAGCGAGACGCCGCCCGTATCGATCCCGTCGAGTGGGACCGGGTAGCGCTCGGAGAAGGTCGAGGCAGCGAGCAGACCTGCGATTCCCACGAGCGCGAAGAGGCTGCGCGGCGAGGTGGCGAACGAGGCCGCAGCCGCGACCGTGACGACGATGCCGGTCAGGTAGACCGGGACGACGACGGCCGCGAGCCGCGGGGGCATCTTTCCCCCGGGGCTCACAGAAGCGGTGCTACCAGCCCCAGCTGAGAAGGTTCCAGCCCCAGCTCCCAAACGACGCCGCGAGACTCGCGAGCGCAACCAGGACGACTAGGAACCTCGGGTTTTTCCACTGCAGCATGTTGCCCTCCTACGCAGAATCCAGATCCCGATTGTGCATCGAGCGGTGAGCAGGAGAATCCCCCGTAGGAGGGATATGGCTCGATTTCCAGCTGTTCGCCCTGGTCGCTACGCTGGCGAAGTGGAGGTCGAGATGAAGCCCGAGCCGGGTGAGAGCGACCGCGAAGCGATCCTCGCGGCGCTCGCTCCGGGGGACGACCAGCTGCCCCTCGCGATCGAGAGCGCTTGGCAGCGAGCAGGGTTGCGCGAGGCGACCGAGGAGTCGCACCCGTAAAACGCGCCTGGGCGCGCGCGTTCGACGCATGGTGCTCGTCGCACGGTCGCGCTCTCTCTCACGTCGTCTGAACACGGGCCCCGGACAGGTCGACAGCGTCAGCGCGGGCTGCCACAAGACTTCATCAGGCCGTCCCGCGCAAGACCCGCGGCGCGATTCGCGCGTAGTCCAGGCCCGAGATCCAGGTGAGCGCCAGCGCGACGACGAGCGCCCACAGACCGACGGCGTCGCTCCACGCTCCCGCCGCCGCGAAGCCGCCGAGCGCCGCAGCCGTCGCCTGGGCCCACGTCTTCAGCTTGCCGAGGTCGCGCGCGGCTATGACGACCCCTCGCTCGATCGCGGCGAGGCGGAGTCCCGAGACGAGCACCTCGCGCGCGACGATCGCCGCCACCATCCAGGCGGGCCAGATCCCGTCCTCGATCAGCATCACGAGCACCGCGAGCACGAGCACCTTGTCGGCGATCGGGTCGAGGAGCGAGCCGAGCGAGGAGGTCGTGCCGCGACGACGTGCGATCCGGCCGTCAAGCCAGTCCGTCGCCATGGCCACGCAGAAGAGCGCCGTCGCCCAGGCCTCGTTGTGCGGGAAGTCCCAGGCGTAGAGCACGACGACGAGGGGAACGGAGGCCGCCCGGCCGACGGTCAGCTGATCGGGGAGTGTCATCCGCAGTGAGAATACGCGGCCCGTGCCGCCGTTCTCCAAAGTCCCTTTCTCCAAGGTGCTCGTCGCAAATCGCGGCGAGATCGCGATCCGGATCTTCCGGGCGCTTCGCGAGCTCGGGGTCGGCAGCGTCGGCGTCTACTCCGAGGCCGACCGGGACGGCCTGCACGTCCGAACGGCCGACGAGGCGTACCTGATCGGTCCGGGGCCGGCGGCGGAGAGCTACCTCGTGGGCGAGAAGCTGCTCGACGTGGCGCGGCGCTCCGGCGCGGAGGCGATCCATCCCGGCTACGGCTTCCTCGCCGAGAACGCGGACTTCGCCCGATCCGTCGAGGAGTCCGGGCTCGTTTGGATCGGCCCTCCCAGCGACGCGATCGAGCTGATGGGCTCCAAGACGCGTGCACGAACGGCGATGAGGGCCGCCGGAGTGCCGATCATCCCCGGCACGACCGAGCCGGTCGACTCGGTCGCAGAGGTACTCGCGCTCGGCGAGGAGGTCGGCTACCCGCTGATCGTCAAGGCGGCGGCGGGCGGCGGTGGCAAGGGGATGAAGCTCGTCGGGTCGCCCGACGAGGCGGAGCGCGCGCTCGACTCGGCGCGGCGCGAGGGCGAGAAATACTTCGCCGACGGCCGCGTCTACGTCGAGCGCTATCTCGAGGATCCGCGCCATGTCGAGGTGCAGGTGCTCGCGGACTCGTACGGCAACGTGATCCACCTCGGCGAGCGCGACTGCACGATCCAGCGGCGTCACCAAAAGTTGATCGAGGAGACGCCATCGCCGGCCGTCGACGAGGCCCTGCGCGCGCGGATCGGCGGAATCGCCGTGGATGCCGCGCGGGCAGCGGGCTACCGCTCGGCCGGGACGATCGAGGGCCTGCTCACGGCCGACGGCGCCTACTACTTCATGGAGATGAACACCCGGATCCAGGTCGAGCACACCGTCACCGAGGAGGTGACGGGAGTCGATCTCGTGCGAGAGCAGATCCTGATCGCGGCGGGCGAGCCGCTCTCTGTGCGGCAGGACGACATTCGGCTGCGCGGACACGCGATCGAGTGCCGGATCAATGCGGAGGACGTCGCGAAGGGCTTTCTGCCCGCGCCGGCCCGGATCACCGCCTATCGCGAGCCGGGCGGACCGGGGATTCGCGTCGACTCGGGCGTCGTCGAAGGCTCCGAGATCAGCGGCCTCTACGACCCGATGATCGCGAAGCTGATCGTGTACGGGGTCGACCGCGAGCACGCGCGGCTACGGATGCTTCGCGCGCTGGAGGAGTTCGCGATCGAGGGGCCGCCGACCCTGATCGGCTTCCACCGGGCGCTGCTCACCGAGCCGTGCTTCATCGCGGGCGAGACCTGTCACGGGGTCGTCGAGTCGGAGGGTCTCGCCGCGCGCGCGGCCGGGCTCGAGCCGACAGCGATTGCTCAGAGCCAGGACGGGGGACGAGCGCTCCGTCCTCGGCTGCACTCGGTCGAGGTGGGTGGGCGCCGCTATGACGTGACGCTCCTCGAGCCCGAGCCGCCGTGGGCCGAGCTCGGCCGCCGGCGCCGCGAGCGTGCGCGCGGCGGGCAGGGTGGGGCGGGTAGTAATGCAGTGGTCAGTCCGATGCAGGGCACTGTCCTGAAGGTGGAGGTCGCGGACGGCGAAACCGTCGAGGACGGCCAGGTGCTCTGTCTCGTCGAGGCGATGAAGATGGAGAACGAGATCCGGGCTCACCGGGGCGGTACGGTCGCGCAGCTCTCGGTGACGGTGGGCGATGCCGTTTCGAGCGGGCAGGTGATCTGTCTCGTCCTTCCCGAATAGACGGCTCTGCGCCGAGATCTCGTTCGCGGACGCCGAGCCGCTCTCCGCGACGGCGAGTCGCGTCGACACCTGGATCCTGATCGAGTACCGCGGTCTCTGGGCACACGACGCGATCGACGGCTCGACGCTCTCCACTGCGTTGAAAGCTCACCTCGGCGAGCAGAGAGCGCGGTTCTCGCAGAGCCGTATCCTCTTCGTCCGGCGGCCGGAGCGGCGCAGGCGCGACGGGCTCGTCGCTTTCGTGGCCCGCACGACCGAGACAGATCGGGAACTGCGGCGGCTCGAGCTAGAGCGCTACGACGACCTGCTCCAGGTCGACTTCGCGCGCGCCGGCGATCCGGTCGACCATCCTCTTTTCCTCGTCTGCACGCACGGCAAGCACGACCGCTGCTGCGCGAAGTACGGCCGGCCGCTCTACGACGCGGTGCGCGAGCAGGTCGACGAGGAGTGGGTGTGGCAGTCGACCCACATCGGCGGCGATCGGTTCGCGGGCAATCTCGTCGCGCTTCCCGACGGCGTCTACTACGGCCGCGTCGGCGCCTCGGAGGCGTGGCCAGTGCTCGAGTGCGCTCTGCAGGGGCAGATCCACCTGCCGCTCTACCGCGGACGCTCGTGCCACTCCTTCCCGGTTCAGGCCGCAGAGCGCGCCGTCCGGGAGGCGACGGGGCAGAGAGGCGTCGCCGACGTGCGCCTGCTCGGAATCGAACGAGCCGGCGAGGGCTGGGCCGTCGAGCTCGAGTCGGGTGAGTCCGTCTACGCGGTGGACGTGCGCCGGGAGGAAGGTGAGCCCACGCACCTCACCTGCTCGACCGAGGCGCTCAGGCGGCCGAGCCGCTACGTCGCTGAACGGCCCGTCGCAGGAACCCCTCGCGCACGAGCCTCCTGAGGAGGACGAGCCGGCCGGCCTCGTCCAGCGATCCGGGCAGCTCGGCGGCGCCGAACACGGCCCCGGTCGTGACGAGGAACACGAGCTCGGCCGCCAGGCGCTCGGGGAAGCGGAGCTCACGGCCCTCGAACGAGAGTGTGGCGCCGTCGAGGTCGGCGATCACCGTGTCGCGGCGTTCGAGTGGGGTTTCGTAGTCGAGTGATTCGAGCGCGCGGAGCTCGCTGAGCTGGCCGTCGAGAATCGGCCGCCGCGAGCGCACGAGCCGCTTGCGTGAGCGCCGCGCCGCCTCCTCGGGATCGAGTGGCGACAGCGCGGGTGCCCGGCTGTTGTCCACGCCGCGCCGGAACTCGACGCCGTCCGCCGAGGCTTCAAGCGCGAGACGTGCCTCGTCGAGCCATGTCCGCACGTTGACGCCGATGGTGATGTGGAGCGAGTCCGTCTCGGAGGTGAGTGCCTGGTGGAGCCAGCCGCGCGGGAGATAGAGCGTGTCGCCGGCGCCCAGCGTGATATCGAGGACGGGCTCGCCCGGTGCGCCGAGCTCGCTCTTGTACCGCTGCGTCTTCAGCGGTAGCTCGAGCGCCGGCTCGTAGACGAGCCAGCGCTTCTCGCCGGCGACCTGGAGCGAGAGCACCTCGTGCGTGTCGTGGTGCACCGGCAGCCCCTGCGAGCCGCGCGGTGTGAAGTAGGCGTTCGCCTGGGCCGGGTGGCCGAGGAACGCCTCCAGGTGCCGGCAGTAGCGCGCAAGCGGGAGCCAGGAGTGATGGAGACCCTGGAGGACGATCGTCGCGCCGCGCTCGAACTCCGCGAGCACCCGGTGCACGTCGGCGACGCCCGTGAACGGCGCCGGCCGCCACGAGATGTCGGTCGCATAGCCGGCCACGGTCGCATCCGCCTTGACGAGGCGGAACCCAGGCTGCCTGATCGCGGTCTCGGTAATCAGCCGTTCGACGTCCCGAACGGAGAGGAGGTCGTCGAAGCGGCCCTCCTCCGCGCGCGGGACGAGGAGCGGCTGCCGTTCCCAGTGCTCGTCGAGAAACCGATCGGCCCCGATTGGAGCGATCGCCCGCTCGAGCGCCTGCGGGCTACGCGGCGTCCGTGCCGTCGGTGTCGGCGTCGGTGTCGTCGGCGTCCGAGTCGGAATCGTCGGCATCGGTGTCGGCATCGGTTCCGTCTGCGTCACCATCGCCGGGCATCGTCTCGGAACCGCTCACGGTCAGGATCTCGTCGTCTGCCAGCGTGGTCGTGCTCTGCTCGTTCATCGTCTCTCCTTCGGCCGGAGGTGTTCGAGCGAGGTTACAAGAGCTTCTGCGCTCTCTGTAGTGTCGCGCTCGTGGCGCTCGGACGGCCTTCGACGTTCTCGATCTGCGGGCTCGACCCCGCCACCGGCGAGATCGGCGTCGCCGTCCAGTCGAAGTACTTCGCGGTCGGAGCGGTCGTCTCGTGGGCCCGCGCGGGCGTGGGAGCCGTGGCGACCCAGGCGGCGGGGATCGCGGGCTACGGGCCGCGGCTCCTCGATGCGCTCGCCGCCGGCGCCGACCCCGAAGAGGCGATCCGCACCGTCCTCGGCTCGGACGAGGCTCGCGAGACGAGACAGCTCGGCGTCGTCGCCGCGGACGGCCGCTCTGCCTCCTGGACCGGGAACGAGTGCAACGCTTGGGCCGGGCACGAGACCGGCGAGGGCTTCGCGGCACAGGGCAACATCCTCGCGGGAGAGGCCGTGGTGGCGGACATGGCGCGGGCCTTCCGCGAGAGCGACGGTTCGCTTGCCGTGCGGTTGCTCGCGGGGCTCGAGGCGGCGCAAGGGGCCGGCGGCGACGTTCGCGGCCAGCAGTCGGCGGCGGTCTACGTCGAGCGCCCGGGGGCGGGGGTGGAGACCGGCGGGCTCGTCGACCGGGTCGTCGATCTCCGGGTCGACGACCATGAGCAGCCCATCGTCGAGCTGCGGCGGCTGCTCGAGATCCAGCTGCGCTGGGGATACCTGACGCTCGCTTACGGTCACCGCCAGGCGGGCCGGCTCGCCCAGGGGGCCGATGTGCTGAGGACCGGACTCGAGCGTTACCCCGACGATCCAACCCTGCTCTACGACCTCGCCTGCTACGAGTCGCTGGGCGGAAACCTGGACGACGCCCTCGCGCACGTTCGCCGCGCACTCGAGCTCGATGCGTTCCTGCGACCGCTCGCCGCCGGAGACTCGGATCTCGAACCACTGCGCGAGCGGGGAGACGTGTTCTACAGCTTGTAGGCCTTGTCGGTGATCCAGACGACGCTCGGCCGGAACCCCTCGGGGGGCTCGCGCTCCGCGACGAGCGTGCCGAACGAGACCCGCACATAGGCGGAGTCGACGAGCGAGCCTGGCGCCGAGATCGTCGCCCGCCAGGTCTGAGCCGGCGCGAGCACGGCCGGCGGCGGCGGCTCGATCTCGACCGCCTCGCGGAGCGGCGGCAGCCTGCCGTTGCGCGCCTCCTCGTCGAGGGTTTCCAGGTTTCCGTCCTCGAAGAGCATCAGCCCGAACGCGAGCTGGAGCGGCCGCTTGCCCAGCTCGAACGGAATCTGCGTGCCGTTCCGGATCGACACCGCAGCCGACCAGCCTTCGGCGGTGACCTCGAACCGGTCTACGCCGAAGGTGAGGTGCCGACCGCGCTTCGGATAGGTCTCGCGCCAGTTGAGCTTGGCCGCCTGCGGCTCCGCCGCACGCGCCTTCGGAAGCGGCTCGCGCGCCTCCGAGCCGCAGCCCACGAGCCCGAGAACGAGCAGCGATCCGAGGAGTACGAGAGAGCGGCGCATCCGTTCAAGACTCGCAGATAGACTCGCGGCCGCTTTGGACCTCTACGAATACCAGGGCAAGCAGCTCTTCTCGCGCTTCGGCATTCCGGTCTCCGACGGTCGTTACGTGACGACCCCGGAGGAGGCGCGCACGGCAGCCGAGGAGATCGGCGGCGCCGTCGTCGTCAAGGCGCAGGTGCTGACCGGAGGCCGGGGCAAGGCGGGCGGGATCAAGCTCGCGGACGATCCGGCGGATGCCGAGGAGAAGGCCCGCGCGATCCTCGGCCTCGACATCCGGGGCCACGTGGTCAAGAAGCTCTGGGTCGAGAGCGCTTCCGAGATCGCGAAGGAGTACTACCTTTCGATCACGTTCGACCGGGGCACAAAGCAGCCGCTGCTGATGTTCACGACGCAGGGTGGGGTGGACATCGAGGAGGTCGCCGAGACGAACCCGGACGCGCTCGTGCGCCTGCACGTCGATCCGCTCGAGGGCTTTCAGCCCTACCACGCTCGCCGCCTGATCTACGGCGCGGGGGTCGAGGATCCGGCCGAGCAGAAGCAGATTGCCGCGATCCTGGCGAAGCTCTACGAGGCCTTCGTCGGCACCGACGCGATGCTCTGCGAGATCAACCCGCTGATCGTGACGCCGGCCGGTGAGGTGAAGGCCCTCGACTCGAAGTTCACGGTCGACGACAACGCGCTCTACAAGCATCCCGAGATCGCGGAGATGCGCGACGTCGAGGCGGCCGACCCGCTCGAGGCGCTCGCCCGCGAGAAGGGCGTGACCTACGTGAAGCTCGACGGCGAGGTCGGGATCCTCGGCAACGGCGCCGGGCTCGTGATGTCGACGCTCGACGTGATCGCGCTGGCCGGCGGCCGCGCCGCGAACTTCTGCGACCTCGGGGGCGGCGGCGACGCCGAGGGCGTCGTCGACGCGCTCGAGGTGATCACGCGCGACCCGCAGGTGAAGTCGATCTTCTTCAACATTTTCGGTGGAATCACCCGTTGCGACGAGGTTGCGAAGGGGATCCTCGCGGCGCTCGAGCGGATGCCGATCGAGCTCCCGATCGTGGTCCGGCTCGACGGCACGAACGCCGAGGAGGGCCGCAAGATCCTGGCCGACGCTGCGATCGCGAACGTTCATCCGGAGGCGACGATGCTTGACGGCGCGCGCCGCGCAGTGGAGCTCGGCGCATGACGGATCTCTGGAGCGCGCGGGCTGAGGCGTATCGCAACGCACCCGAACAGCGCGAAGGCGAGGATCTCGACCGGATTGTCGAGTGGGCAGCGGGCGCGCGGACGGCGCTCGACGTCGCCACCGGCGGGGGACACGTGACTCGGCGGCTGCGCGAGGCCGGTATCGAGGTCGTGAGCGCCGACCCGGCCCCGGGGATGCAACCCGATGTGCTCTGCCCGGCCGAGCACCTGCCGTTTGCCGATTCCTCCTTCGACCTCGTCGTCACGCGAATCGCGCCGCACCACTTCTCGGACATCGCCCTGGCGGTCACCGAGATGGCGCGCGTCGCCCGCGAGCAGTTGATCGTCGAGGATACGCTCTACGTCAGCGAGGCCGTCGAGGAGGCGGAGCGCCTCCGCGACCCGACCCACGTCAGCTCGTACTCCGAGCACGAGTGGCGCTCGTTCCTCGAGGCGGCCGGCCTTCGGATCGAGGCGGTCGAGGTGCACCAGAAGCGCCACCCGCTGGAGGCGTGGCTCGCGAGGACGGACACGAATCCGCAGGACTCAGCGCGCGTACGGGAGTTGCTCGCGGGTCAGATCGAGGGCGACGAGTACGTCGATACGAAGATCCTGCTCAGGGCGCGAAAAGCCTAGATGGCGATCATCGTCGACCAGGAGACGAAGCTCGTCGTCCAGGGCCTGACCGGCTCGGAAGGCTCTTTCCATGGCCTCCGCAACAAGCGCTACGGGACGCAGGTCGTCGCCGGCGTCACGCCCGGCAAGGGCGGCCAGGATGTCGAGGGCGTACCCGTCTTCGACACGGTGGTCGAGGCGGTGAAGGAGACCGGCGCAAACACGACGATGGTCTTCGTCCCGGCGCGCTTCGCCGCCGACGCGATCTACGAGGCCGTCGACGCCGGAATCGCCACCGTCATCTGCATCGCGGAGGGCCTGCCCGCGCACGAGATGCTGCGCGTCTACACGTACATCCGCCCGCGCGGGGTGACGATGCTCGGGCCGAACTGTCCAGGCGCGCTCTCGCCGGGCAAGGCGAACGTCGGGATCATCCCGGCCGAGATCTTCACCGAGGGCAATATTGGCCTCGTCTCCCGTTCGGGCACGCTGACCTACCAGATCGGTCACGAGCTGACCCAGATGGGCCTCGGCAACTCGACGATCGTCGGGATCGGCGGCGACCCGGTCGTCGGCTCCTCCTTCATCGACGTCCTCGAGCGCTTCGAGGCGGACGCGCAGACCGAGTACGTCGTCATGGTCGGCGAGATCGGCGGTGACGAGGAGGAGAAGGCGGCCGCGTTCATCGAGGCGAAGATGACGAAGCCCGTCGTCGCCTACATCGCCGGCTTCGAGGCGCCGCCGGGGAAGACGATGGGCCACGCCGGCGCGATCATCTCCGGCTCCTCCGGCACCGCGCAGGGGAAGAAGGAGGCGCTCGAGGCGAAGGGGATCCGCGTCGGCACCTCCCCGACCGAGGCAGCCGAGTTCGCCGCCGAGATCGCCAAGTCCTAGCGTCCGAAGCCGCTCGTACACTGGCTCCGTGAACTGGCTGGCGACCTACGAGGTCGAGACCGACGACCAGCCGTCGCAGCTCGGGGAGCGAGCGACGCTGACGGTCATCCTGCGCGATCTCGCCACCGACGCGAGGACGCATGCCTTCATCGCGGTCGAGCCCACTGAACCGGGCGACGAGCAGCGCGAAGCGATTCTCCGCGCGATGGCCGGACGGTTCCCCGATGCGCGCTCGAAGACCTACAACGCCGAGAAGCAGATCTCGAGCTTCGTCGGTCGCAACCACCTCTACATCGTGATCTACGAAGAGCACGACGATGTCGAGGAGCGAGCGCCCGACGTCGAGCCGCGCTTGTTCGCCGTCTGACGGTGCCGCTCCCTCGCGGAGTCGGCGCGGCGGGTGCGCGGTGGCTCTATTCGGAGCACTTCCTCGCCGAACGCCTGCCGGAGTGGGACGAGTTCTCCACCCTCGACACGGCCCAGCTCCACGCCGATCTGAGCGCGCTGTGGGCTGCGGAACGTGCGACGCTCGTCGGGGCAAACGAAGGCGAGACGGAACAGCGGTTCGTCCGGCCTGTGCTCGAGTTGCTCGGTCACTCGTTCGCGCTCTTCCAGTCGATCCCCGGGACCGGACGCGTGCCGGACTACCTCTTCTACGGCTCGAAGCAGGAGCGCGAGGCGGCGCTGCTCGCGGATGCGGGGGTCGAGCGAGCGATCGCAGTTGGTGACGCGAAGCGATTCGACCGCGCGCTCGACCAGCGAGCCGCGGACGGCGATCCGGTCGCCCAGATCCGCGACTATGTGCTCCTCTCGAAGCGACCGTTCGGAGTGCTGACGAACGGTCGCAGCTGGCGGCTCTACTCTCGCGACGCCCCGCTCGTCGAGCGGGCGACTCACGAGGTCGATCTCGTCTCCCTGCTCGAGGATGGCGATCCCGCGGATCTGCGCTACTTCGCCGCCTTCTTCGGCGCACCCGCGTTCAAGCCCGGGACGGACGGCAGGACATTCCTGGAGCAGGCGCTCGACGACAGCCGTCTGCACGCGATCGAAGTCTCGGAGGCCCTCGAGCGATCGATCTTCGGCGCGGTGCCGGAGCTGGCTGCGGGGTTCCTCGGCGCGGAGCAGCGCACCCGCGAGAACCTCGATGCGGCGTTCGCGAACTCGCTCGTCTTTCTCTACCGGGTCCTGTTCTGCCTGTTTGCCGAGGCACGCGACCTGCTGCCGGTGCAGAGCCAGGACTACCGTCACTACTCGATCGCGGAGCATCGGCTGAAGGTCGCCGACCTGCTCGATCGAGGGCAGCAGCTCTCGAGCTCGAACGACGGGCTCTACGCCGAGCTCAAGGCGCTCTTTCGGATGATTCACGCGGGCGACGAGGCTCTGGACGTCACCGAGTACAACGGCGGGCTTTTCGACCCCGAGCTCCACCCGTGGCTGGAGGTTCGATCCGTGCCCGACGAGCTCGTTGCGCCGGCTCTCGACCGGATCTACCGCGTCGGCCGCGAGCTCGTCGACTACCGCAACCTTTCCGTCAGGACGCTCGGAGCGGTCTACGAGCGGTTGCTTGCGTGGGATCTTGCCGACGAGGCAGGAGAGCTTGCGCTGGTCGAGTCCCCGAGGCGGCACGAGATGGGCGCGTACTTCACGCCGGAGGAGGTCGTCGACGCGATCATCGAGCGCACGCTTGCGCCGATCCTTGAGCGGCTTTCCACCGAGTCGCGAGAACGCGGCCTCCACGGCGAGGATGCTCTCGATCACCTGCTCTCGATCAACGTTCTCGATCCGGCGATCGGGAGCGGCCATTTCCTCGTCGGTGCGGTTGGGTTTCTCGCGCAGTCGATGGCGACCGATCCCGCCTACGACGGTGACCTCTCGCTGGACGAGTTACGTCGCCTCGTCGCCGAGCGGTGCCTGTACGGCGTCGATCTCAGCGAGCTGGCGGTGGAGCTCGCGCGACTCTCACTCTGGCTCGTCACGGCGCGCGTCGGTGAGCCGCTGACGTTTCTCGCGAACCTGCGCGTCGGGGACTCCCTCGTCGGCGCGGACACGCAGACGCTGCTCGATCCGGCCACCGGCCTGCTCGAGTCTCATCTAGCTGCGCTGGCGAGCGATCTGCTTCGTCAGTCGGCGGAGGTACAGGAACGCGCAACGAGGACAGGCGCGGACGCGCGGGAGAAGAAGCGACTTGCCCGCGAGCTCGAAGGCCTCCGACTCCCGCTCGAGGTGTTCGCCGAGCAGTCGATCGCGCGGTACAACCCGCCCGGGGGACGCGAGCAACTCCACTGGCCGCTCGAGTTCCCGGAGATCTTCGTCGACGAGTACGGCGCCGCTCGCGAGGGTGGCGGTTTCGACGCCGTGATCGGGAACCCGCCCTATATCCGCGTGCAGGAGATCGGCCGCGCCTTTGCCGACTACTGCCGTAACCGGTACAAGACGCCCCATGGTGCTTTTGACGCGTATGTGGTCTTTATCGAGCGGGGCCTGTCACTCCTAACGCCGGCGGGGCGACTCGGCTTCATTATTCCCAACAAGGTCTTCAAGCTTGACTACGGACGGAAGTTGCGGAAGGTCCTATCCGAGTCCGAGCTCGTCGACGAGGTGCTTGACTTCGGTGGTACGCAGCTTTTCGCCGGGGCCACCAACTACACGTGCATCTTGACGCTCGATCGCGCCGGGGCGGCGGAGTTGGACTACAGGCGCATTCGCGGGACTCGTGCGGACGTGCTCGCTGAACTTGCGACAGGCGGGACGCTCCCCGCCGAGCGATTCGCCACCCGGCTCCTCGGGGGCGACCCTTGGATACTCGTGCCTCCTGAGGAGGCTGATGTGATGAAAACCGCGTCAGACGGCTCCCAGAGGCTCGACGTAGTAACTGCGCAGATCTTCCAGGGTCACATCACCAGTGCCGACAGCGTCTATGTGCTCGAAGGGCGCGGATCGCGTGGTGCTCAACGTGTCGTGTGGTCACGAGCGTCCGATTGTGAACTCGAGCTCGAGCCGGATCTACTACACCCTCTTGCGAGCGGCGGTGATGTCAGGCGATACGCGTTCGCGCCGCTGGATGATGTTCTGCTCTTCCCGTACACGCGACAAGACTCGGAAGTGGACCTGATTCCTACGAACGACCTCAACAAGCTGGCGCGGACGCACGACTACTTGGTCGAGCACGAACTTGCCTTACGCGGCCGGGAGGGCGGGAGGATGAACCACGTCGGGTGGTACGGCTACGTGTATCCAAAGAACCTCGACGCACACGAACCACCCAAACTGGCAGTTCCAAGGCTCTGCCATCGGCTGCGCGCTGCTCTCGATCCAAATGGTGGAATCTACCTCGACAATGTTGACGTGAACGGCATATTGATCGCGCCTGATCGCGCTTCCGAATGGCTCTTGGTCACGTTGCTGAACTCGCGGCTCCTCGACTGGCTATTCCGGCGTGGAAGCGTGCCGTTTCAGAATGACTTCTGGTCGGCGAACAAGCAATTCATCGCGGGTCTGCCGATCCGGATACCTGCGGAGGAAGACACAGACCGATTCAACCGGCTCGGGAAGCGGTTGCATGAGCTGGCTGCAGCGATCAACGGGGAAAAGGGAGCGTTCATGAGCTGGGTTGCGTCCACACTTGGCGTCACGCGCGCGACTCTCCCCGCTCGGCGAACGTTGGCCAAGTACGAGGCGCTGACGGCGCCCAGGTCGTTGCGGCCCTCGCGCGTGGTCGGGAGCGACTCGACCGCGACCCGCGGGAACGCGGGCCGCGGGAGCTCGTCGAACGCGAGCACCGCGCCAGCGTCGAGCGTCTGCTCCCGCTGATCTCGGAGCTGTCGGCCGCCGAGGCCGAAGCCGACGAGCTCGTGTACGAGCTCTACGCGCTACCGGCTCCAATGCGTGCGCTCGTCGACGCCGAATATGAGTAGCAACGAGCTGATCGCGGCCGCCTCACAGTCTCGAGCGCCGAGGCGTTAGAAGAGAAACTGCATGAGGCTCTACGACTACGACGCTTCGGCCAACTGCTACAAGGTTCGCCTCCTGCTCGCGCTCCTCGGGACGCCCTACGAACGCGTGCCGATCGACATCTTCGGCGGCGACACGCTGACCGACGAGTACCGCGCGCTGAACCCGGTCCGCGAGACACCGGTGCTGGAGCTCGACTCCGGGGAGACGATCGCCCAGTCGAACGCGATCCTCTGGTACCTGGCCGAGTCGACGCCCTTCTTGCCCGACTCGCGCGTCGAGCGCGCGCTCGTCGCGCAATGGCTCTTCTTCGAGCAGGAGCGGGTGATGTCCGGGATCGGGGCGGCGCGGTTCCGGACGCTGACCGGCCGAGATCCTGCACTCGCCGCTGCTCGTTTCGTCGTCGGGGAGGGTGCGCTCGCGGTGCTCGAGGAGCATTTGGCCACTCGCTCGTTCCTCGTCGGAGACCGCTGCTCGATCGCCGATCTTTCCGTCTTCGCCTACACGCACGTCGCGCCCGACGCGGGGTACGAGCTGGGTCGCTACCCGACGGTCGGCGCGTGGCTCGGGCGCGTACGCGATCAGCCGGGCTTCGTCGACGATCTTGCTCCATATCCCGAGAACGCACGCGAAGGCGCGAGCCGGTCGATCTACGACTAGACCGTCCAGCCGGCGGTGAAGTCGCGCTGCTCCTGCGTCGGCTCGCCGAGCTCGATCCCGAGCGTTGCCAGCTTCGTCCGGGCGATCTCGGAGTCGAGCTCGGCCGGGAAGCGGTGCAGCCCCGGTCCGAGTCCGCCGCCCGCGAGCAGGTGGACGGAGAGCGCCTGGACGGAGAAGGAGAGATCCATGATCTCGACCGGGTGGCCGTCGCCGCCCGCGACGTTCGTCTGGCGGCCGTCGACGAGGACGTACGCGCTGCCGCCGCCCGGGATCTCGTGCTCGTAGACGCCGGGCCGCGCTTCCACTCCCGGGCCGAGCGCGTCGATCGCGAGCTCCCGCTCGTGGTGGCCGCCGTTCGCGAGCAGGACGCCGTCCTTGAGCAGCGGGACCGCTACCGCGGGTACAGCGTCGATCGCGCCGGTCGCCGCGATCACGACGTCCGCGTCGGGGAGCGCGTCCTCGAGCCGGGCCACGCGGTGGCCGTCCATGTGCGCCTCGAGTGCGGCGACCGGCTCGATCTCCACGATCGTGACCCGACCGCCCTGACCGCGGGCATAGCGCGCCAGGCCCTTGCCGACCCAGCCGTAGCCCACGATGCAGAACTCACGGCCCGCGAAGTTGAGATTGGTCAGCCGATCGATCGCGGCGAGGGTCGACTGACCGGTGCCGTAGCGGTTGTCGAAGAGGTGCTTGCAGCGGGCGTCGTTGGCCGCGATCGCCGGAAAGACGAGGCGGCCGGCGGCTTCCATCGCGCGCAGTCGGGCGACCCCCGTCGTCGTCTCCTCGGTGACGCCGGCAAGCCGCGCGGCGAGCGCGGGCCTGTGCTCGAGGATCCGCGCGGTCAGCTCGGCACCGTCGTCGACGACGAGCTCGGGCTCAGTGTCGGCGACGGCGAGCAAATCGGCGTCGAACTGCTCGCGGGAGGCGCCGTGACTCGCGTGCACCTCGAGTCCACGGGCGACGAGCGCGGCGCAGATCGAATCCTGCGTCGAGCCGGGGTTCGAACCGGCGGCGACGACCTGCGCGCCGGCCTCGGCGAGGAGCAGTGCGAGGTAAGCGGTCTTCGCCTCGAGGTGGACGACGACCGCGACTCGCCGGTCTCGTAGCGCACCGTCGGCGAGTCTCGTCCGCGCGAGCCGGTTCAGGACGGGCGAGTGCTTCGCGACCCACTGGATCCGCTGCTCTCCGGCGGCGGCCAGGGACGGGTCGGCGATGCGGGAGCGTCCTGCGGCGTCCACCGCGGCAATCTAATGCGAATGCCTCCGCGCGCAGACGAGCTGCGCGCGGAGGCCAAGCTCAGGTCCGAGCTAGATCTTGCGGCGAGGCCGAGACGGGCCCCATTTGGAGTTACGGCGCTTCGAGGCGTAGACGAGGCGCGGCGGAGCGACCTTCATGCCCTCGCTCGCGTACTCCTCGCTCTGGCCCAGCATCCGGGCGACGTGGCTCACGTCGGCCTGCTGATCGGGGAGCACGAGAGTGACTCCGATCCCGTCGCGCCCGGCGCGGCCGGTGCGGCCGACGCGGTGGACGTAGCCCTTGTTGTCCTCGGGCGGATCGAAGTTGATCACGTGCGTGATGTCGTCGAGATCGAGCCCGCGGGCGGCGACGTCCGTGGCGATCAGCGTCGAGATCGCGCCCTTCTCGAAGCGGGAGAGCGCCCGCTCGCGGGCGTTCTGGCTCATGTCGCCGTGCATCGCGACCGCGTGGACGTTCTGGCGCGCGAGCTTCTGGACGAGCCGCTCGGCGCCGCGCTTCGTCCGGACGAAGACGAGCGCGAGACCTCGGTCCTCGGCGAGCAGCTCGGCGAGCTTCTCCACCTTGTTGTCCATGGTGACCGAGATAAACCTGTGCTCGACCTCGCCCTGCTCGTGCTCGGGCGGGAGCGTGCCCTCGTGGCGCGCCGCGTTCCTCGTGTAGGCGTGGGCGAGCTCGCCGACCGCGCCGTCGAGCGTCGCGGAGAAGAACATCGTCTGGCGCTCGCGCGGCAGACGGGCGACGATTCGGTCGACCTGCGGCTGGAAGCCCATGTCGAGCATCCGATCCGCCTCGTCGAGAATCAGGATGCGGACGCCGTCGAGCTTGACCATCCGCCGCTCCATCAGATCCTGGAGGCGGCCGGGGGTGGCGACGAGAATGTGGGCCTCGCGCGCCTTTTTCGCCTGGGCTGGAATCGAGATCCCGCCGTAGACCGCGGCCACCTTGAGGTTGCGTGCCGGCGCGATCGTCTCGAGCTCCGCGGCGACCTGCGCGGCGAGCTCGCGGGTCGGCACGAGGATCAGCGCAGACGGGCGTGGATCCGACGCGTCGAGGTGCTCGACGATCGGAATCGCGAAAGCGAGTGTCTTCCCCGAGCCCGTCGGCGACTTCGCGAGCACGTCGCGGCCGTCGAGGACATCGGGGAGGACGAGCGCCTGGATCCTGAAAGGCGTATGGATGTCGCGCTCGGCGAGCGCCTGCGCAACGCTGGACGACACGCCCAGCTCGTGGAAAGACTGCATTCGGTTTTCTCCTTCGGTGTGTGTCGAGACTTGCCTGCCTCGACCACCCGCACTCAGCGGAAAGAACCGAAGAAGTCAAACCTCACAGGACGGAACCCCCGTCCATGCGAATGACGGTAGCAGACACCCCCGTTAGGCTCGGGTCGTGATCTCCTTCGCAAGGGGCGCGCCGGCGCCGGAGTGTCTCGCCGTCGAGCTGATCGCCGATTGCGCGCGCGCCGCCGTCGAGGCCGACCCCTCCGTGCTCGCGTACGGCGCCGGCGGGGGTTACGGGCCGCTCCGCGAGTCGCTCGGCGCGCGGCACGGAGTGGAGCCGTCGCGGATCGTCGTCACGAGCGGCGGTCTCCAGGGGATCGCGTTCTGGTTCGAGGAGGTGCTGGCGCAACGGCCCGGCAGGGTGCTCGTCGAGGCGCCGACCTACGATCGGCCGCTGAAGCAGCTCGCGCGACTCGGCGCCGAGGTAGTGGCGCTGTCGATGGACGACGAGGGCCTCGATCCAGATGCGCTCGAGCGCGAGCTTGCGGCCGAGGACGTCAGCTTCCTCTACACGATCCCGACCTTCCAGAATCCGAGCGGGCGGACGCTCTCGACCGAGAGGCGCCGCAGGCTCGTCGAGCTGGTCGCGGAGCACGGCCTGCCAGTGCTCGAGGACGATCCCTACGGGCTCGTCCGCTACGAGGGCGAACCGCCGCCCTCGCTGCACGCGCTGGAGGGCGGCGAGCTCGTGACGTACGCCTCCTCGTTCTCGAAGACGGTCGCTCCGGGAATTCGCGTCGGCTGGTTCGTGCTCCCTGCTCCGCTCGCGACCCGGATCGAGGAACGCGCCGTCTCGACCTACATCTCGCCGCCGTTCCTCACGGAGGCAACCGTGTTCGAGCTGATCCGCCGCGGAGCGTTCGAGCCCAACCTGAAGCGGATCCGCGGTTTGCTGAAGACTCGCCGGGACGCGATGCTCGCCGCGCTCGAGCGCGAGCTCGGCGGCCGCGCGACCTGGAGCACACCGGGGGGCGGCTACTTCCTCTGGGTCGATCTCCTCGCTGACGCGTCCGAGCTACTGGCGCGCGCCGAAGCGGTCGGCGTCACTTTCGTCAAGGGCGCGGATTTCTTCCCGGCATCCGGCGGCGAGCGATCGGCGCGGCTGGCGTTCAGTTTCGCATCGCCGGCGGAGATCGACGAGGGCATCTCGCTGCTCGCCTCGCTCCTGTGAAGGAGGAGCTGCGCGCGATCGTCGCCGCCGATCTGGCGGTGCCGGAGGATGGTCGAGCGCCGGACATCGCTCGAGCCACCTTCGACGAGCTCGCCTCCACCGATCCGGAGCTGCGCGACGAGCTGGCATTTCGCGTACTCGGTAGCTGGATCACCGAGGATGTATTGGAGCCGGAGGACGTTCGCGTTCTGCTGACACGAGCGCTCGACGGCATCCAGAACGGAGTCGACGACGGAGAGGGCGACGGCGTCTTCGGCCGTAGCTTCGCGATGTTGATCGTCGCGGCTGCGCTCTATCGCGACAATCGAAACCCGTTTCTCGCCGAGCGAGAGTGGGGGAGCGCGCTCGCGGGCGTCCACGACTACTCCCTCCGCGAGCGTGACCTCCGCGGCCACACGGGATCGAAAGGCTGGGCGCATGCGGCCGCGCACGCTGCGGATGCGCTCGACGAGCTGATCCGCAGCAGGTACGCCGCGGCTGACGAGTGCCGGCTCGCCTTCGAGGGATTGGCCTCGCTCGTCTCCCGCGCGCAGTCGGTCTACGTGGACGAGGAGGACGATCGGATCTCGCTGGCGCTCGCCGCCCTCGTCGAGACGGGAAAGGTGTCACCGACCGAGTTGAGCGCGTGGCTCGAGGGAGCGATTCCGCCGATCGGGGCCGAGCGAGTGATGCGGATCAACTGGAAGCACGTTGTCCGAAGCCTCTTCTTCAGGCTCGACGCGAACCAGCTGCGGGAGCTACAGGCGCGGCTCGCCTTCTGAGCGCGCGGGCTGAGATTCGGGCTGGCCCGTCAGCGCTCGGCGGCGCGCGTAGACCTGGGAGACGAGGACGCCGCCGAGCAGGCCGGCGAGCAGCGAGAGCAAGATCACCCAGATCAGCGAGGTGGTCGCCTCGGCGAAGACGAAGTTGACGCGCGTCTCGTCGCTGTTGCCGATCACGAACGCGATCACGTACGCGACGATCAGGATCAGGGCCGCGAGCGAGAACCACAGGCGTGGCTGCCAGGTGCGCTCGAACTCCCGCTCCGGTGTCTCCATCGGGAGAAGACTAAGCGGTTGCGGTGGCGAATGCAGGCGCCGTGCGCGCCACGAGACGCGGCTGGAGCGGCGGGGTCAGCACTCCCGCGGTCGCACGGCGGAAGGTGGGGCAGGGATCGTCGCCGGGAAGCGCGCAGAGGCCCGCGCGGCGGAAGAAGCAGTCACTACACGATGCTTCGGATCTCTTGCCCATTGCTCCCTTCTTCTTCTTCGAGGCTCTTCCGGACAGCCATTCTTGCCTCGTCCATTAAGCGCCGCAACCCTCGTCTTCACAAAAAGGACGCAATTTCCGCGCCTTTCCAGTTTCGTAAAACTGCTGCTAACTAGGCTTTTCTTGGTAGTGTTGCCAACTGTCGCAACGCCTGTTGAAAACTCTCGACGGCGATGATGCGAAGACCACTGGCGTTGCGCCTCGCCTCCGCCGCGTTATCCCCAGCGGGGACGAGAAAGACATCCATTCCCGCGTCCTTTGCCCCACGCGTCTTCTGCGCGATCCCGCCGATCGGCGCGATTCCGCCGTCTAGCTCGATCTCACCGGTGGCGGCGATCCTGTAGCCGCGGTCCACGTCCCGGCCGAGCTCCTCGAGCACGTCGAGCGCGAACGCGAGCCCGGCCGACGGCCCGCCGACGCCGCCGAGATCGATCTCGACATCGATCGGCAATTCGATCCTGGCCGACTGCTCGACCTGGACACCGACGATCGCCCGGCCCTCCTGATCGGGTGACTCGATCGTGCGCAACACCTCGGTGCGCACGGCACCACCGGCACGGACCTCGATGCGGACCCGGTCGCCCGGCTCGCGATCGCCGATCAGCCTCCGCAGATCGTCAGGTGTCTTCACGGTCTTCCCGTCGACCGCGACGATCACGTCCGTCGCCCGTAGCTTGCCGTTCGCCGGGGCATCGGGAGCGACCGCGACGACGAGCGCCCCTTCCGGATCGGAGTCGACATCGAGCCCGAGCTCGCGCAACGCGACTGCGGCGGCGATCTCCTGAGACCGATCCATCTGGCGGAGATTCTGGCGTCGACGCTCCTCGAAGTCCGAGCCGGGTGGGACGATCGCGTGCTCCGGCACGAGCTCGGAGCCGTCCGGACGAAGCGGAGGCAGGAGTTGCTCGAGCAGGGAGGACTTGCGCACGATTACATCGACGAAGAAGATCCCGCCCGAATCCTTGGCGGGCTTCTCTCCCTCCACCTTCACCTTGTCCGCGAGCGGCTTGGCGCCGTCCGGCAGGATCAGATAGCTGTTCGACGGCGCGAGCCAGGCGGCCGCCGCGGCGATCGCGAGGAGAAGGAGCCCTGCTTTGACGAAGCGACCGGAAGTCAGAGGAGGCCCCGCGTCAGGCCTCCATCGACCGCGATCGTGGCGCCGGTGACGTAGGCCGCGCGGTCGGAGGCGAGGAAGCAGACGACGTCGCCGAGCTCTCGCGGAGTGCCGAGTCGCCGCAGCGGGATTGCCGCCAGATCGGACTCGCTCGGGCCCTCCGGATAGACCTCCTTCAGGCGGTCGGTGTCGATTCGACCGGGTGCGACCGCGTTGACGGTCACGGCGACCGGGCCGAGCTCGCGCGCGACGGTCTTCAGCCAGCCCGTGAGCCCGGGGCGGATCGCGTTCGAGAGCGCGAGGTTGTCGACCGGCTCCTTGACGGCGCTCGAGGTGATCGCGATCACGCGCCCGTGCCCGCTTGCCTCGAGGTGGGGTCGGCAGAGCCGGACAAGCCGCACCGCCGAGAGCAGCAGCAACCCCACGGCGTCCTCCACCTGCTCGTCCGTCACGTCGAGCGCCCGCGCGCGCGGCGGGCCGCCGCTGTTGAGGACGAGGATGTCGACGCTGCCGAACGCGGTCAGCGTTTGCTCGACGAGCCGCTCGAGGTGCCGCGGATTCGCGACGTCGCCGCGGACGGCGAGCGCGCCGAGACGCTCGGCCTCCCGCTCGAGCGCCTCTCGGCCGCGAGCCAGCATCGCGACGTTCGCCCCCTCGGCGGCGAGCGCCTCCGCGGAGGCGAGCCCGATTCCGGCCGACGCGCCGCAGACGATGGCGGTTCGGCCGCCGAGTCCGAGGTCCATCGGCTACGCGCTGAGCACGCCGACGACGTCGCGCACCGCGTCGGCCGAGGCTCTCAGCGCCGCCTGCTCGCTCTCGTCGAGCTCGAGCTCCACGATCCGCTCGATCCCGCCCGCGCCGAGCACGACGGGCACGCCCATGTAGAGGCCGTCGATTCCGTACTCGCCCTCGAGGTAGGCCGTGCACGGAAGCACACGCTTCTCGTCGAGCACGATCGCGTCGACCATCTGCGCGACTGCAGCGCCGGGCGCGTACCAGGCGGAGGTGCCGAGGAGCTGGACGACCTCGCCGCCGCCCTTCGCGGTTCGCTCGACCATCGCGTCGATCCGATCCTGCGCGACGAGCTTCGTCAGCGGAACTCCGCCCACGGTCGTCGCCGAGACGATCGGAACCATCTGGTCGCCATGGCCGCCGAGCACGAGCGCCTGGACGTCCTTGACCGAGGCTCCCGTCTCCCACGCGATGAACGTGCGGAAGCGGGCCGTGTCGAGGATTCCCGCCTGGCCGACCACGCGTTCCTTTGGCAGCCCGGAGACGCTCTTCGCAACGTGGCACATCGCGTCCAGAGGGTTCGAGAGGATCACGAGCACGGCGTCGGGGGAGGCGGCGACCACCTGTTCGGAAACCGAGCCGACGATCTTCTCGTTGGTCGTCACGAGATCGTCCCGGCTCATCCCCGGCTGTCTTGGGACTCCGGCGGTGATCACGATCACGTCCGACCCGGCCGTGTCCGCATAGTCGTTCGTGCCGGTGATCGCGGCCTCGAATCCGAGAACAGGGGCCATCTGGTTGAGGTCGAGCGCCTTCCCCTGCGGCAAGCCTTCCTTGATGTCCGTCAGGACGACGTCCGCGTAGTCCCGCATCGCGAGCACCTGCGCGCACGTCGCGCCGGTGTTGCCTGCTCCAACGACCGTCACTTTGGCTCTCAAACCGGATTCCTCCACCTTTGGTTGACGCGCTTCGGCGGCGGATTGTATGCGGCGGTCGCGAGTCCGCCTGTGAGGTACCGTCCGCCGCAGCGGAATCAGACCGGAGGAGCACGATGAACGAGTTCAAGCCGGGACTCGAGGGCGTTGTCGCCGTCGAGACCGAGATCGCCGAGCCGGACCGTGAAGGCGGCGCCCTCCGCTACCGCGGGGTCGACATCGAGGATCTCGTCGGGCACTACCCGTACGAGAACGTCTGGGGCCTGCTCGTCGACGACGACCTGCATTCGAAGATGCCCGATCCCGAGCCGTACGAGCCCGCCCGCCTGACGGGGAATGCGCCCGCCGACCTCCAGGCCGAGACCGCGCGGCTCGCAGGCGAGTGGAAGCTCGGGAAGCTGAACGAGATCTCGGACGAGCAGGCCCGCGAGGATCTCGGCCGGCTCTCGGCACAGATGATGACGCTCGTCGCTCGCTCCGCACGCGTCGCCGACGGCGAGACCGATGTCGTTCCCGAGGATGTCGTCGCGCGGGGAACGACTGCCGCCGAGAAGTTCCTGCTCCGCTGGCGCGGGGAGGCGGACCCGCGGCACGTGAAGGCGATCGACACCTACTGGATCTGCACGGCCGAGCACGGGTTGAACGCATCGACGTTCACCGCGCGCGTCACCGCCTCGACGGGCGCCGACTGCGGCGCTGCGCTCTCCTCGGCTGTCGGCGCTCTCTCGGGCCCGCTCCACGGCGGCGCTCCCGCATACGTCAAGCCGATGCTCGAAGAGGTGGCCGCGTCTGGCGATGCCGAGCGCTGGGTCGAGGAATCGCTCGCGAGCGGGAAGCGGATCATGGGGTTCGGACACCGGATCTACCGCGCCGAGGATCCGCGCTCGCGGCTGCTCAAGGGCGTCGCGAAGGAACTCGGCGCGCCGAACGTCGAGATTGCCGAGGAGCTCGAGCAGGTTGCGTTGAAGGCGCTTCAGGCGCGCTCGCCCGACCGCGTGCTCGCCACGAATGTCGAGTACTACTCCGCGGTCGTCCTCGACGTGGCCGAGATCCCGCCGCCGCTCGCGCCCGCGATGTTCGCGTGCTCGCGGGTCGCGGGCTGGTCGGCGCACATCCTCGAGCAGAAGCGCACCGGTCGGCTCTTCCGGCCCAATGCGCGCTACGTCGGCCCCGCCGCACGCTCGGCCGCCTCGGTCGGATGACGCTCGCCGATGCTGCAGCGGAAGCTGACGGCCTCGCGGCGGCCGGCGACCAGCGCGGGCTCGCGACGCTGCGTTCGCGGTGGGACGAGGAGCTCGAGCACGCCGCCCGGAGCGCCGACTATCGCGTCCGCGCTCAGGCCTACCGGGCGATCGCGCAGTTTCGCTTCCGCCAGAAGCTCGAGCTCGTCCGCCGTGGCCTCCAGGACGAGAGCCCGGCGGCGCGCGGCTCGGCGCTGATCTCGCTCGAGGGCCTTTCGCGAGATCATCCGGGCGACGTCAACTCGATGCGGTCGCTCCTGCACGAGCTGGCGAGCAACGATCCGAATCTCGCAGTCCGCCGGCTCGCGATCATCTGCCTGAAGAACGGCTCGCCCCAGCGCGAGTCGATCCTCGTGCTGAACGGTCTCGCCGAGGACGACGAGGCCGACGCCGAGCTGCGCAAGACCGCGAAGACGATCGCCGCGGCGCTGACGAAGCGCGCGAACACGCGGTGAGCGGCACGAGATGAGCGAGCCCGTGGTCGGTGTGATCATGGGCTCGCAGTCGGACTGGGAGACGATGCGGCACGCCTGCGAGACGCTCGCGGCGCTCGAGGTGCCGTTCGAGTCGAAGATCGTCTCCGCGCACCGGACGCCCGACCTCCTCTTCGAATACGCCGCGGGCGCCGAGGCGCGCGGTCTCCAGGTGCTGATCGCAGGCGCGGGCGGCGCTGCCCACCTTCCGGGGATGGCCGCCGCTAAGACAGCGTTGCCGGTGCTCGGGGTGCCGGTCGAGTCGAAATCGCTGAGCGGGATGGACTCGCTGCTCTCGATCGTCCAGATGCCCGCAGGGGTGCCGGTCGGAACGCTTGCGATCGGCCGGGCCGGTGCGATCAACGCGGCGCTTCTGGCGGCCGCCATCCTCGCGCGCTCCGATGTAGGCGTCCGCGAGCGGCTGGAACGGTTCCGGGCCGAGCAGACGCAGACCGTCCTGGCCAGACCCAATCCCTCGGGGTGATCGTCGGCGTGATCGGGGGCGGCCAGCTCGGGCGGATGCTCGCGCTCGCCGGGATTCCGCTCGGACTCTCGTTCCGCTTTCTCGATCCGGCTGAGGACGCGCCGGCCGGCGAGGTGGGCGAGTTGCTGGTCGGCGCCTACGACGATCCGGCGCTCCTCGACCGGCTCGCGAACGGCACCGCGGTCGTCACCTACGAGTTCGAGAACGTGCCGGTCGAGGCGGCGCGGCGCGTGGGTGCGGTACCGGACGCGCGGGCGCTCGAGGTTTCTCAGGATCGGCTCGTCGAGAAGAAGCTCTTCCGCCGGCTCGGGATCCCGACGGCGCCCATCGACGACGAGGTGACGTCGTTTCCCGCCCTCCTGAAGACCCGCCGCCTCGGCTATGACGGAAAGGGACAGCGTCTGGTGGAGACACGTCCGGGCTTTGACCCCGGGCATGTCCTCGAAGGGCTCGTCCCGTTCGACCGGGAGCTGTCTCTCATCTGCGTTCGCGGAGCCGGCGGCGAGACCGCCTTCTATCCGCTCGTCGAGAACGTGCACGCCGAGGGGATCCTCCGCAGCTCGCGTGTCCCGGCGGCCGGGGCGAGGCAGGCGCTGGCCGAGGAATATGCGACGCGACTCTTGGACGAGCTCGGCTACGTCGGTGTGCTCGCCCTCGAGCTCTTCGACGTGGGCGGCGAGCTCGTTGCGAACGAGCTCGCGCCGCGCGTCCACAACACCGGTCATTGGACGATCGAGGGAGCGGAGACGAGCCAGTTCGAGAACCATCTGCGCGCGATCCTGGGGCTGCCGCTCGGCTCGACGGCGGCGCGCGGCGAGGTCGTGATGCTGAACCTGATCGGCGAGCTGCCCGAGGCGGCGGCGCTACTCGCGCACCGCAACGTGCATCTCCACCTCTACGGCAAGGAACCGCGCCCGGGACGGAAGCTCGGCCACGTCACGCTGCTCGATCCGAGCGACGGCGTGGTGCGCTCGCTCCTCTCCGGCTAGTGCGCGTTGCAGACGCGGCCGACGATCGTGCGGCCACAGGCCGGGCAGATCCGCTTGCGCCGCTTCAGCTCGAGCATGTTCTTCTTCAGGCCCGCGTAGTACATCGTGAACCCGACGGCCATCGTCAGTGCTCCGAGCATTGCAATCTGCGGGTCAAGCGTCATCCGATCTCGTCCTCTGAGGTGTCGCCTTCCGTCGCGCGTGAGGATGCGCGTGGAAGTACAACTCGCGGCGGCGCCGATCGGATATGTGCGTGTAGAGCTCGGTCGTCGAGAGATCGGCGTGCCCGAGCATCTCCTGGACGCTGCGCAGGTCGGCTCCGCCTTCGAGCAGATGCGTCGCGAAGGAATGACGGAGGAGGTGCGGATGAACTCGTTGCGGCTCGAGCCCGGCCTTCTCGGCGAGGCGACGGAGGATCAGGAAGGCTCCGGCTCTCGTCAGCGGGCCGCCGCGGGCGTTCAGGAAGAGCTCCGGCCGGGAGCGGCAATCGAGATGCGGCCTGCCCATCGCGATGTAGCGCCGGAGCGCTTCGACTGCGGGCCGTCCGAGCGGCACGATCCGCTCCTTCGAGCCCTTTCCGAGCGCACGGACCAGGCGATCGTCGAGGTCGACCGAGCGGCGATGGAGACCAAGCGCTTCGCTGACCCGCAGGCCAGCGCCGTACATCACCTCCACGAGCGCGCGGTCACGCATGGCGCGTGGAGTGCTCCCCGCAGCAGCTTCGATCAGGCGCTCCGCCTCGCCGGGCGACAGCGTCCGAGGGAGCTTGCGTGCCCGCCGGGGGAGCTCGAGCGCGGCCGCCGGGTTGTCGTCGCGCGCGCCGAGCAGCACCTGGTGGCGGAAGAAGGAGCGCACTGCTGCGATTCGGCGCGCGATCGTCGTGGCGGCATTCCCGTCGGCGCGCATCCGGGCAACCCAACGCTCCAGATCCTCCGTCGTGGCCACGGTCGGGGACTTGCCAAGCCACCCCTCGAGCTGCGAGAGATCCCGCCGATAGGCCTCCACGGTTCGCGGCGCACGCCGCGCCGCGAGGAGGGTCAGGAAGCCTTCGACCTCACGATCTGGGATGGGAGAAGTCATAGACCTTTCTCAGTCGCTTCGCGTCGACGTGGCTGTAGATCTGGGTCGTGGAGAGCGAGGCGTGGCCCAGCAACTCCTGGATCGTGCGGAGATCGGCGCCGCCCTCGAGTAGGTGGGTCGCGAACGAGTGACGCAGCCGATGGGGGTGGGGAAGTAGCCGGCGCAGCGTGCTCGTATCGAGCCTCCGGCCGCGGACGGAGAGAAAGAGTGCGTCGTTCGCGCCTCGCGCGAGCTCGGGCCGCGCCTCCCGGAGATAGCGGGCGACGGCGTACGCCGCGCGCTCGCCCAGTGGCACGACGCGCTCCTTGCCGCCCTTCCCGCGCACGCGAACCGCCTCCTGCTCGAAGTCGATGTCGCCGAGGTCGAGTCCGACTGCCTCGGCGCTGCGTAGTCCGGCGGAGTAGACGAGCTCGACGAGAGCGCCGTTGCGCAGGCCGAGCGGGCCCTCGGCAACAGCACCGTCGATCAGCGCCTCGACCTCGCTCTGCTTCGGTGCGTCCGGGAGCCGGTGACGGCGCCGGGGCGCGAAGGGAACGTCGGGCACGCGCGCCGAACCGAGCGTGAAGCGGAGAAACGAGCGAACCGTGGAGAGGCGGCGCGCGATCGTCGCCGGAGCCAGCCCGCGTCGGCTCCGCCCGAGCTCGGTGACGTACGCGGCAAGCACCCGCACGTCAATGTCTTCCACTCCGCCACCTCGCTGCTCCAACCAGTCGCCGAAGTCGCGGAGATCGAACGAGTACGAGCGCCGCGTCGACTCGGCGAGCCGGGGAGAGGCGAGGAAGCGGTCGATCGCGGCGGCGGTGTCCACGGACCTGCACGATTCCGCCCGTCGAGTGCCCTTCCTGCCTCAGAGGAGCTGTGGGTACCGTCCGCACCCGTGTCGACGAGAACGACGATCCAGCTGGCAAGCGGCGCCGAGGGGCGCTGGACGAATCCCGGCGCAGTGCGCGCCGTCGTCTGCGTGAACGGCGGCACGGCCGCGGCAGCTCCCGGCACCTGGAGCGCGTCGCTCGAATGGCTCGTGGCGAAGCTCGGGCAGCGACATCCGTCGCTCGGCCTCCTCGAGGTGCGCTATCGGATCAAATCGTGGCGCCGGCTCGAGCTCTGCATCGAGGACGCTGAGGCGGCGATCGCAGCTGCGAAAGCGGGCGGGGCCGGTGAGGTCGCGCTGCTCGGCTTCTCGATGGGCGGCGCGGTTGCCGTTCACGTCGCCGCCGATCCGGCCGTCTCGACGGTGATCGCGCTTGCGCCCTGGTTCTACGACCAACTCGACCTCGCGCCGCTCGACGGGCGGCGCTTGGCGGTCTTCCACGGTGCACTCGACCGTGGGCTGCCCGGAATCCCAGGTGTCGCGCCCTCGCTCTCGCGCCGCGGGTACGAGCTCGCGCGGGCCAGGGGCATCGACGCCGAGCGCACGATCATCCCCGGCGCGATCCACCCGATCGCGTTGCGTGCACCGTGGGGCGGCCTCGTGCCGATGCCGCGGGCCGCGCGCTGGGTGGGACTCGTCTCGTCTGAGCTGGAGCGCTTCAGCGCGTAGCGCTGTACCGGGGGACCCGGCGGTCGTTGATCTGCTGATCCGGCCGCCGCGCGCGCGATCTGACCCCCCTCGCTCAGGCGCGAGTCGACGCGCTCTCGTAGCCGGTCCGTACTCTGTAACCGATGCCACGCGGTCGCACCTTCCAGTCCGCCGAGCCCGTCGAGAGGCCGGCGGACAGGGCCGTCCGCCGGGCGAATCTGCGTCGGATCGTGCGGCTTTTCCGCCCCTACCGGCTCCGTCTCTCGGGCGTCCTCGGGCTGATCCTCTTCTCCTCGGCGGTCGGCGCGATTCCGGCCTTCCTCGTCCAGCGCGTCTTCGACGACGCGCTCCCGAGCCCCGATCATCCGGTCGACCTCCCGCTTCTGAACATCCTCGTCGGGGCGATGGTCGGGATCGCGATCTTCACCGGCGTCCTCGGCGTCGTCCAGACGCTGCTCTCGAATCAGGTCGGCCAGCGGGTGATGCACGACCTTCGCACCGCCGTCTACAAGCATCTCCAGCGGCTTTCGCTCGCGTTCTTCACCAGGACGCGCACCGGCGAGGTGCAGTCGCGCCTCGCGAACGACATCGGTGGAGTCCAGGAGGTCGTGACCTCGACGGCGACCTCGATCGTCTCGAACGTGACGACGGTGATCGCGAGTGTGATCGCGATGTTCATCCTCGACTGGCGGCTGACCCTCTTCGCGCTCGCGCTGATCCCGCTCTTCGTCTGGATGACCCGGCGTGTCGGTCGGCAGCGTCAGAAGGTCGCGAAGGTGCGGCAGGAGTCGATGGCCGACATCTCGAGCCTCGTCCAGGAGTCGCTCTCGGTCTCCGGGATCCTGCTCGGCAAGACGATGGGGCGCTCCGGCGAGCTCGCGACCCGGTTCGAGAGCGAGTCGGCGCGGCTCGCCGATCTCGAGGTGCGGAGCCGGATGACGGGTCGCTGGATGATGAGCTCGATCCAGATGACCTTCGCGATCATGCCGGCGCTCGTCTACCTCTTTGCTGGCCACTATGCGGGCGCGATCTCGCTGGGCACGCTGGTCGCGTTCACGACATTGCAGACCCGCCTCTTCTTCCCGATCGGCTCGCTGCTCGGCGTCTCGCTCGATGTCCAGACCTCGCTTGCGCTCTTCGACCGCGTCTTCGAGTATCTCGATCTCGACGTGGACCTCGAGGAAGGCAAGCGCGAGCTCCGCCGGCCGGAAGGCCGGGTTGCATTCGACAGCGTCTGGTTCCGTTACGGCAACGACTGGACGCTGCAGGACGTCTCCTTCGAGGCCGCGCCGGGGACGAAGACGGCCCTCGTCGGCGAGACCGGCTCCGGGAAGACGACGGCCGGCTATCTCGTCGCGCGGCTCTACGACGCGACGGAGGGCCAGGTCGAGATCGACGGCGTCGACGTGCGCGAGCTGACCTTCGCCTCGCTCGCGGCGGCCGTCGGCGTCGTCTCACAGGAGACGTATCTCTTCCACTCGACGGTCCGAGAGAACCTGCGCTTCGCTCGGCCGGACGCAAGCGACGACGAGGTGGAGGAGGCGGCGCGAGCCGCGCAAATCCACGGGCTGATCGCCTCGCTCCCCGAGGGCTACGACACCGTCGTCGGCGAGCGCGGCTACCGCTTCTCGGGCGGGGAGAAGCAGCGGCTCGCGATCGCGCGCATCATCCTTCGCAACCCGCCGATCCTCGTCCTCGACGAGGCGACGTCCGCGCTCGACACCCGCACCGAGCGGCTGGTGCAGGAGGCGCTCGAGCGGCTCGCGGAGGGGAGGACGACGATTGCGATCGCCCACCGGCTCTCGACCGTCCGCGACGCGGACCAGATCATCGTGCTCGACCACGGTCACGTCGTCGAGACGGGCACGCACGATGAGCTGCTCTCGGCGGGCGGGCACTATGCCGAGCTCGTCGCACGGGACGCCGAGGCCGCTCCGGTCTAGATCAGCGCGTCGAGCAGCAGGTCGTGCGGCAGTGCATGGGCGGTGTTGCCGGCGCGGCCCGTTATCGTCTCGGCCGCGAGCAGCGCGTTCAGGATCGCCTCCTCGGTTGCGTCGATCACGGCCTCGAAGAGCGCGTCCACGTGGCCCTGCGAATACATGGTCACGTCGTAGTGGAGTTTGCCGCCGCTCGCCCTTCTCGGCCGAAAGGCCACGGTTGCCGGTGGCGAAGACGAGCGCGAAGTCGCCGCTCGAGTGCTCGCCCATCCCGCCCGTCCGGGCAATCGCAAAGCCGGCGCGTGACGCGATCCGTTCGCACTGGAGCGGAATCAGCGGCGCGTCGGTAGCGACCAGGACGATGATCGAGCCCGAGCCCTCGCCGGCCGCGGTCGGGAACGGCACGCGCTCGGCGGGAATCCGCTCGTGATCGTGTTCGCGCGGCCCGGCTCGAGCCGACCGATCCGGATGCCGAGGTCGCGCGCTCGCACCGGGCGAGCCTACGTCAGGCCGGTGCGCGGATTTTCGTAGACTCTGCGGTCGCAATGGCGACGACGGAGTCACCGACAGGCCTCGACACGCACGGAATCGACGCGTCGGGAGGAGAGGTGCACCTCAATCCCACCACCTCGCTGCTCTACGCGCACGCGCTCGAGCGAGGTGACGGGCGGATCGCCGAGGGCGGGGCGCTCGCGGTCGACACCGGCGTCCACACCGGCCGCTCGCCGAAGGACAAGTTCATCGTCCGCGAGACCGACTCCGAGGAGCGGATCTGGTGGGGCGACGTCAACGCCGAGCTCGCGGAGGATCGGTTCGAGGGGCTCCGCGCGAAAGTGACGGACTACCTCTCCGGCCGCGACCTCTACGTCGTCGATGCCTTTGCAGGGGCCGACCCGGCCCACCGGATCTCGGTGCGAGTCGTGACCGACCGGCCCTACCACGCGCTCTTCGCGAAGACGATGTTCATCGAGCCGAGCGAGGAGGAGCTGCTCGCGTTCGAGCCGCAGGCGCTCGTCCTGCACGCGCCCGCGGTCGAGGCCGATCCCGACGAGGACGGCACCCGGAGCGGCACCTTCGTCGTGCTCCATCCCTCGCGCCAGGAGGTGCTGATCGGCGGCAGCTTCTACGCGGGCGAGATCAAGAAGTCGATCTTCACGCTGATGAACGACCGGCTCCCGCTCGAGGGCGTCTTCCCGATGCACTGCTCGGCCAACGTCGGGCCGGGCGGCGACGTGGCCATCTTCTTCGGGCTCTCCGGCACCGGCAAGACGACGTTGTCGGCCGATCCCGAGCGCTCGCTGATCGGTGACGACGAGCACGGCTGGGGCGACGCGGGCGTTTTCAACATCGAGGGCGGCTGCTACGCAAAGGTGATCCGCCTCTCCGCCGAGGCCGAGCCGGACATCTTCCGGACGACCCACACCTACGGGACGATCCTCGAGAACGTCGTGCTGGACGAGAACGGCGTACTCGACCTCGACGACGCGGCGAAGACCGAGAACACGCGGGCCGCGTACAAGCTCGAGCAGATCCCGAACGCCCTGCCCGAGAAGCGCGCCGGCCACCCATCCTCGGTCGTGATGCTGACCGCGGACGCCTTCGGGATCCTGCCGCCGATCGCGCGTCTGACCCGCGATCAAGCGATGTTCTACTTCCTCTCCGGCTTCACTGCGAAGCTCGCCGGGACGGAGATCGGGGTCAAGGAGCCGCAGCCGACCTTCTCGGCCTGTTTCGGCGCCCCCTTCCTGCCTCAGCCGCCGGCCGTCTACGCGCGGATGCTCGGGAGGAAGCTCGACGAGCACGGTGCCGCCGTCTGGCTCGTCAACACCGGCTGGACGGGCGGGCCGTACGGCGAAGGTGAGCGAATGCCGATCAAGGCGACGCGCGCGCTCCTCTCCGCGGCGCTCTCGGGCGAGCTGGCCGGCGTCGAGTACCGCACCGACCCGATCTTCGGCTTCGAGGTGCCCGTCGCGGTTCCGGGAGTGTCCGGAGGTCTGCTCGATCCGCGCTCGACGTGGGCCGATCCGGAGGGCTATGACGAGAAGGCACGCGAGCTCGCGACGATGTTCAACGACAACTTCGCGAAGTTCGGCGCAGACGAGAATCTCGTCCAGGCTGGCCCGCGCGTCTGACGCCTGGCTCGGAGGGTTTCGGATAGCGTCAGCCGAGGTGGAGGCGAAGCACGACGTACTCGTGATCGGGGCCGGTTGCGCGGGGATGCGCGCCGCGATCGAGGCTCACGATGCGGGCGCCGACGTCGCGATCATCTCGAAGCTCCACCCGACCCGCAGCCACTCCGGCGCGGCCGAGGGCGGGATCAACGCGGCCCTCGGCAATGCAGGCGACGACAGTCCCGAGAGCCACGCCTTCGACACCGTCAAGGGCTCGGACTACCTCGGCGACCAGGACTCGATCGAGATCTTCACGCGCGAGGCGCCGCTCGACATCTATCAGCTCGAGCAGTGGGGGGCGGTCTTCTCGCGCGCGGACGACGGGAAGCTGGCGCAGCGCCCGTTCGGCGCCGCCGGCTCGCCGCGAACGGTCTACGCGGCCGACATCACCGGCCACGTCCTGATCCAGGTGCTCTACGAGCAGCTCGTCAAGCGCGACATCACGGTCTACGAGGAGTTCTTCGCCTGGCAGCTCGTCATCCACCAGGATCGCTGTCAGGGCGTGATCGCCTGGGATCTCCTCCACGGGGGCCTGAAGGCGTTCGGCGGCAAGACCGTCCTCCTTGCCACGGGCGGCGTCGGCCGGCTCTACCGCGCGACGACGAACGCCTATGCCTGTACCGGCGACGGGATGTCGATGGCGTTGCGGGCTGGACTGCCGCTGAAGGACATCGAGTTCATGCAGTTCCACCCGACGACGATGTATCCGAGCGGGATCCTGATCACCGAGGGCTGCCGCGGCGAGGGCGGAATCCTGCGCAACTCCGAGGGCGAGCGCTTCATGGAGCGCTACGCGCCGACAGCGAAGGACCTCGCCAGCCGCGACGTCGTCTCCCGGTCCGAGCAGACCGAGATCGACGAGGGCCGCGGGATCAACGGCTCGGTCCTGCTCGACCTGACCCACCTCGGCGCCGAGCGAATCCTCACCCGGCTGCCCGGCTCGCGCGAGCTTGCGATGGTCTACGCGGGCGTCGATCCGATCCACGAGCCGATCCCGGTCCGGCCAGGCGCTCACTACCACATGGGCGGCGTCGAGACCGACACGGACGGGCTCACCGAGCTGACCGGGCTCTACGCCGCAGGCGAGGTCGCGTGCGTGTCCGTGCACGGGGCAAACCGGCTCGGCGGCAACTCGCTGATGGAGACGATCACGTTCGGCCGCCGCTCCGGCCGAGCCGCCGCCGAATGGGCTCTCTCGAACACGACCGTCGACGTGCCGACTTCCGCGACGCGCGACGCCGAGCGGGAGCTCAAAGGTCTGCTCGCGCGTACCGACGGCGAGCGGCCCTGGAAGATCCGCGACGAGCTCGGTCAGACGATGCTCGAGAACTTCGGCGTCTTCCGGCGCGAGGACCAGATGGCGAAGCAGATCGGGATCATCGACGGGTTGCGCGAGCGCTATCCGACGGTCGTCGTCGAGGACAAGGGCGACGTCTTCAACACCGACCTGACCCAGGCGCTCGAGCTCGGCTACCTGCTCGACATCGCCTCCTGCATGCTCCAGGCCGGGATCGCGCGCAAGGAGAGCCGCGGTGCTCACTCGCGCCCACACGACTACCCGACGCGTGACGACGAGAACTTCATGCGCCACTCGATCACGCGCTGGGTCGACGGCGCGCCCGAGCTCTCGTACAAGGATGTGCGCTTCACCAAATATCTCCCAGAGGAGCGAAAATATTAGTGCTGACTCCGCCCGCAGCTGACGCCGTCCGGCGGCTGCAAAGCGGCGCCATGCGTCGTCCTCAGTCGTGCCCGTACTCTGCGAGTACGAACACCCCCTGCGTCCTAGCCTGGCTTGCTTTTCGCTCGCCGGACGACGCCATCCGCGAACGGAGGCAACACTGATGCAGGTCGGGCTGAAGATCTGGCGGTACGACTCGACGACGGGCGACCGCGCGCTCAAGGAGTACGAGGTCGACGCGCCCGAGGAGGCGACGCTGCTCGACTGCCTCGACATCGTCAAGGACCGGCTCGACGGCTCGCTCGCCTACCGCAAGAGCTGCCGGATGATGATCTGCGGCTCCTGCGGGATGCGGATGGACGGCGGCGCCGTGCTCGCCTGCAAGGTGCGGATGTACGACATCTCGAACGCGGGCCACGTGCCCGTGATCTCGGCGATGGGGAATCTGCCGATCGTCAAGGACCTCGTCGTCGACATGGATCCCTTCTGGCAGAAGTTCAAGGCGATGAAGCCGTGGCTCCAGCCCGGCTACGACCAGCCGCCGGCCGACGAGGAGTACGTGATCTCGCAGGAGCGGATGAACGTGATCCACAAGGAGTCGCTCTGCATCAACTGCGGCTGCTGCGTCTCGGAGTGCAACTCGATGGAGTCCGACCCCGAGTTCCTCGGCCCGCAGGCGCTTGCGAAGGGGATGCGCTTCGTCGGCGACCCGCGCGACGCGGCCAAGACCGAGCGGCTCGACCAGTACAGCGCCGAGCACGGGATCTGGGACTGCACGCGCTGCTACTTCTGCAACGAGCGCTGCCCCAAGGGCGTCGACCCGCGCGACGCGATCGCGAAGCTCGGCGCCGAGGCGATGAAGGCAGGGATCGACGAGGACATGGGCGCGAAGCATGCGAAGTGGTTCGTCCACTCGGCGAAGACGACCGGCTGGCTGCGCGAGACCGAGCTCGTCCCGAAGACGCAGGGAGTCCTTTCCTCGATCAAGGAGATGAAGTTCGCGATGGGGTTGGCGGTGAAGGGGAAGGTGCCGCCGCCGTTCCCGCCGCACGTCGCCGAGGGGA
>JBBJLW010000091.1:0-3357 GCA_037720595.1 Gaiellaceae bacterium | reverse complement strand
TCGTTGTCGCACTGGGTGTAGTCGAAGCGCGCGATCGGCATCCCGTTGTGATCGGTCTCGTCTGCGAGCGTGACCCTGTTGTCGGGGAGGGGGAGCAGCTCGGAGAGGGCGCCGAGCACGGCCCAGTGGTTGTAGTCGCGCATGTACTCGCGCAGGGCGGCGCCCCAGTGCCCGTCGGCGCGCACGTGCTCGGCCCAGCCGATCGGCAGCGGGCCGACCGACTGGATCGAGAATCCTCGCGCGAACCCACGCGACTCGTCGGTCTCGTAGAACTGCTCGGAGGAGACCTCCGGCGGGGGGCCCTTGTACATCGAGAGCCGCTCGGGGAAGCGGCCGGCGACCTGCGGCGCGCCCTGCACCATCACGTAGCGGCCGACCTGGTCGTCGTTGTTGGCAAGCCCGTTCGGATAGCGCGCGCTCGTCGAGTTCAGGAGCAAGCGCGGGGTCTCGATCGCGTAGCCGGCAACCGCGACGAGGGCGGCGCGCTGGTGGTGCTCGCGTCCCTCGTGCACGTAGGTGGCCCCGGTGCAGCGACCGCTCTCGTCGATCTCGATCCGGACGGCCATGCTCCCGGCGCGGATCTCGACGCCGTGCTCGATCGCATCCGGTACGTGCGTGACGAGCGGGCTCGCCTTCGCGTTCGCCTTGCACCCCTGGAGGCAGAAGCCGCGGTAGATGCAGTGAGGCCGGTTCCCGAAGACGCCGTTCGTGATCGCGACCGGGCCGACGCGCATCTCGATCCCGCGCGCCCGCGCGCCCGCCCAGGCGCGCTCGGCGGCGCCGGTGATCGGGTGCGGCCCGTGCGGATAGCCGTGCGGGTCGCCCCACGGCCAGTGCTGGCCGGCCACTGGCAGCTCGCGCTCGACGCGCTCGAAGGACGCCTTCAGGTCCCAGTAGGAGATCGGCCAGTCGGCGCCGACGCCGTCGCGCGTCCGCACCTCGAAGTCGGACGGGTGGAAGCGGGGCGCGTAGCCGGCGAAGTGCGCCATCGACCCACCGACGCCGTGGCCGCAGTTGTTCTTTCCCAGCTCCACCGGATCCTCGCCGCCGACGATTCGCTTCTCGTTCCAGTAGAGCGCGTGCGACCCCTCCTCGTCGCTCACCCAGTCCTCGTCCGGGTCCCAGAAGGGGCCCTTCTCGAGCACGACGACGCGCCAGCCCGCCCGCCCGAGGCGCTGCGCGAGCACGCTGCCGCCCGCGCCACAGCCCACCACCAGGAGGTCGACCTCGTCCTCGTCGCGGTAGCTCGCCATCCGGCCCCGGTTCGGGAGCCCCCGCCGGTGCACGTCGAGGAGCCAGGCCGAGTCGTTCTCGGGCGGCCGCAACGAGCCCTTGAGGAAGAGCTTCGCGCCGCTCACTCGAGGCCGCGTTCCACCACGTCGCTGACGGGGTCGACCTCGAACGCCTCGTCCTCCGTCCACTCCTCGTGCTGGTCGACGCCGAGACGGCTGTAGCCGCGCGGATATGCAGGGCCGGGGAACCCGATCTCGTTCCACGCCCAGGGGTGCGAGTAGAACGCGGCGAGAATCGCCCGCATTGCCACCTCGAAGACGCGCGGGATCGGCGCCCATAGGCCCTCCTCCAGCTCACCATCGGCGAGGGCGCCGCAGATCTCGAGGCGGAGCTCCTCGGAGACGCGGCCGAACGAGTCTCCCCCTCTGGCGCGCGCCTCCTCGTCGAGCGCTCGCGCGAGCTGCCGCCACGTCTCCCCGTCGTCCGGCATGTCGACGTACTGGAAACCGTCGAGGCGGCCGGTATGCAGCTTCTCGTCCACGAAGGCGAGCACCGGGATCCGCGGCTCGCGGGTCTGGTGCACGACCGTGTCGCAAAACGCTCCCAACGTCCCGGCCTCGGCATCGTCGAAGAAGCGGCGCGGCGGCGGGCTCGAGACCCTGCTCAGGATCAGCGTGCGCGTCAGCTCGTCCCAGTGGCGGGTGAACGAGAGCACGTTGAAGTCGGGATAGCGACCGTGCATCTGCGGCGTTGTGCCCCGCCGCTGGCGGGGCAGCTCGTCCGGGTCCATCTGGTTCGCGCCGGCCCGCTTCGGCAGATGACCCGCGCCACTGAAATCGGGGCTCAGAGGCGCTCCCGCTCGACGACCGCTGCCAGCAGCCCGATAGCGCCGACCATGACGAGCGAACCGGGCGCGAGGAGTGGCGGGCCCATCACGATGTTGTAAAGCGGCTCCTTGAACCCGCCGGGCTTGCGCCGGACACCTCGAATGTGCGTGGCGACCCCGATCAGTCCGTCCAGGGCGTAGAGCGCGGACAGCGCGGGGAGCCAGCGGGTCGCCGCGCGCTCGGAGAAGACGCCGGCCACGCCGGCGAGCGCGAGCGGCGGGGTCAGGGCGATCGGCGTCCACATCCACTTGTCCCCGAACGAGCCGCGATAGTGCTCGAAGTAGATCTCGACTCCGAGCGGCAGCACCGCCGCAGCGCTCGCAGCCGAGAGCGTCCGCTGCATCCGCCCTCGTCTGATGTTCCTCCAGAGACGTCCACTCCGGCTGTGCATGGCTCTTCTCCCTTGTTAGGCGGCGTACCGGGCCGCGTCGGCGCGCTTCAGCTCGAGTCCGTTGCCCGGCCGGTCGAGATCCGGCCTGAGCTCGCCTTCGACCGGCTCCACGACTCCGTCGAAGAGCAGCCGCTCGATCCGCGCGTGATCGTGGAAGTACTCGAGATCCCGAAGCGGCCCGACGGCGCAGCAGGGGTGCAGATGGAGCGCAGGCGAGGTGTGCGCGGAGAGCGGGATCCCGTAGGCCTCGCAGAGCGCGCCCGTGCGGAGGAAGCCCGTGATGCCGGCGCAGCGGGTCGCATCCGCCTGGAGCACGTCGACCGCGCCGGCGTCGAGCAGGCGCCTGAAGTAGGGTAGGTCATAGCCGTACTCGCCCGCCGCGATCTCCATCCCAGCGGGGGCACGGTCGCGCAGGAGCCGGAGCCCCGCGAGGTCGTCGGAGGAGACGGGTTCCTCGAACCAGACGACGTCGAGCTCGGCGAACCGCTCGGCGAGCGCGAGCGCCTGCTTCCGCTCGAGCGCGCCGTTGGCGTCAACCATGAGCCTCGTGGCTCCGATCGCGGCCCGTGCGACACCGACGCGCATCGGGTCGAGCGCCGGCTCGCGCCCGATCTTCATCTTGACGCTACCGAAGCCGTCCTCCGCCCAGCCGCCGAGCTGGCGCTCGAGCTGCGCGTCGGAATAGGAGGTGAAGCCGCCGCTCCCGTACAGCTCCACCCGGTCGCGGACGAGGCCGAGCAACGCGACGAGCGGGATGCCGAGCAGGCGCGCCTTCAAGTCCCAGAGGGCCGAGTCGACCGCCGCGATCGCGGTCGAGGCGATTCCCGGCCGGCCGATGTTCCGAAC
>JBBJLW010000048.1:0-13997 GCA_037720595.1 Gaiellaceae bacterium | reverse complement strand
CGGGAAGTCGGTCCGGAGTTCCTCTCGCGGCTATGCGGGGTGCCACAGGAGGAGGTGAACCTCGTATCGGAGCAGTACGCCGAGCTCGACTGGCCGGGCGCACGCTCAATCCCAGCCGAGCCGGAGAATCCCGATGCGGTACTCCGCCAGGTGCTCGATGCGCTTGGTACGCCGCCGTTGCCCGGCGCCGACGATGTCGAGGACGAGGAGGCCGGCCTCGACCAGGAAGCCCTCGCCGACGCAGTGCAGGCGCTCACTGGCGCCCGACCCGAGTTGCCGGAGGAAGGCGTGGCCGAGGTGCTGTTCGAGCACCTGGCACGCATGGAGCCGGTACGCATCCTCGCCGAGGAGCTGGAGCATCCGCGCGACCTCGCCGAGGTGACGCAGCGGCTTAGGACTCGGCTTGCTCGCACAGGTCAGCCGCCGGAGACCACCACGGCCGAGGTGCTCGCCTATCTCGCCCTCGGGGCATTCGCCCGCCGCGGCGACGTCCCGCTCCTGCGGCCGAAGCTGCACGTCTTCGTACGTGGTCTCGAAGGCGCCGCTGTGACCTTCGACGGCGATCCGCCCCAGCCGACCCTGTGGTTCTCCGCCGGGCAGGCCCTCACCGCGGCGGACGGCGACCGCCAGCCCGCCGCGGTCTTCCCGCTGTCGGTGTGCCGAACGTGCGGCCAGCATTACCTCACTACGCACCTCCAGGGCTTGCTGGTCGACGACGGGAAGCCGGCTGGTGGGGAGGCGAGCGGCGACGGCGCCTACTGGCTGCCAGCGCCCGACCCCGAGGCCGATGGCGCCGCGCGTGTCCGCTTCACCGACTGGGTCCTGGCCGAGGGCGATCCCGCGGACGAAGATCAGAACGGTGGCACCCGGCGCGCGAAGGCCTCCGCGCGTCTCGACGGGCGACGGTCGGAGGCGTGGCTGTGCTCGCAATGCGGCACTCTGCACCAGAACGAGCACGAGAGCTGCGCCAACCCCCTTTGCTCGCAGCCGGGTCCGCTCGCACGGGTCTACCTGGTGCACGAGCCCAAGGCCTTCCGCTGCCTTGGCTGCGGCGCCACGGGGCGCTCGGGAACGGGGCGCGACTACGAGCCGATCCGCCCGCTACGCGCATCGACGGTCGCCGACGTCCACATCCTCGCCCAGGAGATGATCAGCGCCGCTGGCTCAGAGGACGAGCGACACCTGCTGATCTTCGCTGACAACCGGCAGGACGCCGCGTTCCAGGCGGGCTGGATGCGCGACCACGCGCGTCGTTACCGCCTGCGCTACCTGATGCTCGAGGTACTAGGGAACCTGGAGCGGACCGGTGGTGGACCCGTGTCGGTTGGCGACCTCCACACCGAGCTTCTGAGCCGGCTGCGTGCCGATCGCGACCTTGCGAGAGCCGTGGCGCCCGAAGCATTCGATAGCGGCGCGGACGAGTCGTTCGGGCGTGGCGCGGCGGTCCAGCTCTCGCGTTTCCTGCGAATTCAGATACTGCGCGAGCTCGCGACCTCGTTCACGCAGCGCGACGGTCTGGAGCGCTGGGGACAGCTGCGAATCCACTACTTCGGCCTCACGCCCGACGAACCGCGTGTGCGGGGTCTGGCGGCCGAGATTGGCATGAGCCCGGACGCTCTGTGTGACGGCATCGGGGGGCTGCTCGACGTGTGGCGGCGCACGCGGATGCTGCACGACGCCGACGAGCCGATCTTCGGGCGCTGGTGGACCGGTGGTGCCGAAGAGATTCAGCGGGGCTTCATCCCCCACGGCTTCACCGATGTTCGTCCCACCGGTCTCAAACTCGAGCGCCAGGGTGGCGAGGTGGACAAGTGGGTGCGCACCGTCGTTTCGACCCGGGGGCGTACAGGCGCGGTCGACTTCATCCGCAAGTGGGGCGTGGACGATCCGCGAGCCGCCGCAGAGCTGGTCTGGGAGCTGCTCCGCGCGCTGGACCTCGTAGCGCCGGTCAAGCTCGTCGGCGGAAACGGCAAGCCGCTCGGCGGCAGTGGCGGCACCCACCAGGTGGACACGAGCCGCATCGGAATGGTCCGCCAGAGCGAGCGGTACCTCTGCTCCGTCTGCCGACGCGTCCATGCCCGGCCGACCCCGAACGGAGCCTGCTCGAAGACGCACTGCGCCGGAACCGTCGAGTCGGCCGCGCCGCCGAGCGACGACTACAACGTGTCGCTGCTCAGCCGGCCCTTCGCCATGGTCACGGCCGAAGAACACACCGCGCAGGTGCCGGCCGAGACGCGCGACCGCATCGAGAAGGAGTTCAAGCGCCGCGGAGGGACGGTCAACACGCTTGTCGCAAGCCCAACGCTCGAGCTCGGCGTCGACATCGGCGCGCTCGACCTCGTGCTCTGCCGCAACGTGCCACCCACCCCCACGAACTATTGGCAGCGAGTCGGCCGGGCCGGACGCCGACGCCGCATGGCGGTCGTCTTCGTCTACTGCCGACGAGCGGTACACGACGCCTACTTCTTCGAGCAGCCCGAGAAGCTGCTCGGCGCCCCGTTGCGCCCGCCGCGCTTCAACCTCAAGAACGACGTCCTCGTGCGCAAGCATGTGCACGCCGCCGTGCTCTCGGAGCTGCTGCGCCTTGCCAAGGACGACGAGACCACGCGCGCGGCCGTCGACGAAGCCGTGCCGCAGTACGTGCGCCACTACCTGTTCGAGGGCGAGGACGACCGGTACCGAACCGCGCCCGCGGACGTCAGCGCGCTCGCTCGGCTGATCGACGCGCACCACGGATTGCTCGTCGATGCCGTCAAGCGCGTTTTCACCGCCGGCTGGCCCTCCGAGGCTGCGGCCGAGGTCGCTCCCGAGCAGCTCGAAGGACTGGTAGCGGCAATGCCCGCTGACCTCCAAGGGATCGTCGACCATCTGCACCAGCGACTGATGTGGGTCGTGGCGACCCAGCGCCAGTTGGCAGAGACCGCAACCGAGCGGCCGCTCTCCCGGGACGAGGAGCGCCAGCGCGACCGCTGCGAGCAGTACACCCGAGCGCTGAAGGATCGCCAGGTGAGGACGTACACGCTGAGTGTGCTCGCGGGCGAGGGGTTCCTGCCCGGCTACGGGCTCTACGACGGCGGTATCAGCGCCTTCCCTGGCTGGCGTGGCGGCGCGGTCGCGTTCGAGCTCTCGCGACCACAGGCGATCGCAGTGCGCGAGTTCGTCCCGGGCAACATGCTCTACGCCAACCGCGGCAGGTACCGCACCGCCCGCTACCACTTCCCCGTCGCCGGTCGAGAGCAGCGCACGGAAGCCTACCTCGCCGACCTCGCCTCCGGTTTCGTCACGACTGCCGGCACTCCCTCGTCAGGCTACGGAGACACCACCCCCGTCGAGCTGCCAGCCCTGCCCATCGCCGACGTCGATCTCGCGCATGTCAGCCCGATCCGCGACGAGGAGACCGACCGCTTCCAGGTTCCGGTCACCATCCTCGGCATGGCGCGGCGGCACCGCCGCGGTGGAACCGCTTGGACCTTCGGCGAGCGGACGGCGCATCACCTGCTCGGTCAAGGCCTGCGGCTCATCAACGCCGGCCCGGCCGACCGCGTTCGCGCGGGCGAGCCCGGCTACCCGATCTGCATCGTCTGCGGTGCGACACGCTCGCCCTACGCGTCACCGAAGGAGCATCAGGACTTCATCGACTGGCACGTCAAGAATTGCGGCCGACGGCCGGCATGGCTCGCTCTCACGGCGAACGTGGTCGCCGACTCGCTGCACGTCCACGACCTCGACGACCAGGCCGACGCGGCGAACCTCGGCGAGGCGCTCCGACTCGGCGCCTCGCAGGTCCTCGAGATGGAGCCCGACGACCTTCAGACGCTTCCGGTGCCGAAGTCCGACGGGCGTCACGACCTCTACGTCTATGACCCCATGCCGGGCGGATCCGGCCTGCTGGTGCAAATCATCGAACGCTGGAGCGAGATTGCCGCGACGCTGCACGAGCTGCTCGAGGACTGCCCAGGCGGGTGCGAGAGCTCCTGCTACGCGTGCCTTCGCACCGGCCGCAACGTCTTCTGGCACCGTTTCCTCGATCGTCACCGTGCACTTGATCTCATCTCTGGTATGGGGACGACACCGCAACGCGGTCACGAGCTCCAGCCCTTAGAGGACACGAGCTTCGCGGGACCCATCGCGACCACGAACCAGGCCGAGGACCGTCTGCGCGAGCTGCTTCGTCGCGCCGGGCTCGACGGGTTCGTCGGCCAGCACGAGATCGAGATCGGGCCTCCCTACGGGCGCACCGTGCCGGACTTCGCCTACCACGACGCGGAGGTCGCCGTCTACCTCGACGGGCTCTCGAGGACGTTGCACGGCAGTCCTGAGCGGCAGCGTGCCGACGCGATCATTCGCGACCAGCTCGATGAGCTCGGCTGGAAGGTGGTCGTCATTGCCGCCAGCCACCTCGACGACCCGGTGCTGCTGACCTCGGACTTCCGTCGCATCGCCCGCGCCCTTAAGGGCAAGGATGCGGCCGAGGCGATCACCCCGGAGGGAGCGTGGTTCGATAACGGCGCTGCGGCATCAGAGCCTGCCGCCGAGGGTCTGGACAAAATCGGGATCGTCTCAGCGGCCGACGCGCAGCCATACATCCGGCACATCCCGCTCTACTCGATCCGCGCCGCGGCGGGCCTCTTCCTGGAGAACGTCGAGGCCGAGGAGGAGGGCTGGGTCGAGGCGGCAACCACAGCGCTCGACGGAATGTTCGCCGTCCGGATCGCGGGCCGGTCAATGGAACCCGTCATCCCCGATGGCGCCGTCGCGGTTTTCCGCGCCGATCCGGCCGGAGCGCCGCTGGCGGGATCTCGCGAAGGCAAGATCGTCCTGGCGCAGCTCCATGACGCCACGGATCCGGAGGGCGGCGGCTCGTACACCGTCAAGCGCTACCACAGCGAAAAGGTCGCCGAGGACGACCAGTGGCGGCACACGCGTGTCGTGCTCCAGGCGGTCAACCGTGAGATCGAGGACATCGAGCTCACCCCTGATCAGGACGTCGACGTCTTCGCCGAGTTCGTCACCGTCCTCGTTCCCGAGGCGGCGGGTTCAGAGCCCGTGCACGGCTAGATTCAAGTTCTGCCGCGAGTCGTGCGATAATCGCAATGGACCATGACGTATCTCACTCAGGAAAAGCTCGGTCAGCGCATTGCGGACTTGCGCGCTAAACGCGGCGTCTCCCAGCGACGCCTAGCCGACGTGCTCGATCTCGACCCCTCTGCGTTGAGCCGGATCGAGTCCGGCGAGCGCGGCCTCGCCGTCGGCGAGCTCGTTTCGGGCGCCGAGTTCCTTGGCGTCGATCCCGACGCTCTCTTGCGCAACGAGGTCGACACGACCCCGCTGTTCCGCAACGAGGGGGGGCCCGGGCAGGGGGAGGCAGCCGTGGCGGAATTTACGTCGATCATCGACGAATTCTTCACCTTCGAGGCTGCCGCTCGGAGCTGAGCAGTGGCTCAGTCCGCGCACGTGCGCGAGGCGATCGCGACAGCCCGCGTTGCGCGACACGAGCTGGGGCTGGGCCTCGATCAGCCCGTCCACGATCTCCTCCTGATCGTCGAGGAGACGGCTGACGTGCCGGTGGCGATCCTGCTCCTCGGAAAAGGGGTGGCTGGCGCCTACATCGTGCGGCGCGATCAGGCCTTCATCTTTCTGAACGGCTCCGAGGCGGTCACGCGCCAACGCTTCACGCTCGCTCATGAGCTTGGGCATCACCGGCTGGGCCACCGCGCGGTGGTCGATGGAACCGAGACCGTGGAAGGGCGCACCACCGATCCGGTCGAGCAGCAGGCGAACGCGTTCGCGGGGGAGTTCCTGGCGCCGGAGCAGGCCGTGCGGAACTGGATGGACGCCCACGATCACCCGCTCATCGACCTGGCCGTGCTCGTCCGGATCGCGGCGTGGTTCGGCATCAGTGCGCCCGCGGCCTACGTTCGCCTCGTCGAGGCCGAGGTCCTCCAACGGCCTACGCAGCGCAGGCAGCTCAAGCGTCAGCTCGACCAGGGTCAGCACCGCGGTGCCGAGAAGATGCTCGGACTCGCTCCGGTCGAGGACCAGCTCGCCCAGGTGCAGCGCGCCGGCGGGCTGCCCCGCCTCCCGGTGCGCCTGCGCGACAACGCGCTCGCGGCCTACGCGGGAGGCCTGATCGATATCGACCGGCTCGCCCTCGCGCTGCGGCGCGACCGCGCCACCGTCGAGCGCGTCGTCGCCGAGCTGGGGTTGATCCCCGCTGGACCGGAGCCCGACTGGTGACGGTCGTCGCGCGCCGCGCGACGACGGTGTTGCTCGACACGAGCCCGTTCATCAGCTTCGCCGAGGCTGGCGCGCTCATACCGCTCGCTCAGTACCTCGCCGACCGGGCGGCCATATTGCTCGACGTCGCCAACGAGCTTCGTCGCAACGCGGCTGGACGCTTTCCGCAGCTCAAGACGCTCGACATGCTGAGGTGGCCCCCCGGCGAGCCGCTCTCGCTGCCGCCGGACCTCCTCGCTGACGCGGAGGCGCTTAGGCGCCTCCACTCGCCCGCCGGAGCTCACGAGGCCGCGAACCGTGGCGAGATCGCCACTGTACTTCTGGCCGCGCGGGTCCAGGATGCCCTCGTCGTGATGGACGATGAGCTCGGTACGAAGCTCTGCCGCATGCGTGGCGTCGACCGGCTTTCTACCGCTCAACTCGCCGCCGAGATGGTGGTGGCCGGCGGCTTCGACGAGGACACCGGCTTCGGGGTGTTCGACGCCGCCACGCCGGCTCGAGTCGGCAGGCCCGAATTCAGCGAAGCCGTAGCGCGGGCGAAGGCCGCCCCCGGCTAAGCCAGTTCGCAGCCGTGTCAGAAGCGGCGGGAGCGTCGCGACTCTTCTCTAGAGGGTAACGGCCCGTCCGACCCCAGGCGCAGAATCGAACGCTCAATGAAACTCATTCACGCAGCCGACATCCACCTCGACAGCCCGATGCGGGGACTCGCTCGCTACGACGGAGCGCCCGTCGAGCAGTTGCGCCTCGCCACGCGCGCAGCGCTCGCAAACCTCGTCGACCTGGCGATCGACGAGGAGGCCGACGCGCTCCTGATCGCCGGTGATCTCTTCGACGGGGACTGGCCTGACTTCGGCACGGGAGCCCACTTCGCGCGGGAGATGAACCGTCTGCGCGACGCCCAGATCCCAGTGGTCACGGTCGCGGGCAACCACGACGCCGCCAGCCGGATCACGAGGACGCTACGGATGCCGGACAACGTTCGCACCCTCTCGGCGGAGGCGCCGGACACCGCTGTCTACGAGGAACTCGGGCTGGCCGTGCACGGCCAGAGCTTCGCCACCGCTGCGGTGCTCGACGACCTCTCGGCCGGATACCCGGTCCCGCTTCCCGGCTACGTGAACGTCGGGCTGCTGCATACAAGCGCGAACGGCCGTCTCGGCCATGAGCCCTACGCGCCCTGCCGTCCCGACCGACTCGCAGAGCACGGCTACAGCTACTGGGCCCTCGGACACGTGCATCAGCGGGAGATCCTCGTCGCCGACCCGCCGGTCGTGTTCGCCGGTTGCCTTCAGGGCCGCCACGTCCGCGAGGCTGGGGCCAAGGGCGCCACCGTCGTGCAGATCGACGACGGCCGTGTCGTGAGCCTCGAGGAGCGCGCGCTCGACGACGTTCGATGGGCTATCTGCGAAGTCGACGCCGGTGACGCTGCTGATGAGAACGACGTCTTTGGGCGCATGAGCGATCAGCTGCGGCAGGCTGCGACCGAGTGCGGTGATCGGCTGCTTGCCGTGCGAGTCAAGGTCTTCGGCGCTACTGAAGCGCACGCGGAGTTGGTACGAGATGTCGACAGGCTGCGCCACGAAGCGGCGGTCGTGGCCACGGACGCAGCCTGTGGAGGCGCGTGGGTGGAGCGTGTCGTTCTCCGAACGTCGCCGCCCTCGGCGATCTCACCGGAAGGGGACGACGCCTACGCGGAGGTCGTGCGCGCGATTCGGGTGGCCGCTAACAGCACCGCTGTCCTCGACCAGCTCGCCGATGAGCTTGGTCCCCTGGCGGCAAAGCTACCTGGAGCGCTCCTCGCTGACTTTGATCCCACCGATCCCGACACGATCAGCGGTCTCCTTTCGGAGGTCGAGCGGACCTTGCCCGTCCGCCTCTTGGAGGAGCCCGCATGATTCGTCTCGGACGCCTCGATCTGACCCGCTGGGGATCCTTCACCGACCGTACGCTCGACTTCGGTGAGGCCGACGGACGGCTGCACTTGGTCTACGGCGGCAACGCCGCCGGAAAGAGCACGACTCGTCGGGCGACCACGGCGCTGCTGTTCGGCATCCCCACCCGCACGCCGGACGCTCACACGCACGACTACGCCGACCTGCGAATCGGTGCCCAGCTCCTCACCGACGACGGGGCCGTAGAGGTTGTCCGCCGGAAGGGCAAGGTCAACACTCTGCTCGGTCCGGATGGCCAGCCGCTGCACGATGATCCAATCGGAGTGGCCCTGCACGCCCTAACGGCCGAAGCCTATGGCGGCCTGTTCGAAATCTCGCATGAGTCTCTCGTGGATGGCGGCCGCGAGTTGCTCGCTGGTCACGGCGCCGTTGGCGAGAGCCTCTTCGCGGCAGCGGCCGGCACCGGTCGCCTGCACCGGCTGCTCGGCGCACTGGACTCCGACGCCGCCGACCTCTTCAAGACCGGCGGCCGCAATGCGCGGCTCAACGTGGCGCTAGCCGAGCACTCGACGGCCACCAAGGAGCTCAGTGCGGCGACCGTACGCCCCACGCGCGCCGGCGAGCTCCGTCGCGCCGCAAGCGATACCCGACGGGTCATCGAGGAGCTGGACGGAACGATCCGGGAGCACGAAAGGGAGTGCGGGCGACTGCGCCGCCTCAAGGCGGTGAAGCCAATGCTCGCACGCCACAGTGAGCTAGTCCTCGAGCTTGAGGGCCTCGGTAAGCCGCCTGCGCTTGGCTCGGACGCCGCCGAACGCCGCGGCGCGGCTCAGCGGGATCGTGACGACTCAGACAGGGCAAGTCGGACGGCGCAGGGCTCGCTCGCGACCCTTCGACAGACACACTCCCAGCAGGCCGATCCCGGCGATATGCTCTCCCACTCGGCCGCGATCACCGAGACGCACTCACAGATTGCGGCGATCCGCAAGGCGGCCAGCGACCGGCGCAAGCGCGAAGGCGAACTCCAGCGTGAGGAGGCCCGGCTCGAGGGATTGTTGGCGCGAATCGGAGCCGGGATGCAGGTCGACGAGCTCGACGTTCACATCGCACAGGAGCGAACGCGACAGAGCCTCGACCGGTGCCTGGACTCCCGCGGCGAGATCGCCGAGCGCCATCGCAGCGCACGCACCCGCACGACCGACGCCGAACGCGCGCTCGAGGCCGCACAGAACGAACTCACGAGCTTGCCCGAAGCGGTCGGGACGGCCGCCCTGCGCGCGGCCGTGCGCGCAGCCACCAAGCTCGGCCCCGTCGAGGATCAGGCCGCCGAGCATCACGCAACGGCAGACGCGCTTCGAGCCGAGGCCGAGAACCGCCTCGCGAGGCTCGCCCCTCGGCCTACCCCGCTTGAGGAGTTGGAGCGCCAGTCAGTACCGACACGGGACGCGATCGATCGCGTCCTCGCGACCAAGCTCGAGCTCGATGACCAGCAGTCGGCCATCGACAACGAGCGCGAGCAGATCGACCGCCGAGCCGCGGATCTAGCCGGCCGTGGCGCCGGCCTACGCGCCCGGGGGCAGGCGCCGACAGCGCAAGAGCTCGAGGCGGGCCGCACACAGCGCGACGAGGACTGGCAGACCGTCCGACGAGCGCTCGTCACGCCCGCGCCAGACGCTGACCAGCGGGCAGAGCAGTTCGAGCGGTCCATGGCCGGGGCCGACCAAGTCGCGGACGCCCGCGCGGCCCAGGCCGACAAGCTCGCACAGGCGGCGGAGATCGACGCGACCAACGCGCGTACTGCCGCGGAACGAGAAGCGCTCGGCGAGCGAGTCGGAAAGCTGGAACGCCGTCGCTCACTGCTCGAAACCGAATGGCAGACGGCCTGGAAGCCGTCGGAGATGCGGCCACCGGCCATCGTCGATGCGCCGGAGTGGTTGAGGGAGCACGAGTCGATCTGCAAGCTGGTGCAGGAAGCTCGCAGCGCCGCGGGCAAGGCTGAGCTGGCCGAGCAAGCAGCCGCCCGACACGGTACAGCTCTCCTCGAGCACCTAGCCGACACGAACGGCCCGGCGCCGGCCGGCTCGACCCTCGAAGGGGCGATCGCTCTGGCCGAGTCGCTGGCCGGCGATTTCGATGACCAGAACGCGAAGCGGCGGACGACCCAGAAAGCGGTCGAGGACGCCGAGCGGACCCTTGCTCGCGAGCGAAGCGACCTAGCTCAGGCCGAGACCGAGCACGAGGCTTGGCGCGAGCAGTGGCAACGACTGCGTGCCACCTATGGCCTCGACAGTGACGTCGCCCCCGAGGACGCTTCGCAGATGCTCCGGACCATCGACGATGCCCTCTCCGCCCGTGACAGCGTCGGGGCCCTCCGCCACCGCATCGAAGGGATCGACAGGGACAGTCAGGAGTTCGCCGCCGAGGTCGCTCGCATCTGTCGTGCAGTCGCGCCTGATCTATCTGGAGTAGATCCGGAGGACGCGGCTTCCGAGGTGATGGATCGGTTGGGCAACGCCCAGCGCGCTCGCGAGGCGATCGACGGGCTCAACGCCCAGATCGAACGGCATGAGGGCGATCTCGCCGACGCGAACCAGCGGCGGGAGCGCGCCCAGGAGCAGCTGGACGCGATGGTCGGGGCCGCCGGCGCTACAGAGGAGGATGAGCTCGCGGATATCGAGCGTCGCTCCGCGCGGGCTGCGGAGCTGCGGCATGAGATTCCCACGTGCGAGCGAGAGGTCGCCCAGGCCGGAGAGGAGGCGTTCGAAGGACTGTTCGCCGCGGCGACTGAGTTCAGCGGCGAGCAGCTCGACGCGGACATTTCCGAGCACGGGCGCAAGTTGAAGGCGCTCCGGGAGGTAGCGTGACCGCGCCCAGGAGGCGGCGTTCGAGGCGCGCGACCAGCTCGAGCGAGCCGAGCGCTCCGACTGCGCCGGCAAGGCAGCCGAGAAAGCACAGCAGCACCTCGCGGGCGCGCGCGATCTCGCCGAGCGCTACGCCGTCGCCAGGCTGTCCTCGTGCCTCTTACGCGAGACGATCGAGCGGTACCGGACGAAGCACCAAGGTCCGATGCTGGCGCGGGCCAACGAGCTCTTCCCATCGTTGACGCGCGAAACCTTCACCGAGCTGTATGTCGACTGGAACGACGCCGAGGAGCCGATCCTCGTCGGGCGCGACAAGGACGGTCGACCACTTCGCGTCGAGCACATGAGCGACGGAACGCGGGAGCAGCTCTTCCTCGCGCTACGCATAGCGGCCATCGAGCGCTACGTCGACTCATCCGGCGGGGTCCCAGTGCTCTTTGACGACGTGTTCCTCGAGTCCGACGACCCTCGATCGGAGCGGATCCTCAGCGCGCTGGCTGATCTCGCCGTCCGGACGCAGGTGATCGTGTTCACCCACCATCGGCATCTCGTCGCGCTCGCTCAACAGGCCTTGGATCCCAGCAGGTTGGCTCTGCACGACCTCGACGGTGGCCCCCCGCAGCTCCGTGCGGACGGTCAGGCCGCTCTTCGCCGCGCGGCTGCGTAGACCGCCCGCCGCCCCGTCTGGCGCGTCCGCTGCAACCAAACAACATGGCCGTTGACGCATCTCGCCAGTTCGCCGCACGCCAACCGTGTGTCCGTCACTCGTTCCTTCCCGGTAGGGTCGCTGCGCGAGGCGCCTGCGTGGCCGCTATCAAGCGGTCACACGCGATCGACCAGAACATGCACAGGCTCTCCGACGAGCAACTCCTGCAACTTGTTGTCGCAGGCCGCGCCAAGCGTCGCGGAAACGACTGGGACACAGCGACCCAAGCCTGGCGTCATCTGGCGGCGCGGCACCACGACAGGCTCCGCGGCCTCGTCATCGCCTTCCGCTTTCCCGGAGCGCCCGAAGTTCGGATCGAAGGTGACGATTACGAGGACGCGACCCAGGAGTGCTTCATTCGCGCCGTGAAGATGCTCGGCAACTTCCGGGGGACGACGCGCGGCGAGTTCCTCGCCGCCCTGCGTACCTGCGTTACGAACACCTGCATGGACTTCTGCAGGCGCCGGCTGACCCGCGAGCGCCGCACCGCTGGCAGCATCGACGAGTCGGCGCTGGGCGCGGACGACCAGACGCTCGGTCGCTTCGACGCCGAGCTCGGGGAGGTCGCCTCGCGCCGCGATGCTGAGCACACGGCAGCGCGAGACGCCCTCGCCGTACTCAAGGCGGGAATCGGGGAGCTGGAGAACGAGCAGATGCGTGCGGTCATGCGCTTGAAGATGTCCGGCTACTCGTCACGCGAGATTGCAGGTCAACTCGAGCTCAGCGTGGCGAACGTTGACCAGCTCTGCTCGCGTGGAGTGCGTAGGCTGAAGGAGGTCACTCGCGATGACTGATACCGACACTCTTCTCTCGCGCTTCATCGAAGAGTGGAACGCCGGCCGCCGCCCGTCGGTCGAGAGCTACCTCAATCAGGCCTCAGAAGGTGCGGCTCGAGACGACCTCGCCGACCAGATCACCACATTTCTCGCCTACGCGCCGACCCCGCCCTACGAAGAGGCGGCAATGACCCAACTGCTCCGTGAGCCCGCCGTACTAGCCGCAGCGACCGCCTTTGAGTCGGAAGCCAGCGCTTGGCGAGCGCTTCTTCCGCGGCTGCGCAGGCGGGCTGGACTCTCTCTGCGTGAGTTAGCCGCGGAAGTTCTTGTCGCGGCAGGCCTCGGCGACGAGGGCGGGGGAAAGGCCGCGCGCCATCTCGAGGCGATGGAACGTGGCGAACTGGACGCGACGAGTGTCTCGGACCAACTGCTTGCCCTGCTTAGTCGCGTTCTCCAGATCAACCACGGGGATCTCGTACGCACCGGAATGCCCGGAGCGGGACCCGCGCCGGCCAGCGCGGTGTTCAGGCGCGAGGCGGGCGAGGCCGAGGGTCTTGAGGCTCGACTCGATCTCGCCGCAGACGCCCTCGCGACGCCCGCGCCGGAGGCGCAGGGGGACGAAGTCGACGAACTGTTTTTTGGGCGCGGCTGAAGGAGCCCAGACGCCGCTGTGGGGACTCCGCAACGCGAAGCTGCGTACCTCTCGCAAGCTCCTGTTCGCCTCCGGGTTCCTGCCGATCCTCGAGTGTCGCAATTACACGGCAGCCGGGATGCGGACCTTCCTCGAGGCTCAGCTCGCCGCTCCGCCGACCGATCGTGTCGCGGACGCCTTCCTGCGCCATGGTGCAATCGACGCCGGTGCTCGTGCCCTCGAGGCCTACGACCGCTTCATCGGCCTGCTGCACCACCCACCGTCGCGCCGGTCTTTGAAGGAACTGTCACGCGAGGAGGCCGACGAGTCGACTGTGTTCGCGGAAGCACGGCGTATCGGTGGCGAGCTCGAGGGGAGCCTCTTGTCCTTGCTCTTCGAGACTGACGAGCTTCGCGCGCTCGTCCGTGAGTTCGGAATCTTCTGAGCGGCGACCTCAGATCTCGATGGTCGACGCCGACCCATTACGTGGCTCGCTGCTGACTCCTCGCGCCGGCGCCTGATCGAACGACTCCCTTTGCTCCATTTACACCGAGCCGAACGAGCCGACGGCCTGCTAGAAGCCCTTCGAGGGCTCTTGGTCGATCCTCCGCCGGACCCGTTCGCCCCCGAGCTCATCTCGGTCCCCACCCGCGGGATGGAGCGCTGGCTCACCCAGCGGATGTCGGCCCACCTCGGCGCCACGCCCGGGCGCTCCGACGGCGTCTGCGCCAACGTCGAGTTCCCATCGCCGCGCCGGCTGGTCGGCGACTCCGTCATGGCGGCGTCCGGGCTGGAGGGCGATACGGACCCATGGCTGCCCGAGCGCGCCGTTTGGCCCCTGCTCGAGGTGGTCGACGAAGCCCTGCCCGAACCTTGGCTGGCGAGCCTTGCCGG
>JBBJLW010000090.1:0-3649 GCA_037720595.1 Gaiellaceae bacterium | reverse complement strand
GCGTACATCCCGAAGATGGCGAGGAGCTCTCGGTTCAGCAGGGACCGCCGGAGGGTGGGGCGCAGGCTGACTTCCCGGAGAGCCCGGAGCACTTCGCGCCGGGCTATGACCCGGGCGAGCTGGCGGAGATCGCGAAGAAGATGATGGACGGGAAGTAGGGGGACGGAGGCGGCACCGCGGGCGAACGCGCGCGCGGTGCCATGGTTAGGGGAGCAGCCGTTTCACAAGCGACGTCCGCCAACGCGAACTTCACCCTCGTCGCCTTATCGCTTCGCGAGCTGCGCTCTCGACGCGTAGCCTCCTTGTGTCGCCGGGCATCCAAGTGAGATCGCCGGATGAGCCGAAGCTCCGAGGGTGAGTGGCGGATCGTCATATCCCGATCGTCCCCCGCTCCGGGCGGGCGAACCACCCCTCCGGGTATTTATCTCGAGCGTTATGGATGACGAGATGGTTCAGCCCAGGGCCGATGCAGTTGCGGCGCTCGATGCGCCCACGTTTCTGTCTCCTTGGGCGTTCGAGTTCACGCCCGCAAGCACTGAGCCTCTAGACGAGTCATATCTACGCCATGTGCGCGAAGCCGAACTTACGCTGTGGCTTGTGGGGAGCACGACGACAAACCCGGTTGCTCGTGAGGTCCGAGAGGCCTTAGCCCACGATCGACCGGTGCTGATCGTTCGCCTTAGCACGGCAACGCCAGACACTGCGACCGAAGCGCTGCTAGGCGAGGTCGCGCCCCATGCGAAGTGGGTCGAGACGCCCCCTGAAGGTGTGCGGGATGCAGTCGCGTTGAGCTTCGGCGATGAATTCGTAAGGGCATGGCGCGGCGCCATGCCGGCGCGAACTAGGGCGGCGTTGCTCGATGAGCGGGGTCGGCTATCCCGGGCTCGCTGTATCACCCGCTGGCGAGCCGCTGGGATAAGTCGAGCTGAGGCTCTTCTGCTCGCGGACGACCTCAGCGTCGGCGAACCGTCCGACGAAGTGCGGCCAACAACAGATAACCCGCTGATCGTGCTCCGCGGGCCCGTGGGAGCGGGGAAATCCCTTACCACCGAACGCCTAATGCAGGAGGCCATTGCTCACGCGCTGGACGATTCAGACGCGCCAGCCCCTGTGTGGTTTCACGCCCGAGACGTCGGAGAGGACCTGATTGAGGCGATCCGTCACGACTGCGACGGGATCGGGACGCTCGAGCGTCAGGGCGCGTTCGTCGTGATTGATGGCGCCGAAGAAGCGGGAGCTGGTAAAGCATCAGCCCTTCTCGAAGCAGGGCGGATCGCTGTCGAAGCGTGGCCCGAGCTAAGACTCGTTATCTCGTCCCGACCGCTGCCCGCCTTTGGCCCGATCGAGGAAGCAGTCGAGCTGCCGACCTTCAGCGAGGAAGCATCGCTGACCTTAGTCAGCAGTGTCGCTGGTCGCGAGGTTTCGAACTATCGTTGGCCAACCTCCGTCGGCGATGCGGCGAGGCGTCCCCTTTGGGCTGTCCTTCTCGGCGTGGAACTACGCTCAGGCTCGAGCGCAGCGTCAACTGGGTCGCTGCTTCGCAACCTCGTGCGACGCGCCGTTCCAGATGCAGACCCGCAAGCGAACCAGCTTCTGCAGGATCTCGGCCGGCTCTCGACGGAGCGCGGAGAGGCGCCGGTCCCTGTCCGCGAGATAGGGAGGCGCGAGACGCTTGATCCGTTGCTGACCTCTGGTCTCATCGTCGAGAGCCAAGGCGCCGTTCGGTTCGGCCTTCCCATCCTGACTCAATGGTTTGCCGCCGAGAGCCTCATCGCCGGTGACCCCCAGAGCTCTGATCTGGCAGTCGATCCCCCCCGCCTCGACCTGTGGCGCTACGCGGTCATAGTCGCTGTCGCGGAACTCGACTGGCCTAGCGCATCGCAGCTCTTGGATCCGATCGTCCGCGCAGATCCTGGCTTTGCCAGCGAAGTTGTTACCGAAGCGATCCGCGGGTCGATTGACCCGTCGGAGGAGGGCGGCGAGGTTGGTCCGTTGGTCGAAGCAGGCACGGCGGTGCGCGGGGCAATGGGCGCGTGGCTGTCCGGAATCGGACCGATGGGACAGCTTCTCGGGTACGCAGATCCGGACGGAACACCGCTGCAGTTGGGCGTTGCGGGCTACGACACATCGCTAATGACGATGTGGCGCGAAGAGAACGATCTCCACGCCGACGTAGTCGAACTCCCTCCCGGCGTTCATATCTTCGACCCAGGTGCCGGATGGGGTTCAGGGCGTCTGTCACGGCCGGCTCCGGAGCAAGCGTGGCCTTGGCGTTGGGCGCTCGACGATGTCACGCGGAGTGTCAAGGCTGTGGTCGGGCGCCGGCAGATACAGGTTCCCACGGGGCCTCTCTTGTTGGAGCGGGCGTGGGCGGAGGCACTGGCTCTGCTCGACCTCGGATCACTCCACCCTGGGCCCCTCTCAGTGCAAGCCATCCACAACCGGCTGGTCGAGATACCAGCCGAAGCGCTACTCATGGCATCCGGAAGCACCCACGATCTGAGCGCACTTCGCGCGCGCGTTGGCCAGCTTCAAGCGGACGAACAGGAAGAACTGTCAGCTCCGTGGCCCGGATGGGATTTAGAGCGCGGGGCGAGAGGCAGCTGGGTTTGGAGTCCCTATTCGCCCGAGCGACTCGTCGAGCGGACTTCTGCGGTGTACGAGGGCGCGCTCGAAGCCTATGAAGACATCGTTACCCTGTGGTTGCCGAACTTGCGGCATCGGATGCGAGTCGCGGTCACGCTGCCTGCGATTCTGCGAGGCCAGCTCCACTTCTCACCTGCACCGGGCCACGGAGCTGCACCTGTTCTTGAGTGGATGCTGGATCCCTTGCCCGCTGAGGCCGACGGAAGCTCCGTCGACGTTACGGTGCCGGGACGGTCCGAGTCCTCGTCTACGGACCGCATGGAACAGTTAGGACTTCAGCAGCAGCGCCTCTTCGCGCTTCGCCCGGCAGCGCGTCGATGGATCTCCGCGCACGCGACGAGCGAGGCTCTCAAGATCTTCGGTCCAACGCCCGCCACTGACCTCGCGTTCAAGTGGCTCGTCAACGACCTCAAGCGGATCCGGCTACATCGCTGAGCGATCGCTGGCCTTGGCTGTCCGGACGTCCGGTGCAATCTGCCACGGCGACGGCGGCGGCCCGCGGATCCACCCGTGCCGCCGTGTGCAGGAGGCGCTCCGCGCCAAAGGGCTCGAGTACGAGAAGGTCATCGCCGCTCACGGCAACCCGATCCCCTTCCTGCGCAAGGGCTCGCGTGACGAACTGCGCGCTGCGACCGGAGCGACGAAGCTGCCGGCGCTCAAGCTGAGCGACGGGACGGTGCTCACGCACTCGCGAGCCATCCTGTCGTGGATCGACCGGCAGCGGTGATGCGCGGTGTGGGTCGGCGTCAGTCGGCCACTGTGCCGGCGCTGACGGCGGTCACGTCGATGAGCGCGCCGAGGCCGTCGAAGTCGGAGGGGTTGCGCGTGTAGAGAGGAAGCTCGGCGGCGAGCGCTGTCGCGGCGATCAGGAGGTCGAGCGCTCGTCTCCCGCGCGCTTTGCGGCCCGCCGCGGCGACCTCGGCGTACAGACGGCCGTAGGCCCTCGCGGCGGCGGCATCGAACGGGATGGCGTCGAACGTCGCCTCGGCGCGCTGCAGGCGCT
>JBBJLW010000089.1:0-3743 GCA_037720595.1 Gaiellaceae bacterium | reverse complement strand
GAGTGGAACTACAGGATCAAACCGCGAGGTTGAAGATCTACGAGCCCTTAGGTCCAATTGGCCAGGGTGCACCCCTCGTTGGGGCGGCGCCGTGCGGGTTCGCTCACCTGGTCGCCGTGTCCGAGCGGTCGATCAGGCTGGGCTCGTGGCCAGGCACTACGTCGGAGCACTCATCCTCGACGAGGACAACCTCGCGGAGATGGCTCGGCACGGTGTCTCTTCGAACGAGGTCGAGCAGGTGACCTTTCAATCGCCACATCACCACTGCGAATCCCGGGGCGAGCCGGGCAGCTTCTGCTGATCGGCCAAGCGAACTCGTGACGAACGCTCACCGTACCGATCGCGCCCAGCGACGACGTCGGAACCTGGCGTCCGGCGACCGCCTTCGATGCATCGCGGCACCAGTGGACGCTGTTCCGTCGACACGCGAGATAGGGCATCATGGGTGCCGTGAGGCCAGAGGATCTCGATCCGGTTGACGGTCAGGCGGTGGAGGTTCACGAGGGCCACCCGGTGGACCTGATCGTCTCGGTGCGTCTCACGCCCGAGGATTCGCGGCTCTTGAGCGAGCTTGAAGCGCGCGAAGGGAGCGACGCGGTCGCGATTCTGCGGGCGGCGCTACGCGAGTACGCCGGGAGTCGCCTCGGGGGCGCAGCACGCTGACCTCGGCTGGGCGCGACCCGAGTGACACCGTTCCGAACGAAGCTATCCGCGGCGAGCCGGGGATCGACGGGAGCTCGGGATGGCGGCAGTTCTTCTGGCCGACGCTCACCGGAACGTGTCCGGCGAGCGGCCCCCGACGGAGGCTTGTTGTCGCTGCGCCGCTCGTGGGGACTGTGCGGTCGACTACCGAGTCGCCGGAGAAACCTCTACAGGACGCGGTCGAAAGCGGCCACGTCGCATAGGCGGCGCGCGTATCGTTCCTGAGATCGACGTTCAAGGGCAGGCCGCGGAGCTGAACGAACGGGTAAGGGAGCTCGAGGATCTGCTCGACGACAAGCTCCTCTCTGAGGAGCTTGATCGACGGTATGAGGGTCGCGAGCAGTTGGAGGGGAAGCCGCTCGAGCAGGTCGAGCGAGCAGAATCGCGACCGCGTCGCTCCCTTCGCGCGCTTCAAGAACGTGTCCGGCGAGCGGCCCCCGACGGAGGCTTGTTGTCGCTGCGCCGCTCGTGGGGACTGTGCGGGGGGGCTTCGTGCGGCCGAGCTGCTGGAAGACCCTCGGTGAGCCGCGAGTTCCACGACCTGCCGTGTGCTCGGGCGAACGAAGCTATCCGCGGCGAGCCGGGGATCGACGGGAGCTCGGGATGGCGGCAGTCAGACGAGTGGCTTCCTCGCGGAGGAGATAGCCGAGAGCGGCCAGACGCCGGACGAGGTCTTCGACCAAACGCACGAGCTCTTCGCGTCGGACAGCTTCCGCTTGCGACGCATGCTCGGAATGTCGTCGAACGAAAGCTCGATCTTCGGCTCGATGATCTGGGCGCTCATCCGGTTCCCAAAGCCGACGCTGGCTACGGCGGATCACCCGCTCACGGGCTGGTCACGCTTCGAGACGAGGAGCCGGCCGAAGGTGACACCGGACGGAGTGGGACTGATCAACCTGCTCGAAGTCCGGGCTCCCGTTTCTTCGACGGCAGCCATCCTGATGACGTGGCTCGACCAGGCCGACGACATCCCTGCCCCCTTCGACGGGGGGCGCCAGGAGGCGCGCAACATCAACGCGTTCACCATCGCTCAAGCTGAGAAGCAATGGTTCCATCTACCCGGGACCAATCCGTCGTACGGCAAGAACCGCACGTACCCGGCCCTGAGCGTCGAACTCTTTCCGGGCTACGGGCCGGAGGCGGCTGAGCGTTCGCTCCTCCGGCGCGCTGTCTCCGACAAGGTGGACTCCGCCCTCGGCGAGGAGACCAACGAGTACGAGATCGTCACGCTTGGGCGCGAGACGTAATGCCTCACGTGCACCGCACCCGCTCGCCCATTGGAGATCTCGGGCTGCGCGACATCACCCGTCAACAATCTCACTGTCGCGCCCGGTAGCGTTGCTGACGTGGAGGTCGCAGCTTTATCCCCTCGAAGCGCCTCTTTCGTGCGGCGTCACCACCCAATCGGCGCCTCCACCGGATACATGGAGAAGCTGAGGGGCGACTGGACGGCGCAGGTTGCCGCCGCATGGGCGGTGTCGCCCTTCGCTGTGGAGCTATCGGTGCTCTCGGAGACTGAGCTCGGCTCGTTCCAGGACTACCTCGCTACCGCTCCCAGCCTTCCGTTTCGCTACGTGAGTGTCCACGGTCCATCGAAGGAACGCCGGCTGGGGGAGGACCAGCTCGTCGTCGAGCTGTTGCGCCTCGCGGAATGGGCGGACGCAATCGTGATGCACCCCGACACGATCGAGGATCCGCGTCCTTATCGCTCGTTGGGCAGGAAGCTGTTGATCGAGAACATGGACGCGCGCAAGGCCTGGGGCAGAACGCACGAGGAGCTCGCTGTGGTCTTCGAGGAGCTGCCGGAGGCCGGCTTCTGCTTCGACGTCGCACACGCTTGGTCGATCGATGGCGAGATGGCGATCTCGGAGCAGCTGCTTGACGTCTTCCACGAGCGCCTAGGCCAGGTCCATGTCAGTTCCCTCACGTCCGAGCTGCGGCATGTGCCCCTCCTCGCGGTGCACGAGGAGCTGTTCCGCCCAGTGCTCCAGCGCTGCCTAGACGTTCCGTGGATCCTCGAGGCACCGCTTCGACCCACCTGAGCCAGACTGGTGACCGGCAGCGCCAAGAGTCCGCTCCAGGAGCTCGCAGCGACGACGGGTCGGGACTTCCCAAACCTGATGCGGGCGCGGGAGCGGACCGCCACCGGTCTTGAGGACCGTCGTGCCCGCCTCGCCTGCCTGGGCCACGATTCTGACACGTCCGTCGTGCTAATGGGCTCTTGGGGCCGTGCCGAAGTGACCGGGGGAAGCGACGACGACTTCATGGTGTTGATCGACGGCCCCGACCGCGAGGTAGAGCCGTCGATCGCTGGAGTTAAGACGGTGTTGGATCGAGCGCCGGGAGCTCAAGGCGTCTTCGGAGACCCGGTTTCCTGCGACGCTCTCGTCGACAACGTCGGGCTCGATCCGGACATCAACGCGAACCTGACACGGCGGATGCTGTTCCTGCTCGAGTCTGTGCCGGGGACAGCAAACGACGTCTACTCGGCCGCGCGGGAGCGTGTGCTGCGTCGGTACCTTGACGAGTCCACGAAAGACTTTCGCCCGCCGCGCCTCCTGCTGAACGACACGATTCGCTACTGGCGTACGGTCACCGTCGACTTCGCGGCCAAAGAGCAGGCGGGCTCGGGCAAGTGGGGCCTTCAGAACGCCAAGCTGCGGACTTCCCGGAAGGTCCTGTTCGCTGGCGGCCTCCTGCCCATCTTCGGGTGCGCCCATCTCGAGCGTGGTGCCATGTTCGGCTTTTTGACCGCCCAGCTCGACATGCCACCCACGGATCGGATCGCCCGGGCCTTCCTGGAGCAGGATGCCACCGATCCGGGCGCCCGAGCGCTTGGCGCCTACGACCAGTTCATCGGCCTGCTCGATGACGAGGGCTTCCGCCAGAGGCTCGAAGCGGTCACGCGAGCCTCCGCCGATGGTTCCGAGGTGTTCGCGGAGGTGCGCCGGCTCGGCAGCCAGTTGGAGGCCGGTCTGCTCGCGCTGCTGTTCGAGACCGAGCCGCTGTCGAAGCTCGTGCGCGACTACGGGATCTTCTGA
>JBBJLW010000033.1:0-41085 GCA_037720595.1 Gaiellaceae bacterium | reverse complement strand
AGCCCTCGAGCACCTCCCACCCTCTGCGCTCGGCCGAGCGAACGAGCGCGCGGACCGTCGCGACGGGATCCGCATACCCGGACGTCCGCTCGAAGCAGGCGAGCGCGATTCCCTCGACCTCGAGCTCGGGCCAGCGGTGCGAGACCTCCTCCGGCGTCAGGATCTCCGTCTGGACGCCGTAGCGCTGCTGGATCGGGACGACGTCGCGGATCGCCTGCTCCTGGTCGGCGGGCGCGATCACCATGTAGCCGTGCTGGACGAAGCCGGCGGGCCCGCCCAGCTCCTCCTCGGCGTTCGCGAACATCGCGGCGCCGCGGACGGCGAGCCTGATCGCGACCTCGTTCGAGTAGTGCTGGCGGATGTGTGCGGCCGAGTACTGCGTGGAGCCGCCGCAGATCTCCGATTTCTCGACGAGCGTCACCCGCCCGTAACCGAGCTTCGTCAGGAAGTGGGCGACGCTCGCCCCGATGATCCCGCCTCCGATCACGACCGCATCGGCCTTCTCGATCACGCTCTCCTCCTCTCGGCTCGCAGAACCGTTGTCTGCTCGAGGTCCACCGTGCCGTCCCCGGCGACGACGACGCCGTAGAGCAGTCTCGCCGCCTCCACGCCGACCTTCTCGTCGACGACGTCGGCGGCGACCGCTGCGGGGTCTCGGTCGAGCGGATCGCCCCAGCCGCCTCCGCCCGCGGTCCGATGCTCGTAGACGTCGCCGGCCCCGATCTCGATCGAGAACATCGGCGGGAGCGCCTTCCGAATCCCGTCCGGGCGCAACAGCACGTTGGCCGACAGCGCCCCGGGACCGCCGCCCGCCAGCCCGTAGGGCGGGTGCTTCGCCCGGTCGGAGCGGACGATCAGCGACGTGCGCGGCGTGAGGCAGCGCCAGACGCGCTCGATCGCGAGCCCGCCGCGGTGCAGGCCGGCGCCGCCCGAGTCGGGCACGAGCCCGTACCGCTCGACCACGATCGGGTACTCCGATTCGGCGACTTCGACCGGGATGTTCGCGGCAAGGCTCGCCGGGTTCGTGAGCCCGTCGTTGCCGTCGGCCTCGGGCGTTCCGCCCCAGGTTCCTACGACCAGCTCGTAGAAGATGAAGCGGCCTCCGTCAGGCCGCTCGCCGCCGAAGATCGCGAGCGTGTTGCCACCCTCGCCGGCCGCGGGAACGCGATCCGGGAGCAATTGCGCGAGCGCCCCGCTGACGGCATCGAGGACGCGGAATCCGGTGACGCCGCGCATCGACGAGGCGCCCGGCATCACGACCTCCGCGATCGTCCCCGGCTCGGTCACGATGTGGATCGGCCGGAACGCCCCGGCCGTGTTCGGCACCTCGACGGTCAGCGCCGCGCGCACCGCCTGGTAGACGCAGGCCTCCACAAACGAGCGCGTGCTGTTCAGCGAGCCGCGCACCATCGGCGCCGAGTCGCTCAGGTCGGCCGTCACCTCGTCGCCCGCGATCGTCACGTGTGCCGTAATCGGCACGTCGCAGACGTCGATCCCGTCCGAGCCGAGGTAGTCGGTGAAGGAGGCGGTACCGTCGGGCCAGGTCGCGATCTCCTGGCGGACGAGGCGCTCGGTGTAGTCGATCAGCGCGTCCATCAGCTCCGCGAGTGGCCCGGCTCCGTGGCGCTCGGCGAGCGCGACGAGGGCGCGCTCGGCCACCGAGCACGCGGCGACCTGCGCGCCGAGGTCGCCGAACGTCATCCGCGGGATCCGCACGTTCGCCTCGATGATCTTGAAGACGTCCTCGACGGGCTCGCCCTCGGAGTAGAGCTTGAGCCATGGCAGCCGAAGCCCCTCCTGGAAGATCTCCGTGTTGTCGCAGGCGCTCGAGCCCGGCAGCCGGCCGCCCACGTCGCCGTGGTGCGCGGTCGTCGCGGTGAAGCCGAGCAGCTCGCCGTCGAGATGGACGGGCTTGAAGACGAAGATGTCCTGCAGGTGCATCCCGCCGTCGAAGGGATCGTTCATGACGAAGACATCCCCGGGGCGGATCCGGCCATTTCCATTTTGGCCGGCGTAGTGACCGAGCAGCGTCTCCATCGCGGCGGGGATCGAGCCGAGGTGGAACGGCACACTGACCGCCTGGGCGACCGTCCTCCCCTTCGCGTCGCAGACGACGGCCGAGAAATCCATTCCGTCGCGGACGACCGTCGAATGCGCTGTCCGGCAGATCGTCGTCGCCATCTCGTCGGCCATCGAGGCGAGCGCGTTGCCAACAATCTGGAGCGTGATCGGATCGACGCGCGTCCTAGTCGCCATCCGTGCCTCGTTCCAGCACGAGCGTCCCGGTCGGCCCGTCGCGCCGAGCCGACCAACCTGGCGGGACGACGACGGTCGTGTCGTACTCGTCTACGAGCATGGGGCCCGGCACGGGTGCCTCTCCTAGCGAGGCGCGGGTGCGGATCGGCGCGTCCACATCTTCCCCGCCGATGTGAATCCGGCGGCTCGAGCCGCTCGAAGCGGCCGCGTTCGCTCCGACATCGAAGGAGCGCGTTGCGGGTGCCTCACCGAGCGCCGTGAGGCGAAGCGCCCGGATCTCGACCGGCGAGCCCGCCTGATCCTTGACGCCGTAGAGCCGCTGGTGCTCGTCCTCGAAGCGCGCCCGCAGCGCGTCGAGCACTCCTCTGTCGATCGCGCCGGCCGGGAAGCCGACCTCGACCTCCCAGCTCTGACCGCCGTAGCGGAGGTCCGCCGTCCGCACCCATTCGACGTACGCATGCCCCTGGAGCGCGCGAGCGAGCCTGGCCGCCAGCTCGGCGAAGCACGCTGCCACGACGGCGGGATCGACCGAGTCGATGTCGAGGTGACACGTCCGCACCTCGTTGAACTCCGGCCGCGCGAAGAGGAGGCCGACAGCGCTGAAGAGGCCCGCGACGGCCGGCACGAGCACGGTTCGCATCCCCAGGTCCTCGGCGAGTCCCGCCGCGTGGATTGGCCCGGCGCCACCGTAGGCGATCAGCGCGAACTCCCGCGGGTCGCGTCCCTTCTCCGACGAGACCGCACGGAGCGCCCGCGTCATGCGCGCGTTCGCGATCCGGTGGATCCCGCTCGCCGCCTCGAGGAGCGTCAGCCCCAGCGGCTCGGCGACGCGACGCACCGCCTGCTCGGCGAGCTCTGTGGAGATCGCGATCTGCCCGTCGGCGACGGTGACGGCCGGCATGTAGCCGAGGAGAACGTTTGCGTCCGTCACCGTCGGCTCGACCCCGCTCCGCCCGTAGCAGGCCGGACCCGGATCGGCGCCCGCGCTGCGCGGCCCGACCTGGAGGCCGCCGGCCGGATCGATCCAGGCGATGCTCCCGCCACCTGCCCCGACCTCGGCGATGTCGATCGTCGGGATTCGCAGCAGCTCGCCCGCGCCGCGGATCAGGCGGCTTCCGGCCGACATCGAGCCGCCGACCTCGTACTCGCGGCCGCGGGAGATGGCTCCGTCCTCGATCAGCGACGCCTTCGCGGTCGTGCCGCCCATGTCGAAGGCGAGAAGGTTGGCGATCCCGAGCCGCTGTCCCATCCCGCGGGCCGCCACGACACCCGCCGCCGGCCCCGACTCGAGCGCGAAGACCGGCCGCTCCTTCGCGTCCTCTGCGGTCATCACCCCGCCGGACGACTGCATGATCTGGAGCGGGCCGTCGATTCCGATCCCGTCGAGGCCGGTGCGGATCCGGTCGATGTACGAGGACATCAGCGGCCGCACGTAGGCGTTGACGACGGTGGTGGCGGTGCGCTCGTACTCGCGCTGCTCGCGCAGGATCTCGCTCGAGAGCGAGACGTTCGCCTCCGGGAGCTCCTCGGCCAGGATCGCGCCGAAGCGCTGCTCGTGCTTGGGGTAGAGGTACGCGTGGAGGAAGCAGACCGCGACGGACGCGGCTCCGGTCTCCCCCAGGCGAGCCGCGAGCGCGCGGCACTCGTCCTCGTCGAGAGCCCGGACGACGGTGCCGTCCGCGGCCACGCGCTCGTTCAGCTCGAAGCGGAGCCGCCGCTCGACGAGCGGCGGCGGCTTGCGCCAGAAGAGGTCGTACATGTGCGGGATCCGCAGGCGGCGCAGCTCGAGCACGTCGCGGAAGCCGGCGGTCGTGACGAGCGCCGTCAGGCTGCCGCGCCGCTCGAGGACGGCATTCGTGGCGACGGTCGTTCCGTGCACGACCTCGCCGACCGCGCCGTCGCCCGCGAGTGCCCGGACGGCGTCGACGACCGCGAGGTCGTAGCTCGGCGGAGTCGAGAGCAGCTTGCGGACGACGACGCGACCCTCGGCGCCGTGGAGGATCACGTCGGTGAAGGTGCCGCCGACGTCGACCCCCACTCGGGCGCCGGCGATCGTCATCCGGCCAGATCCAGGAGCTCGGAGTGCGCCCCCTGCAGGAGTCCGCTGCGGAAACCGTCCTCCGCCTCCCGGGTCGCCTGCGCTCCGGCCGCGACGGCCGGCCAAGCCGCGGCGGTGACGATGATCGGAGTGAGGCCGTGCACGAGCCAGGCCGTGCCGCCCGCCGCCGCCAGCACCTCGGGTGTGGAGCAGAGCGTCAAGTGGATGAAATATGAAATTTCATGTTGCGTATTTCGCGAGCGTAGACGACACTCCCTCGGAATGGAAGGGTCGATCGCCAGCCTCCGGATCGTCCCGCTCGAGGGCCGCGAGTCGATCGAGCAGCGACTCGCGCGCGAGTTGCGCCAGCTGATCGGCGGCGGCCACCTTCCGGAGGGGACGCAACTCGTGGGCCGCGATCTCGCGATCCGGTTCGGCGTCTCGCAGACACCCGTTCGCGCCAGCCTGAGTCAGCTCGAGCGGGACGGCTTCGTCGTCTTCGGTCCGACGGGCCGCGCCTTCGTCCGACGGCTGACGCGGGAGGACTTCGAGGAGATCTACTACGCCCGCTACGGCCTCGAGGGGCTCGCGGCGCGCCTCGGCGCGGCGGCGGCAGGCTCGGCGCAGGTCGATCGGATGTCCGAGGTCCTCCACCATCTCCGCCAGGCCGCCGACGACCGGGACGTCGAGGCGTATCTCGACGGGCGCTGGAAGTTCTACGGGACGTGCTACCGAGCCAGCGGGCGGACGCGGCTCGTCACTGAGGTCGAGCGGCTCTACCGGCGCTCGGAGCGCTACAACCGCCTGGTCCTCTCGACGCCAGAGCGCTTTCGCGAGTCGCTCGGCCGCTACGAGGATTTCCATGTCGCCTGTGTCGCGAGCGACGGAGTCCTCGCCGAGCGGATCGTGCACGAGAGCCTGCGCTGGGCCGTCGACAGCGTGGCGGCCACGTTGCCGTCGGAGTCCGACGAGTGACGGTCGTCGACGAGAGCCTCCGCGGCACGCTCGCCGGCTTCGTCCGTGTCACGGACGGCGACTCCGAGCGCGACCTCCACGCGGGCGACATCACGTTCCACCTCCCGCAACGCCCGGACCTCGTCGTCTATCCGTCCTCTACGGCCGAGGTCTCCCGCGTGCTCGCGCTCGCGAACGAGCGGCGCGTGCCCGTGACGCCCTTCGGCGCCGGCTCGAGCCTCGAGGGCCACGTGATCCCGACCCGCGGCGGGATCAGCCTCGATCTCTCCGGGCTGAACCGGATCGTCGAGATCGCGCCGGGCGATCTGAGGGCGACCGTGCAGGCGGGCGTGACGCGGACGGCGCTCGAGCGAGCGGCCGGCGAGCACGGGCTCTTCTTCCCGGTCGATCCCGGCGCGGACGCGACGCTCGGCGGCATGGCCGCGACGAATGCGGCCGGGACGACGACGATCCGGTACGGGAAGATGCGCGCCAACGTCCTCGCGCTCGAGGCGGTGCTCGCCGACGGAACGGTGATCCGAACGGGCAGCCGGGCGACGAAGACGTCGGCGGGCTACGACCTCACGAGCCTGCTCGTCGGCTCCGAGGGCACGCTCGCGGTGATCACCGAGGTGCGCGTCCGCCTCTACGGCATCCCCGAGCACGTCGTCGTGCAGCGCATCTCGTTTCCGACGATCGAGGCGGCCTGCCGGACGGCTGCGGAGGCCGTCGCCGCCGGCTCGGCGGTCACGCGCCTGGAGCTGCTCGACGCCTGGACGCTCCGGGCGATCAACGTCTATCGCGGCTCGAGCTACCCGGAGGGCTCGTGCCTGCTCGTCGAGGCCGCCGGGACCGAGGCGACGGTGGAGGCCGATCTCGTACTCGTACGCGAGCTGGCCGAGGCGGAGGGTGCGACCGAGATCGTCCACGAGCGCGACCCGTCCGGCCGCGCCGAGCTCTGGGCGGCCCGGCACGACGCGGCCTACGCTGCGGCGGCGGCCTCGCCCAGAAGGCGCGAGCGAGCGACGGACACCTGCGTTCCGGTCTCCGAGCTGGCCGGCGCCGTCGCATTCGCTCGTGCCGAGGTGGAGCGCCTCGGGCTCGACGCTGCGATCCTCGGTCACGCCGGCGACGGCAACGTCCACGTCAGCCTCCAGCTCGACCCCCACGATCCGGCCGAGCTCGCGCTCGCCGACGAGCTCGTCGAGCGGCTGGTCGTGGACGCGCTGGCGCGTGGTGGCACCTGCACGGGCGAGCACGGGATCGGCCTGGGCAAGATCGCGGCGCTCGAGCTCGAGCACGGCGACCTCGTGCCCCTGATGCGCGAGATCAAGCGCGTCTTCGACCCGCACGGGATCATGAATCCCGGCAAGGTCTTCACCGACGAGAGGAGCCTCGATGCCTGATGACGGCCTGCCGTTCGCTCGCCCGGGCAAGATCGTCTGCGTCGGCCTGAACTACCGCGACCACGCGGAGGAATCCGGGATGGAGATCCCCAAGTGGCCGCTGCTCTTCGCCAAGTGGCCGAGCTCGCTGATCGGTCCCGGGCAGCCGATCGTGCTCCCCGAGCAGGCGAAGGAGGTCGACTACGAGGCGGAGCTCGGAGTCGTGATCGGGAAGCGAGCACAGGGCGTGGCGGTCGACGACGCGCTCGACTACGTCGCCGGCTACCTCTGCGCCAACGAGGTGAGCGCGCGGGACATCCAGTTCGCCGACGGCCAGTGGACGCGCGGCAAGTCGTTCGACACCTTCGGCCCGGTCGGCCCGATCGTGCCCGCCGACCAGGTATCCGACCCCCAGGCGTTGCGCATCCGCTGCCTGCTGAACGGCGAGGTCGTCCAGGACTCGTCGACCGCTCAGATGATCTTCACGGTCGCCGAGGTGATCGCGTTCACGAGCGACGGGATCACGCTCGAGCCTGGCGACCTGCTCCTCACGGGGACTCCGGCCGGCGTCGGCCTCGGGCGCACGCCGCCCGTCTACCTCGCGGACGGCGACGAGGTGACGATCGAGATCGACGGGGTCGGCTCGCTGACGAATCCCGTGAAGCGTCGGTGAGCGTCGCGACTTCCTCACTCGCGAGAGAGCTTCGCGCCAGGTTCGGCGAGGAACTCGTGCTCGACGACGTACCGGCGGTCTACCTCTCGGACGCGACCGAGGCCCGCGGGCTGCGCGGCCGAGCGGACGCCGTCGTGCTTCCACGAACTGCGGCCGAGGTCGCCGAAGTGGTCGCCTGGTGCTACGAGCACGACGCCCCGATCACCCCGCGCGGCGGCGGCACCGGGTTCGCGGGCGGCGCGGTCCCGCTCGGCGGTGTGGTGCTCGGGCTCGAGCAGTTGCGCAGGATCCGCTCGATCGACCCGCTGCTCTGGCGGATGGAGGTCGAGGCGGGCGTGACGACGGCCGACGTGCGCCGGCTCGCCCGCGAGAACGGGCTCCTCTTCCCACCCGACCCGGGCGCCGCCGAGCAGTCGCAGATCGGCGGCAACGTCGCCACGAACGCGGGCGGGCCGCACGCGTTCAAGTACGGCGTCACAGGCGACTGGGTGACCGGCGTCGAAGCGGTCGTCGCACCCGGAGAGCTCGTCTCGGTCGGCGGCGCGATCCGCAAGGACGTGGCCGGCTACGACCTCAAGAGCCTGCTCGTCGGCTCCGAGGGAACGCTCGGAATCGTGACCTCGGTCTGGCTGAGCCTCGCGCCGGCGCCCGAAGCGGTCGCTCCGGTCGTCTCCCTGCACATCGGCACCGCGGAGGGCTGCGAAGCGCTCGCGCGGGTGCTCGGCAGCGGCCTCCCGGTGGCCGCACTCGAGTATCTCGACGCCGAGACCGTGCGCCGCTCAGCCGGCTCGTTCCCGGTTCGGCTCGGGGAGGGGTTCCTGGTGCTCACCGAGGTCGACGGCTCCGCCGAGGAGGTCGCGCGCCTCCGCGAAGCCGTGCTGGAGGCAGTCGGCGAGGACGCGCTCTCGATCTGGGCCCCGGAGGCCGCGGCGGAGATCGCCGCGCTCTGGCGCTGGCGCGACGGGGTCTCCCTCGCAGTGCAGGTCGAGCGCGGCGGCAAGGTGAGCGAGGACATCGTCGTGCCGTTCGACCGCCTGGCCGAGGCGATCGAGGAGACGCTCGCGATCGGCGCACGCCACGACCTCGCCGCGTGCAGCTGGGGTCACGCCGGCGACGGGAATCTCCACTCCACCTTCATGATCGACCCCGGTGACGAAGCGGAGCGCAGGCGCGCCGAGGCGGCGGCCGAGGAGCTGTTCGACCTGGCTGTGCGTCTCGGCGGGAGCATCTCCGGCGAGCACGGCCTCGGACTCGTCAAGAGCGGCCGGCTCGAGCGACAGTGGACGCCGGCGACGTTCGCTCTGCACCGATCGATCAAGTCCGCGTTCGACCCCAAGGGGCTGCTGAACCCCGGCAAGAAGCGCTGATCCCCTCACACGCCGCACGACACGCCCGGCGTCGAGGGCAGCTCTACATCGCCGCCGCCGCCGTGGCGTGGTCGACTGCCGGCGGTCTGCAGCGCGAGCTCTCGGTCGACACGACGACCCAGCTCGCGGGCCGGGCGCTCTTCGCCTTCGTCGCGCTGGCGATCTTCGTCGCCGTCAGGAACCGCAGCCGCACCGTGGACGCATTCCGCTCGATGGGCATTGCCGGGCTCGGCGTGGCCGTCTGCACGGCGATCGCGTCCGGCTCGTTCATCGTCGCCCTGAACCACGCAACCGTCGCGAACGTCCTCTTCATTCAGGCCGTCTCGCCGATCGCCGCGGCGCTGCTCGCCTGGATCGCGCTCGGAGAGTCGATCTCGCGTCGGGCCGGGATCGCGATGGCCGTAGCCCTGCTCGGCGTGGGCCTGATGGTGGGCGGACCGGGGAGCGGCGGCCCCATGGGCGTGGGCGCCTCGCTCGTGATGACGCTCGCCTTCTCGGTGGGTCTCGTGATCACCCGCCATCGGCGCGACGTCTCGATGGCGCCGGCGATCTGTCTCTCGCAGCTGCTCCTCGTTCTCGCGGTCGGGCCGCTCTCCCAGCCCACATCCGTGGGCGAGCGCGACCTGGTCGTCCTCGTGCTGCTCGGCGTCGGCCAGATGGGTCTCGGCCTCCTTCTCTTCACGATGGGCGCGAGGTTGATCGTCGCCTCCGAAGTCGCGCTGATCACGCTGCTCGAGGTCGTCCTGGGGCCGTTCTGGGCGTGGGTGGCCGTCTCGGAGACCCCGGCGCCGCTGACGGTCGTGGGCGGTGCCGTCGTGGTGGTCGCCGTCCTCCTGCAGACCATGGAGAAGAGCAGCCTCAGCCGGCCGCCAGAGCGCGGACGGCGGCCACGATCTCGCCCGGTCCGGGTAGCGTCGCCGCTTCGAGATCCTTCTGGTAGGGGATCGGGTGCGAGGCGGCGCCGACGCGGATGACGGGGGCGTCGAGGTCCCAGAAGCAGTATTGGGCCGCGTGCGCCGCGATCTCGGAGCCGAAACCGCAGAACCGGACCGCCTCGTGCGCGACGACGAGCTGGTGGGTCTTCGCGACCGACGCTGCGATGAGCGCGGTGTCGAGCGGGACGAGCGTGCGCGGATCGACGACCTCGACGCTGATGCCTTCGCCCTCGAGCTCGTGCGCCGCCCGGAGCGCGTGGGGCACGAGCGCACCCAGCGCGACGACGGTGACGTCCGTTCCCTCACGAGCGATGCGTCCTACCCCGAGCTCGATGCCGTAGCGCTCCTCCGGCACGGGCGCGGGCTCGCCGAAGAAAAGGAGCTTCTGCTCGAGGAAGATCACCGGATTGTCCCCGCGGATCGCCGCCGAGAGCAGGCCCTTCGCGTCGAAGGGTGTCGACGGCATCGCGACGACGAGACCGGGGATGTGCGCGAAGAGCGCTTCCAGGCTCTGGGAGTGCTGCGCGCCGAGCCGGACGCCGCCACCCGAGACCATCCGGATCACGAGCGGGATGCTCGGCGTCCCGCCCATCATGAAGCGGAGCTTCGCGGCCTGGTTCATGATCTGGTCGAAAGCAACGCCGGCGAAGTCCGAGAATTGCAGCTCGACGACGGGCCGCAACCCCGTCAGTGCCGCGCCGATCCCGCACCCCACGAAGCCGCTCTCGGTCAGCGGCGTGTCGCGGATCCGCTCGCCGCCGTAGCGCTCGTAGAGCCCCTCGGTGGCGCGGAAGAGACCGCCCACCTTGCCGATGTCCTCGCCGATCACGATCACGCTCGGATCGGCGTCGAGCTCCAGCTCGAGCGCCTCGCGCACTGCGGCGACGAAGCCGAGCTTCCGCTCCGTCTCCACAGCAGGTGCCGAATAGCTCCGCTGCGGGGCGAAGACAGCGGGTAGCAGGTCGTCGGCGCTCGCATCCTCGTCGGCGAGGGCGGCCTCGATCGCGCGCTCGACCTCGCGCTCGACCTCGTGCAGAACGGATTCGACGCGGTCGTCGTCGAGCTCTCCGCGCTCCCTCAGCAGCCGCTCCAAGCGAGGCAGCGGGTCCTTCGCCTCCCACTCCGCAACGAGCGCCGGGTCGCGCACGTCTGGCAGATTCGCGCGCATCGAGTGCTGCATCCGCCGAAACGTCTTCAGCTCGAGGAACGTCGGCCCGTCACGCTCCCGGGCCCGCACGAGCGCGCGCGCGACCGCTTCCTCGACGGCGAGCAGGTCGTTCCCGTCCACGATCTCGCCCGGCATCCCGTAGCCCGCAGCGCGGTCGGCAAGATCCTCCACCGCCCGCTGCGCTCGCCAGTCGGCCGAGAGCGCGAACTGGTTGTTCTCGCAGATGAAGACAACGGGCAGCACCCAGGTCGCGGCGAGGTTCATCGCCTCGTGCGCCGCGCCCTGGCCGGCGGCCCCGTCGCCGAAGAACGCGACCGCGGCCTGCTCGGTCCCGCGCAGCTTCGCGCTCAGGGCCGCCCCGCAGGCGTGCGGGAGCCCGGCGCCGACGATCCCGTTGCAGCCGAGGATGTCGAGCGAGAGGTCGGCGATGTGCATCGAGCCGCCGAGCCCCTTGCAATAGCCCGTCCGCTTCCCGAACATCTCGGCCATCATCCGACGAAGATCCGCCCCGGCCGCGATCAGGTGGCCGTGCGAGCGGTGATGTCCGACGAGGTAGTCCGTGTCGCGCATCACGCCTGCGGCGCCGACGGCGATCGCCTCCTGCCCGACGCAGCTGTGCGCGGTCCCGAAGATGAGGCCCTGCTGGAAGAGCTCCGCGGCTCGATCCTCGAACCGGCGGATCAACGCCATCAGGCGGTACTGCCCAAGGAGCGGCGGCCGGTCGGCGGGCCGCTCGATCGCGACGAACGCGTCGACGCTCACCGAGGCGGCCGCTCGTGAAGCTCGAAGACATAACCGTCGGGATCGAGCGAGTAGAGGCTCTTGCCGCCCGCGTTCGCGCCCGCGGTCATCTCCACGGGCCCGTCCGAGCGGAACGAGACACCGCGTCTCCGCAGCTCCTCGTAGAGCGCCTCGATCCCCGTCACGAAGACGCAGAAGTGGCCCGTGCCGTAGTCGCACGGCCGGGAGCTGCCGGAGTGCCGCTCGCAGCCCCGATACTCGATCAGCTCGACTCCGAGGTCGCTGCCGGGCACGCGGAGCATGGCGATCTCGAGCCCGGTCGCCTCGGTGACACCCACGATCCGAGTGATCTCCGGCTCCTCGTAGAGTCTCCGCCAGAGGAGCTCGAGCCCGAGCAGGTCGCGGTAGAACTCGAGCGAGCGGTCGAGGTCTGAGACGGTGATCCCCGCGTGACGCGGTCCGACGATCGTCCACGCGCTCATGGGGCTAACGTACTTCCGAGGAGGGCTGGATGCTGGAGAACCGGGTCGTGCTCGTCACCGGAGCCGCGAGCGGGATCGGCCGCGAGATAGCCGAGCGCTTCGCGCGCGAGGGCGCCCGTGTGAGCGGCTTCGACCGCGCCGGCGAGGTCGCGATCCAGGGCGACGTCCGCTCTCCTGCCGACGTGGAGCGCGCGGTCGACCAGGTGGTGACGAACGAGGGGCGCATCGATGTCCTCGTGTGTAGCGCCGGTGTCCGCGAGATCGGCGACGTCTACACGATGACCACCGACGAATGGGACAACGTGATCGCCGTCAACCTGAGCGGCACCTTCTATTGCTGCCAGGCGGCAGCGCGGCGGATGCGCGAGACCGGCGGCGGCGCGATCGTGAACATCTCCTCCGTCGGCGGCTTGATCGGGCTCGCGCGGCGTCCGGCGTACACGGCGGCGAAGCACGGCGTCGTCGGTCTGACGAAGAGCCTGGCCCGCGACCTCGGCCCTGCCGGGATCCGGGTCAACGCGATCTGCCCCGGCCTGATCCGGACGCCTTTGACCGAGCAGTACTTCGCCGAGGCTGCGTTCGAGGAGGGATTGCGCACGGTCGTCCCCCAGGGCCGCGTGGGGCTCGCGGCCGACGTCGCGGACGCCGCGCTCTACCTCGCGAGCGACCAGTCCGCGTACGTCAACGGCGTCGCCCTGACCGTCGACGGCGGCTGGCTCGCCGAGAAGAGCTTCGCGGCCGGCGAGGCGGCAGAGTCGACCTTCCTCGCCGCCAGCGAGACGGCTGCGCGCCCCCCGATTTGAGGATCGAAGTACGGTACGCGCTGGCCGGCGGGGGAACACGATCGAGCGGCGCTCGAGTCAGTGGGCGTGCGCATGCTCGTCGGCAGGAATGCTTCCCGGGGACATGCGCGCGGCGAGAAGAGCCGCGACCGCAGTCGTCAGCGGGACGGCGGCGATCAGTCCGATCGAGCCGACGAGCGTCGCCACGATCTCACCTGCGACCGCTTCACTGTTCACGGCGTCTCCGAAACTCGTGCTACCGAGACTGAAGATCAGGAGGATCGGAAGCGCCGCCCCAGCGTACGCGAGTACCAGCGTGTTCACAGTGGCCGCAATGTGATCGTGACCGACGTCGATCGCTTCCCGGAAGAGGCGCCCGAACCCGAGGGACGGATTCGCACGCCTCAGCGCCAGCACCGTCGAGGCCTGGGTCACCGTCAAGTCGTCGAGGACGCCGAGCGCCCCGATCACCATTCCCGCGAGGAGCAGGCCCGTGATCGAGATATCCCCGACGGATGCGCGAAGGAAGATCGCCTCGTCCGAGGCTAGTCCGGTCAGGTGGGCAAGGCCGATGAAGAGTGAACCGAGGCCGAGTGTCAAGAGAAGCGCCGTAGCGGTTCCGAGCGTCGCGGCGAGCATCTTCGGCCCGAATCCATGCGTCACGACGAGCGTGACGAGCATGATCGACAGCGAGCCGACGAGGGCGACCCCGGGCGGCGACGATCCGTCGAGGATCGCTGGGACGACGAAGAGCGTCACGACCGCCAAACTCGCGCCAAGCCCGACGAGGGCGCGCAATCCCTGCCAGCGGCCGGTGATGATCACGAGCGCCGCGAACGCGAGTGCCAGCCAGAGCAGCGGTGCGCGGCGCTCGAAGTCGGCGAGCGAGTAGCGATCGATCTTGACACCACCGAGGACGGCTTCGGGAGGCAGCTTGTTCTCGGCTACCCGCAGACCGTCGCCGACATCGAGGTCGAGGCGGTCGGGTGGGTCGATCACCATCAAGGTGGCTCGGCTGCCCTTGTCCGGCCCATCGCGTAACTCGACGGTCGCGGTTCGGCAGTCTCGCTGTCCCTGGGCCCGACACGGCGCTGCCGCGATGGCTACAACCTCGGCCTGCAACGTCTTCGGGCGGACGAGTCCAGCCGGTTGCTCGATTGTCCGGTCAGCCGGCCACAGCGTGACCAAGCCGATCACGGTCGACGCGACAAGGACTCCGAACGCGACCCAAAAGAGCTGAACGGTGAGCGACGGTGACATCCGCGCGAGTCTCTCAGACGTCCCGGAAGGCGCTTCGGTGCGGCGCGATTGACCCCGCCCGCTCGAGTTGATCGCCTGAATGGTGGCGTAGGCAGGCGAACGGCGACCGGGAGTCCACGTGGCTGCACGAAGGGTCCTGAAAGGGGCTGTCAGCCGCGCCGGAGCGCGGAGATTCCACTTGCGGCGAGGAAGGTTGCCGCGGCGATCAGAACGATCGTCCCGCCGGGAGGTAGGTCGGCGTAGTAGGCGACCGTGAGGCCGCCGAGGACGCTGCCGAGGCCGATCGCCATTCCGAGCACGAGCGTCGAACGCATGCTCCGAGCGATCCGCGTGGCTGCGATCACGGGTAGCACCATCAGCGCCGCGATCAGGAGAATTCCGACGATCCGCATCGAGACTGCGACCGTCGTCGCCGCGAGCACGGCGAGGACGACGTTGAGGAATGCGACGGGGACGCCGGCGACGCGCGCGCCCTCCTCGTCGAGGGCGACCCCGGCGAGCGCGCGGTAGAGGAGCGCGATCGTGCCGAGCCCGGCGACCCCAAGCGCGGCGACGAGCGCCAGGTCGGTGCCGGTGGTCGTCAGGATCGAGCCGAAGAGAAAGCCGAAGAGGTCGACGTTGAGCGCGCCCGCCATCGAGATGAGGACGACACCTCCCGCGATGCCTGTGTAGAAGACGAGCGCCAGCGCCTGGTCGCCCGCCGTATGCTTTCGGGCGCGCAGCCACTCGATCGCACCCGCCCCGCCGATCGAGGCGACGAGCGCGGTCAGCACCGGCGGGAGACCGAGTAGATATCCGGCCGCGACTCCCGCGAAAGCGACGTGGCCGATCCCGTCGCCGATCAAACTGAGCTGCCGCTGGACGAGGAAGAAGCCGACCGCCGGCGCGAGCAGGCCGACGATCGCGCCCGCGGCGAAGGCGAGCCGCATGAACTCCAGGTCAAGCATGGACGTGCGACGGGTCGTGCCAGAAGCCAGGAAGGTTCTCCGGTGGCCCGTCGAAGACGATCCCTCCGCGGACGAGGACGAGCCGCTCGACGAAGCGCTCGACCGCTCCGAACTCGTGCGAGACGTAGAGGACGGTGACCGCGAGCTCGCGGTGGAGACGGTCGAGTAGGTCGGCGAGCGCGTCCTGGGCTTCGGCGTCGACCCCGGTCGTCGGTTCGTCGAGGACGAGCAGCGAGGGTTGGCCGGAGAGCGCCTTGGCGATAAAGGCGCGCTGCTGCTGGCCGCCCGAGAGAGTGCGCAGCGGGACGTCGGCGCTATCGGTCAGTCCGACCCGCTCGATCGCCTCGGCGACGATGGCACGGTCGCGGCGACGCAACGGGCCCAGCAATCCGCCGGACGCCAGCCGGCCGGCCGCGACGACCTCGCGCACGGTCGCCGGCGCGTCGACGCCGAGCTGCGAGCGCTGGGCGAGGTAGCCCAGGGTGGAGCGACCCGAGAACCTCGCCGCAGGCTCGTCGAAGAGGAGGGCCTCGCCCGACGTCGGGCGCTCGAGTCCGAGCGCCAGGCGCATCAGCGTCGTCTTGCCGCCGCCGTTCGGTCCGGCGATCGCGACGAACTCGCCCGCCTCGACCGCCAGGTTCACGTGCTCGAGCACGGGGCTGCCCCCGTCATAGGCAAACGAGACGTCGCGCAGCTGGACCGCTACCGGCAACCGAGCGCCTTCCGAAGCGCAGCCAGATTCTCGCGCATCACGGAAACGTAGTCCTCGCCCGCCGCGACCTGCTCCTCCGTCAGGCCTTCAAGCGGGTTGAGCACAGCCGTCCTGGCGCCAACCTCTCGGGCGACCGTCTCGGCGAGTCGCGGCGAGACGAGCGTTTCGAAGAACACGGTCGTCGCACCGACCGCGCGCACCTGGCGCACAACGGCCTGGAGGTCACGCGGCGTCGGCTCGGCCTCCGGCGAGATTCCCGTGATCGCCACTTGCTTCAGCCCGTAGCGCGCAGCTAGATAACCGAAGGCGGCGTGGCTCGTGACGATCTCTCCGCGATCGCAGCGGGAGAGGCCGCGGCGGAACTCGCGATCGAGCGCACGGAGCCTCGCCGCGAAGCGCTTGGCGTCCGAGCCTCGACCGAGCTCCTCTCCGATCCGTTCCGCAATGGCGGCGTACCGCGCCGGATCGAGCCAGACGTGGGGGTCGACGCCGTGCTCCTCCTCGCCGCCGCTCGTCTCGACCGCGTCGAGAAGGTCCACGGCGTTCGCGGACGCTGCCTCGATCGCGTCCTCGAGAGCAGGCTGAAAGCCTCCGCCGAGGTAGAAAACGAGATCGGCGTCGCCGATTCTGCGGATGTCGCTGCCCGAGAGCTCGAGGTCGTGCGGCTCGACGCCGGGCGGAGTGAGATTGCGGACGCTGATCTCACCCCCGAGCTGCTGGGTGGCGAAGGCCAGCGGGTAGAACGCCGCGACGACGTTGCGGCCCTCGGAGCGAGAACCGCCGCCGCAACCTGAAAGCGCGACGGTCGTGACGAGAGTGAGAACGATTCTCGTCTTCACGAGCCGCACCCTAGCATTTCAATGAGAATCGCTATCATCTTTCGGATGGCCGCCGTCCATTCCTGGCGCGAGCACACTGAGAAAGCCCTGCGCGAGGCCGGCTTCCGTGCCGGTGGCGCGCGCACCACCGTGCTCGACTTGATGTCGGACCAGGACTGCTGCGCAAGCGCCCAGGAAATCCACGAGAGCCTTCGTGCGAAAGGCCGATCGGTGGGGATCGCGTCCGTCTATCGCGTGCTCGAAGTGCTCTCGGACCTCCGACTCGTGCAGCGCGTCGAGGTGGGCGATGGGATCGCCCGCTTCGAGCCCGTGCTTCCGAGCGGCGACCACCACCACCACGCGATCTGCGACGACTGCGGCAGGGTCGAGCCGTTCTCCGACCGCTCACTCGAGAGTGCGATCGAACACGCATCGACTCGGCTGGGCTACAGCGTTGCCGCGCACGAGATCGTGTTGCGCGGCGAGTGCGCCGACTGCCGCACCACATCCAGCTAGACACCCGCTACGACCTCGCGAACACCCGACAACCCGCGACCTTCCGGAGCGAACGCAACCATCGCAACGGGCCCTCGCCGATCTCGTCGCGCTCGAGTCGTCGCCGGCGGTCTGGAACCCCTCGATCGGGATCGCAAGTTTGTCTCTCCACGGCATCTACGTCAGTGAACCCGTTTGCAACGATGGAGGAAGCTCAGATGAAGAAGCTCGCGTTCGTACTGTTCTTGTTCGCGGTGATCGTGCCCGCTGCTCTTGCGGCCCCGCCTGCGCAGAGCCCGGCCGCCTATTGCAACGCCAACGCCGGCCTGATCGGCACGGGCAAGCTCTACAGGAACTTCGGCGCTTGCATCTCGAAGCAGCAGGCCCAGCAAGACGCAAACACGGCGAACGCCGCCAAGTTGTGCAAGGCCGAGCTCGCCGATCCGAACTTCGCCGCCGGGCACGGCGGCAAGAGCTTCGCGCAGTACTACGCCACCACAAGCGCCAACGTGAAGGGCAACGGCAACGCGTTCGGCAAGTGCGTCGCGCAGAAGGCGAGCACGAAGACGGCGGCCCAGCAGACGGTCGAGGTCAAGGCGGCCAAGACCTGCCGCACCGACGCGATGAAGGCCGCGACCGGCGAAGGCAAGCTCTACCGCAACTTCGGCGCTTGCGTCGCTGCCCACTCGAAAAAGGGCTAAGCGGACGTCAGCTCTATCGGTGCGAGCGGAGCGGCGATCACAGAGGTGACCGCCGCTCCGCTCGTTCCTCCTAGCAAGCGTTTCTACGAGGTCGTTCTCTAGAGGGTCACCATCCGGTCGATGATCCCTTGCCGCTCGCCCGCTGGAGCGTGGTCGAGGATCCAAGCGATCACGTCCGCTTGGTCGGTGCGGTAGGCGAAGTCGACGCCGCGGCAGTACGCGTTCAGGCCGAACGACGTGACAGCGACGATGACGTTCGAGGTCGTGTCGCCGTAGAAGACCGGGCCACCCGAATCTCCTGAGCAGGTACCGCCGCGGCCCTCTCCGTTGCCGTTGGTCTGGAGGTTGAAGCCACCGGTGAGTGCGTTCGTGAGGTTGGTGAGCCGCGCGGAGGCCATCAACCGCTCGCGGAATGACTCCACCTTCACCGGATTGCTTTTCGAGAGGCCGTAGCCGCTCGCCGTGAACTCGACTTCGCGGCGACCGGGCCCCTTGCTCGCAATCCGATCCAGGAACCCGGCGCCGGCGAGCCGGCCATATTCCGAGATCGCCGAGATCGGCACAGGCTGGTCGAGAATCACGAGGCCGACGTCCCGCGTCTGCGGAAAGCTCGCAAAATCATCGAAGCCGTAGTTGTACAGCTCGTCGGAGGTGTAGCAGAGCGGGTCGCCCGCAATACAGGCCTCCGGATAGCCCGTGATCGGATCGAGCTGAGTCGCGGGGTCGTAGTTGGCTCCCGCACCCTGATGAAACCAGATCCGCGCCGTCGTGGCCCCATCTGTGCAATGTCCTGCGGTCAGAAACACGCTTGGCGAGATCAACGACCCGGAGCAGCGATGGCTGAATTCGCCGTCCGCGTCGTAAAAGGCGACGAGGCCGACGAACGGATGCTCGAAGTCCTCGACGTAGTTACCGGTAATCGCACCTGCCGGCGAGGCCGTCGAGGCAAACGCAGCGACGACCAAACCAATGAACGCGAGCATGCGACGCATACAGTCGATCCTTTCTGTCAATTTCCCCGTACCCACCGAACTGGGTGAGTTGCAAGTCGTCTTGCCGACGAGCGGGTTTCCCTAACCTGCCGTCTTCCGCGTATCCCGTCCACGTCCGGAAATTAGCTCAGTGGGCGATAGTGCAAGCCTTGATGGTCACGGCGGAGAACCACCCTCGCGAGCGGCGCGGAAGCTGCGTAGGCGCAGCGAGTTCGAGACGACGAAGACGCTCGAGAAGGCCATCGCCCCTCCGGCGACCAGCGGGTTCAGGAGTCCGACCGCCGCCAGGGGAAGCGCGGCAACGTTGTAGGCGAAAGCCCAGAAGAGATTGCCTTTGATCGTGGTGAGCGTGCGCCGTGAGAGCCGGATCGCGTCGGCAGCGGCGCGGAGATCCCCGGAGACGAGTGTCAGGTCACTGGCCTCGATCGCGACGTCGGTGCCGGTTCCGATCGCGAGGCCGAGATCTGCCTGGGCGAGCGCCGGCGCATCGTTCACGCCGTCGCCGACCATGGCGACCACGCGCCCCTCCGCCTGGAGTCGGCGCACCACGTCGGCCTTCTCGGCCGGTAGCACTTCCGCGATCACGTCGTCGATGCCGGCTTCCGCGGCGATCACGCGCGCGGTCCGTTCGTTGTCGCCCGTGAGGAGAACCGGTCTCAGGCCGAGCTCGCGCAGGCGCCGGATCGCTTCTGCGCTCGTCGGCTTGATCTGGTCGGCGACGACGAAGAGTGCGCGAGCCTGGCCGTCCCAGGCCGCGGCGATCGCGGTCTTCCCGTCACGCTCGGCTCGGGCCTGCTCTGCCGCTAGCTCCTCACCGAGCTCGATTCCCCACTCGGCGAGCAGCGAAGGGCGACCGGCGACAACTGCGTGACCGTCGACGATCCCCTCGACTCCGAGCCCTTCACGGTTGCGGAAGCTCTCCGGCGCCGGCAGTCGTTCTCCGCCGGCGGCGGCGATTGCCCGTGCCACCGGGTGCTCGGAGGCGCTCTCCAGCGCGGCGACCACGCGAAGCGCCTCAGCGCTGTCGACACCTGCGGCCGGGATGACCTCTGCGAGCGCCATCTTCCCGGTGGTGACGGTGCCGGTCTTGTCGAGCACGATCGTGTCCACCCGCCGCGTCGACTCCAGCACCTCGGGGCCCTTGATCAGAATCCCGAGCTGCGCGCCCCGGCCGGTCCCGACGAGGAGCGCCGTTGGGGTGGCGAGGCCGAGCGCGCAGGGACAGGCGATGATCAGCACGGCGACGGCCGCCGCGAACGCGAAGGAGGCACCGCTCCCGGTCCCCAGCCAGAAGGCGAGCGTCGCGACCGCGATGGCGATCACGATCGGGACGAAGATGCCGGAGATGCGATCGGCCAGGCGCTGCACCGGCGCCTTTCCAGACTGCGCCTCGGTGACCAGGCGCGCGATCTGCGCGAGGGCAGTGTCTGCGCCGACGTTGAGCGCGCGCACGACGAGACGGCCGCCGGCGTTGATCGTGGCGCCGAAGACCTCGTCGCCGGGCTGCACCTCGACCGGTGCGCTCTCGCCGGTCAAGAGCGACTTGTCGACCGCTGAGCTGCCCTCCTCGACGACGCCGTCGGTCGCGATCTTCTCCCCCGGCCGCACGACGAACCGGTCCCCTGCCTCGAGCTCGTCGATCGCGATGCGCCGCTCGCAGTCGTCGGCATCGAGGACACTCACCTCCTTCGCGCCCAGCTCGAGCAGCGCGCGCAAGGCGGCTCCGGCCTGCCGCTTGGCCCGTACCTCGAAGTAGCGACCGGCGAGGATGAACGTCGTCACGACGGCAGCCACCTCGAGGTAGAGGTGCTCGGCGGTCTCGGCCCGGCTGAGGACGAGATCGAAGCCCATCGTCATCCCGGTGTCGCCCGCGCCGAGGAAGAACAGGGCGACGAGCGACCAGCCCCAAGCTGCGAGGGTGCCAACCGAGATCAGCGTGTCCATCGTCGCGGTCGCGTGCTTGAGGTTGAGCCAGGCGGCCCGGTGGAAGGGCCAGCCACCCCAGAGCACGACCGGCGTCGCGAGCTGCAGCGAGAGCCACTGCCAGTAGTCGAACTGCAGCGGCTCGATCATCGCGAGCAACAGCACCGGCAGCGAGAGAGCTGCGGAGACGATCAGCCGCCGCCGGAGCGGCGCTGCCGGATCGATCTCGACCTGCTCCGCAGCCTCGGCTCCCTGTTGGGCGAGCCTCGCTTGGTACCCCGCGGCCTCGACGGCGGCCACGAGATCCTCGGGAGCAACCCGCGCAGGATCGAAGGTGACGGCTGCGTTCTCGGTCGCGTAGTTGACAGTCGCTTCGACGCCCTCGAGCTTGTTCAGGCGCTTCTCGATCCGGGTCGCGCAGGAGGCACAGGTCATCCCCTGGATCGGTAGCTGGAGACGTTCCGGGCTCGTTGTACTCATCGATCCACCGCTACGGTGAAGCGCGCCGTCCGGACGCGACCCTCGTGCCTGAACTGGAGGAACAGCGCGTAACGGCCGGGCTCGGCAAAGTCGGCGCCGAAGCCGATCCGTCCGGTCGCCGAGCCCTCGAACGGATGCACGTGTAGATACGTGAGATCGTCCTCGCGGATCGCGACGAGGTGCCCGGCCGCGCCCAGGTAGGGCTGGAGAGCTTCGACAGGTTCTCCGGAGCGACTGATCAGGAACCGCAGCGTCGTCTCGGCGCCGGCCCGGAGCTCCTCCCGGCCGAGCTCGACGTCATAGCTCTCGGCGCGCGTGGTGGCTGCGATGGCCGGAAGTGGTAGCGGTGCGAACTCGCCTGGAACGAAGAGGTCGCGGCCGAGCACGATCTTCTCACCGTCGATCTCGAAGTCCGCGTAGGCGCGCCAGATGCCCGGCAGCGGCAGCGCCACGTCCGCGACGTAGCTCTCGCCGCTCCGCTTCGGATGCAGATGCTGGTAGCCGCTCAGATCGCGGCGGACGAGGATCAGGTGCAGGGGCGGCTCGCCATGCGACGCGTGCAGCGCTCCGATCGGCTCGCCGTGGCGATCGACGATTGCGAGCTCGAGACGGCTGCGTACACCTGCCTCGAGCGTGGCAGGCTCGAGCCGTAGCCGGAGGCCGGCCGAAGCGTCGGAAAGTCCGTTCGCGCCCCTGGCCGCAGGAGCCTCGCCACCATGCGGCGCCCCTCCGGCACTCTCGTGGCCGGCGGACTCCTCCACGTCGAGCCCGCTCGCGCGGCCGACGAGAGCAGCGACGCCAGCGAGCACGGCGAGCAGGATCGCGAACGCCGCCAGCCGTGCGACCGGCGCCGCCGTCCAGCCGCGGCTCGGCCGATCGTCAGCGCCGCTGGTCACGCCGCCTCGTAGCCCGCCTCGCGGATCGCCGCCCGCACGTCGCCATCGGAGACGTCCTCTCCCCGAACGACGACGCGCTTCGACTCGAGGTCGACCTCGACGACATCGACACCGGCGACCTGCTCGACCTCCTCGGTGACCGCCGTCTTGCAGTGGCCGCAACTCATGCCGGCAACGGTGTAGCTCAGTTCCTGGACGCTCATTCGCTCCTCCTCGAGTTCGAGACTACCTAGTTGTAGCACATACCTTTGGGGGGTATGTGTTGCGACACGGGAAGGTGCGACGTCTAGGGCTGCGACAGTGTGCGCTGCTGGTGCTGCTTACGCTGCCCGTACGGGGTCACTCCGCGCGGTTTGTAGACCGCCAGCACCGTGGCAACGAGCAGCAGGAACAATGCGAGACCGGTATGGAGCACGGCGGACGGGCTCCTCAGCTCGCTGGGCACGGCACTGGACGAGGTCGTCTCTGCCGCTACGTCTGCGAAGAACCCGAGTGTCTGCGTGTACAGCAGCAACACGATGGTGGCAAAGACGTTGATCAGGAGCTTTGCGAGCACCCAGTAGTGTCGGAACAGGCCCCACTTCGTGCCCAGCGACTGGACGAGTCCGGTCAACAGCGACGCTACGGCCAGCGGCAGGAGGACGAACCAGCCGGTCAGCTCCATCGCGAGATAGGCGGCTCGCACGAGCTGGGCATCCTGGCTGGTCAGAGCGGCGACGGCGAGAGCCAGGAAGCCGACGACCGCGCCGACCCAGCCGACCGAGGAAGTGACGTGGGCGGTGAGCGCGAGCTTGCGGAAACGGGGCGTCATGATCATGGCTGCTGGTCGCCGTGGGTGACGCCGGCGGGCGGCGTGTGGACACCCGGGTCGCTGGACGGTGAGTGGCGACCTGGGCCGTGTTCACCACCACCGACGAGCAGGACGACGATGAACAGCACGACCACGACGAGGGCGACGATCCCGAACACCTTCACCCAGCGCGGCGTGCCGGCAGGGGTTCCTTCATCTGGGCCCGTGCCGGTATCGGGAGAGGGCGTCGGGTCAACCATGAAGCAGAGTTTACGAGACATACTGTCCATTGTCAATTCGCTATGTATCGTCTCGTGTCAGCACGTATAGTAGGAGCCGATGCCGAAGCTGTGGAACCAGACGATCGAGACCCACCGCCAAGACGTGCGCGAAGCGATCCTGGACGCCGCTGCTGCGCTGGTGACCGAGCACGGACTGCGGTCGGCGACGATGTCGCAGATCGCCGAGAGGACCGGCATCGGCCGGGCAACGCTCTACAAGTACTTCCCGGACATCGAGGCGATTCTGCTCGCCTGGCACGAACGCCAGATCATCGGGCACCTGAAGTATCTCGCCGATGTCCGAGACCGGGCCGGTGATGCCCGCGGGAAGCTCGAAGCCGTGCTCGAGGCCTACGCACTCATCTCGCACGAGTCCCACGGTCACCACGACACCGAGCTCGCCGCATTTCTGCATCGAGACGCACAGGTCGCCCGAGCGCAACGGCAGCTCCGCGACCTGATCCGAGACCTGCTGATCGAGGTCGCGGAGACCGGAGCCCTCCGGGTCGACGTCGCCCCCGACGAGTTGGCAAGCTACTGCCTCCATGCGCTCGGCGCAGCCGGCAGCCTGCCGTCGAAGGCAGCGGTCCACCGGCTCGTCACGGTCACGCTGGCCGGGTTGCAGCTCGGCGTCGAATCGTAGACCCTGCGCATGATACATACCATGAGGGGGTATGCTACGATCGAGCGATGACAACCACCGAGATCACTGAAACCCCCGGTTACTCCGCGGAGAAGGAAGCCCTTCGCAAGCGGCTCGCCCGGATCGAAGGGCAGGTGCGCGGAATCGCGAAGATGGTCGAGGACGACCGCTACTGCATCGACGTGCTGACCCAGATCAGCGCCGTGCAGAAGGCAATCGACGCGGTCGCGCTCGGCCTCCTCGACGACCACGTCCGCCACTGCGTCGTCGGCAGCACCGGCGAGACGCAGGCGGAACGAATGGATGAGCTGATGGCCGCCGTCGGCCGGCTGGTGAAGTCCTAGCCGTGGAAGCGCACGAAGGACACGCGGCCCATGCCGTCGAGCAATCGCTCAACCGCGTCGCCCTCTCGGCGACCGTTCACTGCCTGACCGGCTGCGCCATCGGCGAAGTGCTCGGCATGATCATCGGCACGGCTCTCGGGTGGGGCGACTTCCAGACGATCGCGCTCGCGGTGGTGCTCGCCTTCTTCTTCGGCTACTCGCTGACGATGCTGCCCCTACTCCGCAGCGGAATCGCTCTCGCGGCTGCGATCCCGGTCGCGCTCGCCGCCGACACGATCTCGATCGCGATCATGGAGATCGTCGACAACGCGATCATGCTGCTGATTCCCGGCGCGATGGAGGCCGGCCTGACGAACGTCCTCTTCTGGGGCAGCCTCACTGTCGCCCTGCTGATCGCCGGCGCTGTCGCGTACCCGGCGAACCGCTACTTGATCCAGCGCGGCCGCGGCCACGCAGTCGTGCACCAGTACCACTAAGGACGCCTGATCGTCACCTGTCCCGCGACGTGTCAGCGGCGCCGGCCGCTACGGAGCGCCAGATGTGCGAGGCCGCCGAGCGCGAGCGCGGCTGACGCCGCAAACGCACAGCCGTAAGCCGCGTCGGCAGCGGGTTCGAGGCCTGCCAGCCCGACCAGAAGGCAGGCAAGAGCGACAACGACGAGAAGCCAGACGACCTTGATTCCACGGCGACTCCGGCGCCGGAACAACGTCCGCCCTCGCGAAGCAGCGCTGAAGATCCGCGGGTCTTGGTCTTGTCTCAGAGGTACCCCATCGGATCCACCGGACTCCCAGCCACGCGGACCTCGAAGTGAACGTGATCCCCGAAGCAGTGGCCCGTGCAGCCGACCGCCGCGATCGTCTGTCCTTGGCCGACCGGTTGCCCGACCGAGACGGAGATGCTCGAGTTGTGCGCGTAGGCGGTGGCGACGCCTCCGGGGTGCTGGATGACGACAAGGAGTCCGTATCCGCTCATCGAGCCTGCGTAGACGACTTGGCCTGAGCCGGAGGCCACGATCGGCGTTCCGGCCGGCGCCGCTATGTCGATTCCGGCGTGGAGTCGCCCCCAGCGCTGACCATAGGGCGAGACGACCGTCCCGCCGACCGGCCAGACGAATCCCGACGGAGAGAGCTGAGCCGCCGGGGTCGGAGTCGCCACGCGCTCCTCTGAGCCAGGTTGCTGAATCGGCGGCGCATCCGTGATCACGGATGCGAGACGTGCGCTTTCGGCCTCGAGGGCGTCCGCCTGCTCCTCCCACTGGCGCCGCTGCACCTGAACCGATGCAAGCGATCGCTGCCGTGCCGAACGCAGGTTCGCGAGGGAGTCGCGGCGAGCGACCAGCCTTTGCAGCGCCGCGCGGCGATCATTCGTGTGATGCTCGATCGCTGCCGTTTCTGTCGCTCGTTCCTTTCGCAGCAGGGCAGCGCGAGCTCGCTCCTCCGCCACTCGCACCCGCAGCGCCGTGATCTGGCCGACGATGTGCGTGTCGCTCTCGACCACCCGTGATCGCATGTCGATCGCATCGATCAGCTCGTCGAGGGACTCGGCCCCGAGTACGACGGCGAGGGTGTCTGGCTCGTCCGAGGTGTAGATGTCCACCACGCGCTTGCTCAGGTGTCGCTGTGCGATCTGAACCTGGGCGCGCGCCCACGCGAGCGCGCGCGTCTTCTCGGCGACCTCTGCCTCGAGCGCTCCCAGGCGTGCTCTCGACCGGCTCAGCTGACCTTCGAGCTCCGCGAGCTCTCCGCTGAGGCCGCTGATGTCGTCCTCGACGACGTCGATCCGTTCGCTCTGCGTCGCGATGTCACCGGCCAGCGCTTGCTCGTCAGCCCGTGCTTCGGCTGCTCGGCTCCTGGCTTCGGACGCTCCGTGCTCGAGGTCGTGCCGGCTCTTGGTGGTTTGCGCGCTCGCAAAACCGACGCCGGCAAGCGCGATGCCGAACGAGATCCAGACTGACATGCGAAAAGCGTTGGGCAAGAAGTTCCTTTCCAGAGAGGACCGAACAAGCGACGCCGAGCTAGCCGTGATCCATCGTTCCGCTCGCGTGGGGGCTCATCACCTCGATCTCACGCTCCTGGGCGCTGATGATCTGCTCGGCGAGGTCTTTCAGCTCGTCGTGCTCGGCTTTGTCGGCGGCGAGCTTGGCCATCGTGATCGCGCCCTGATGGTGCGTGATCATCATCTGGGCGAAGTCGGTATCGACATTGCTCGAGTTCATGAGCGCGTCGGCATCGTGCTCCATCCCCATCTGCGACTCGTCTAGGCCGAGCGCGTCGGCGCCGTCCGGATCGATCGTGCTCGAGCCGAACCATTCGCCCCGCCAGTCCTTCATCTGATTGATCTCGAGTTGCTGGGTCGCAAGAATGTCGTCGGCGACCTTGACGAGGTCCGGCTGGCTGAGCCCGGCCTCCTTCGCGGCAGTCGCCATCTCGATCGCCGACTGATGGTGAGGCACCATGGCGTCGATGAAGGCCCGATCGAATGCGGCACCCGACGGCGTCGTGCCGGAATCTGAGCTTGAATCGCCGCCGCCGCAAGCGGAAAGGAGGAGCACGAGGAGCCCCGTCGCGATTCCGGCAGCCATCCATCCACGTGTGAGCGTCATCTGGTCTTCTTCTCCTCGGGTCGATCGAATGAGGTTCAGGGTCGGAATCACGGTGTCGCGCGTACCTTCCACGTCGCTCCCCCGTCGCCGGAACGGACGATCGTGCCGTCGTGAAGCGCCGCGAAGAGCGTCCGCGCGTCGACCGCAAGGAGAGCCGCCGGCGGAGAGTCGAGCACGCCACGTGATCGCCACGGCCCGCTCGCTCTCGGTGCGGCGAACACCGAGCCGGCCGCATCGGCGAGATAGGCACGAGCGGAAGTCGGCCAGGCGAGATGACCGGCTAGCCCGTTCGCGACCGCCTCCCACGTTTGCCCGCCGTTAGCCGACTCGTAGAGGATCGCACCACCCGATGCGAGCAGATGCTCGGGGTTTTTCGGATCGATGGCGAGATCGATCAGCGCCTCGGGAGGAGCCGACTTCTTCCAGCTCCGCCCCGCGTCGATACTCGCGAACAGGCGCTCGGAGCGAGCGTCGAACCCGTACACCGTCCTGCCCTGCGCCTGCAGGACATGGAAGTCGGTCCTCCCGAGCAACGAGACCGGATCCCAGCTACGCCCTCGGTCGGTGGACGTGATCAGCCCCAACTGGGGGGGCAACTTCTCGCGTAGATCGGGATGCCCGGAGCCGAGAAAGAGCTCGGGAGAGACGAGCGTGAAGCCCATCGTGTCCTGGTAGCTGTCCCCGATCCGGCGCGCCTTCGCGGCGTCCGCAAGAAGCTCGAACATCCCGGTGTGGGTGGCGATGTAGAGGACGTCCTGCTTCGCGTCGTAGCCGAGGCCGTGGACGTGGACCGGCCCGGGATCCTGCGCTTCGAGCGCTACTCCCGTGAACCGCTCCGGGGAAGCCTCCTGATCGGCGCCGCCACAACCGGTCACGACGAGCAGCCCGGTTACAACCGCAACGGTTGACCAGGCGCCGAGCTTCACAGCACCCTCCTTGCGCCAACCCAATTCGCGACCCGATAGGGCTCGCTGATGCTCGAGATCTTCACGACGTCGCCTGTGCGCGGAGCGTGGATGAAGTTCCCTCCCCCGATGTACATCCCCATGTGACCGAGGCCACGAAAGAAGACGAGATCGCCAGGGGCCAGCTCATCCCGCGAGACCGCGCGGCCGAGGCCGTACTGCGCCGCGGCGTAGTGCGGCAACGAGACCCCGATCTGCGCGAACACGTACATGGTCAACCCCGAGCAGTCGAATCCGCTCGATGGCGAAGCGCCGCCCCACTTGTACGGAACGCCGAGATAGCGCATGGCGATCGAGACCACCTGAGCGCCCCGGCTCGCGTCGGCCGGCGGAGGCGGTGCGGGTGTCGGCTCCAGGGCCGGCGGCGCCTCGACGGTCGGGTCCGGAAGGGTCGGAGGAGCAATAGGCGACGCCGGCTGGATTGTGGGAGAGCTTTCTGCACTGCTTCGCTGCACGGCGGCAAGCGCTCGCTGCCGTCCGAGCTCGGCTTCCGTGCGGCGTCGAAGCTCGACCTGCCGAGCGCGCTCTTCCGCTTCGAGACGGGCGACCTCGGCCTGGACCGATCCGAGCAGTGTCTCCCGCTCGCTCAACGTGGCGGCGATTGCGTCCCGCTCGGAGGCGAGCTCGCGTACCAGCCGCCGTTGCGTTGCCCGGGAAGCCACCAGCTCGCGCTCGCGCTTCATCGTCCGCTCGCGCAACCGCTTCACGTCGCCGATGATCCGCGCGTCCTGATCGAGGATCCGCTCGTTCGCTTCGACGGCGTCGAGCGCCTCGCTGATGCTCTCGGCGGCGAGAACGATCTCCAGGGTGGACTGGCTCGCGCCGTTTACATAGAGCTGAACGAGTCGGTCGCTGGCATGACGACGCGCTGTCCCCAACTGCGCCCTCGCCCGCTTCAGCTCGAGCCGAGCCTGTTGCAGGTGGCTCGCTAGCTGATCGAGCTTGTAGTTCGCGCCGTTGAAGCGCTCGGCCGCCGCTCCCACTGCCGCATCGAGCTCTTGCACCTGCGCCAGGATCAGCTCAGCCTGACGGCGCTTGTCCTCCACCGAGGGCTCGGCGCTGGCAGCGGACGCCCCGAACAGCACCCAGAGACCCACAGCAAGAGCAGCGACAACGGAAGCGACCTTATGTTCTCTACGACTGAATCGAACTCGACCAAGCAACAGCAAGCTGACTTCCTCCTCATCCGACGATCAGGCAGCGGCAGCGCCGTACGGCGCTCGCGTGTCAGAGTCGGAGAGGAGGAGCGGAGAGAGAAGTGGGAGGCCGGGCAGCCCGCAGGAGCTGGCTCCCGCCGAAGCGCGGCGGAGCGCGATCGGTGACGCGCCCTTCGAGCCGGATCCGACGCACTCTGCCGATGACAACGACAAGCCGTAGAACGGCGGCAGCGAAGAGCACACATGTGAAGAGCTGCCCTTCGACCCCGTGCTCGATCGCGTGGAAGATCACGAAGGCGAGAGCAAGCCCGAGGAGGAGCAACAGGAGAGGCCCGAGCAGCGGATGCCGCAGGCCCCGCTCGAGCGACTGGCGCAGCCGAATCACGGGTCGATGGTAGACGAACCGCCGCGGCAGGTGGCGGACGCAGGAGCCGGGGCCGGATTAGGCGTTGGCTGCCGCTGCGTCGACCTGGCCGAGGATGCCGGCGAGGGTCGGCCAGGAGTCAAGCATCCACAGGTAACAGGTGGCCGCCGGCGCAGGCGAGCTCGCGGTAGGAGCTGCCGAGAAGGCGGGCGACCGAGCGAGCATTCGCCGGCGTCCCTGCCGGACCATGAGACAATGAAGGCGAGCACCATCGTCACGCCCACGAACCCCGCCCAGGCCAACAGTCGGCCGTCGCTGCGCGCAGCCTCACTGCTTACAACTGAATCTGTCTCACTCCAAGGCGACCGCTGGGCAGCTCGGCGCTCGTCAGCTCGAAGGCTCGGGACGCGCGGACTCGATCCGCTTCCGCCTTTTCCCGAGTGCGAGAAAGCCGGTCGCATAGCAGAGTCCGATCAGGAGCGCGATCACCGCGAAGACGACCTGCTTGACGTCGCCCGCGAGGAGGTCGGAGATGCCTCCGAGAAGCGTCGCGCGGAGCAGGTAGACGATGGCGACGAATCCGAGGACTGGTCGGAGCAGTGGGAGTTGGCGCAGATCTCCTGCGGCGGACAGCGCATAGAGCCCGAAGACGAGGAAGAAGATGGCCACGAATAGCGTCAAGAAGTACGGCAGCGCCGCGTTCTGATCGGCGAGATCGCGCATCGGTTCCTCGATGTCGACCCAACGAAAGACCGTCCACGCCCAGCCAAGAGCAACGAGGTGGCCGGCGGCGATGGCGAGATTCGCCCATCCCCCGAATCTCAGTAAAGACATCAGCTTTCGACTCCTCGGCGAGAGCAGCAGGGACTGTACGGTGTCAGGCCGTGACCATAATCTTTACACCGTAAAATGTCAAGCGCGCCGAAACAGGGACGAGAACGGCTCGATCAGGCGACGATCGTAAAGTCGGCCCTTGCTCTGGTCGACCGGGACGGGCTCGAGGGGTTGAGTATGCGCAAGCTGGGGCGCGAGCTCGCCGTCGAGGCAATGGCCCTCTACCACTACTTCCCCAGCAAGGACGCACTCGTCGACGCGATCGTCGAGACCGTTGTCGCCGAGATGGGAGCTCCGTCCGAGGCCGGGAATTGGGAGGAGCGGCTGCGCGAGCGATTCCGGTCGTACCGCCAGCTCGCACAAGCGCATCCGCACGTCTTTCCACTTATCGGCAAGCGCGCCGTGAAGGGCCCCGAAGCGCTGGCGCCGGTCGAACAGCTGCTCGAGATCCTCCGCGGCGCCGGGTTTAGTCCCCACGAGGCGCTCCAGAGCTTCCGGACACTCTCGAGTTACGCATTCGGGTACGCGCTCACGGAGGTCGTCGGCTTTGCGCTGGAGCCGAGCGCAGACGGAGCCGCTGCCCGCTTCGATGTGCGCACGGTTGATCCCGAGCGCTTCCCACGCATGCGTGAGGTCGCACCACACGTCGTCACCTGCGATCACGACACTGAGTTCGAGATCGGACTCGACATCATTCTCGCCGGTCTGGCGGTGGCTTCCGAGAGCCGGCGCAGGTAAGGCGACACGCCAGCGGCTGATCCGTCTCGGGCTCGCGACCAACGCCCGGCTCTAACCGCCCACGATCGCGGGCTGGGCTGGGCTGTTCAAAGCGAAGCGCCAGAGGGGATCCGCGAACTCGTTCTCTCTCTCGCGGGAGCACTGGCGGCGCGGTTATGCACGCCGTCCGTCGAACCTCGTCGTAGAACCGGTATGCATCCTGAGACCGCCACGTCAAGTGCTGCGCTCGGACGCCTGACGCGACAGTCATGAAAACGGGAAGTCCACCTGCTACGACTCCTGGACGATCTACGAGGCCGCAGGGGCGCGAACGCGCAGCGCCTTTCCGGCCGGGCCATTTCCTTGGGCAAGTCGAACGTCGAGGCGGAACACCCAGCGTTCGATGCGTACTTTTCGATGCTCGACGGCGGCATCAGATCGCCCTGGAGCGCCGCCTCACGGCGCTCACGATCGCGCTTGGCTAGCGCATCGGCATACCAATAGCCCTCGCGCGCGTCCGCGCTTAGCCTGCGGATCGCTTCCCTGTAACCCCGAGAAACCGAGTGGGACCGTTTCCGCCGCACTTTTCGTCATTGTGACGGAACGGCTCATGCAACGCTCCGATAGTCAGTCGTGTGAGGCGTTTTCGCAACCGACGCTGGACGGCCGCTGAGGGAGGAGCGGTGGTGTTCACACCCCGTCTACCTGGTCTGGTCGCACCTGAGCCATCGCACGGAACCTTACAGCGAGGCGATCGCAACCTAGGGCGACGCGCGCGGTCAGCTGCAGGTCGTCCGAAGTGATCTTCCGTCTCTCTTCGTCAACCGAGTCGATGCAGGCGGAGATGGGCCGACCCGCGTGCGTCTGCCGTGTCGCCGTCCTAATTGGGTCATTTGGGTTGTGAAGCTGTCCGATTGGGTCCGTTGATTGCAGGAGTTGGGGATCTGCGGAAGCAAGATCCCCGACCGCGCGGAGACCCCTTGAAGGGGTGGCTCTGCGCCCTTTTTGCAGGCGCGCAATGTGGCCGATCCAGCTGATCGCCCATTCACGAAGAGGGACACGGTGGGACTGCGATGCGCGGCGGCAGCGCCGGGAGCGTTCAGGCGCCCTGGCCGAGGTTGATCATCAACCCGCCGTCCATGAAGTACGTGGCGCCGGTGACGTAGTCGCTGTCCGCGGAAGCGAGGAAGACCGCCAGTCGGCCAATCTCCGCCGGCTCCGCGGCACGCTTCCAGGGAATGCTCTGCACCTGTTCCTCGAGGAGCTTGGGGTCGTCGATCGCCGCCTGGTTGAACGGCGTCAGGACCATTCCGGGACCGAGGCTGTTGACGTTGATCTTCAGAGGCGCCAGCTCGAGCGCCAGGGTGCGGGTGAGCATGCGCAGGGCTCCCTTGGAGCAGTCGTAGTCGGCTCCGCCGGCGTTCGGGATGTCTTGGTGCACCGAGGTGACGTTGATGATCTTGCCGCCGGTCTCGCTGCCCGACTTGCGCAGTTGCACGTAGCGCCGGCAGCAGAAGAAGGCCCCGTAGAGGTTGGTCCGGATGGCCTTGTCGAAGGTCTCGGTGGAGAGGTCGGCCACCTCGTCGCCGGAGGCGTCGACTCCAGCGTTGTTCATGAGGATGTCGACACGCCCGAACTCCTCCACCGCGTCGTCGAAGATCCGCCCGACCTGATCCTCGTCGGCGATGTCGGCCTGGGCGACGATCGCGCTGCGGCCCTGCGCCTCGACCTGCTGCCGGGTCTCCTCAGCGCCGTCTGCGTCGTCGAGGTAGTGCACCACCAGGTCGGCGCCTTCCTTGGCGAACTCGATCGCCGTCGCCTGTCCAATCCCCGAATCGGATCCGGTGACCAGGGCGATCCGATCCTGCAGTCGTCCCGTCATGACGCCTCCCTTGCTGTCTGTTTCTGTTCTGCCCCCACGTCGGTCAGGCGCCACGCCGCGTTGACGAGCCCGACGTGCGAGAACGCCTGCGGGTAGTTGCCCAGGAGCTCCTTGCGGTCGGGATCGGCCTCCTCGGCCAGGAGCCCGAGGTCGTTGGCGTAGGCGCTCGCCCGCTCGAACCACTCCTCCGCGCGGGCGAGCTCACCGCCCAGAGCGAGACACTCGACGAGCCAGTAGGTGCAGATGAGGAAGCCCATCGGGTCGTCGGGCCAACGGCGGACGAGCCCGATGTCGCCGAGCTCTCGCTCGATCGCCTCGATCGTCGCCCACATCCGCTCGTCGCGGGCGGGGAGGAAGCGCACGAGCGGCAGCAGGAGGACCGAGGCATCGAGGTCGTCGGAGCCGAAGGCGCCGGTGTAGGCTCCGGCCCGCTCGCTCCAGGCCTTGCTCAGCACGGCGGCGCGAACGCGTTCGCGGGCCTCTTCCCAGCGTTCGGCCTCGACGCCGTCGCCGAGGAGCGGGGCCAGTCGGACGGCGCGGTCGAGGGCGACCCAGCACATGACCTTGGAGGAGACGTACTGGCGCTGCTCGTCACGGGCCTCCCACATTCCGGCGTCCGGCTCGCGCCAGGTCGAAGCGGCCCGGTTCGCCAGCGTGACGAGCAGCTCGCGCGTCGGCTCGTCGAGCTCGCCGAGCTGCTCGCGCAGCTGCTCGACCGCATCCAGGACCTCACCGAGCACGTCGAGCTGCTCCTGGTCCCACGCAGCGTTTCCGACCCGCACCGGCCGGCTGTCGCGAAAGCCGGGCAGGTGGGCGAGCTCGTGCTCGGCGAGGTTCCGCTCACCCTCGACGCCGTACATGATCTGGACGCGCTCGCCCTCCGCCAGGTGACCGGCGGCGTCCGCGATCCACCGGAAGAGCCGGTTCGCCTCATCGGGGCACGCCGCGATCCACAGGGAGCGGACCGTCAGGCTGAGGTCACGCAACCAGGCGTAGCGGTAGTCGAAGTTGAGATCCCCGCCGACCCGCTCCGGCAGGGAGGTCGTCGCGGCCGCCACCACCGCACCGGTCGGCTGAAAGGTCAGTCCCTGCAGCACGAGGGAGCTGCGCCGAACGGCATCCTGGTGGCGTCCTTGGTAGCCGTCGTGGAGCTGTGCCCACGACTCCCAGCCGGCGAGGGTGTCCTCCAGCGTGGGCTGGTCTTGCGTTTCCGTCGCAGACGATTCCCTGGACGAGGGCGTGAAGACCAGCCTGAGCTCCACCTGCTCGCCGGCATGGACGGTGAAGCGACCCCTGGCGAAGCCGCGGCTCGGTGAGAGCGTGATCCCGCCGGTGAGGGTCAGGGCGACCGGCCCGCCCCGCGCGACGACGCCACCCTCGGAGCCGAGGACGTTGGGGACGGTCAGCCCGTACTCCATGCGTGGAGCGAACTCGGTGACGAGCTCGACAGCGCCGCGGGATCCCTCTACCCGCCGCAGCAACACATGCGGGCTCCGAAGCCCGATCTCGTGGCCACGCGCCCCAGGCTCGAACGCAAGTGCGTCCGTGACGGTCACCTCGCCACCCGCAGTCGTGAAGACGGTTCGCAGCACCAGGGAGTCGGGCAGGTAGTGGCGTCTCGACTCGAAGGCGGCCGACGGGCCGAGCGACCAGTGGCCGGCATCCGGGCCGAGCAACCGACCGAACACCGACGGGGAATCGAAGCGCGGAACGCACCACCAATCCACCGAGCCGGCGCGATCGATCAGCGCGGCCGAATGACAGTCGGAGACGAACCCGTAGTCCCCGATCGAGCTTGGTCGCCCGCCCGAGTCACCCATCTAATGCTACGGCCCTGCTCTGCCGAATGTCCGTCGACTTGGCGGTCGCGCCAGCTGCTCCGCTCTTCTCGACGACGTGATGATGCTCGCGCGTCTCCAGGATCCGCTCCGAGTCTCCCGGGAGGATCTCGTGATCGAGGGCGATCAGGAACCTCGTCGAGTTGGAGCGGACATGCTCGTACTCGCTCGTGAGCAGCGAGACGAGATCGCCGCATTCGCAGACGTACTGGACCGCTCCGGGTGCCAGCCGAGGTGCTGGCTCAGACGCTCGTTCGAACGGCGGAACACCGTCTGGTTCGCCGCGAAGCGACAGTCGCGGAGGGAACCCAGCCCGTCACGCTCAGCCATTGGATCCTCCTCCTGCTCGCATACTCGAGATACCGGTTGGGTCGCGCCGTAGCAACAGTAGGGGCCGACGGCTCGGGCCGCGGGGTTGTGAGCAGACCTGAATCTCGACCTCGAGCTCTCATCCCCGGAGCACACCGAAGAGTCCTTTCTCGCCCGCGCTCGCGTCCTTCCGTAGGAGCTCGTCGATCTCGACGCCCACGAGGAAGATGATCGAGGCCGTGTAGAGAAACGCTGCGAGCACGAGGAACACAGTGAGGGCCCCGCTCGCGGAGGTGAAGTCGGCGAACGAGCCGACGTACCAGGCGAAGAGCAGCGACTGGACGATCCACGCCGCCACGACGGTGACCGCGCCGACGCTGGCCCACCGCACCTGTCTGCGCTCCGCCGGGCCGTAGCGGACGAGCAGGCCGACCGCGAGCCCGAGTGCGAGGACGGCAAACGGCCATCGGAGCACGAGCAGGAGAAGGTGGATCGCCCCGCTGCGATCGATCCGCGGGCCCACCGTGACCGCGAGCACCGAGAGCACGACGGCGCCGGTCACGCAGACGGCGAGCGCGAAGGAGAGACTCCAACGTCGCAGCAGCGACCGCTTCTCGTCGGCCTCGTAGATCGAGTTCATGCCGCCCATGCAGGCACGCACCAACCCGGAGACGTACCAGAGGAGCAGGGCGCCCGCGAAGCTGGGGAGCGCCGGGCTCCCTTCCGTCATGATCTTGCCGACGGCGGTGTCGATCGCGACGAACACCGTCGGCGTGAACTGCTGCGAGACGCCCTCCCTGAGCGAGTCGTCCCAAACGTTCGAGAGCCCCAGGACGCCGGGCAGGGCGATCCCGAAGAGCGCGAGCGGGACGAGCGCCTTCAGGGCCTGGAACGAGATCGCGCTCGCATTGTTCAGGATGCGGTGCCGGTCGAAGAGGTCGATCCAGAGACGCACCGCCGCATCGACGCGTTCCCGCAGCGGCAGTGGCCTCGCCGTCATGGTTCGAGGCGTCTCCAGAGACGCCGGTTGGAAACCTCATCGCGCGCTAAGTTCGCCGCGGCCGGCCCCGCGCGGATGCATCTTGCTAGGAATGGCTCGCCGGCTTCGGCGCCTGGTCGGCCGTCGTCAAACGGCATGAGTCGACTCGTCGGAACATGCGTGATCCTTTCGCGTGATCGACATCGAGGCCCGTCTCTCGCGACTCCCCGCTCGGGACCGGGAGAAACGGATGTGAGCGAAGCCCAACTCGGTGCTCACGTGACGCTCACACGAGCAGCGCAATACTCGGCCGAGCGCGGCTGAAGACGCTCGCCCCGATGTGTGAGCAAATCTGCACGCGACGCTCACGAGCTGCTCAAGACGCGCATAGACCATGCGCCGTCACAGCCCGGCTCGACAACGGAGGGAGACGGTTCGCATGAGATGGAGAGATCGCAGGAGATTCGCCGTACTGCTCCTGGCGCTGACGGGGTCGCTCGCGGTCGCCGCGTCCGCGCTCGGCCAGGAGATCACACCGCCGCCGCCGTCCGTCGGGACCAACGTCCCGGCGACCTATTTCGGCCCGTTCCCGTCGCAGATCGACAGGAAGCTCGTCGGGCCGGTGCAGCTCCTCCGCTCGGGAACGCTCGACGTGCGCAAGGCCACGATCGAGATCCCGCTCTACCTGGGGCATCTCGAGGACGGCCGCAACGTCTGGTACATCCTCACCGACACGACCGACAAGGACAACGCGGAGGCTCTCGGCCTGAACCATTCCGCGAAGCTCCACTACGGGAACGTCGGGAAGGCGACCCGCGTCGGCCGGCTGACCAAGGAGGCCGGTCTGATCTTCGACAAGGGCGCGGTCGACTTCTCGCCCAAGCGGACGGTCGTTCCAGGCAAGGGCGCGAACGCCTTCCCGCCGAGCGTCGCCACTCCCGGCTCGGTCGGTGACGAGGAATACACGCCGTTCGTCCGGATCGAGAACGCCGGCGGGCACGTCTATAACGCGCCGGTCGTTGCCTTCGACAAGACGGCGGCCCAGATCCGCGCTTGCAACGGCAAGCCGAATTACGACCTCGTGCACGACCGGGTCGCCAAGATCTGCCCCGAAGGGAACGGCGGCGGCACCGTGACGATCAAGCTGACCCCGATCTTCAGCTTCGCGAAGCCGTCGCTCTACATGAGCATGGAGGCCTCCGATCCGATGGTCGCGGCGCTCGACCAGGCGACCCTCGCCACGGCGATCGGCGACCTGCCGGTCGGTCGCGACGACAGCGTCTTCAGCGCGATCGAGCGGCTGTTCGTGATGGCGAATGGTCCGACCGGGAAGCTGAACCCGCAGAGGCAGGGCCTCAACAGCGCCCTGATGGACAACCTGCCGCCGCTCAATCTCGTCGGCGGACTCCCGACCGTCGCGCTCGACTACAGCCCGGCCTGGGATCTCAACCTCGGCTTCTGGACGGCGGAGGCGATCCGCAAAGGCTACCGCTCCCGCGTAATCGACGAGTTCCAACTACTCAGCCTGGTCGTCGGCGGCCACGTCACCGGACCGGGTGGGAAGCCCTTCGGCTCCACGGGCATCGTCGTCAACTGCCCAATCGTCGCGCGGCTCCTCTAGCGAGGGCAACCACCAGCAGGCCCGTGCGGCGGGAGGTCTCGAGCCTCTCGCCGCGGAGTTTCTCTCGTGGTTCCCCGTCGATCCGGAGGAGCCGTTCGCCCCGGGCGCGGAGTTCCGGACCTAGGGCTCCGATTCGTGTGAGCAAATCTTCACGCGCGTCCTGCATATCGATCGCGCCCGGCGGAGAACCCACTGGACAAACGACAAGGAGCGGAGATGAGCACCACCACCGCGGACTTCCTGCTCGAGCGCCTCTCGAGCTGGGGCGTGCGACGCATCTACGGCTACCCAGGCGACGGGATTATCGGGATCATGGGCGCGCTCGACCGAGCCTCCGACTCGCTCGAGTTCGTGCAGGTGCGCCACGAGGAGATGGCCGCCTTCATGGCGTGCGCGCACGCGAAGTGGACGGGCGAGGTCGGCGTCTGCCTCGCGACCTCCGGGCCCGGCGCGATCCATCTGCTGAACGGCCTCTACGACGCGAAGCTCGACCATCAGCCCGTCCTCGCGATCGTCGGCCAGCAGGCCCGCGCCGCCCTCGGCGGGAGCTATCAGCAGGAGGTCGACCTGACGACGCTCTTCAAGGACGTCGCGCACGAGTACGTGCAGATGGCGGTCGAGCCGAGCCAGATGCGCCACCTCGTCGACCGGGCGATGCGGATCGCGCTCGCCGAGCGGACCGTGACCTGCCTGATCGTCCCGAACGAGCTGCAGACAGAGGACGCCGCCGAGCCGGCACGCGCTCACGGCACGATTCACTCCTCGCCCGGCTGGAGTCCGCCGCGGGTCGTTCCGACCGACGCCGACCTGCACCGCGCGGCCGAGGTGCTGAACGCCGGCGAGAAGGTCGCGATCCTGGTCGGCGCGGGCGCCCTGGCGGCGACCGATGAGGTGATCGAGGTCGCTGAGCTCCTCGGGGCCGGCGTCGCGAAGGCGCTCCTCGGCAAGGCCGCCGTCCCGGACGAGCTCCCCTTCGTGACCGGCTCGATCGGGCTCCTCGGGACGAAGGCGAGCTGGGACCTGATGACCGACTGCGACACGCTCCTGCTGGTCGGGACGAGCTTCCCGTACTCCGAGTTCCTGCCCGAGGAGGGCCAGGCGCGCGGCGTCCAGATCGACATCGACGGGCGCATGCTCGGGATCCGCTACCCGACCGAGGTCAACCTCGTCGGCGACAGCGCCGAGACGCTGCGGGCGCTGATCCCGCTCCTCCAGCGCAAGGAGGACCGCTCGTGGCGGGAGGAGATCGAGAAGAACGTCGCGGACTGGTGGGAGGTGCTGGAGGCGCGCGCGATGAGCGACGCCGACCCGATCAACCCCCAACGCGTCTTCTGGGAGCTCTCCTCGCGCCTGCCGGACGACTGCATCATCTCCTCGGACTCGGGCTCCTCGGCCAACTGGTACGCACGCGACCTCAAGCTCAGGCGCGGGATGAAGGCCTCGCTCTCGGGGACGCTCGCGACGATGGGGCCAGGGGTGCCCTACGCGATCGCCGCGAAGTTCGCGTACCCGGAGCGGGTCGCGATCGCGCTCGTCGGCGACGGGGCGATGCAGATGAACGGGCTCGCGGAGCTGCTCACGGTCGCGAAGTACTGGGAACGCTGGAGCGACCCGCGCCTTGTCGTGCTCGTCCTTCACAACGGCGACCTGAACCAGGTGACCTGGGAGCAGCGGGCGATGGCGGGCGACCCGAGGTTCGATGCCTCGCAGGACGTGCCCCACTTCCCCTACGCGCGCTTCGCGGAGCTGATCGGGCTGAAGGGGATCCGGGTGGACGAGCCGGAGCAGGTCGCGCCTGCCTGGGACGAGGCGCTCGCCGCCGACCGGCCGGTCGTGCTCGAGGCGATCACCGACCCGGAGGTGCCGCCGCTGCCGCCGCACATCACCTTCGAGCAGGCCCGCGCGCTGACCTCGGCCCTCCGCAAGGGCGATTCGGGCGCGCGCGGGATCGTCCGGCAGAGCTTCAAGGAAAAGATCCAGGAGTTCCTGCCCCACCGATGAGCGGTGCGACGGCCACCCGAGTCCGGCGCGAGCTCACGGTGGAGAGACTCGGCGTGGGCGCCTACACGATTCCGACGGACGCGCCGGAGTCGGACGGCACGATCGAGTGGGACTCGACGACGATCGTCGTCGTCGAGGCGCGGGGCGGAGGCGAGATCGGGCTCGGCTACACCTATGCGGACGCCTCTGCTGCGGCGCTCGTGACCGAACGGCTGGCGCCGCTCGTCTGCGGGCTCGACGCGACGGCGGTGCCGCATGCCTGGGAGAGGATGGTCGGGGCGGTTCGGAACATCGGCCGGCCGGGAATCGCCTCGACCGCGATCGCGGCGGTCGACGCGGCCCTCTGGGACCTGAAGGCGCGCCTGCTGGGCATCCCGTCGTCGCGTTGCTCGGCCTCGTCCGCGACCGCGTGGAGCTGTACGAGCGGCGGCTTCACCTCCCATTCCGACGCGCAGCTCGAACGCCAGCTCGGCGGCTGGGCGAGGACGGCTTCGGTAGCGTCAAGATGAAGACGCGAGCCGGTGCTGACGTGAGACGCGCCGGTGTCGCACGGGCCGCGATCGGAACCACGAGGCTCATGGTCGATGGCGCGCCGCGGAAGCAGGCGCTCGCGCTCGCCGAGCGGTTCGCCGAGCTCGACGTCGTCTGGTTCGAGGAACCCGTCTCCTCCGACGACCTCGAGGCTCCGGCCCGCCGCGACCGGGCTGGCGGGAATGGACATCGCGGCGGGCGAGTACGGCTACGACCTCCGTGGTCGGCGTCTACTCGCCGCCGGCGGTCGACGTGCCCAGGCGACGCCACCCGCCAGCCGGCATCACCGGCTTCCTCCGCGCCGGCGCTCTGCGAGCCTGGATGCCGCCTCCCGCGCACACCGCCAGCGTTGCACTTCATCCCGCGCCGTCGGGCCGCCTGGATCTCGAGTACTTCCACGACCACGCCCGGATCGAGCGGCTGCTCGACGGACCGTCGAGCCGGTCCGGGGCGCCCTGGCGCGGACCTCGACCGGCCCGGCAACGGCCTCGGTTGAAGCGCGCCGACGCGGCCCGGTACGCCGCCTAACAAGGAGAAGCGATGCACAGCCGAAGTGGACGTCCTGGAGGAACATCGACGAGGGCGGATGCGGCGGACGCCTTGCGGCGAGCGCTGCAGCGGTGGTGCCGCTCGGCTTCGAGATCTACATCGAGCACTGAGGCCTTCGGGGACAAGTGGATGTGGACGCCGATCGCCCTGACCCGCCGCTCGCGCTCGCCGGCGTTGCCGGAATCTTCCCGAGCGCGCGGCGACCCGCTGGCTGCCCGCGCTGTCCGCGCTCTACGCCTGACGGGCCTCGGGTCGCCCCCATCCGCGGCGTCCGCCGCAAGCTCGGCGGATTCAAGGAGCCGCTCTACAACATCGTCATGGGGCCGCCCCTCCTCGCGCCCGGCTCGCTCGTCATGGTCGGCGCGATCGGGCTGCTCGCGGCGGCCGTCGAGCGGGAGCGCCTGTGAGCCCCGACTTCCGCGACGCGGGGCATCTGCCGAAGCAGGCCGGCCGGAACCAGATGGACCCGGACGAGCTGCCCCGCCAGCGGCGCGGGACGACGCCGCAGATGCACGGCCGCTATCCCGACTTCGACGTGCTCGCTTTCACGCGCCACTGGGACGAGCAGACGCGCACGCTGATCCTGAACAGGGTCTCGAGCCCACCGCCGCGTCGCTTCTTCAACGACGCCGAGGCCGAGACTTTGACCGCCTTCTGCGACACGGTGCTGCAC
>JBBJLW010000088.1:0-3995 GCA_037720595.1 Gaiellaceae bacterium | reverse complement strand
CAGACCCTCATGGAGCCCGGCAAACGAGGCACACGCGCCTACTTCGATGTCGACGACGTCAACGCGGGTGCCGCCCGCGTGAGAGAGCTCGGCGGCGAGGCGGACGAACCCGGCCCGGTGCCGGGTATGGGCTGGTTCGTGACCTGTAGGGACACGCAGGGGAACGACTTTGGCCTCTGGCAGCACGACACGTCCGCACCGACCCCGGCGGCGTAACCCCAACGAGCGGCGGGCGGCATCCTCGCGAGGGTGCTGCCCGCCGCCGCCGGTCAGCGACAAGGCCCGGCGAACCCTGAAAGTGCCGGCCTACGCCTGCGCTGCCGCTCGCTCGAGAATGTCGATCTCGATCTTCTTCATCTTCATCATTGCCTCCATGACGCGCTGCGCCTTCTCAGCGTCCGGATCGCCCAGGAGCTCGGGGAGAGCGGTGGGAATGATCTGCCACGAGAGGCCGTACCGGTCCTTCAGCCAGCCGCAAGGGCCTTCTTCCCCGCCTTCGGAGAGCTTGCTCCAGAATGCATCGACCTCTTCCTGGGTCTTGCAGCTCACCTGGAACGAGATCGCCTCGCTGAACGTGAAGTCAGGTCCGCCGTTCAAAGCCACGAACTTCTGCCCGTCGAGCTCGAAGCTCACGGTCATCACCGTCCCTTCGGGACGGGGCCCGGCTGCGCCGTAGCGAGCGATATCGACGATTCTCGAGTTCGGGAAGACCGAGGTGTAGAACCTCGCCGCGTCTTCGCCTTCAGTATCGAACCATAGGCATGGAGTGAGCCCCTGCATTGCCTCGTCCTCTCTGGTTGGGTCCGCCGGTTGGCGCGTTTTCTGTTCTGTGTGTAGACAACCGCACCGGCGAGAACTCATCGGCGCCCCGCCGACTCGGTTCGTCAGTCGACGAGCTCGACGATCTGCTCGAACGGCTTCCGCGCGAGTGTCGGCACCGTTGCGTCCCGTACCGGGTACCCGACCGGGATCAACAGGAACGGACGCTCGTTGTCCGGCCGGTCGAGGATCTGCTTCAAGAATCTCATCGGTGACGGCGTGTGCGTCAGCGTCGCCAGGCCGGCGTTGTGGAGCGCCGCGAGCAAGAGGCCGACGGCGATCCCGACCGACTCGCGGACGTAGTAATTCTTTCGCTTCTCGCCCTCCTCGTCACGGCTCCACGGCTCCTCGAAAATGGCGATCAGGTACGGCGCGTCGGTGAGGTGCGGCTTGAGCCAGTCGGTACCGAGCGGATCGATCGCCTCGAGGAACTCGCGGGTCGCGCGCTCACGGTAGAGGAGCTCCTCCTCGCGCTCGGCCGCGGCCCGGATGGCAGCCTTGACCTCCGCGTTCGCGATGACGACGAACCGCCACGGCTGCTGGTTGGCGCCGGAGGGCGCCGTCGCCGCAGTCCGGACGGCGTTCGCGATCAGCTCGAACGCGACGGGCTCGGACGAGAAGTGCCGCACCGAGCGCCGACGGCGCATGAGCGCGAGGAACTCCGCGCTTCGCCGGGCGGCCTCGGCCTCTGAGAGGCGAGGAAAATCGAGCCGCTGGGGCACGTAGCTCACGACCTCCGCGACCCGTTCGTGACGGCAGCCGCGGCCTTCCGAGCGAACCTGCTCACTGCTGACGAGCGCGGGGGCGCTTCGAGATCGACCTTCGAGAAGCCCAGTGGCGCAGGCACTCAGGTCGGTTCGGGCGAGCTCATGTTGGGAGGCCGCTCGGCGATCTCGCTCCAGAAGCGCACGAATGCCTCCTCGTTGAGCAGGCCCATCCGCAGGGTCGCGCGCGCGTACGCAACCCGCTCGGGCTCGTGACCGGCGAGGTGGGCATCGATCGCGGCATAAGCGGCCAGCCGCGCCCGGTGGGTGGCCTCCTGCAGGTGCGCGTGAGCGACAACGTCCTCAGGAGACAGGAACTGGCCGAAGAAGAGCTTGAGTAAGCCGAGATCGCGCATCTGGGTGTGCTCGAGGGTGGGCTCTTGCAGCCAGTTGCGCAGCGCTGCGAGCCCGCCGTCGGTGAGGGAGTACGTCCGTCGGCGGCGTCCGGCCGGTTCCTGTTCCGCCTCGAGCAGCCCGGCCTCGGCGAGCCGCGCCGGCTCGGAATAGAGCTGAGAGTGGGGGAACGGCCAGAAGTTGCCGATCGACTCACCGGCCCAACGCTTCAGGTCGTAGGGAGAGGCGCTGCCCGCGCGACCGATGAAGCCGAGCACCACATACGAGACGGGCGTGAGGCTGATCGGCGCCGCCATGGACGAAATGTACCTTCGATCTGGACGATCCTATAATTTTCCTTTACAGATAGTCCGAAATAGTCTATCGTCGCGACCTCGTGACAATGAACTCCGGAGGGCCGACGAAGTGACAGAGCGACTGGCGCGTGCGAGCGGCCGACATCCTTGGCGGGTGCTCGCCATCTGGATCGTCGTGACCGTCGCGGCCGTCGGCACCATTGGAACGTTCCTCGAGGCCGCGCTCGAAGGAGAGATCTCGATCACGAGCGAGACCGAGTCGAAGCGGGCCGAGCAGTTGCTCGCCGCGGGGTTTCCCCCTCCGCCGCCTGAGCAGGACGTGACCGAGGTCGTGATCGTTCGCTCGGAGGCAGGCTCGGTGGACGATGCCCGCTTCGAGCAGCGCGTGCGGCGCCTCGAGGACGAGCTTCGCGAGGCCGGCGCGACGAACGTGATCAGCTTCTACGCACGTGGCAACAAGCAGCTCGTTTCGGCCGACCGCGACGCGACGGAGCTGCTCGTCGGTCTCGGTGCCGACCCGGACGAGGAGACGGTCAAGCCTCTCGTCGCTCTGGTGCAGGCGTTGGACACGGAACCCGAGATCACGGCGGCGATGACGGGCGAGTGGACGTCCGACGCCGACTTCGCGCAGCTCTCGCAGGACGATCTTCGTACGGGCGAGCTCTATTTCGGCGGGCCGGCGGCGCTCGTGATCCTCCTCCTCGTCTTCGGGGCAGTGGTCGCCGGCCTCGTACCCCTGGCGATCGCGATCGTCTCGATCGTCGGCGCCCTTGCGCTGACCGCGCTCGTGGGACAGCTGTTCCCGCTTTCGGTCTTCACCATCAACATGCTGACCGCGATGGGTCTCGCGCTCGGGATCGACTACTCGCTCTTCGTCCTGTCGCGTTTCCGCGAGGAGCGCGCGGGCGGCCGCGAGAAGCTCGACGCGATCGCCGCCGCCGGGGCGACCGCCAGCCGCGCCGTCCTTTTCAGCGGCATCGCCTTTGTCCTGGCGATGGTGGGTTTGCTGCTCGTCCCGAGCACGATCATGCGCAGCCTGGCCGCTGGGGCGATTCTCGTCGGGATCGTCGCGATCGTCGCCGCACTCACGCTCCTCCCAGCCGTACTGAGCCTGCTCGGAGACCGCGTGAACGCGCTCAAGCTCCCGTTCTTCGGGCGCGCAGCGGTCGGCCAAGCAGGCGGAGAAAGTCGCTTCTGGGCAAGGATCGTCCGTGCCGTGATGCGGCGGCCGGTACTGAGCCTCGCACTCGGGGCCGGGCTGCTCATCGCCGCAGCTGTCCCCGTACTCAACCTCGACACCGGCTCAGCCGGGCCGAGCACCTTTCCGGATCGTTTCGAGTCGAAGCAGGGCCTCCTGCTTCTGAACGAGGAGTTTCCGAGCGGAGGCGTCGACCCGGTCGAGATCGCGGTCGCCACCGACATGGACTCGGACGAACTACGCGCCGCGATCGGTCGACTCGAGGCTGACATCGGCCAGCGACCCATCTTCGGCGAGCCGGCCGTCGAAGCCAGCGAGGCCGGAAGCGTCGCGCGGATCACGCTACCGATCGGCGGCGATGCGGGCGCGGAACAGGCGACGAACGCGGTCCGCGATCTGCGCGCGGACGTCGTCCCGCAAGCGTTCGCCGGGATCGACGCCGAGGTCGCCGTCGGTGGCCCGACGGCCGAAGAGATCGACTATCAAGACACGATGGAAAGCTGGCTCCCGCGCATCTTCGTGTTCGTGCTCGGCCTCTCGTTCATCCTGCTGACGATCGCCTTC
>JBBJLW010000004.1:0-181586 GCA_037720595.1 Gaiellaceae bacterium | reverse complement strand
CGTCTGCGCCGAGCTCGGGCTCGAGGTGGGCGCGAAGCGACAGCTCTACGAGTCGGAGACGTTCAGAGCGTTGCTCGCGGGCTCGGCCGACGCGCTACCGCGCGCCGCCTAGCGATGCGCGCAGCGATCGCCGGGGCGGAAGCCGCCGCCGCTCGCGACCCACGTCGTCCAGCTCGACGAGCAGCCGTGCGAGCTGCGTCGCCCTCCGGATCTGTCTGCGTCTGCGGAACACGGGCGTCACCATTCCCCCTTGCAACGCGTACTCCTCCGGGGGAGGTTCGCAGGAAAGAGCGCTGAGTACACTGATTCCATGGCCGTGCTCGACGTCGAACGGCATCACCAGGACCTCGTCGACGAGTTGATCGCCGCTGCCGAGGCGTACAACCCCGGGGTCGACAAGGAGCTGCTCGCGCGCGCCTTCCACTATGCGGCAGCAGCCCACGAAGGCCAGCTCCGTCGCTCGGGCGAGCCGTTCGTCCATCACCCGTGGGGCGCCGCGAAGATCTGCGCGGAGCTGCGTCTGGACGAGCAGTCGGTGGTCGCGGCGCTGCTCCACGACGTCGTCGAGGACACCGAGGTCGAGCTCGACGACCTCCGCGCCGAGTTCGGCGACGAGATCGCGGTGCTCGTCGAGGGCGTCACCAAGCTGACGCGGACGAACTTCCAGAGCCGCGAGCAGGCGGAGGCCGAGAACTACCGGAAGATGATCGTCGCAATGGCCCAGGACGTCCGCGTGATCCTGATCAAGCTCGCCGACCGCCTTCACAACATGCGCACGATCGAGTACCAGGGCAAGCAGACCCAGGTGCGAAAGGCGAAGGAGACACTCGAGGTCTATGCGCCGCTCGCCCACCGGCTCGGAATCCATGCGCTCAAGTGGGAGCTCGAAGACCGCTCCTTCGAGGTCCTGCACCCGCGCAAGTTCGCGGAGATCCGCGAGATGGTGGCCGACCGACGCGACGATCGTGAGTCCCAGGTCGCACTCGCGGGTCAGGTGCTGCAGGCCGAGCTCGACAAGGTCGACATTCCGGCCGACATCTCGGGGCGCGCGAAGCACTTCTACTCGATCTACGACAAGATGGCCAAGAAGGGGCGCGAGTTCAACGAGATCTACGACCTGACGGCGATGCGGGTGACCGTCGAGCGCTCGGGTGACGAGGGAACGCGCGACTGCTACGGGGCCCTCGGCCTGATCCACGCGCTCTGGAAGCCGATGCCCGGGCGCTTCAAGGACTTCATCGCGATGCCGAAGTTCAACCGCTACCGGTCCTTGCACACGACCGTGATCGGGCCCGAGGGGACACCGCTCGAGATCCAGGTGCGGACGCGCGAGATGCACGAGGAGGCCGAGTACGGAATCGCCGCTCACTGGCTCTACAAGCGCGGCAAGGGCAAGACCGACGACGAGTGGCTCGTCTGGGTCAAATCGCTCCTCGACTGGCAACAGGACGAGGCCGACCCGCGCGAGTTCATGAAGACGTTTCGCACTGACCTCTTCGACGACGAGGTCTACGTGTTCACGCCGAAGGGCGAGGTGAAGACGCTCCCCACCGGCGCGACCCCGATCGACTTCGCCTACGCCGTCCACACCGATGTCGGCCACAAGACGGTCGGCGCCAAGATCAACGGCCGGATCGTGCCGCTGCACTACAAGCTGAAGAACGGCGACTTCGTCGAGATCCTCACCTCGAAGTCCGGGCGGGGGCCTTCGCGCGACTGGATCTCCCTGGCCGCCTCCTCGCGTGCCCGCAACAAGATCCGCCAGTTCTTTCAACGAGAGACGCGGGGCGAGACGGAGGCGAAGGGGCGCGAGATCCTCGACCAGGCGCTGAAGGCGCAGAGCCTGCCCTACCGAAAGCTTCAGGGCTCGGCCGTTCTCGCCCAGGTGATCCGCGAGACCGGGTTCAAGAAGGCCGAGGACTTCTACGTCGCGCTCGGCGCCGGCAAGCTCCAGTCGGGTCAGATCGTGAACAAGGTGCTGCAGCGCCTGAAGACCGAGGAGGTCGCCGAGGAGCCGGCCGTCCCGCTGAAGGCGCCGCGAGCGCGCTCGACGGTCGCCGGCGACACACTCGGGATCAAGGTGACGGGCGTCGAGGACGTGCTCGTGCGAATGGCGAAGTGCTGCACCCCGGTGCCCGGCGACACGATCCTCGGCTACATCTCGCTCGGGCGGGGAATCACGATCCATCGTGACGACTGCCCGAACGTGCGGGCGCTGATGAAGAACCCGGAGCGCTTCACGCCCGTGGAGTGGGACGGCGGCACGACGACGAGCTTCCGGGTTGCGATCGCCGTCGACTCGTTCGACCGACCGCGCCTGCTCGAGGACGTGGCGCGGACCTTCGCCGAGCACGGCGCGAACATCGTCTCCTACGGCGGTGTCGTCGAGGACGGGATGGCGCGCAACTGGTACACGGTCGAGGTCGGCGAGGTGAAGGAGCTGCGCACGCTCCTGACCGCGCTGCGCAACCTCGACGCGGTCTTCGACGCATACCGCGTCACACCGACCTGATGCCCCTGGCCGGCGTCGCCTCGCACCTCTCGCGGCGCGCCAGGAACATCGGGCCAGTGGGATGGTGATCCAGGGGCCGCGGCTGACGCTGACGGCGCTCGACGCCGACGCGCTGGAGGCGATCAGGTGGGATCCGGAGGAGGCCGACGCACGGGATCTCTTCGTCCGCCGGTTGCGGGCCGATCCCGGCGCCCGCGGCTTCTGGGTGTGGGCGGCGGCGCTCGGGGACGGAACCGCGATCGGCAGCGGTGGCTTCGGTGGGCGACCGACCGAGAATCGGCGGCTGACGGTCGGCTACGCGGTGTACGAGGAGCATCGGGGCCACGGGTACGCGACCGAGCTCCTGACGCTCTTGGCCGAATGGGGGCTTGCGTTGCCCGAGGTCGATGTCGTCCGCGCAACGATCCGCCCGGACAACGCCGCCTCGATCCGCGTCGCCGAGAAAGCGGGCTTCACGCTAACCGGCGAACGGCTCGACGACGAGGAGCACGGGGAGCTCCTCGTCTTCGAGCGGCGTTGATTCGAGCGGCGCCGGCGGCGATCGGCTCAAGCGGCCTCAGGCGGCCCGCGGCGGACCCTCGAAGCTGTGCCGGCCGCGGAGGCCGTGCGCCCCCGCCGGCCGCTCGCCGTTCACGAGCGCGGTGACGCGCTCCTTCAGGCCCGAGACGCGCCCGTCGCGCTGCGCCTTCGTCAGCCGCCCGGCCGCCACCGCCGCATCGAGCTGCTTCGTCTTGTCGGCGACGAGCGCCGCGACGAGCCCGTCGACGGACTTGCCGTTGTCCTTCGCGACCTGAGCGAGCGTCTTGCCGCCCACGAGGCTGGTGCGGAGGGCGGCCTCGGTGACGCCGAGATAGCTCGCCGCGGCGTCGAGATGGTGGCCGAAGCCGCCGCCGCGGTGGCCGCCCGGCCCGAGGCGTCGGCCGCCGAAGAGCGGGAAGGCGTCCGCCTGGATCCGGGCCTTCAGCTCCGTGCCCTGGGCCTGGGTCAACGTGCCGGCCTTGACCGCCGCGTCGACCCGGTTCGCGAGCGCCTGCTTGAGAGCGTCGCTGAGCTTGGTCGGGTCGACGCCGAGCTGCTTCGCAGCGTCGTTCACGACCGCCTTGCTCTCAGCACTCGGGTCAGCGCCCGACTGGGCCGCGAATGCCGCTCCGCCGCCGACGACCGCGAGCGCTGCACCCGCTCCTGCCATCAGCGTCCGTCTCGCTCTCTTCCTCATCTTCGTACTCCTTTCGGTTGATGGATGTCGTCAGGCGGATGGGCGAGTGCCCAGCTCGACCTCGATAGTGCGCTCGGCGCCGCCCCGGACGATCGTCAGGTCGACGGAGTCACCGGGACGCTTCGCGTCGATCGACTGCCGCAACTCGTCGGCAGCTTCGACCGCCTTGCCGTCGATCTCCGTGACGATGTCGCCGTCCCGGAGGCCGGCCGACTCCGCGGGCGTGCCGGGGCGCAGTTCGGCGATGCGAACACCGTCGCCGTCGGTCACGTCCTCGGTCGCGACGCCGAGATAGGCGTGCTCGACCGAGCCGCTCTCGATGAGCCGGGCAGCGATCCTCGCCACGGTGTCTGACGGAACCGCGAAGCCGACGCCGTCGTTGCCGCCGGACTCGCTCTCGATCTGGGAGTTGACGCCGATCACGCGCCCATCGAGGTCGAGCAGCGGGCCACCGGAGTTGCCGTGGTTGATCGCGGCGTCGGTCTGGATCGCATCGTCGATCGCGAAGTCGTTCGGCGAGTTGATCTGGCGATGGAGAGCGCTGACGATCCCGGTGGTGACGGTCTGTTCGAGCCCGAACGGGCTGCCGATCGCGATCACCCCGTCGCCGACCTCGACCTCGTCGCTCTCGGCGAGCTCGAGCGGCTCGAGTACGGAGGCGGGTGCATCGATGTCGAGCACCGCGAGGTCGGTCGACGGATCGCTGCCGACTATGGTCGCGTCGTAGGTCGAGCCGTCGGCGAGCCTGACGGACACCGTGCCGGCGCCGTCGACGACGTGCTGATTCGTGATCACGTGACCCTCGTCGTCGTAGACGAAGCCCGACCCTTGCGACTGCGAGCCGCCAGCGCCGCCGAACGGCGTCGTCTCGCCGCCGGAGCTGACAGTGATCTCGACGACGCTGTCCGCGGTGCGCTCGTAGATCTCGCCGACTGTGGACGTCGAGGTTGCGGCCGGCTTCGCGGCCCGGCTGACGGTCACCTGGCGAACGGTCTCGCCGGAGTCGAGGGCGGTCGCGACGGCCGCGCCGCCGCCGGCGCCGAAGAGCGCCGCCGTGACGAGGGCGGCTGCTCGAGCTCTCGAATGCTTCAGGGGGTTCTTCATCTCAGGAAGTCCTTTCGTGTTGCGGTGATGGCCTCAGCAGACCACCGCCGCCTAAGGCACGCCTGAGATCGAGCTAAGAGTCTCCTAAGATCTGAGCCGCAGCCGCATCCGCGTGCCTCCGCCCTCCGCGGCCTCGGCGCTGACCGAGCCGCCATGTGTCTCGGCCACCTGGCGCACGATTGCGAGCCCGAGCCCGGATCCGGGCATGCTCCGCGCCGCGGTCGCCCGATAGAAGCGATCGAAGACGAACGGAAGATCCTGCTCGTCGATTCCGGGCCCGTGGTCGCGAACCGTCACCTCGCCGTCGTGGACGACGACCTCGACCTGTCCGCCCGGAGGGCTCCACTTGGCCGCGTTGTCGAGGAGATTGGAGATCGCTCGTTCGATCGTGGCCGGGACGCCGCGGATCAAGGTCTCCTCGAGGTCGCTCGTGAAGGCGATCCCCGGCCGGTTGCGGCGCGTGCGCTCGATCGCGTCGGCCGTGGCCAGGTCCAGTCGGACGTCCTCCGGCTCGACCGGCGCCTGGTCGCCGCGCGCGAGCTCCATGAGCTCCGCGATCAGCGCGGTCATCTCGCCGAGCTGCTCGGTCACGTCGCCCAGGAGCTGCTCTCGTTCGCCGGCCGGCAATGCCTCGTCGCGGGCCAGCACCTCGATGTTCGTGCGCAAGCTGGTCAGCGGCGTGCGCAACTCGTGCGAAGCATCCGAGACGAGCTGCCGCTGAGCCCGGGCCGAGTCCTCGAGCGCCGCGAGCATGGTGTTGAACGTGGCCGCGAGGCGCGAGAGCTCGTCGTTGCCGTCTTCGTCGATCCGGCGGGAGAGATCGCGCGTCTCGGTCACGTCCTCGGCAGCGCGCGTCAGTCGTCGTACGGGCGAGAGCACGGCTTGTGAGACCGTTAGCCCGAGCCCGGCGGCGAGGGCGATCCCCGCGGCTGCGATCAGGAAGAGCAGACCGCGGATCCGCTCGAGAGCGGCGTCCACCTCGTCGAGCGGCCTCGCGATCTGAAGCGCGAGCCCGGGCCGGTCGACCGGCAAGGTGTAGACGCGCAGGTGGGTGCCGGAAACGTTCGCGTCGGCGAAGAAAGAACCGCGCTTGCCGGCGGCGGTCAGCCGGGTCTGCTCGCTCACCGGCAGCTCTATCCTCGCGCCCCGTGGCTGGATCGCCTCGCCCTCGGACGTGACGAGCTGGGTGATCCCCTCGGCTCCGCCGAAGCGCTCAGGCGGAAGATCGAGGAACGGGTTGCCGTCCGCACCGGTGATGACGCGCAGCCGGACGCTGCCGACCCGCTCGCGCAGGGCGTCGTCGACCTTGCCTCGGAGCTCCCCGCGGACGAGGACGTACGTGATCGCCGAGGCGCCGGCGACTGCGACCGCCACCGCGAGCGCGACGGCCAGGGTGAGCCGGGCGCGGAACGTCATTGCTCGCGGAGGGCGTAGCCGACGCCGCGGATCGTCTGGATCAGCCTCGACTTCGCGCCGGCTTCCGTCTTGCGGCGGAGGTAGCCGATGTAGACGTCGAGCGAGTTCGAGCCGAAGCCGAAGTCGTAGCCCCAGACCCGCTCGAAGATCACCGAACGCGTCAGCACCTGCCGCGGGTTTCGGAGGAACAGCTCGAGCAGCGAGAACTCGGTTCGGGTCAGCTCGATCGGATCGCCGGCGCGAGTTGCGATGCGCGTGGCCGGGTCCAGCTCGAGGTCGGCGAACCGGAGGACGGCGCCGTCGTCGGGCGCGGCACGGCGCAGCAGCGCCCGGAGGCGGGCGAGCAGCTCCTCGAGCGCGAACGGCTTGACCACGTAATCGTCCGCGCCGGCGTCGAGGCCGGCGACCCGGTCTGCGACCTCGTCTCGCGCGGTCAGCATCAGGATCGGCAGCGTGTTTCCGTCGCGTCGGAGCTGCCGGCAGACCTCGAGCCCGTCCACGCGCGGCATCGAGACGTCGAGAACGATTGCATCGATGCCGGTCGCATCGATGTTGGCCGCGTCGATGTTGAGATCGTGACGCAGCCGCGCGAGCGCCTCGGCGCCGTCGGCGGCCAGCTCGACCTCGTAGCTCTCGAGCCCGAGCGCGCGGCGCAGCGACTCGCGCACCGCCGCATCGTCGTCGACGACCAGGATTCGCATCGGCCCATTGTGCGCGCAGGGCCTAAGAAGTTCGTGAGAGACCGGGCGCGCGTCGGCTCGGGTCGAAGATCCCTCGATCGAGGGATCTTGTCTCGCAAGAAGGTAGCCCCTCGATCAGGGGATGGAACTGCGGCTTGAATCGCACTACAACGTGAGAGCCCGGCGAGGGGGAGAGGGGCTGCGGGTCTGCGGCGCCCGTTTGACGACAAGCTCGAACGGGCGCGCTCCCCGCATCAGTCCCCCATTCGGGTGAGCGGATCGCGCCGAAGGGGGGATGGTCTGTCGCCGGAGCGCGGCCGACCTTGAACGGTATGCGGCGCATCGCCCTGCCCCTTCTGGCCGTCGGCGCACTCGCCTCCGGATCTCTCGCGTTTCTCTTCTCGGGCGCGACGGCAGCCTGGCTTGCGAACGGAGCTTGGACCGGGTCAGCGCTGTTCGCGGTCGGCGCCTTGACCGTTGCCTGTCGGCGCATCCCGGATCGTGAAGGGCGGCGTCCCTGGTCGTACCTGCGCGCAGCCTGCATCAGCTGGCTCGGCGGGCAGCTCGCCTGGGACGCGCTCAACGCGCTGGGCGTCGCCGTGCCGTTCCCCTCGCTCCCGGACCTCGGCTGGCTCGCGTTCGCCCCACTCGCGCTCGCCGGCGTCTACCGACTGGCTCCGGCATCCCCGGGCGAGAAGGCGATCTCCGCGCTCGACACCCTCGCCACCGCGATCGCGGTCGGCGCCGTCGTCGGCGTCCTCTACTACGACCGGGCGACGAGCTCCGAGCTCTCGACACTCGGAGCCGGGCTCGCCATCGCCTACGCGGTACTGCACTCCGCGGCGGCGGCCACGATCGCGCAATCCCTCTTCACGAGGCTCAGCCTGCTGCGCAGGCCCGACCTGCTCTTTCTGCTCGCCGGCCTGCTCGCCCAGGGTGTCGCGTTCTGCCTCTGGGCCGGCGCGCTTCTTGACGGAAGCTACGTTCCCGGAGGAGAGCCGTTCGACCTGCTCTGGTCGGCAGGCCTCGTCGCGATCGGGATCGGTGGGCTGAAAGCGGTCGGGGCCGAGCCCGTCGAGCGGACAACCGAACGCGATGTCCGTGTGCGAGGTCTCATCCCGGTTCTTGGGATCGTGGTCGTGACGCTGACCGTGATCGTCTTCGCGGTCACCCAAGCGCCGCTGCGCGAGCGGCACGTGCTGCAGGGCGCGCTGCTCGGCCTGACGATCGTCTTCGTTCTACGCAGCTTGTTCGTCGCGGCGGAGCACGCGCGGCTGGTGGCGAGCGAGCGCAGCGCGACCGAGCGGGCGGAGCGCTTCTTCCGACTGGCGCCCGAGATGTTCTCGGTGGCCGGTCGAGACGGCTATCTCAGACGGGTCAACCCGCGCTTCGCAGAGGTGCTCGGCTACTCCGAGGAGGAGCTGCTTTGCTCGTCCGTTCCTCGACCTCGTCCATCCGGACGATCGCGAGCCGACGCTTGCCAGGATGGCGAGGCTGGCCGACGGTGGTCTGACCCTCGGCTTCGAGAACCGAATCGTGCGCAAGGACGGGGAGTACGCCTGGATGCTCTGGAACGCGCGCCCCGATCCCGTCAGCGGGCACGTCTACGCCGCCGCGCAGGACATTACGGAGCGCAAGCGCGCCGAGGCGGCGCTGCGCGAGAGCGAGCAGCGCTTCACGGAACTCGTGACGTCGATCCCCGAGGTCTTCTTCATCGCGCACGCCGATCTGGGCGGCACCATCTACATCAGTCCCGCCTACGAGACAATCTGGGGCCGGAGCTGCCAGAGCCTGTGCGACGATCCCCGCTCGTGGCTCGAGGCCGTCCACGAGGACGATCGAGCCCGGGTCCTCGAAGGCCTCGAGCGCGTCAACCGGGAGGGACGCGTCGAGCACGAGTTTCGGATCGTGCGACCGGACGGCGAGGTTCGTCTCATCCAGGAGCTCGTCACGGTTGTCCTGGACGAGCAGGGCCGCCCGACGCGTCACGTCGGGATCGGTGCCGACGTGACCGAGCAGCGGGAGCTCGAGCGGCAGCTCCAGCACGCGGGCAAGCTCGACGCGGTCGGCCAGCTTGCGGGTGGCATCGCGCACGACTTCAACAACATCCTGATGGGGATTGCCGGCTATACCGAGCTGGCGCTCGCCCGCTCCGACGGACTCGACGACGAGCTCCGCAGCGATCTCGAGCAGATTCTCGGTGGCGCGCGACGGGCCGGCGCCCTGACCCGGCAGCTGCTCACGTTCGCCCGCCGCGAGGTGGCGAGTCCACAGTCCCTCGACCTGAACGACGTGATCGAGGGGGTCGGCACGTTCCTGCGCGGCGCGATCCGCGAGGACGTGAGCGTCGTCATCGAACTCGCGGCGGAGCTCCCGCGCGTGAAGGTCGACCCGCACCAGCTCGAGCAGGTGCTGATGAATCTCGTCCTGAATGCGGGCGACGCGATGCCCAAGGGCGGGATCCTGACCGTTCGCACGCTCGCTCCGTCCGCAGACGAGGTGGCACTCCTCGTGAGTGACAGCGGGGTCGGGATGAGCGAGCAGATCCGCGCGCGCGTATTCGAACCGTTCTTCACGACCAAGGAGGTCGGCAAGGGCACCGGGCTCGGCCTCTCCACCGTCTACGGGGTCGTGGAGGAGTGCGGCGGCAGGATCGCCGTCGAGAGCGAGCCCGGCAATGGGAGCATCTTCACCATCACGCTGCCGGCGACCGACGAGTCTGCGGAGCCGACGCCGAGCGCCGACGAGGTGTCGCCAAGGGCGGCGGGGAACGAGCGCATCCTGCTCGTCGAGGACGACGAGCTCGTGCGGCGCCTGACCTGCGAGATGCTGGAGCTCGAGGGCTATCGCGTGTGCGCTGCCGCTTCGCCGCTAGAGGCGCTGGGCTACGAGGGAGCGTGGGATCTGCTCCTGACCGACATCGTGATGCCCGAGATGAACGGGCCGCAGCTCGCGGCGAGGCTCGGTGCGGAGCGGCCGCCGTTCCAGGTGCTCTTCACCTCGGGGTACTGCGGAGACACGATGGTCGAGCGCGGGGCGCTCGATCCCAGCGCCCCGTTGCTTCAGAAGCCCTTCTCAAGGGCGCAGCTCGCCGGGATGGTGCGCGACGTCCTCGATGCGCCGCCCTCCGGCTACGGTCGCCGCACCTCGACTCCGGTGTCCAGCGCGCCGGTGTAAGCGTTCAGGCGTCGAGATCCTCGCCCTCGAAGGTCCGGAGCGTGGCGCGGTACGAGTGCGGGATCTCGGTGGCCTGCCGCGTCTCGAGCTCGACGAGGACGAGCGTCTGCGACGCGGTCACCATCAGCGCGTCGTCGTCCATCCGGTAGGCGGCACACTCGTACGTCGCGCTCGTGCGGCCGATTCGCGCGAGCCGGACGAAGATCTCGAGCAGGTCGTCGAACCGCGCCGGCGCGTGGTACTCGACGTTCGACGCGCGCAGGACGAAGTCGCGGTCCGGGATCCAGGCACCCGTGAGTCCGAGGTGACGGTGGTACTCGGTCCGCGCGTGGTCGAAGTAGGGGAGATAGCGGCCGTAGTAGACGATCCCCTGGGCGTCCGTGTCCGAGAACCAGACCCGTGCGATCGCCGAATACTTGAACGGCGGCTTACGGTCGGTCAGTCGCCCCAGCTCCGGTGTGATCGGTTCGGGCGTCATCCGCCGATCAAGCCGATCACCTCGCTGCGCTTCTCCTCCATCAAATCCTCGGAGAGCGCCTCGAGGTTGAGGCGCAGGAGCGGCTCGGTGTTGGACGGGCGCACGTTGAAGTGCCAGTCGTCGTACTCGACCGAGATCCCGTCGAGGTGGGTGATCCGGCCGTCCGCGTATCGCTCCTCCAACTCCAGGAGCTTCTGCGTTGTGTCGGCGACCGGCGTGTTGAGCTCGCCGGTGAGGAAGTACCGCTCACGGAAAGGCCGCAGGATCTCGGAGAGCTTCTGCCCACGCTTCGAGATCAGCTCCAGCATGAGGAGGAAGGGGACGACCCCGGAGTCGGCCTGCGTGAAGTCGCGAAAGTAGTAGTGAGCGGAGACCTCGCCGCCGAAGACCGCACCCTCCTCCCGCATGCGGTGCTTGATGTAGGCGTGGCCGACGCGGTTGATCAACGCGACGCCGCCCGCCTCCTCGATCGTCTTTCGCACCGCCCAACTCGCCCGCACGTCGTAGATCACCTTGCCACCCGGATTCTTCTCGAGCACGGATTGGGCGAGGAGCGCGGTCACGAAGTCGCCGGGCACGAACTCGCCGTTGTCGTCGACGAAGAAGCAGCGGTCGGCGTCTCCGTCGTAGGCGACTCCGAGGTCGGCCTCGGCCTCGCCCATCTGCTCGACGATGAACGCGCGGTTCTCGGGCAGGAGGGGGTTCGGCTCGTGGTTCGGGAAGGTGCCGTCGGGCTCGAAGTAGCAGCGGACGGCGTCGATCGGGAGCCGTCCGAGCACGGGCGGAAGCATCGTCCCGGCCATGCCGTTCGCCGCGTCGATCACGACCCGCAGTCGCTTGACTGCGTCGACGTCGATGAACGAGAGCACCTTCTCGACGAACCCGGCCCAGATGTCCTCCCCCCGAACCGAGCCCCGAGCCGACGAGACATTGTGTTGTTCCAACTCTAGGTCCAGTGCGCGATCGCGGATCTCGAGCAGGCCGGATTCGCCACCGACCGGGAGCGCGCCGGCGCGCACGATCTTCATGCCCGTGTACTGCTTCGGGTTGTGCGACGCGGTCACGCAGACGCCACCGTCGAGCCCCAGCTCGCCGACTGCGAAATAGACCATCTCGGTTCCGACGAGCCCGAGGTCGAGCACGTCCGCGCCGCCGTCCGCGGCTCCCTCGATCAGCGCAGCAGCCATCGCCGGCGAGGAGACGCGCATGTCGCGCCCGACCGCGATCGAGCGCGGCTCGAACTGCTCGACGAATGCGCGTCCGATCGCGTACGAGCCCTCCTCGTCGAGCTCGTCGGGATGGACGCCGCGCACGTCATACGCCTTGAAGACCTTCGGGTCGAGCACTGCCTGCGATGCTACTCGGGAACTCGATCTATCTCTTGGGTGTACAGGGACCGTGGGAGCGCCCATACTCTCGTGCACCAAGATGAAGCTCCTTGCCGCTGCGCTCGCAGTCGCCGCGCTGGTATTGCCGGCGGCGCAGGCAGCCCCGCGGCCGACCGTGCCGGGGCTCGTCTACACGCCCGGCTACGGCAACAGCATCGTCGTGCGCTACGACCCGATGACGCTCGTTCGGAGCGGGCCGCGGATCCGGCTCGGCGGGAATGCAAGCAGCTGGAGCTGGTCGCCTGGGCGGCGGTATCTCGCGATCGCGAGCGCTCCCCAGAGGCTCACCGTCGTCGACGTGCAGCGAATGCGTGTCACGGCGCGCGTGCGGCTAGCGCCCGGCGGCGGCGTCACGCGTGCCGTCACCTGGGCCCGCGATCGCGTTCTCGCTGTCATCGAGACTCCTTCCGGAGCGGTCGTGACCGCAGTCGACCCGCTCGCCGGTCGGGTCGTGCGCCGCACACGGCTGTCCGGAACGTTCGATTTCGAGCTCGGGCGGCTTACAGACGGGCTTGTCTTCCTGCTCGGCACCCGCGACCGGATCGCGCCCGCCCGGATTGTGGTCGTCGGCCGCGAGGGGCGGACGCGGGTCGCGATCGTGCCGCAGCTCCTCATCGGTCTCGCTCGGCGTGCCGGCCGGCTCGAGCAGCGCCGGCCCGGCGTTGCTGTCGACCCGCTCAGCCGCACGGCCTACCTCGTGGGCGGCGACCGCATCGTCACGGTGGATCTCGACACGCTCGCGGTCTCCGATTCGGGGCCACTGCGGACGCTTGCGAAGGTCGTCGCAGGCTCGGTCCGTTCGGCTCGTTGGCTGGGCGACGGCCTACTGGCATTCGTCGGCACGAATTGGGACAGCTCGAACGGTTGGGCTCGGACAGGACTGAGGATCGTCGATGTGCGCAAGCGGACGGCGCGAGTGGTCGATCGTGGCGCGAGTAGCTTCACCGTGAGCGGCGGGCGCCTGCTCGTCGAGAGCGCGCCGAGTCGGCGGGTGCTCGGCGTCACGGCGTACGGCTTCGACGGGGTCGAGCGCTACCGCCTCGAGCTCCTGGGAGCGACGTGGCTGAAGAAGCAGGGCAGTCTCGGTTATGTCTGCCGCGACGCCTTCCTGCGCTCGGTGCTCGACCTCTTGACCGGCCGGACGCTCGGCAGCGGGTTCGCGGCGGGAACGCGCTGCCCCACGCTGCTGGTGGATGACTCGCGTGGCTAGACGCGTTTGCCTGGCGGTGGCCGCCGCGTTGGCCCTCGCGGTATCGGCGAGTGGCGGCGGCGAGGCGCGGTACGGGCTCAGCGGCTCGCAGGCCGATGCGACGCTCTCACAGGTCGATCCGGCCACGCTGCGCCCCGTCGGCCAGCCGCTCCGGGTCGGCGCCTTCAACGCGGATCGGGCGTTCGCGCCCGACGGGTCGACGCTCGCGCTTGTTTCGCAGGAACGCCCTGTCGTACGATTCGTCGACCTCGGAGAGATGCGCGCAACCGGACAGGCGACGATCGCCCCCGAGGGCGAGGTGCAGTGGCTGCGCTGGCCGGTCGGCGGCCTCGTCGCGCTCGTCGACCTCCCCCGCGGGTCGATGCTCGTCTGGCTCGATCCGTCGACGCGGAAGGTGACTCGCAGCCTGCGCTACCGGGGTGAGCTCGTCGATCCGAAGCTCGGCGCGAGCGGACGGATCGTCGCGGTGGAGTGGCCTTCGGGACGGGTCGGTCCGATTCGCCTGAACGTGATCGACCCGGACGGTCGTGCTCGCTCGACCCACGTCGAGCGGATCGCCGGCGGCTGGCAGCGCCGCAACGGAGAGGTCGTGCGGATGGCGGAGCCGGGCCTCGCCGTCGACCCGGATGGCGAGCGAGCGTGGCTCGCAGACGGAGACGGCGAGATCTGCGAGGTCGAACTCGACTCACTCGTGGTCGTCTGCCGATCGCTGCGCGCTCCGGCCGCAGTGACGAAGAGCGGGAGCCCGTGGTCGCGCCGCCAGCTCAAGCTCGTCGCGCCCGGAACGCTCGCGCTCTCCGGCTGGGAGAAGCCGACGGCCGGTCCGCGGGCTGCGAAGGCGGTGGGGCTCTGGCTCGTCGACACGACCACCTCGGAACGCAGACTGATCGACCGCGAGATCGACTCGTTTCGCCTCGCGGGCGGCCGCATCGTCGGAGTCCGGCGCGGCGGCGTCAGCGCCTATGGAACCGCCGGCGCGAAGCGCTACGGGATCGAGGAGCCGCTTCAGCTCGGTGTGATCTCGACAACCGGTGCCTACCTCTACGTACCGCGGACTGACGGCCGTACGGTCGTCGCGGAACTCGCGACTGGACGGGTTCTTCGGCGGGTCGTCGGCGGTGTTGAGCCCTTCCAGGACTCCGATACCTGGTAGGAGCGGCGTGCTCGGCGTGGAGGCTCCCGCAACTACAATCGAGGGGTGGAAAGGAAGCTCGCAACCGTCCTCTTCGTCGACCTCGTCGGTTCGACGGAGTTCGTCTCGTCCCGCGACCCGGAGGTCGTCCGGCGCCGCGTGACCTCGTTCTTCGAGCACGTCTCGACGTGCATCACTCGACACGGCGGGATTGTCGAGAAGTTCGCGGGCGATGCCGTCATGGCCGCTTTCGGCGTCCCGCAGGCGCACGAGGACGACGGCGAGCGGGCTGTCCGGGCGGCCGAAGCGATCATGGACTCGGTGCATGGGCTCGGCCTCGAGGCTCGGATCGGGATCGAGTCGGGCGAGGTCGTCGCGGACGAGTCGGAGTCGACCTTCGCGACCGGCGAGGCAGTCAACGTCGCGGCTCGTCTCCAACAGCTCGCTCGACCCGGCGAGACGCTGCTCGGCCCCTTCGCCTACCGATTGACACTCTCGCGGATCGAGACCGAGGACTGCGGCATCTTCGACCTGAAGGGCTTCGGCGATCCGCTTCCCGTCTGGCGACTCGTGCGCGTGCTCGACTCGGCCGACCGGCCCGCCAGCGTCTCCGCGCCGTTCGTCGGCCGCGAGTTCGAGCTCGAGCTGCTCCACACGACGTTCGCGCGCACCGTGCGCGACCGCCGCGCGCACCTGTTCACGATCTACGGCGAGCCGGGTGTCGGCAAGAGCCGGCTCGTGCGCGAGTTCGCCGCCGGTGTCGAGGGCGCAACCGTCCTTGCCGGGCGCTCGCTGCCCTACGGCGAGGGGATCACCTACTGGCCGATCGCCGAGATGGTCAAGGTCGCGGCCGGGATCACCGACGACGATCCTGTCCAGGAGGCGGTCGCGAAGCTCCAGGCCGCCTGCGGCGACGATGCCGTCGCCGACCTGCTCGCGCTCGCGGTCGGCGTGCTCGAGGGGATCGAGGCCGAGCGCAGCCAGCAGGAGATCGCCTGGGCGGCGCGCGAATGGGCCGCCGAGCTCGCATCCGCACAGCCGCTGATCCTCGTCTTCGAGGACGTGCACTGGGCCGAGGACTCGCTGCTCGAGCTCGTCGAGCACCTCGCCGAGCGGGTCAAGGACGCGCCGCTCCTGATCGTCTGCCTCGCCCGGCCGGAGCTCCTCGACCTTCGTCCCGGTTGGGGCGGCGGCCGCGTGCGAGCGACCGCGATCGAGCTCGAGCCGTTGCCTCCGCTCGAGAGCGAGGCGCTCGTGGACGCGCTCCTCGCCGAACGGGAGCTTTCGGCAACCGATCGCCGCTCGCTGCTCGAGAAGACCGAGGGGAACCCGCTCTTCGTCGAGGAGACGATCAGGATGCTGCTCGAGGGCGGCACCTCCGCGAAGCGGATTCCGGACACCCTTCAGGCCATGATCGCAGCCCGGATCGACCGCCTGCCGCGGGCCGAGAAAACGCTGCTCCAGCGTGCCTCCGTGATCGGCCGGATCTTCTGGGAAGGCGCGCTCTCGCGGCTTGCACCCGAGCTCGAGGAGCTCGAGCCGGTGCTCGACGACCTCCTGCAGCGCGATTTCCTCACCCGGGAGAGCCGCTCCACGATCTCGGGCGAGACGGCCTATCGGTTCAAGCACGTGCTCATCCGCGACGTCGCCTACTCCGGGCTGACGAAGGGGGCGCGCGCCGACCTGCATCAGGCGGCGGCGCTCTGGATCGACGAGCGGACGGGGGAGGAGCTGCTGGAGATCCGCGCCTACCACCTCGACCAGGCGGCGACGCTGCTCGGCGAGCTCGACGGCACCGTGCCTGCTGAACTCGCCACCGAGGCTGCTGCGACGCTCGAAGCCGCCGGCCGACGCGCGCTGGCGCGAGAGGCCAATCGCGCAGCCCGGCGCGTGCTCGTGCGCGCCGTCGAGCTCGAGCCGACGTTGCAGCGTCGCTTCCTCGCCGCGCGCGCCGCCCGCCGGATCGCCGATCTACCGGCACAGGCGGCGGAGATGGAGCGCGTCTTCGCCGACGCCACCGAGGCCGGCGAGCGCCGGCTGCAAGGACTCGCTTTGACGGCCCTCGCCGAGAACGCCCTGATGCGGGATGCCGATCTTCCCCGCGGGCGCGAGCTGGTCGAGCAGGCGCTCGTCCTGCTCGAGGACGGCAAGCCGGAGGATCGCTACGAGGCGCTCTCGATGCGTGCCCGGATCGGTTGGTGGCTCGGCGACCTCGACGACGACGAGCGCTGGAACGGCAAGGCGCTCGAGGTCGCGCGCGAGATCGGGCGCAAGGATCTGGAGGCGAACGCCGTCGACGAGCTCGCGAGCGCGGCGATCGCGAGGCTCGACCTCGATCGTGCAGGTGTTCTCGTCGCCGAGGCGCTCGAGCTCGCGGAGGAGAGCGGCAACATCACAGCGCTCGGCTGGGCGCTCGTCTCGCAGGCTCGGATCGACGCCCTGCGCGGCCGCGCCGACGAGGCTGCCGCGGAGCTCGATCGTGCCGAGGAGCTCTTCTCCCAGTCCGGCAACGCCTGGGCGCTCGCACGCGTCAGCAACCACTACGGCTGGGTCGAGCGGCGCCGCGGCGATCTCGCCGCCGCCGACAGGCGCTTCCGCGACGCGATCCGGATCCTGAAGCCGCTCGAGGACCGTGGCACCCTCTGCGAGAGCCAGCGCGGGCTCGCGCAGGTACTCGTCGCGACCGGCAAGATCGACGAGGCCGAGCGCTACGCCCTCGAGTCGCGTGAGACGGTCGGCCCGCACGACACGATCTCCCGCGCGACCACGCGGATGGCGCTCGGCCTCGTTCGGGCGGCGCAAGGCCGTGACGAGGAGGCGGAGTCGCTGCTCCGTGGAGGCGTCGAGGTGATCGAGGGGAAAGATCTCTGGCTGATCAGGCGCGAGCTGGTTCTTGCGCTCGCCGGTTTCCTCCGCGAGCGGGGCCGGGTCGACGAGGCGGACGCCTACGAGACCGAGCTCGCCGGTTATGACGCCGCGTTGATTCCTGCCTAGTAGGCGGACGACGACGATGGTGGAGAGCGACGGAACGCGCGTTGGTGCCTGAAGCAGTAAACGAGGCCGCCGAAGCGCACCGGATCGGCTACGCAGAAGGCCCGCACCTTCTCGCTGACGATCTCGCCGCACTGCGCACACGCCTGAGGATCCATCGGATCGCTGCGAACGCTCCCGGTAACGGAAGCGGCAATTTGGGGTTGATCGATTTGAGCCGGAAGAGCTTGCGATCCCCGCGCCTTGAGCAGTCTCGCGACAAGCTCCTCCCGTCCCCATAGCTGGACGCCCGTGTTACGCGCGGTCTTCTGCGCTTGCCGCGAAAAGACGCTGTTCGTGACGACCATCGCGTCCGCGCAGTCGTACATCGCGCGGGCAGTATGTGCTTCCTGAACCGCCTTGATCCCGACTGTCTTCCTGTAGCACTTCGCTTGGACGATGGTTCGAGTGCCGTTCTTTCGAATGACCAGATCACCGCCGTAGTCGCCACCGGCGCTGCCGACAACCTCGACGCGATAGCCGAGTCGCTGGAACAACGTCGCTAGGTATCTCTCGAACGTCGGTCCATCCATCGCGTCGACTTCTCGTATTCCCGACCTTGTCAGTCGTCGTTGGCGGCGGATGAAGAGAAGGAGTCGCCCCAGCTGGACTGCGGCGACGATGAGCAAGAGCCACCAGAGCTGTAACGCGAGATCGAGCAGGGTCTCGACGGTTGGCCGGATGGAATCTCTAAACACGTCGGCGAGATCGACTGAGGGCTCGCTCTGATCATCCATGTGGACATGATGACGCCAGAAACAGGTCGCGTGAAGGTGGGGGAGCCTAGGCGAGCGCTGCGAGGATCGCCTGCGACGAAGCCTCGTCCGGCGACTCCGAGATCACGGTCGCAGGTCGCTCGAAGCGGGAGAGTGCTTCCGCGAGCGGCTCGGCGCGCAGCGTTCCCTGCCCGTAGGGCAGGTGCTTCGTCTCGTTTCGGTTCGCATAGGCGATGTCCGAGAAGTGGATGTGGAAGGGCTCGTCCGGCCCAAGCACGGCGTCGGCCGATTCCAGCGCGGCGGCGAACGCCTCGACGTCGGTGAAGGCGCCGTCGCTCGTCGCGTGCATGTGGGCGAAGTCGACCACCGGACGCACCCAGCTCACGCGTGAGGCGACCTCGAGCACGTCGTCGATCGAGCCGAGCTCGCTGACGCGACCCATCACCTCGAGGCCGAACGCGACGAGCCGGTTCTTCGCTTCGAGCCGCTCGCGCAACTCGCCGAGCCACGCGACCACGTCGTCGAGCGTGGCCTGCCGATCGCGCCCGAGCCAGAAGCCGGGATGGATCACGACGATCTCGGCGCTGCACGCTGCCGCGAGGCCTGCGCTCCGATCGAGGGCGCCGAGAGCCATCTTTGCCTTCTTCACGTCCGGGTGGCCCGGGAACGCGAAAAGCGGTGCATGGACGGAGAGCGCGATATCGTTCTCCTTCGCCAGCTCCCCGAGCCGTTCCGCCGCGGGGTAGTCCAGCCAGAAGCCGCTCTCGAAGTCGAGCTCGCAGGCGCTGTAGCTGCGCTCGAGGAGGATCCGGATCGCCTCCTCGGGCGAGTCCCGGGAAGGCCAGCGTGCCGGCCCGAAGCGGATCGCTCCCACGCGCCTGACGCTAGACGATCGACAACACGGGTGTCGTCCGACGCAGGTCCTACCCTTTTCGACATGAGCGACCGTCCTTCACGCATCGACCTGCTCGAGCTGGACATCGATCTCCGGCTCGCCGATCTTTGGCGTGAGGCGTCAGAGGTGGGGGAGTGGAATCTCGAGGTGATGGCCGCGTTCATCCGGGCCGCCTACGGCAAGGGTTACTGCGACGCGTTGACCGAGGATGCACCTGGCTCGCTCTGCCACGACCACGGCTACCGGATTCCAGGTCGTCGCGAACCAGCGCCTCGCTCGGTCTAGCACCGCTACGATCACCTGGTGGCACGGAAGCGAAGTCCCGCGCGCCTCGTGATCGCGCTGTCGGTGGCGGCAGCGCTCGCAGTCTTCCTGCTCTACGCCTCGGTCGCCGGGGGCGGTACCCCCTCGATCGCACCGGGGGAGCTCAAGGGCCGGACCGACCGCGTCGCGCTCGCCGGCAAGGTGGTCGGGCGGGTCACCGGCGACGCGCACGCCGGCGGGCTCAGGTTCGTCCTCCGCGACGTCAAGGGGCAGGCGACGGTGCCGGTGGTCTACAAGGGCTCGGTCCCGGATCTCTTTCGCGTTGGCCGCGACATCCACGTCGAGGGGCAACTGAGGCAGGGCACGTTCGTCGCCGTCCCGGACACGCTCGTCACGAAGTGTCCCTCGAAGTACGCCCCCGAGAAGAACGCCTCGTAGATGCCCGAGCAGGTGTATGCCTGAATTAGGCCGCGCCGCGCTCGTCGCCACGCTTGGACTCGTGCTCTACGCCGTGGTGGCCGGCGGCTACGCGGCCTGGCAGCGTAAGCGCCGACTCGCCCTCTCGGCCCAGAATGCGCTGCTCGCCGCCTTCGGCTCGACGCTCGTAGCCTCGCTCGTCCTCGTGGCCGCGCTCGTCCGCCACGACTTCTCGTTCGTCTACGTGGCCGACCACACGAGCCGCGAGCTGCCCACCGGCTACACGATCTCGGCCTTCTGGGGCGGACAGGAGGGATCGCTCCTGCTCTGGCTCCTGCTCCTCACGGGCTACGCCGCCACGGCCGTCATGTTGAACCGGCGCACCGCCCGTGATCTCGTCATCTGGGTCGTTCCGGTCCTCGGAGCTGTGGCGCTCTTCTTCGCGTTCCTCGTCGTCGCAGTGGCGACGCCGTTTGCGAGCCAAGTTGCCCCGGCCGACGGCGCCGGCCTCAACCCGAGCCTCCAGAACCCGTACATGATGGCCCACCCGCCGCTTCTCTACCTCGGCTTCGTCGGGCTGACGGTTCCGTTCGCCTTCGCCATGGGCGCCCTACTCGCGCGCCGCGCTGACGAGCGCTGGATCGTCGCGACGCGTCGCTGGACGCTCGTCGCCTGGACGGCGCTCGGGATCGGCCAGCTTCTTGGCGCGCACTGGGCCTACGAGGAGGTCGGCTGGGGCGGTTACTACGCTTGGGATCCTGTCGAGAACGCGGCGTTGATGCCGTGGCTCGCCGCCACCGCCTTCCTCCATTCGGTGATGATCCAAGAGAAGCGAGGGATGCTGAAGGTCTGGAATGTGCTGCTCGTGATCTTTGCGTTCAGCCTCTCGCTCTTCGGCACCTTCCTGACGCGGTCGGGGATCGTCAGCTCGATCCACTCGTTCACGCAGAGCTCGATCGGGCCGTGGTTTCTCGGCTTTATCTGCCTCGTGGTGCTCGCATCGCTGGCGCTCGTCTTCGCGCGGCTGCAGTTGCTGCGTGCGCACACGAAGCTCGAGTCGCTCGTCTCGCGCGAGGCGACCTTCCTCTACAACAACCTCCTGCTCGTCGCGCTGACGCTGACCATCCTCTGGGGTGTTGCCTACCCGATCTTCTCCGAGGCAGTCCGGGGCGAGTCGGTGACGGTGGGCAGGCCCTACTACGACTTCTTTCTCCGGATCTTCGGGTTGCCGCTGCTCCTCCTGATGGGAATCGGGCCGCTCGTCGCCTGGCGGCGTGCGTCGGTGCGGAGCCTCCTGCTCACCTTCACGTGGCCGCTCGGCGCGGCCCTCGGGACCGGCTCGATCCTGCTCGCGCTCGGCGCCGGCTCGTCGATCCCCGGTTTGATCGCCTACAGCTTCTCCGCGTTCGTCCTCGGCACGATCGCGCTCGAGTTCGTACGCGGAACCCGCGCCCGTCGCTCGCTCTCCGGTGGCTCGTGGCCGCGGGCGTTCTCCGACCTCGTGGCCCGGAACCGGCGCCGCTACGGCGGCTACGTCGTCCATGCCGCGATCGTGCTGCTCGCGATCGGGATCGCCGGCTCGAGCGCCTACGACACGGTCAGCGAGGGGAAGCTCGCACGCGGCCAAACCCTCGCGGCCGGGGACTACCGACTCACCTACCGCGCGCTCGAGGAGCGAGCCGGGGCGAACGCGACCGAGATCCGCACCGTGCTCGACGTCACCCGTGGAGGCAAAGACCTCGGCACCGTCGAGGCGGGCAAGAACGGCTACACCGCCGAGCGGCAGGTGTCGACCGAGGTCGGGATCCGCAGCGATCTGGTCACCGGCGAGGATCTCTTCGTGATCGCCGAGGTGAACCCGGATGGTACGGCCTACTTCCGCGTTTTCGTGAAGCCGCTCGTGAACCTGATCTGGCTGGCCGGATTCGTCTTCCTGCTCGGCTCCCTAATCGCGCTCTGGCCGGACGCGCGCGAGCAGCGACGACTCGCGACGCGGTACGCCGCCGCGGGCGTCCCGGCCGAGCCGTGAGTCTCGCCCTTGTGCTCGGAGCGCTGCTTGCGATCGGCTGCGTCGTCGCCGTAGCGCTGCCCTATCTCCGTGACCCGGCGCCGGCGGACGACCGGCTCGACCGGCCCGGCGAGCTGGAGCAGCGCCAACTCGAGCTCTCGGAGGTGCGCGATCGTGCCCTCGCGGCCCTCAAGGAGCTCGAGTTCGACCATCGCACCGGCAAGGTCTCCGATTCCGATTACCGCGTGCTCGTCGGCCCGCTGCGTCGCGAAGCCGCGGCGGCTCTCCGAGCGCTCGAGCCGAGAACCCGCGAGCTGTCGGAGCCGCGTGTGAGGTCGAGCAGGTCCGGGTAGGACGGCTCCCATGCAACCCATCGATCCCACACCGCCCCAGACACCCCAGTTTCCCGAGCCGACACCACCTCCGGGTGAGCTCGATCCGACGCCGGGCCCCGACCTACCCCATCCGTATCCGCCGCCCGGCGAGCTCGACCCGCCGCAGCCGACGCCGGTACCCGGAACCGAGCAACCCGCGCAGATCTAGCGCACGAAGGCTGCCCGCGCCGCGTCAGCACGCGCGAACCTACCGAAAACGAGGCTAGACTATCGTCCAGGCGTCCTCTGGGAGGGACGACCGACGCTCCGACGAAGCTACCTCTGATGTCGAGAACAGTCCTCATCGGCCTCGCCCTGGCGTGCACGCTGCTCGCCTCGACTCCGGCCTCCGGCGATCCGGGGATCAGCGAGAAGAAAGAGGTCGTCGACTCCAAGATCGACCGGCTCCAGGGCAAGATCGACGCGGCTCGAGAGCGCGAAGGGGTGCTCAGCTCCCAGATCGAGGTGGTCACACGGGAGATCCGCGGTCTCCAGGGCGACGTCGACGCGGCTTCGGCCCGGTTGAACGGTCTCGAAGACGTGCTTGCCCTGCACCGGCGCAAGCTCGATCACCTGGACGAGCTCTTGCGCCTTCAGACGAGCAGGCTCGTCTTTCTCCAGCGCCAGCACACGGCCGCGACCAAGCGCCTGAACAAGCGGATCGTTGAGATCTACACCTCCGAGCCGACCGAGCCCCTGACGGTGGTACTGGAGGCGGCGAGTTTCGGGGACGTGCTCGATCAGCTCGAGTTCCTGAACGACATCGGGCGTCACGACGAGAAGATCGCGACCGAGGTGGAGTCCGCGAAGATCGAAGTTCGCGAGACACGTGACGCGACCAGGGTCACCCGGAGCGAGGTCGCCGAGACGACGCAGCTCGTTGCGGCCCGCACCGCCGAGCAGCGCCGGGTTCGCGATCGGCTTGCGTGGAGCCAGCGCCAACTCGCGACCGTGCGGCGCGAGAAGAGTGACACGCTCTCCTCGACGCGGGGACAACGCGAGGAATTCCTCCACGAGGTCGAGGGCCTTCTCGCCCAGAGCGCGGCGCTCTCGGCCAAGATCCGGGCGGCGCAATCGGCCGCAGCAGCGTCGTCGTCCCCGCCGGCCTTCTCGCAGCAGGCCTCCGCGTCGGGCTACATCTGGCCTGCCCACGGGGTGCTGACGAGCTCGTTCGGCTGGCGCTGGGGCCGGATGCACGAAGGGATCGATATCGCAGTCGGAAACGGCACTCCGGTCGTCTCCGCGGCCTCCGGCACGGTGATCGTGGCCGGCTGGATGGGCGGTTACGGGAATCTGGTCGTCGTCGATCACGGCAACGGTGTCTCGACCGCCTACGGCCACAACACGAGCGTCGCGGTCGGCGTCGGCCAGTCCGTCGCCCAGGGTCAATTGATCGCGTACTCGGGTAACACCGGCCACTCGACCGGCCCGCACATCCACTTCGAGGTCCGGATCAACGGCTCGCCCGTCGATCCGCTCGGCTACCTCTAGGCTGCGTCGGCTCTAGGCTGCGTCGGCTCTAGGCTGCGTCGGCTCTAGGCTGCGGCGACGCCGGGCTCGGAGCCGCGGAAGCTGTCGCCCGTGAGCGAGGCCGGCAGCTCCTCGGCCGCGACGAAGTGCAAGTCGGGCAGCGCCCGCCAGCACTCCTCAAGCCCCAACCCGTAGCCCGCGAAGAGCTCGTCCGGGACGGTGAAACCCACGTACTCGAGCGGAATGTCGTCGACGAGCCGGCGGTAGGGGCGATCGAGCAGCGTCACCGCGGCGACGCTCGCCGGCTCGCGGAGCTCCAGGGTGCGCGCCAGGAAGTTGAGCGTCATCCCGGTATCGACGACGTCCTCGACGATCAGGACGTGACGTCCGACGACGGACGCGTCGAGATCCTTGAGCAGGCGAACCCCGGAACCGCTGCCGGCGCCGGTGTAGGCCGCGAGCTCCAGAAAATCGACCTGATGCGAGATCGGGAGCGCCCGCGAGAGATCCGCGAGGAAGACGACACTCGACTTGAGCGGCGCGACGAGAAGTGGATTTCTTCCCTCGTAAGCAGACGCGAGCTCCTCGCCGAGCTCGTCGATCCGGCAGGCGATCTCCTCGCGGGTGAGGTAGATCTGCCCCGGGCGGCGCGGCGACCCGAGATTCGGCGCGACGGTCAGGAGGCGAGCCTCAGCCGGTAGCGCTGGGCGAGGCGCTCGATATCGCGGCGGTAGAAGAGCTTGATCTTGACGTCGGGATAGAGCTCGCGGATCTCCCGGAGCTTGCGGTTCTTGCGGGTTACGAGCGATTGCCGCATCACCGTGATCTCGACGTAGAGTTCCTGCTCGGGCAGGTAGAAGTCGGGCGTGAAGGCGCTCGTGACGCGACCGTCCGTGTCACGAGCGAGCACGAAGGTGCGCGGCTCGTAGGCCCACGGGACGCCGTAGAAGTCGAGCAGTTTCGCGCATTCGAGCTCGACCTCGTTCTGAAATCTCGGCGGGGTCGTCCCTCGGTACGCCTGGAAGGCGGGCAACTGCCAGGACACGCTTCGAGGGTAGCGACCCCCCCGGACGGCCTCGTCTGCGCAGACGACCGTAGACCCCTGCAGGGTCGCTTCGCTCCCGGCTCGCTCCCCCAGAGCTCGTTCGAACTTCTGAAATGTGCGGCTACACGGGTGACGCTCGCGACAACGGTGCTCGTATGCTCTGCCCATGGCCGAGGCTCCCGCAGGCACGTTCACCCTGGCCCACCTCTCGGATCTCCACTGCGGGGGGCAGTACTTCGTCCCGAGCCTGCTCGAGCGCGCGATCCGCGAGATCAACGATTTGAAGCCCGATCTCGTGGTCTGCTCGGGCGACCTGACCACCTTCGGCTTCAAGCACGAGTATCAGGAGGCGAAGAGCTACCTCGACCGGATCGAGTGCAAGTCGCTCGTCGTGATCCCCGGCAATCACGACTCGCGGAACGTCGGCTATGTCCACTTTGAGGAACTCTTCGGCGAGCGCAACTCTGTCACCCGCGTCGGCTTCGTGACCGTCGTCGCGGTCGACTCGACGGAACCGGATCTCGACCACGGTCAAATCGGACGCGGACGTTACCGCTGGATCGAAGAGCAGTTCGAGCCCGACGCTCGCCTGCGCATCTTCGTCTGTCACCACCACCTCTTGCCGGTGCCCGGTACGGGCCGCGAGCGGAATGTGATCTACGACGCCGGCGACACGATCGAGACGCTCCAACGCGCTGGCGTGCACCTCGTTCTCTCCGGGCACAAGCACGTCCCGTACGCGTGGCGGCTCGAAAATCTATTCGTCGTCAACACCGGCACGGTTTCGTCTCTGCGCCTGCGCGGGAACACGAGGCCCTGTTACAACATCGTCGAGGTCTCCGGCTCGCACGTCGCCGTTTGGCGCAAGCATCCCTTCCACGGCCAGGAGCGGATCATCCAGTTCTCGCTCGACACGTTCGAGTACGAGAAGTACACGGGCAGGATCGAGGACGAGGTGACCTCCCGCTCGTGACGAAAGCCCTGGCGCTGATCGACGGGGAGCACTACGCGCCCGTTGTGCGCGCCGCGCTCGAGGAGTTGCCCTATGACTTCGTCGCCGCTCACCTGATCGGGGGCACCGAGAAGCTCCGCGACGACGCGGACTACGGAGTGCCGCTCGCGCCGGAGCTTGAGGGGGCGCTCGACGACCACGGCGCAGAGATCGTGGTCGATCTCTCCGACGAGCCGGTGCTCGGGCCGCCCGAGCGGATGCGTCTCGCGAGCCGGGTGCTCGCCCGCGGACTGCCGTACGTCGGCGCGGACTTTCGCTTCGACCCGCCTGAGCTGGAGCCCTTCCCGCTGCCCTCGCTCGGGATCGTCGGCACCGGCAAGCGCGTGGGCAAGACGGCGATCACCGCGCACGCCGCGCGGTTGCTAGCGCGCGACCGCAAGGTGGTCGTCGTCTCGATGGGCCGGGGTGGGCCGACCGAGCCGGAGCTCGCCGAGGTGTCGCCGGACCTCGACGCGTTGCTCGAGCTCTCCCGTTCCGGCCGCCATGCCGCGTCCGACTATCTGGAGACGGCCGCGCTTGCCGGCGTGCCCACAATCGGCTGTCGCCGCTGCGGTGGGGGGCTTGCCGGCGCCGTGTTCGCGTCGAATGTCCACGAGGGCGCCAGGCTGGCCGTCGAGCTCGAGCCCGACCTTGTGCTCTTCGACGGCAGCGGCGCCGCGCTGCCGCCGGTCGAGACCCGCCGCCGGATTCTCGTCGTCAACGCGCAGCAGGATCCGGCCGTCGCGACGGGGTATCTGAACGCCTATCGCCATCTCACGTCCGATCTCGTCGTGCTCACGATGGCAGAGACCGGTTCGGGCTGGGAGGAGCTTCGCGACGCCGTGGCCGAGCTCGCCCCGGCGGTTGTCGCGACCGTGTTGCGCCCGAAGCCTGCGGCTGATGTCGCCGGCCGCCGCGTCGCCTTCTTCTCGACGGCGCCGGAGAGCGCGCATGCCCTCTTCGAGCGTCATCTGCGCGACGAGTACGACGCCGAGGTCATCCACGTCTCCGGCGCGCTCTCAGACCGCGGTCGGCTGCGCGAGGAGCTCGAGTCGGTCGACGCCGACGTGTTCCTCGTCGAGCTCAAGGCCGCGGCGATCGACGTCGTCGCGGAGGCGGCGGCCGCGAGCGGCGTCGAGGTCGTGCTCGCGGGTAGCGACGTGCTCCCGGCGGCCGGCGAGCGCGAGCTGGACGCGGAGCTTCTCAGACTCGCCGACGAGGTCTGCGCATGAGTGAGCGCAGACATGGAGAGCGCGACTTCCTCGGCGGTGACGGGACGCCGTTCTCCAAGGGGCTGATGGCGCGTGTTCTCTCGGCGGTCGGGGTGCCGGAGGAGCGTGCGTACGAGCTGGCGCGTCGGACGGAGATCGATCTCGGCCAGCGAGGGGAGACATCCGTCGATCTCGATCGGCTGGGCGAGCTCGCCGTCGATCTGCTCGGGCAGGAGGCGGGTGCCCGGGCGGTGCGCCGGGTTCGCGGCTACCGGAGGCTGCAGACGCTCGATCTGCCCGTGATCCTGCTCGTCGGCGGCGGCACCGGGACCGGCAAGTCGACCGTCGCGACCGAGGTGGCGTACCGACTCGGGATCACGCGTGTCACCTCGACCGACTTCGTCCGCCAGACGATGCGAGCGTTCTTCGCCAAGGAGTTCATGCCGTCGATCCACTACTCGAGCTTCGAGGCGGCCCTCGGCCTCTCGAAGGCGGAGGAGGAGGAATCCGGCGATGCCGCGCTGCTCGGTTTCCTCGACCAGACCCGCAACGTGCTCGTCGGTGTGGACGCCGCGTTGCAGCGCGCGCTGGAGGAAGGCTGGTCGATGGTGCTCGAGGGCGTCCATCTCGTGCCGGGAATGCTGGCCGCCGAACACTCCGACGCGCTCGTGATCCGGTGCGTGCTCGCGATCGAGGACGAGGAGATCCACCGCACGCACTTCTGGATCCGCGACGCCGACTCCGATGGCATTCGCCCCGTCGACCGCTATATCGAGGCTCTCCCCGAGATCAGGATGATCCAGGAGTACATCGTCGACCGAGCGAGGAGAAACGACGTGCCGGTGATCGTGAACGAGAACCGCAGCGACGCGATCGGCGCCGTGATGGAGCTCGTGCTCGAGAGCGCCGAACGGCGCGACCGCGAGACGAGGGATGCACGATGAGCGAGGCGCAGCGTCCACCCTGTCCGTGCGCACTCTTCGCCCGTGCCACAGAATGGGCAGCGCTCGCCGGCGCCCGCTGGCTCGGCCGCGACGACCAGGATGCGGCCGAGGAGGCTGCCGAGGGCGCGATGCTCGCCGGCCTTGCCCAGGTTCCGATCGATGGGACGGTGGTGATCGGCGCAGCCGAAGACGCGCAGCTCGCGGTCGGCGTCAAGGTCGGAGCCGGCGGCGAGGCGTTCGATCTCGCGGTCGATCCGCTCGAGGGGCGCGGCGTCGTCGCGCGCGGTGGCAACGGGGCGATGTCGATGATCGCGGTCGGCCCGCCGGGGTCGCTGCTGCGCCTCCCGGACATGTACATGCGCCGGATGGCGGTTGGGCCGCGGGCGCGGGGCAAGATCGACCTGACGAGGCCGATCGCCGAGAACATCAACGCGATCGCGGCCGGCTTCGGGAGGAACGTGAACGACATCACGACGATCGTCCTCGACCGGCCGCGCCATCACGACCTGATCGAGGAGATCCGCGCCGCCGGTGCCCGGATCAAGCTGATCCAGGACGGTGACGTGACGGCGTCGATCTCGGCCGCGATCCGCGGCACGAACGACCACCTCGCGATCGGGATCGGCGGCACCCGCCAGGCCGTGCTCTCGGCTGCGGCCCTGCGGTGTCTCGGCGGCGAGTTGCAGGCTCAGCTCTGGCCGACGACGCGAACCGAGATCGAGCAGGCGACCGCGTTCGGCGTCGAGGACGTCAGCCGTGTCTTCTCCTCGGACGACCTCGCGCCCGGCGAGGTGATCGTCGTCGCGACCGGCGTCTCGAACGGCGACCTCCTCCGCGGCGTCCGCTTCCTGGCCGACAGTGCCCGCACCCACTCGCTCGTGATGTGCATGCGCTGCAACTGGGTGCGCTTCACCGACGGGATCCACTTCTTCGCGCGCGAGCGCAAGGAAGAAGTGCGCCTGCTCATCTAGCAATTAGCAGAGTGTGACTTGGCTAGACTCCTCGCATGCCAACGAAGGAAGCGATCGTCGACGCGCTGCACACCGTCGAGGATCCCGAGCTCGGGATGGACATCGTCGAGCTCGGCCTCTTCTACGACGTTGAGATCGACGGGCCCAAGGTGAAGGTGATCCACAGCCTCACCTCGATGGGCTGCCCCGCGGGCCAGATGATCCAGGACGGGATCCACGACGCCGCCGCGTCGGTCGAGGGCGTGGACGAGGTCGAGGTCGAGCTGACCTTCGACCCGCCGTGGACCCCCGACCGGATGTCGGACGACGCGAAGTTCATTCTCGGCTTCGGCTAGCCCGGAATCGTCAACACGATCTTGCCGAGCTGCTCCCCGGCTTCCAGCCGCTCGTGGGCGGCGCGCGTTTCCGAGAGCGGGAAGACCGAGTCGACGTGGACGCGGGCGCGCCCTGTTCGGATGAGCTCGTAGGCGCCGAGGAAGTCCTCGCGCGAGCCCATCGTCGAGCCGTAGACCGTGAGCTGCTTCCACCAGAAGCGATGGAGCTGCGCCGGCGGGTTCGGGCCGCTCGTCGCGCCGCAGACGGTCACGCGCCCACCAGGTTTCACCGCCGCGAGCGAGGTCTTCCAGGTCGCCTCGCCGACGGTCTCGACGACCAGATCGGCACCTCCGATCTCCTTCACCGCCGCGGCCACGTTGCCGGTCGCATGGTTGACGGTCACATCCGCACCCCACTCGCGCGCCCGCTCGAGCTTCTCGTCGCTGCCCGAGGTGACGACGGTCCTCGCGCCGAGAGCGCGCGCGAGCTCGAACGCCGCGGTCGCGACGCCGCCGCCGATTCCCCAGATCAGCACCCATTCGTCCGCCTGGAGCTGGGCCTTCGTGACGAGCATCCGGTAGGCCGTTTCGTACACGAGCGGGAATGCGGCCGCTGTCTCGAAATCGATCGCGTCGTCGAGCGGGAAGACCTGCTCGGCGGGCAGCGCGATCAGCTCGCAGTGCGTCCCGTCGGTGTGCTCGCCAATGACGGCGATCGACGCGCCGTGCTCGAGCCCCGGATTGATGACGACGCGCCGGCCCTCCTCGATCCCCTGCACGCCCTCGCCGAGAGCTGCGACGACGCCGGCCCCGTCTGCGCCGAGGATGCGCGGCTTCGGAACCGAAGGAAGCCCCTTGCGAACCCAGAGGTCGAGATGGTTGAGGGAGGCTGCGCGAAGCGCGATCAGCACCTCGCCCGGCCCCGGAACGGGATCGGGGACGTCCTCGTAGCGTAGGACGTCCGGCCCGCCGTCCTCGTGGATGCGAATCGCTTTCACGGGCATGATCCTCCCATGACTGCGGCGGAGCTCGCGGAGCTAGGGAAAGAACTCGGCCTCGACGCTGTCGGCGCAGCTTCGGCGGCGCCGTACACGGAGACCGAGCGACACATCCGCGAGCGCGCCGAGCGCGGACTCTTTGCCGGCATGCGCTTCACGATGGCGCAGCCGCACGTCTCCTGTCACCCCGAGACCCTGCTGCCGGGGGCGCGGACCGTCGTGTCGGCGGCGCTGTGCTATTACGCGCCCGGATCCGAGGCCGAGCCGGGGGACGGAACCCTGTCGCGTTACACATGGAGCGACCGTTACGTCGAGCTGCGCGACAAGCTCGACGCGCTCGGCCGTCGGCTCGGCGGCTCCTATCGCGTGCTCGTCGATGCGAACCAGCACGTCGATAGGGAGGCGGCCTTCCGAGCCGGGCTCGGCTTCTACGGCAAGAACACGCTCCTAATCACGCAACGGCACGGCTCGTGGGTCGTGCTCGGCACGCTCGTCACGGACGTCGAGCTCGAGGCCGCGGTGCCGCTCGGGACGGACTGTGGCTCGTGCACGCTCTGCATCGAGGCGTGTCCCACGGACGCGCTTGCTGAGGCCGGCACGCTCGATGCGACACGCTGTCTCTCCTACTGGACGCAAGCTCCGGCGGCGATCCCGGTCGAGTATCGCGAGGCGATCGGCGCCTCGCTCTACGGCTGCGACATCTGCCAGGACGTCTGGCCCTGGACCCGTGGGGTCGCGAAGCGGCGCGCCGGCGGGCGCCCGCCGGACGGCGCCGAGCCGACGGTCTCGCTTGCCGAGTGGCTCGAGGCCGACGACGCGTCGTTGCTCGAGCGCTACGACCGCCTCTATGTGCCGCGCAACGACGCTCGCTACTTGCGCCGCAACGCGCTCGTCGCGGCCGGCAACGTCGGTGGCTCGGAGCATCGCCCGCTGCTCGAGCAGTTCGCAGCCGGTGAGGACGAGCTTCTGCGCGAGCAGGCGGAGTGGGCGCTCGCGAGACTGGTCGAACGAGGCGTATGAGGGTCGTCCGGATGCTCGCGTTCGTGCGGCTCGTGATCGTGCCGCTGGCGCTGATCCAACTCCTGAACGAGCGGGGCGACTTTCCGCCCGGTTACGAGACCGCGGCGTGGATCACGCTCGGCGTCCACGCGATCGTCGCCGCCCTCTTCGTTCCCCTCGCGTTCGCCACGCGGGTGCGTTCGCAGGCCGTCGCGGTGCTCGGACTCGCATTCGACACGCTCCTCTCGACCGCGCTCGTCCTCGTCTACTCGTTCGCGACAGGCCAGCCGCTGCGAACGCTGCTCTTCCTCGTCGTCCTCGAAGCGGCTCTGCTCTTTCGCGTGGCCGGAGGGCTCGCCGTCGCACTGGCGGGTATTCCGATCCTCGCCCTCGCCGAGATCTGGCGCTCGCGCGAGTTCGATTTCGAGATCCAGCCGGAGTCGGTCGTGCTCCGCGTGGCGATCGGCGTCGTGCTCGGCCTGGTCGTGGGGCGGCTGGTCGCGATGGAGCGCGAGCAGTCGGCGCTTGCAAGCACGCGCGCACAGGAGGCCGAACGCCTGCGGGACGAGCTCGGCCGGCGCGTCGACATGCTCGAGGCCTCGAGTCGGTGTGCGCGCGCGCTTGCTTCGTCGCTCGATCTCGACGAGGCGTTCAGCGCCTTCATCGCCGAGCTGCGCGGGCTCGTCCCATTCGATCGCTCCGCGATCCTCCTGATCGAAGGCGACGGCGCCCGGGTGATGGCGACTGCGGGCGCCGGCGCCCGCTCGTTCCTTGGTCCCGGGACGAGGATCGACGTCAAGGGCTCGATCCTCGAGCGGGTGGCGGAGGGCCAGACGGTCTATCGAGCCGACCTCGAGGAACGCCGGTACCCGCAGGAGGAGGGTCTGCTGGAGCTCGGGTTACGCTCGCGTGTCGTCGCGCCCCTCCAGCAGGGCACCCGGACGGTCGGCGCGTTGTCGGTCGGCCGCGCCCAGCTCGACTCCTTTCGCCCCGAGGAGATCGAGCTCGTCGCGCTCCTTGGGCGTTTCGTCGCTGCGGCGGTGCAGAACATCCGCGCGTACGACGCCGAGCGGACGACGGTTGAGGAATTGCGCCGCCTCTCGGCGCTTCGCGCAGATTTCGTCTCGCTGGTCTCACACGAGCTGCGGAGCCCGATGGCGGCCGTGATCGGCTCGGCGCGGACGCTCCAGTCCCGGTGGCGCGAGCTCCGGTCGGATCAGCGCGAGGCGTTCATCGCCGTCATCGCCGACGAGACGAGCCGGCTTTCGGTGCTCGTCGGTGACGTGCTCGATACGTCGAGGATCGAGGCCGGCACCTTCGGCTACATGTTCACGGACGTGGATCTCGTCGACCTGTTGCGGGAAGCGACGGCGGCAGCGGAGATCGCACAGGACGAGGTGCGGCTCGCGGTCGAGATCCCGTCCGCTCTGCCGCACGTTCGCGGCGACCGCGACCGGCTGCGCCAGCTCTTGGACAACCTCCTCGCGAACGCGATCAAGTACTCCAAGACCGGAGCCGCAGTCGAGATCGACATGACGATGCGGAACGGCTCCGTCCGGGTGCGCGTGCGTGATCACGGCCCCGGAATCGAGCTCGAGGATCACGGCCTGATCTTCGAGAAGTTCGGACGTGCCGGCGATCAGGACGCCAAGCCGGGCACGGGGCTCGGGCTCTTCATCTCGCGCTCGTTCGCCGAGGCCCACGGCGGCACCCTGCAGGTCGACTCCCACCCCGGTGAGGGCGCAACCTTCACTCTGACCCTGCCTGTTGGCGCAAGCTGAGCATCCGCGGAGGCGGATGCTCAGCGCGCGAAGACCCCTGAAGGGCCGCTTCGCGGCCTGACCAGCCCGCGCGAGACAACGCTCTACTGGGCCACGCGGACGCGGCTCACCTCTCGCGGAGGCGGATGCTCAGCGCGCGAGGACCCCTGAAGGGCCGCTTCGCGGCCTGACCAGCCCGCGCGAGATAACGCTCTACGAGGCCACGCGGACGCGGCTCACCTCTCGCGGAGGCGGATGCTCAGCGCGCGAGGACCCCTGAAGGGCCGCTTCGCGGCCTGACCAGCCCGCGCGAGATAACGCTCTACGAGGCCACGCGGACGCGGCTCACCTTGAGCTCGCGGAGGAGCGCGGAGGATCGCTTGGCCACGGTCGCTCGCAGCGGCTCGGGCTCGAGCACGACGGCTTCCCCACGGTCGTGGAGGATCTCGCCGACGATCCAGTCCTCGGTCTTGAATCCGAGCTCGCCTAGCGCCGAGCCGTCCGCGAGCGGCCGGGCGCCGCGCTCGAGCTTCCAGCGCGCGATCTCGGGCGAGTACCAGACCTGAGCGATTCCCGGATCGCGCAGGTAGTTCGGATCGAAGCCCTCGCGCGGCTCGAATGACTTCTCGGTCAACCGCGCCGAGCGCATCCGATCGACCCGATACGTGCGTGCGTCACCGGCGTTCCGATCCCAGGTGTGGACGCGCCAGTAGGGCAGCTCGCGCATCAATTGATACGGCTCGACGAGCCGGCTCGTGGGCGTCTCCTCGCCCTCCTTCAGGTAGTCGATCTCGACGAGGCGGTGTTGCTCGATCCCGTCCGAGAGCGTTCCGATGAGCTGCTCCTCGTCGGTCGGCTGATCGTCCACGGGCTCTTGCGGCTCGGACTGCGCGAGCTCGAACTGACCGAACGTCTCCTCAAGCTTGCGACGCACGCGGTCGAGCGTCGTGTGCGAGTCGGCCGCGATCGAAGGGCCCACGTAGTCGAGGGCGAGCCGGATCGCCCGTGCCTCGAGCGGCGTCAGCCGGGGTGCGAGCCGGAAGACGTCGCCGTAGAGCTCCTTGTCGACGGTGACGACGGGACCTTCGAGCTCGGCGTACACCGTGTAGCAGCCGCCACCGAAGTTGACGAGGTTGAGCAGCGAGAGATGCTCCTGCAACTCCTCGCGCGGAATATGGAAGCGCTCCGCCAGGTCGTCCGCGTCGAGCTCTGCCTCGCGCGTGTCGCCGCAGGCCTCCAGGAGATAGGCGAGGAGGGCCTGGAGGACCGCGAACCGTTCGGGCGCCACGGGCGGAGCGGGCCGGTCGGCCGGTGGGGGCTCGACGTGGCGCTTCGCCTTCGCGACCGTCGGAGTATCGCCCTCGTGCCGGTCGCGGACGCGGGTCAAAGCCGAGGCGACGGCGCCGCGCAGCTCCGGAGGCTCGAGCGGGATCGCGCGGCCGTTCTGACGCAGGACCCAGCTCGCCAGCGGCTCGAGCGCCGCGTACTCCGTCTCGAAGACCCCGTCCTCGAGCGTTCCCGCTTCGCCGAGCGTGCGCTTCACCCACCAGGCGGTGTCTCCGGAGACGGCCACACGCGCGGTGCCGGCGAGCTCGCCGATCTGCCAGGGCGAGCGGCGGCGGTGGCTCTCGACGTCGAAGTCTGCAGGCAGCCTGAAGTCGCGCTCGCGGCGAGTCGCGAAGCGGATGTCGCTTCGAATCCGGGAAACGCGGAACGTCTTCTCGCGCTCGTCGCCGAGGTCGAGGCCGATCACGTACCAGACGCCTTCGTCGTGGCGGAGCGCGTAGGGATTGAGCGCCCGCTCGGAGGTCCGGTCCCGCTGCGGCGACCAGTAGCTGAACTTGATCGTTCGCTGCTTCGAGATCGCCGCTTCGAGCTTGGAGAGCCTCCCCGCCAGTTCGGGCGAATAGTCGGGGTCGCTCACCTTGACCCGGTCGGCGGTCTCTCCGGGCGCGTCGTCGAAGCCCTTCCGGCCGAGGGCGAGGTTCTGCAGTGCGAGCCGCAGCGGCTCGGCGTAGGCGAACTTCCCTTCGAGTAGGTGCAGACTCGTCAGAAGCGCGGCCAACTCGTCGTCCGTGAGCTCGAGCTTCGGCAGGAAGTAGTTCTCCGAGCGCAGCGTGTACAGCTCCTCACCCGTGAACTCGTCGCGTTGGGAGCGGAGCGGCACGCCGAGCGCGAGCAGCTCAGCCCGATCGGAATAGAAGCGCCGCGCGAATGCCTCGTCCGACATCTCGGAGTAGCCCTCGACGTTCCCCTTCACGTCGCGCGCGGTCAGCGGTCGACGCTCGGCCATCAGGAAGGCGACGAGCGAGAGCTGCCGGATCAGCTTGTCGGTGTCGTGCGACATCCGGCGAGACTACCGCTTCGCCGGCCGGGTAGCCGACGGCAGTTCAGGCGGCGAGAGTGGAGCTCTCGAGGTGCTGGTGCGAGGGGCAATAGTCGCGCTCCGGCAGCGGCGTGCGCTGGCAAGGCTTGCCCTTGCGAGTCGTCGCGCGGCAGCGGGCGATCCCGCCGTCGAGCGCTCCGGCTTCCACCTGATCCTCGATGAAGCCGACCGCGGCGCCGACGCCCTCCCGTACGGCCCACGCGACCTGCGCCTGTGCCGTGATCGGGAAGTGGCGGCGAATGTCCTGGAAGAGCGCGCGATCGGGCTTCGAGAAGTAGTGCGGGTCGGCGGCGAGTCGCTCCATCGTCTGCTCGCACTGCTCCAGGACCGCGCGCCGCGACTCGAGCTGGGTGACCGCGTCGGAGTACGGGTCGATCAGGCCCTTGATCGAGCGGTAGATCGCTCGCGAATACTGATACATACAAGTCTGAAGCTGCAAGAGATGTGGGTCCATCGAGGCGGTCAGCGCTCCCTGTCGAATCCCCTGATCAGGCCGTTTGCGTCGCTGGGGCGACGTTCTCGAGGAGGAGTATACGGACTTCACCGCGCTGTTACAAAGTCTTTCGCACAACTTCACGATTCGGCGTGCGCAGGCGTGCTCTTCGAGTGCAGTTTGCGGGTCTTTTTGCGGTCAGGGATGCCTGAACCGGCGAGAAATCAGGGGACGATCGCGCGCTGGTAGGCCGCCGGGAAGACCGTCCGCGCCCGCTGGAGCGAGCTCGCGGCGTCCGGCTCCGACTCGAAGACGCCCTGGAAGACGACGTAGTAGCCGGGGTGGAGGCTCGCGAAACGGGAGGAGTTGAGAATCCCGACGCGCCGGAGGCCTCCCTCGCGCGCCTCCTCCGCCTTCGCGACGGCGGCGCTCCGCCCGGCGTCCTGTGAAAGCGAGAGGAGGACGATCGTCCAGCCGCGGCGCCCCCTGGGCCACGAGATCGCTGCGGGAATTCGGGGCGACGGAGTCGGAGTGGTGGTCGGCGGGGGCGCAGCCGTTGTCTTCCCACCGGTCGTCGGCTCCGGTGCCGTCAGGGTGGGGGTGCTGTCCGGTGCCGTCAGGCTCCCTCCGGTGGCCGTCGACACGGCCTCCAGACGCTCGCCGTTCGAGGAGATGGCGATCGCCGCGCCGGTTCCGACCACGGCGAGCACGAGACCGAGTGCGGCTGGGAGGAGCCACGAGCCCGCCCATTGCCGCCGCGCGGCGAGACCCGTCGAGGCGCGCTCGATCGTCCCCGGACGGTCGTGAGGAAGGCGCAGGCCGCATTCGAGGCAGTACTCCTGGCCTGGCTCTAACCCGCTGGAGCACCGGGGGCAGCGCGAAGCCCCGCCGGTCTCGACCGGCGCGTCCATGCTCACCGCCGGTTCTCGGCCGCGATCGGCCGCCCGCAGCTCGCACAGAACCGGGATCCCCAGAGCAGCGGGGCGCCGCAGTCGCAGCGCGCGCTCCTCGGAACGCCGGTCAGCGGCTTCGCGTTCCCGAGCAGCGCCTCCAGCTCGTGGATTCGCGCCTCGAGTCCGATCAGTTCTGCGCAGCGCTCGAGCAGGAGATCCTCCCGGAAGCGGTCGCGTCGGTACATCTCGAGCGCAATCCCGCCGAGATCGCGGAGCCGCTCCTCGCGCAGGCGCAGTAGCGCACGGCGCTCGCGGCGGAGCTCGCCCGCAGGCGGAGCGGGCCGCCGGCGCGGCTGGGAAACCGGAGCTGGCGGAAGGGGGCCGTCGCCGTCGACGGCATCGCCGTCGGGAGCGGAGCGCCGCAGCAGGCGTTGGAGCAGCGGTAGGCGCGCCATCGACCTAGTCTATTTGGCGCAAGCTGAGCATCCGCGGCGGCGGATCCCCACCGCGCGAAGTCCCTTGAAGCGACCGCTCCGGGCCGAAGGACGCTTTCTCGACAAGTCTCTCGACATGGACACAGGGCAACGCTACAGCTCGATGACGACGAGACGTTCCTCGGTCAACTCGCGTACGGCCCAGGCAGGCCCCTCGCGCGTGTTTCCCGAGTCCTTGACCCCGCCGTAGGGCATCTGGTCCGCCCGGAAGGTCGGCGCCTCGTTGATCGTGACGCCGCCGAACTCGAGCTTCCGCGCTGCCGCGAGCGCCGTCTGGAGCGAGCTCGTGAAGATGCCCGCCTGCAGGCCATAGCGCGTCCCGTTCGCCAGCTCGATGGCCTGGTCGAGCGTCTCGTACGCGGTGACGGTGCATACCGGGCCGAAGACCTCCTGGCACGAGACGCTCAGCTCGGGACCTGCGTTCGCGAGCACCGTCGGGCAGATGAGCTCGCCGTCGAGGGTTCCGCCTGTCAGCACGTCGGCGCCCGCAGCTCGGGCTTCCTCGATCCACGAGAGGACGCGGTCGCGGCTGTCCCGGTCGATCAGCGGGCCGACGTCCGTCTCCTCGTCGGCCGGATCGCCCAGCTCGAGCGCCTCGACCTTCGGCAGGAAACGCGTCAGCAGCTCGTCGTAGGCGGCGCGCTGCACGTAGATCCGCTGGATCGAGATGCAGCTCTGGCCGGCGAACGAAAAGGCGTTGGCGGCGAGCTTGGTTGCCGCCAACTCGAGGTCGGCGTCCGCCTCGACGATCACAGGCGTCGCGTTCCCGAGCTCGAGGTTGACGCGCTTGCGCGTGGCCCGCTCCGCCAGCTTCCAGCCGACCTCGCCCGAGCCGGTGAACGTGATCAGGCGCACGCGCTCGTCCTCGACCAGAACGTCGCCGATCTCCGAGGCCGGCCCGACGAGGACGTTCAGCCAGCCGGGCGGCAGGCCCGCCTCGGTCTCCAGCTCGGCGAGCAGGAGTGCGGAGAGTGGGGTCTGCGAGGCGGGCTTGAGCACGACGGCGCAGCCTGCCGCGAGCGCAGGCGCGATCTTGTGCGCGACGAGATTGAGCGGGAAGTTGAAGGGCGAGATCGCGCCGACGACGCCCACGGGCAGCCGCAACGTGAAGGCGAGCTTCCCGTCGCCCGTCTGTGATGCGTCCATCGGCACCATCTCCCCGGCCAGAGTTCGGGCCTGGACAGCGCTCATCGTGTAGGTCGACATCGCGCGGCCGACCTCGACGCGAGCGGCCTTCAGCGGCTTGCCGGCCTCCGCCGAGATCGTCTGCGCGATCTCCTCGTGGCGGCGACCGAGCAGGCCGGCGACCCTGACGAGGATCTCGGCCCGCTTGTGGGCGGGGAGTGGCTCGAGCATCGCGCGCTCGGCGGCGTCGACCGCCTGGCGCGTCTCGTCCGCGCCCGCTTTCGGGACGCGCCCGACGACCTTGCCGGAATAGGGGGAGCGCACCTCGATCCACTCTCCGGTCTCGATCCACTCTCCGTCGAGCAGCAGGCGCTTCTCTGTTGCCGTTGCCGCCATGCGCGTGAGTCTAGGAGACTGGTCGCATGCAGAACGTGCCGGATGTGAAGTACGCGCGAAGCGGGGGCGTCGCCGTTGCCTATCAGGTGATCGGGGAGGGGCCACGCGACCTGATGTTCGTCACGTTCCTTTCGAACCTCGTGTCTCTATGGCAGTTCTCGCCGATGCGTCGCTTTTTCGAGCAGCTAGCCGCCGAGACCCGGCTGATCGTGGTGAACCCGCGCGGGATGGGACTCTCCGACCGGCCGCGGAGCGTCACGCTCGAGGGGTGGATGGACGACATTCGCGCCGTCCTCGACGCGGAGCGAATGGAGCGGGCTTCGCTTCTCGGCTACGTGGACAGCGCGAATGCCTGTCTACTCCTCGCCACGACGTATCCGGAACAGGTCGAGCGGCTCGTGCTCTACACGCCGATCGCACGCTTCGTCCGCAGTGACGAGTATCCAATCGGCGTTCCCGAGGAAGATGCTCAGGCCACGATCAGATCACGCCGTGAGCATTGGGGCGACCGGGACTATCTGCTCGAGCTGGCCGCACGGCTCAACCCTCAGTGGGCCGACGACGAGGAGTATCTGGACTGGTTCGTGCTGAATGCCCGCCTGGCTATGAGCCCTACGGCCGCGGCGGAGTTCTGGCGAATGCAGATGAACACCGACATCACCGACGTTCTCAGCTCGGTGCGGGTGCCGACACTCGTCCTGCACCGGGCCGCCTGGCGCGACGAGGCCCAGTTCGTCGCGCAGCGGATCGCCGGCGCCATCGTCATCGAGATTCCCGGGGTCGGCTTGACGATCGCCGATGATGCGATCGTCGATGCCACCCTCGCGTTCGTTCGTGGGGAGTCGCCGCGGTTCGTCCCGGACACGGTGCTCGCCACGGTGCTGTTCACCGACCTCGTTGGCTCCACCGCGACCGCTGCGGCGCTCGGCGACCGCGCGTGGCGAGAGGTGCTCGAGCGGCACCATGCCGCTGTCCGACGCGAAGTCGCCCGCTTCCGCGGCTCCGTGGTCGACACCGCAGGCGACGGATTCTTCTGCCGCTTCGACGGCCCGGCCCGCGCGATCGCCTGCGCGCGCGAGATCGTGGCAGCCGCGCCGGAGTTAGGACTCGCGGTGCGTGCAGGTCTGCACACGGGCGAGTGCGAACTGGCGCTCGAGAAGCTCGTCGGGTTGTCGGTCGTGATCGGAGCGCGCGTCGCAGCCGAGGCGGCGGCGGGTGAGGTGCTCGTCACGGGAACGGTGAAGGATCTCGTGGCCGGCTCGGGGCTCACGTTCGAAGATCGCGGCGAGCGGACGCTCAAGGGCGTGCCGGGCTCGTGGCATCTCTACACCGTCACCGCGGAGTGAACGAAGAGCGGGTCGCGAGCTTTCCCGTCGGGGCTTCCGCCACGCTCGAGGAGCTGGAGCGAGACCCGCATCCGCTCCTGGCTCGCCTGCGGGAGCGCGAGCCCGTCTCCTGGCTGCCCGCGCTCGGTGGCTGGCTCGTCACCCGACGCGACCTTGCGCTCCAGGTGATGCGGGACGCCGACACGTTCACGGTTGACGACCCCCGCTTCTCGACCGCCCAGGTCGTAGGAGCGAGCATGCTCTCGCTCGACGGCCCCGAGCACGCTCGCCACCGCGATCCGTTCGCGCGTCCGTTCCGGCTCGATGCCGTGCGGACGCGGTTTGCGGACTTCATCGGCGCCGAAACCGATCGCCTCTTGGACGCAGTCGAGCCCGTGGGTGAGGCGGAGCTGCGACGGCGCCTCGCGGGGCCGCTCTCGGTGGCCGCGATGGTGCGGGCGCTCGGGCTCGACGAGGAGGACTCGGGCGCCGTGCTGGGTTGGTACGACTCCATCGTCGCCGGCGTGACGGCGATCACGGCTGGACTGCCGGCGCAGCCGGCGGCTGCGGAAGCCTTCGAGCGGTTGCGAGCAAGTGTCGAGCGAGCCTTCGGCCGCGATCCGGACAGCTCGCTCGTTGCGGCGGCGGCCGACGAAAGACGCCTGACCGGCGGCGAGGTCGTCTCCAACGCCGCCGTACTCCTCTTCGGCGGGATCGAGACCACCGAGGGGATGATCGCGAACGCGATCCTCCACGTCCTCGAGAGCCCGGACCAGCGTGAGTCGATCGAGCGCGATCCGACTCTCGTCGGCGCGGCCGTCGAGGAGTCGCTCCGGCTCGAGCCGGCCGCCGCAGTGGTCGATCGCTATGCCACGAGGGAGGTCGAGCTAGGCGGCGCCCGCATCGGCGAACGGGAGCTCGTCACGATCTCGCTCGCAGGGGCGAACCGCGATCCCGCCGTCTTCCCGATGCCCGATCGTTTCGACCCGTCGCGGGTCGACGCCCGTCTCCACGTTACGTTCGCGCAGGGGCCGCACGTGTGCATAGGGATGCATCTCGCCCGACTCGAAGCGCAGGTCGCGCTCGAGCGGCTCTTGGCGCGCCTTCCTGGGCTGCAACTCGACCCCGCGAGGCCGAGCGCGCCGCGTGGGCTCGTGTTCCGCAAGCCGCCGACACTGTGGGCGCGCTGGGACGTGGGTCGGAGCCAGGCGCTACGCTGAGCGCATGAGCGATGCCCTGATCGTCGACGCCGTCCGCAGTCCGATCGGGAAGCGCAACGGCTCGCTCTCGGGCATTCGCGGCGACGAGCTCGCGGCGCAGGTCTTGAACGGGCTGATCGCGCGCCACGACCTCGATCCCGGTGAGGTCGAGGACGTCCAGATGGGCTGCGTCACCCAGATCGGCGAGCAGGGCTGGAATATCGGCCGGATGGCGCCGATGGTCGCCGGGTGGCCGGAGACGGTCTGCGGCACGACCGTCGACCGGCAGTGCGGCTCGTCGATGCAGACGAACTTCAACGCCGCGGCGGCGATCTGGGCGGGCCAGCTCGACGTCGTCGTCTCGGCTGGCGTCGAGATGATGTCGCGGGTGCCGATGGGCTCGAACGGCGGCGACGTCTCGGAGAAGCTCCACGAGCGCTGGCAGATCGTGCCGCAGGGGATCTCGGCCGAGGCGATCGCCGCCGAGTGGGGACTGGCCCGCGAGGAGCTCGACGCCGTCTCGCTGGAGTCGCACCGCCGCGCCCTCGCCGCGAGCGAGGCTGGGCGTTTCGAGAACGAGATCGTCCCGGTCGAGGTCGGGGCAGCGGGCGCCGCCGTGCTCTTCGGCGTCGACGAGGCGATCCGCGCCGATACCTCAGCCGAGAAGCTCGCCTCGCTCGCGCCGGCTTTCATCCCCGGCGGCGTCGTTACGGCCGGGAACTCGAGCCAGATCGTCGACGGCGCCGCGGCCGTGCTCGTGACGAGCGAGTCCGCCGCCTCGCGCCTGGGGCTCGAGCCACGGGCGCGGTTCGTCTCGTTCGGCCTCTCGGGCGTCGACCCGTATCGGATGCTGCACGGAAACCCCGAGGCATGCCGCAAGGCGCTCGAGCGGGCCGGGCTCACCTGGGACGACATCGCGGTGATCGAGGTCAACGAGGCGTTTGCCTGCGTCGTGCTCCAGTTCGCCAGGGATGCGGGGCTCGAGGATCGCTTCGCGGACATCAACCCGAACGGCGGCGGGATCTCGCTCGGGCATCCTCTCGGAGCGACGGGCGCGCGCATCACGGCGACGCTGTTGAACGAGCTCGAGCGCCGCGACGCCCGTTACGGGATCGCGTGCATGTGCATCGGCTTCGGCCAGGCAATCGCCGCGGTGATCGAGCGCGTCTAGCGGGTCGAGCTCCGTGTCGGCTGTAGGATCGGCCGCCGTGACTGAGATTCACAAGGTCGGGATCGTCGGGCTGGGGGCGATGGGCTCCGGGATCGCGCAGCTCTGCCTCGAGGCTGGAGTGGAGACGGTGGGCCGCGAGGTGAGCGTGGAGCTCGGCGAGCAGGCGCGCGACCGGATCGGCCACTTCCTGACCCGAAAGGTCGAGAAGGGCACCCTCGCACAAGGCTCGCGCGACGAGGCGGTCGGACGGCTGACGCTGACGACGGAACTCGACGACCTTGCCGACTGCGACCTCGTGATCGAGGCGATCGTCGAGGAGCTCGAGCCGAAGCGAGAGCTCTTCGCCGAGCTCGACCGGATCACGAGTCCCGAGGCGGTGCTCGCGACGAACACCTCGGCGCTCTCGGTGACGGAGATCGCCGCGGCGACGAGCCGGCCGGAGCGCGTCGTCGGGATGCACTTCTTCAACCCGGCGCCGGTGATGAAGCTCGTCGAGATCGTCCGCGCCGAGTTGACCGCCGACGAGCTGTTCGAGACCGCCTTCGCCTTCGGAGAGCGGATCGGGAAGACGCCGATTCGCTGCTTCGACACTCCCGGCTTCGTCGTCAACCGCGTCCTGATCCCGCTCCTGAACGACTGCATCCGAGTTCTGGACGAGTCGCGCGTCAGCCCCGAGGATCTCGACAAGGGCCTGAAGCACGGCGCCGGCTGGCCGATGGGTCCGTGTGCGCTCGTCGACCTCGTCGGGATCGACGTCCACGTGCACGCGTCCGAGGCGCTTTACGAGAAGACGCGCGAGCAGCGGATGGCCCCGCCGGCGCGGCTCGTCGCGATGCGGAACGCGGGCCTCCTCGGCCGCAAGTCGGGCCGCGGCTTCTATTCGTACGAGGACTAGCGCCCGGAAAAGATCCGCTGCAGGGCGGGGGCGTCGGCTTCGCGGCAGAGGACGTGCACCTCGTCGTCCTTGGCGAGGACGGTGCCGCCGTCGACTCGATGCGGCTTGCCGTCGCGCACGATCGCGCTGACCCACGCTCGCTCTGCCAGGGGAAGCTCGCGCACCGCCTTTCCGTCTGCGAACGCGCCGTTTCCGACGCGGAACGGTCGCAGCCTCGTCGAGTCGTGGTCGATCCGGCGCATCGGCACCTTCAGTCGAGCGGCGATGGTCGGGACGAGCCCGCCCTGGACGACCACCGAGAAGAGCACGACGACGAAGACGATCCCGTAGATCGTGCTCCCGTCCCCAACGCCGCCGATCAGCGCGAGCGCTGCGAGCAGAATCGGGACAGCGCCCTTGAGCCCGCTCCACATCACGAACAGGCGCTCGCCTCGATTCAGGCGGACGGGGGCGAGGAGCGCGCCGACCACGAGCGGCCGGATCACGAAACCGAGAAGGATCGCGAGCACGAGTCCGTCGAACCAGATGTCGTTCTCGACGATCGAGCCGAGATCGACGGTCAGGCCGAGCGCGGCGAGGACGACGATCTCCGCCAGGCTGGAGAGGGAGCCGAGGAAGCCCTCGATCTCGCCCTTGCGCGGCGCCGCGGCGTCTCCGATCAGGATCCCGGCGACGAAGACCGCCAGGAAGCCGGAGCCGTGGATCGCCGTCGCGACACCGTAGAGCACGCCTGCGGCGGCGAGCACACGGAGGGGGTAGAGCGCCGGCTCGGGGAGCGAGACCCGTCGCATCAGTGGCAACAACGCCGCCGCCCCAGCGATCCCGACCGCGGCGCCGCCGACCATCTCGATCGCGAACTCCCGGATCACGATCCAGAAGCTGCCGCCGTCCGCCGTCGCGAGCTCGATCATCCCGATCATCAGCGCGATCCCGGCCGGGTCGTTCGCGCCCGACTCGCCCTGGAGGATCGTGCCGGTGCGGCCGCGGATCTCCCGGCCGGCGAGGACGGAGAACGTGACCGCGGGATCGGTCGGCGCGAGCGCGGCGCCGAGCAGTCCGCTCGTGATCCAGCCGAAGTCGAGCAGGTAGTGCGCGGCGACGGCGATCAGGCCCGCGGTCGCGAAGGTGCCGAGGATTCCCAGCGAGAGGATCGGCACGAGCGAGCCGCGGAAGCGTCGCCAGCCGATGTGCATGCCGCCGTCGAAGAGAATTACGATCAGGGCGACCACGGCGAGCCGTTCGACCGTGACGAACGAGATTGCGTTCCCGAGCCGGGGCGAGATGTCCGACGCGATCGCTGCGGCGACGAGGAAGAGCGCGGCGCTCGGGATCGCGATCCGCTCGATCGCGCTGCGGCCGAAGAGCGCCAGCGAGAAGCCCGCCGCGACCACGAGAATCATCTCCGCAAAGGTCGCGATCTCGTTCATTCCGGACACTCTAGAGCCGTGATCCGCGCCCCGAACCCTGCTCGCGCATACACTTTCCTTACATGACCCTGACCCTCGGCACACGCGGCGTGTCGATACTGACCTCCATGCGGAAGTCGCTGGCCCTGTTCACGCTGCTCGCGCTCGCCCTGCCCCTCGCCGGCTTTGCCGCCGCGCGCACCGGTGAGGGGACGCTCTCGGTCGACGACGCCCGCGGCAAGGTGACGCTACAGGCGAAGGGCGCCATCCTCGGCCGGATCGCCAGCGGCAGCGTCGTCGTCTACGACCTCACCCCGAACGACGCCTTCGAGCCCTATGTCTCGGGCGACGACTACGTGAGGCTCGTCGGCGAGACCGGGATCCAGTACGGCGGCCGCAATCTTCGTTTTCGGATGATCGGCGGCTCGTACCGGATCGTCGTCAAGGGCACGGGAATCGATCTCTCGGTCGTGGCGAACGGGTTTGCGATCCTCGAAGGGGACACCGATGCTCCCGGTGGTCCGGGTGTGTACTCGATCGACGGAGCCGACTGTCGGACGAACGCGGGGGCGGCCTGCAAGCCCCTGCCCGACAAGGTCAAGACGGTCAAGCTCGGCTCCGGCGATCGCGGTTAGTCCCGTGACCGCGGGAGCGCAGACGATCCTGGTCGTCGAGGACGAAGCGTCGATCGCCTCGTTCGTCTCGCTCTACCTCAAGAACGCGGGCTATGACGTGCGCGCCGTCGCGACCGGCAGCGCCGCCCTGACGCAGGTCGCGACCGAGCAACCGGCGCTGATCATCCTCGACCTGATGCTGCCGGACATCGACGGAATCGAGATCTGCCGCCGCGTTCGCAAGACGTCCGACGTGCCGATCCTGATGCTCACTGCCCGCGACGAGGACGTAGACAAGATCATCGGGCTCGAAGTAGGCGCCGACGACTATTTGACGAAGCCGTTCAATCCGCGCGAGTTGGTCGCCCGGGTGAAGTCGGTGCTTCGCCGCGCCACTCCCGACCGCCGCCGCGAGACCGAGGAACAGGAGCTCCATCACGGCGAGCTTTCGATCAACGCGGGGCGCCGTGAGGTCAAGGTGGGCGAGGAGGAGATCCAGCTCGCACCGAAGGAGTTCGACCTGCTCTGGGAGCTGCTCGATCACCGCGGCCTCGTGCTCACGCGCGATCAGCTGCTCGAGCGGGTATGGGGCTACACGTTCGCCGGGGACACGCGCACGGTCGACGTGCACGTGCGTCAGCTACGACGCAAGCTCGGCGAGGCATCGCCGATCGTGACCGTGTGGGGCGTCGGCTACAAGGTCAGCTCCGACCGGAGCACCGCCCCGGCCGCCTGACTTGTTCAGTTCGCTGCGCGTCCGGCTGCCGCTCCTCTTCCTCGCCGCGATCGCACTTGCGTTTCTCGTTGCCAGCCTGATCGCACTCAGGCTCTTCCAGGACTACACGCGGACTCAGTCGCTTGCCGAGCTCCGCCGCGAGGCGACCGGCCTTGCCCGCCTCTACGCGGAGTCGGCGCGACAGTCGAACGACGAGCGCTCGAAGGCGCCGAACTTCGCAGCGGCGACGCTCGAGGCGGCGACCGGCGACAGCCTCTACTACATCGGGCTGAACATCTTCCCGGGCCAGGAAGCAGGGCTGACGCGGGTGACCGAGTCGGACATCGGCTTCGACGTTCGTCTTTCGAGGAGGATCGTCACCTTCGAATTCGAGCCGCCGGGGGAGAACAGGCCCTTTCTCGCCGTCTCGCATCCGCTCCAGCTCGCGGCCGGGACCCCGCCGTTCGGTCAGTTGATCGTGGCGAAGCCCAAGAACGAGCTTCGGAGTGCCTGGGTGACCCTGATCTCCCGACTCGGGCTCGCGTTCCTGGGCGCAATCGTGCTCGTCGGTGGGCTCGCCTGGTATCTCTCCCGCCGGATCACGGCGCCGGTGCTCGCCCTCTCGGCCGCAGCGGACGAGGTTGCCGAGGGGCGCTACGACGTCGAGCTCGCAACCGTGCCCGGGGGCGGCGAGATCGGGCACCTCGCCGAGCGCTTCCGCCAGATGGCCGTCCGACTCGGCGAGTCCGAAGCGCGCGAGCGGAACTTCCTGATGTCCGTCTCGCACGAGTTGCGCACACCGCTGACTGCGATCCGGGGTCACGTGGCCGCTCTGCGCGAAGGCGTCGTGACCGACCCCGAGCTGGCGGAAGCCTCGCTCGAGATCGTCGCGGAGGAGGCGGAGCGGCTGGGCCGTCTCGTCGGTGACGTGCTCGACCTCGCGAAGCTCGATGCCCACCGATTTACGGTGCTCACCGAAGAGGTCGACATGGGACGGCTGTGCGACCGCGCGTACTCCACCTTCGCCGACGAGGCTCGACGCCGCGGGATCGAATACACCCGCCAGGCGGACGAGGAGCCCGTGATCACGACCGACGGCGACCGCGTCCTCCAGATCATCTCGAATCTCCTCTCGAACGCGTTCCGCTGGACGCCCGACGGCGGTCGGATCGATCTCGCGCTCGCGAGCGACAACGGGACGGTGACGGTCGACGTCGTCGACACGGGACCCGGGATCGGGGCCGACGAGCGGGAGCGGATCTTCCGTCCGTTCTGGTCGCTGGACGGCCGTGGGACCGGACTCGGGCTGCCGATCGCGAAGGAGCTCGCTCTGGCTCTCGGTGGCCGGATAGACCTGGACACCGAGCCCGGCCGCGGCAGTCGTTTCCGGCTCGTTCTGCCCGCGCGTCGGCTCTGAGACGACGTACGACCGCTCTCCGCCCTGGGTGGGGTCCACCCGCAATCCCTGCGGGAATCGTACCGGCCGAGAACGCGCGGAACCGTCACGGCTTCGTGCCGATTCTGTGTCAATAGGATCGTCGCGTGTCCCTTTCGGAACCGGCCGCTGTTGTAATGCTTCAGCCGTGGCGTCGGCCGGCGGTTGCTCTCGGCGTGGCGCTCCGGCCTCGGCAGTGGACGAAGAACCTCCTCCTGTTCGCGGGCATCGTCTTCGCGGCCGAGATCGGCGATGCTGGACGATGGCTTCAGGCGGGAGCGGCGTTCGCGCTCTACTGCGCGGCCTCGAGCGCGGCGTATCTGGTCAACGACCTCGTCGACGCACCGGTTGATCGCCTCCATCCGGTCAAGTGCCGGCGGCCGGTAGCGCGCGGCGAGCTTGCTCCACGACGAGCGGCGCTCGCAGCGGCCACGCTCGGTGGGGTCGCGGTCGTGCTCGCCGCCGTTCTCGGAGTTCTGGCGCTCGGCTTTCTGGCGCTCTTCCTGGCGATCCAGGCGGCGTACACGCTCGGTCTCAAGCACGTCGTGCTCGTCGACGTGATGACGATCGCAGGACTCTTCGTCGTTCGCGCCGCCGCGGGCGCCGATGCGGTCGACGTGCGGATCTCACCGTGGCTGCTCGTCTGTACGGCACTCCTCGCTCTCTTCCTCGCTCTGGGGAAGCGGCGGGGCGAGCTCGTGCTCGTGGGCGCGGAGGAGACACCGGGCCGGCCCGTGCTCGAGGGCTATTCACTCGAGCTCGTCGACCAGCTCATCGCGGTCGTGGCCGCTGCGACCGTGCTCGCGTACACCGTCTACACGCTGACTGCCCGGGAGTCTCAAGCGCTTGCGGCGACGATCCCTTTCGTCGTCTTCGGGATCTTCCGCTACGTGCTCCTGCTCCACCGCGCCGGGAAGGGCGAAGAGCCGGAGAACGTGCTCGTCACAGACGCTCCGATCCTCGCGACTGTCGCCGCGTGGGCCGTCACATGCGCGGCGATTCTCGTGTGAGGAGTGCTATCCGGCGCGCAAGTGGCGGAGCCCGGCGCCGTCCTGGATCTGCTCGAGGCGCTCGAGCCGGCCGTCTACACCTCTCCAGCCCGACGACACGAGATCGACGAGGAGCGCCAGATCGTCGATGCGGGCGTGTCGCTCGGCGAGCAGGTCTCCCTCGAGCCGCTCGAGCCGGCGTATCGCCTGATTCAGGAGACCGCGGATCTCGGCAATGTGCCGCGCGACCGGGAGCACCTCGACGCGGAGGCCATCTCGGACGGCCGCGCCGATCTGTTCCGGCAGCGCGCCCTCGAGTTCCGCGGCTGCCTGCGCGAGCGCCTCGATTTGAACGCGCGAGCGCGAGAGCGCCGCCTCGAGCTGTACCGGCGCCACCCGTCCGGCCGCCGCGTCCGCGATCCGCGCTTTCGCTCGCTCGAGAACCTGTTCGTCCACGGGCGTGAGGCTACGCTCCGCGTCGGATGGACTCGACGGAACTCGAGTACGAGATGCCTCAGGACCTGATCGCGCAGCAGCCGCCGGAGCGGCGGGACGACTCACGGCTTCTCGTCTACGACCGCGCCACCGGCGCGATCCGTCACCGGATCTTCGCGGAGTTGCCGGAGGAATTGCATGGCGAGCTCGTGGTCGTTAACGACACCCGCGTCATCCCCGCGCGTCTCGATCTGCGACGTTCGACCGGCGGCGCGGCCGAGGTGCTGCTGCTCGAGCCATTGGACGAAAACGGCGCTGGATCCAGCACGTGGGTGGCCCTCGCGCGACCGTCCCGGAAGCTGCGACCGGGCGACCGCCTCGGGGCCGTCGAGCTGGTCGAGGCGCTCGGCGAGGGACGGTGGCTGATCCGGCTGAGCGGGGAGCCCTCGGGAAAGACGCCGCTGCCTCCGTACATCACAGAGCCGCTCGCCGACCCGCTCCGCTACCAAACCGTCTACGCGGACGAGGCCGGCTCGGTCGCGGCGCCGACGGCCGGACTCCACTTCACGTCTGAGCTGCTCGGCCGCCTGGCCGTCGAGCGCGTAACTCTCCATGTCGGCCTCGATACCTTTCGGCCGCTCACGGCCGACACGGTCGAGGAGCACGAGCTGCACGGCGAGCGCTATTCGGTCCGACCCGCCGCGTGGGAGCGAATCGCCACTGCCGAGCGCGTCCTCGCGATCGGGACGACGAGCGTGCGAGTGCTCGAGACGGTCGCAAGAAACCGTCTGTTGCAAGGGCGCACGCGGCTGTTCGTCACGCCGGGGTTCGAGTTCCGCCGAGTCGACGCGCTGCTGACGAACTTCCACCTTCCCCGCTCGACCCTCCTCGCGCTCGTGATGGCGTTCGCCGGCGTGGAGGAAACGCGGCGGCTGTACGAGCTCGCGATCGCCGAGCGGTATCGGTTCTACTCCTTCGGCGATGCGATGCTGATTCTGTGACGGCGACCGTCGCAGAGCTCGCGGCGCGGGCGGTTCGGGAGCGGTCCGAGGGCACGCTCCTCGGTGCTTTCGTGGCGGCCGGACGCCGCGTCGCCGCCGAGGAGGCGCGCGGCGATGTCCGCGAGGGGCTGATCGACATGCCGCTGCCCTTCGACGCGGCCCGGCTGCTCGCACTGGACGCCGACGACCTCGTCGAGCGTGCACTCGAACAGCTCGACGGGCGTGGTGCCGACCTGCTGCGCGAGTTCGCCGCCCGCCCCGACAGGGCTGACATCGCCGCGATGGGATGGACGACAGCTACCGAAGGCCGCTTCGGTGACGAATGGGGCTGGCCAGCCACATGAGCTTCAGTGTTGTCGCCACCGACGGCGCCGCTCGCGCCGGGATCCTCCGCACCGCCCACGGCGAGGTGCGCACCCCGGCGTTCATGCCGGTCGGGACGAAGGGCACCGTCAAGAGCCTCGACCCGGACGAGTTGCGCGCGGTCGGCTCGCAGATCATCCTCGGCAACACCTACCACCTCCACTTCCGGCCCGGTGACGAGCTGATCGCAGAGCTCGGTGGCCTGCACGTCTTCTCGGGCTGGGACGGGCCGATCCTGACCGATTCCGGCGGCTTTCAGGTCTTCTCGCTCCGCGACACGCTGCTCGCCGTCGACGATGACGGCGTCGCCTTTCGCTCGGTCTACGACGGCGCGCACGAGCGGTTCACCCCGGAGCTCGCCGCGCGGATCCAGCGGAATCTCGGCTCGGACATCGCGATGTGCCTCGACATCTGTCCGCCGGCCGGGGTTCCACGCGCCGAGCTCGAGCAGGCAGTCCGCCGCACGAGCCTGTGGGCCGCCCGGCAGCGCGAGAGCGAGCGTGCGGACGGCCAGCTCGTCTTCGGGATCACGCAGGGCGCGGCGGACGAGGAGCTGCGGCGCCGCTCGATCGAGGAGCTCACGGCGCTCGACTTCGACGGCTACGCGCTCGGAGGGCTCGCCGTGGGGGAGAGCCGGGAGGCGATGTTCGCTACCACGACTTGGGCGGCGTCGCTCCTGCCCGCCGAGCGGCCGCGCTACTTCATGGGGATCGGCGACGCCGAGGGGATCCTGCGCGTAATCGAGGCCGGAATCGATCTGTTCGACTGCGTCCTGCCGACGCGCACGGCCCGCACCGGCTCGGCTCTCACCGGGGCCGGCCGGCTCAACCTCAAGAACGCTCGCTTCGCCCGCGATCCCCGCCCGCTCGAGGAGGGCTGCGGCTGCCCCGCTTGCACGCGCTTCTCACGGGCCTACGTCCGCCACCTGATCAACCAGGAGGAACTGCTCGGTCTCCGCCTGCTCAGCCTGCATAATCTCCACTTCTTGCTCGAACTGACCGCGGGCGCACGGGCGGCGATCGAACGAGGCGAGCTCCGGGCCTACACGGAGGAGCGACTCTCGCGGCTCGCCGGCGGCCCTGAGGCTCTCTAGGAGGATCGTGGGACAGCTCGTCATTCTCGTCGCGATGTTCGCCCTGCTCTGGCTCCTTCTGATCCGGCCGCAGGCCAAGCGCAAGCTCGCGCAGCAGCAACTCCTCTCATCGGTCGAGATCGGGGACGAGATCCTCACCGCCGGCGGTCTCTATGGTCATGTCCGCGCAATCGGCGACGCCGACGAGCTCGAGGTGGAGATCGCGCCCGGCACGCGCGTCCGGATGGCGCGCCGCGCCGTCGCGGCCGTGATTCCGCCCGACGACGACGCGGATGGGGACGCCGAAGGGGAGCTGGACGTGCTCGAGGGCGAGGTCGTCGAGGACGACGCGGACGGAGCCCCGAGCGAGTCGAAGCGCGGCTAATCTGTTCCCCGGCCTCGTGGCCAGCCCCCTTTCGTGAACCGCCGACCGCACCTCATCCTCGTAGCGCTGATCGTCGCCGGCCTGATCGGCGTCGGTCTCCTGGCCGTGCCCGGCTCGCCGTTCGAGAAGGAGGCGACGCTCGGTCTCGACCTCCAGGGCGGGCTCGAGGTGACCTTGCAGGCGGTGCCGCCGAAGAACCGGCCGCTCCAGAAGTCCGACCTCGACCGGTCCCTCGAGATCCTCCGTGACCGGATCGACAAGCTCGGAGTCGCGGAGCCCGACATCCGCAAGCAGGGCGACGACCAGATCGTGATCGCCCTCCCCGGTGTCGATGACCCCGGCCGGATCGTTAGGATCATCGGCCAGACCGCGCAGCTCGAGCTCTACGACCTCGAGGCGAACCTCGTACGCCCCTCGATCGACGCGCAGCAATTCCCGGTCGCAACCGGGACGGTCTTCGCGCTGCTCTCCGGGCAGCAGGCGCTCGTCAAGGAGGGAACGACGGACACGTGGTATCTCTTCGACGAGACGAAGAAGGTCGTCGCGGGTCCCGCCGCAACACGGGAGGCGCTCCTCCAGACGACTGTCGTCGGCGAGGAAGGCGAGAAGGGTCAGTTGCCGAAGGGCTGGCGGATCTTCGGAGTGCCTCCGGAGACCGTCGTGATCGAGTGCGGGATCGGCGAGGTGGTCTGCCCCGGCGTGCCCGGCGAGTTCCCGCAGCAGAACTCGTACTACCTCTTCAAGTTCGACCGCAGCCAGGCCGCGATCGATGCGGGTGACGCGGTCCCCGAGATGACTGGTGAGGACCTTCGGCTCTCAGGCACGCGCCAGGACTTCGACACCCAGAGCGGCGGCCCGATCGTGACGATGCAGTTCACCGACAAGGGCGGGGACAAGTTCGGCGATATCACGGGCCGCGAGGCCCAGCGGGGCAAGCTCAAGTTCAACACGATCGGCGGGGGTCAAGGCGACTACCGGAACTTCGTCCAGCACTTCGCGATCGTGCTCGACCGCGAGATCAAGTCATGGCCGTCGATCGATTTCCGCGACAACCCGAACGGGATTCGCGGCACGAACGGCGCCCAGATCACGGGCATCGGCGAGCTCGGCGAGGCGAGAGACCTCGCGCTCGTACTCCAGAGCGGCGCCCTTCCCGTCACGTTCACGACGCTCGAGCAGACGGCGATCTCGGCCACGCTCGGCAAGGACTCGCTCGCCGAGGCGAAGCTGGCCGCGATCGCGGGACTTCTCGTCGTCGCGCTCTTCCTGCTGATCTTCTACCGCGTCCTCGGCGTCGTCGCGGTGATCGGTCTCGGCATCTATGCGGCCTTCCTCTACGCCGCAATCCTCGTCTTCAACGTGACGCTGACGCTGCCCGGCTTCGCCGGCATGATCCTGACCCTGGGGGTGGCCGCCGACGCGAACGTCGTCATCTTCGAGCGCGTGAAGGAGGAGTATCGAGCGGGCAAGTCTGTGCGCGCGGCGATCGCGGCCGGTTATGGCAAGGGCTTCGCGACGATCGTCGACGCGAACGTCGTCACCGCGATCACGGCCGTCGTCCTCTTCCTCGTGGCGACCGCGGGGGTCAAGGGCTTCGCGCTGATGCTGCTGATCGGAACGCTGATGTCACTGCTGACCGCCGTCGCAGCGACGCGCGCCATCCTCGGGCTCCTCGCCGGCTTCAAGTGGTTCGACAACCCGAAGCTGATGGGCGCCGAGGGCGAGCCGCCGAAGTGGATCCGGCGCGACTTCGTGGGGCTGCGCAACCGGTGGTTCGCGATTTCCGGCGCCATCCTGCTCCTCTCGCTGGGCGCGATCGTGTTCAACGGCCTCAACCTCGGGATCGACTTCAAGGGTGGCTCGCAGATCAACTTCGCGACGCCGCAGCCCGTTGCGCTGGAGGAAGTACGCGCCCAGGCGGAGGGGATCGGGCAGGCTGACGCCGTCATCCAAGGACGTGGAGCGGTGACGGGCGAGAGCTATCGCGAGTTCCAGATCCGAACCGAGTCGCTCACCCAGGACGAGCAAGATCGGCTGACGAAGGACATCCGCGAGACCTTCCGGGCCGATTCGATCGGCGTCAAGAACGTCTCGGCGAGCTTCGGACGTCAGATCGCCGAGGGCGCGATCTTCGCGATCCTCGCCTCGCTGCTTCTGATCGTGATCTACATCGCGCTGCGCTTCCAGCCCAAGTTCGCCGGCCCGGTGATCGTCGCTTTGCTCCACGACGTGCTGATCACCGTCGGGATCTACGCGCTCCTCGGTCGGGAGGTGACGACCGCCACGGTCGCCGCGGTGCTGACCGTCCTGGGTTACTCGATCTACGACACGATCATCATCTTCGACCGGATCCGGGAGAACATCCCGTTGATGAAGCGGACGTCGTTCCGGGTCATGACCAACGTCTCGCTCTGGGAGACGATTCCGCGCTCGCTCGCGACGACGTTCATCACGCTGCTCCCGATCGGCACGCTCTATCTCTTCGGCGGCGAGACGCTGAAGGACTTCGCCTTCGCGCTGCTCGTCGGGATCGGCGCCGGTGCCTATTCCTCGATCTTCATCGCGGCGCCGCTGGTGGCGATGCTGAAGGAGCGCGAGCCGGAGTACGCCCGCCGCCGCGACGACACCGAGCTGCGCGACGCGAGCTCCGTCGGGCACCTGCTCGACGAGGCCGAATCGCTCGCCGCAGCGGAGCCGACTCCTGAGCTGATCCCGGTTGCGACGCCCGGCGACGACGAGCCGCAGGCTCCGCGCGTCTCGAACGACGCAAAGCGCGAGCGGCGCCGACAGCGGCGCAAGTCGCGGCCCCATGGCCGGGCGCGCTAGCTGCCGATGTCAGAGCGAGATAACACGAGCTTCGCGCTCCGGCAGCTCGTCGAGGAGCTCGGCGCGCAGCTTCGTGCGAGCGCCGGGAAGCTCGGCGACCTGCCGCAGGAGACGGGCGACCGGATCGCGCGCGAGCTCGGTCTCGTCACGCGCGAGGAGCTCGCCGCGCTCGAGCTCCGGGTCGCGCAGGTCGAGCACCGGCTGAAGCTCCTCGAACGCTAGACGCGCCGCCGCCAACGCGAGAAGACGTCCTCGACGTCCTGCCGCATCGAGCGCGGCGCGAGCACGAACAGGCGGTCGCCGGGCTCGATCACCGTGCTCCCGCGCGGAGGGATCGAGTCGTCGCCCCGGCCGACGACCGCGATGATCGCGCTGCGCGGGAGGCCGACCTCCCGCACGGACGCACCCGCGATCGCGTGATCCGCGGCTACGGCGAAGTCGATCAGGTCGAGCTTGCTGAGCGGGTCGACCTCGAGCGGGGCCTCGCGGGCCGGCGGGGCCGGGGACAAGAGGCCCAGCCGGCCCGCGACCCGTTCGAGCGTCGTGCCCTGGAGGATCGCCGAGACGACGACGACGAAGAAGACGACGTTGAAGATCGTGTTCGCCTCAACAACATCCGACGAGAGCACGAACGTCGCGAGCACGATTGGGACGGCGCCGCGAAGCCCGGCCCATCCGAGCAACAGCCGTTCCCGGCTGTGGAAGTCGTTCACCGCGGTCGAGACGAACACGGCGGCAGGGCGGACGACGAGCATCAGGAGCAGGGCGAGAGCGAGTCCGGGCAGAGCCACCTCCGGCAGCTCGTTCGGGAAAACGAGCAGGCCGAGGACGACGAAGAGCGCCACCTGCGCCAGGAACGCAAGCCCCTCGTGGAAAGCGACGAGCTGGCGGCGGTAGCGAGACGGCGTGCTGCCGACAGCGAGCCCGACCAGGTAGACGGCGAGGAAGCCGCTCCCGCCGATCACGTCAGCGGCACCAAACGAGAGGGCTGCGGCAGCGACCGACGCCACCGGTGCAAACGCCCCGATCGAGTGCGGTAGACGCCCGAAAACCCACGAAGCGATCGCACCCAGGATCACGCCGACGAGGAGGCCGAGGCCGAGCTGCCGCACCACGAGCAGCAGCAGGTCGTCCAGCCCGTACGAGTCCGGCCGCTCGATCCACGCGATCAGTCCGAGCGTGAGCGCGATCGCCATCGGGTCGTTGCCGCCCGATTCCGCCTCGAGCGTCCGCGCGAGGCGACGGCGGATGTGGGTGAAGCGGAGCGTCGCGAACACGGCGGCCGCGTCGGTCGAGGCGACCACGGTGCCGAGCAGGATCGCCTCGAGCCAGGTGAGGTCGAAGAGACTGTGGGCGGCGATTCCCCCGAGCACGGCGGACACGACCACGCCGACGGTGCTGAGGAGCGCAGCGGGAACCGCCACCTGGCGAAGCCGGCGCCAGGATGTCTGCAGCCCGCCCTCGTAGAGGATCAGTGCCAGGCCGACGATCCCGACCTCACGGGCGAGCTCGGGGTCGTCGAACTCGATCCCGCCGGGGCCGTCGGAGCCGAGCAGCATCCCGAGCCCGAGGAACGCGACGAGCACCGGCAACCCGGTTCGCGCCGCGCCGAGCGCGACGACGATGCTCGCGGCCAGCACCGCGCCGATCAGCAGCAGCATCGTCCCCTCGTCCATCCGCCTATCTTTCCCGGCCGAGCGGGCGTGCGCCGCGCTCCGTGCAACACTCTGCGCGATGGGCGTGCCTCCACGCACCCGCAAGATCGGCCGGCTCTCCGAGATCGCGCAGGTCGCGGTCCGGCACGGGTTCGGCTACTTCTTCGAGCGCCACAAGCTGACCGACATCCTGCCGTGGACCTCGCGGGTCGAGCTCGACGCAGACGCCGGCTCGGATCGCGGGCGACACCTGCGCGAGCTGCTCGACGAGCTCGGCCCGACGTTCGTCAAGTTCGGGCAGCTCCTATCGACCCGGCCGGACATCGTCCCGCCGGACATCGTCGCCGAGCTGCGCGGGCTCCAGGACGACGTCCGGCCGTTTCCGTTCGAGCAGGCGCGGGCTGTCGTGGAGGCCGAGCTCGGCCTCTCGCTCGAGCAGGCTTTCCGTTCCTTCGAGGAGCTGCCGATCGCCGCCGCCTCGATCGGCCAGGTGCATCGGGCGACGCTGCCGAACGGCGACGAGGTCGTCGTCAAGGTGCAGCGGCCCCACGCGCCGCGCCAGATCGAGTCCGACCTCGCGCTCCTCTACCAGGCGGCCCGCATCGTCAAGGAGCGCGTCCGCTCGCTCGACTTCATCGACGCGAGCGCGCTCGTCGACGAGTTCGCCCGCTCGATCAGGCACGAGCTCGACTACCGGCTCGAGGCACGGAACGCGGAGACGTTCCGCCGCAACTTCGCCGACTCGGAGCTCGTGCTCGTGCCGAAGGTCTACCGCACCTACTCGGGCTCTCGGATCCTTACGCTCGAGTTCCTCGACGGCGTCCAGCTCGCCGACCTCGACCTCGACGTACGCTCGGTCGAGGAGCGGCGCGAGCTCGCCTACCGGATCACGGAGACCTGGATGGAGATGATCTTCCGCCACGGCTTCTTCCACGCCGATCCGCACCCGGCGAACGTGCTCGTCCTCGACGGCGCTCGAATCGGACTCGTCGACTTCGGGCTCGTCGGGAAGCTGACCGATGCCGACATGGGCAAGCTGACCGGTCTCTTCATCGCCGCCGCCAACGAGAACATCGAGGGGATGCCGCGCCGACTCGCCGAGCTAGGCGTCCGCTACCCGAAGGAGCGCGAGGAGGAGTTCACGACGGCGCTGCGCGACCTCTACTACCGCTACTACGGCGCCAGCCTCGCCGAGATCGACCCGATCCAGGTGATCCGCGAGGGCTTCAGCCTGATCTACGCGATGAACCTGAGGTTGCCGACGCGCTTCGTCATGCTCGACAAGGCGATCGCGACGCTCGGCTCGGTGGGAATCGACCTCTATCCGGGCTTCAACGTCTTCGAGGTCGCGCAGCCCTATGCACGCGCGCTGATGCTGGAGCGGTTCACGCCGCAGCGGCTCGCGCAGCGCGCTCAGAAGGACGGGCGAGAGCTCTTCGGGATCGCGCGCGACCTCCCCTACCAGGTGCACGACGTGCTGCAGGAGATTCGCGACGGCCAGATCGAGGTGGGCTTCGTGCACAAGGGACTCGACGAGTTCATGCACAAGCTGGACGTGGCGATCAACCGCGTCGTCATCGCCCTCGTCGTCGCCGGCGGGCTGCTCGGCTCGGCGCTGATCGGGATTCTCGCGACTGAGGGCCCGCAGCTCTTCGGCGTCCACTTCCTCTCGGTGATCGGCTTCCTGCTCTCCGGCGGGCTCGGGTTCTGGCTCCTGCTCGGCGTCGTCCGCTCCGGAAGGCTGTAGAGCTAGGGGACGCGCAGGCTCTCGACCGCGCCGCTCGTCGTCAAGCCCGGCTGCGGCCCGCCGGCGACGGCATAGACGCGGTCCCGATAGGCGACGACGCCGAGGCCGTGGCGCGGAGTCGGGAGGTTCGCCAGCCGCTGCCAGCGCCGGGTGGCTGGGCTGTAGGCGAAGACGCTGTTGATCGAGCCTGCGGGCTCTTCCCCGCCCACGGAGACGATGCGACCGGCGATGGCCGCGGCGCCGGTGCCGCCGCGCGCCGTCGGCACGGGTGGGAGGCGCGACCAGATACGGGAGGCAGGCCGGTAGACCTCGAGCAGCGCAAGATTCGTGTCGTAGCCTGCGGTGCGACCGCCGAGTGCGTAGATCCGGCCCCCCGTCGCGGCGGCGGCGAGATGCTCGCGCGGATTCGGCCCGGGCAGCCGCGACCAGCGACGGGTGTAATGGTCGTGGGCGAGCGCCACTCGCGCAAGCCCGCGACGGCCGTCGACGCCGCCGAGGACGTAGAGGACGCCGTTCGCTACGGCAGCCGCAGCCGCGGCTCGCGCTTCCGGCATCGGCGCGAGCGAGCGCCAGCGGCCGGCCTCGAGCACGAAGGCCGTGCGTAGCGGACGTCGGTCGGAGCCGTAGCCGCCCAGGATGTAGACGCGGCCGTTCGCGCTCGCCGCCGCCGCGTGGTCGACGGCTAGGGGCAGATCCGGCAGTCGGCGCCAGCGGTCTTCGGCAATCGAGTACGTGTCGGCTCTCGGTGAGTTCGCACCTGTCGATTGGAAGCCGCCGACCGCGACGATCGAACCGTTCGCGACCGCGGCGGCAACCTCAGTGCGCGGCTCGGAAAGTGGTGCGTGTCGCTGCCAGCCGCTGCTGCCACCCGACGCGCAGGCAACGAGGAGGAAGGCGACTAGGAAGAGCGCGAACAGGACTGTCCGAAACGGCCGTGAGCCGACCGGACGGCTGGGGAGGAAGCGTTGAGAAATTGAGACAAAGGACATCTTTCGGCTCCGAGAAGCCGATGCTAGCTTCGAGTACATGGCGGCGGCGGTGCTTCTCTCCCACTCAGAATCCGACATCCGCGACTATCTCGCGCGGCAGCTCTTGACGGACGGCTTCGAGGTGCTGAACGCGCGCTTCGGCGGCGAGACACTCGACCTCGCCGAGCGGCTCCTGCCCGATCTCGTGCTGGTCTCGGAACTCGATCTGTGCGCCCGTCTACGCGAGGGCGCGCCTGGGCGTACCTGGAACCGCGAGGTGCCCGTGATCGTGCTCGGCCCCGAGCGAGCTGACGCCGTCGATCGGTTGCGGGCGTTCCAGCGGGGCGCCGACGACTATGTCCACCGGCCGATCGTCTACGAGGAATTGCTGGGCTCAGTTTCAACAACCTCGTTCGATCCCGTTTCAACTTCGCGCAGCTGGCAGAGCCGGTTCCGATCCGACAGGTCTTACCTTTTGAAAGAGGTAAAACGCCTTAGCCGGGAGCGCGGCGGGTTTCTATTCCGGACGAACGTACAGCAACGGCAGGCTTTCGCCTGCCGTTTTCGCTTCGCTCGATTTGCGGTGCCTAGCCGGAGAGGCTAGGCGGCCAGTTGGAGTGTTGGCCCTTCGGCCTCGCTCAGACGCCGGCGGTATTCCATTGCGATGACGTGGACGATGCTGAAGACCATCGCCACCTCGATCCGCACCTGCCCGCGGCGGCGGAACCACCGCTTCTCGAGCAGTTTGTAGCGGCTCGCCATCGCACCGTGGAATCCCTCGTTGCGTCCGAACCGCATCTTTCCGTGGGAGCTCGCCTCGGGGTCGTTGAAGGTGAGGCCGTTGCCGAGCGCCCAGTCGCGGCGGTCAGCCGGCTCGTGTGGGGCGCAACGGACAAACTGAGTCGGATTTTGCGCGCGGCGCCACGTGCCGGACTCGATCGAGATCGACCGCGTGCATCCGTCGAGGCAACTCCCCTCGACGCGGACGACGGGCCGGCCGTTGCGTTTCGGCGGCTCGATCACCTTGGCGGCGCGGCGGCCGTGAGCGCAGATCACCTCGCGGTGGTCGTTTGCGAACCAACCGGGGTAGCCGTCGATCGGGATTCTCCGGCCGCTCATCGCCTCGGCGCGCCGATTGGTTTCCTCGGTGTCGGCGTGGCTGCAGAGGTGGATGTTCTCGACGTAGCCAGCGTCGCGCACGGCCTCGCGGCCAAGCGGGCTATGGAAGGCGCCGTCAGTGGTGATGATTCCCACGCGCTCGGGGTCGAGCATCGGCCGCACCTTGGTCGCGAACAGATTGACCAATGGGACAAACTCGACCCGCTCCGAGTCGTGGATCTTCGGCAGCTCGTAGGCTGTCGGGAGCGACGTTCGAGTCACGAGCGCGAGCAGATTCCAGCCGTCACCGCACTTATCCGGGCCGCGTTCATAGCCGGCGTAGCCAGCCTCCGGCGCGGTCACCTTCTTCGCATTCACGATCTTGCCGCTCTTCGGGTCGAAGATCGGAGCGGTGTAATGGGTGAGCATCGGTGACCCGTCGCCGTAGAGCGTCAGGCACTCCTCCTGGAACTCCGGGAACTCGAGGTGCTCCTGGAGCGTCGCCTCGAACAGTTGCTCGTAGAGGTCGGCGCGCTCGACTTCGTCCCAGCACCGCAGGAAGCGGGTCATCGTCGCCTTCGATGGGACTCCGTCGAACTGCTGGGTCGGCCCGGAGCTGAATTCTCCGCGTCGTCCGCGGCGGCGGCCGTTGCCCCGCGTTCGATCCAGCTTGAGCAGGCGGCGCGCCTCGTCGGCGGCAATCGTGTCGCCGGCGAGGAAGTCGCGGGTGGCCTGGTAGCTGGTCAAGCCTGCGACGCGCTGCAGAAGGCAAATCGCCTCGAGCTCGTGAGCGCTGTACCACGGCTTCTCCTTGCCGGCGCGCTCACGCTTCAACTGAATGGCATCCAGCCGCGGGGCGATCACCGTCTGCCACGGCGTGCTCTGGATCAGCGCAACCGTAATCTGGCCGAAGCCGAACCCGCGCAACTCGTCGCGCGAAAGCGCGTACGGCACCTCGCCGCTTCCCTGCGGCAGGTGCTTGCTCGGACGCAAGCGCGCTGGCCGCATCGGCTGGGGTTTCGTGTGGTCTCCGCTGTGCACGGCACGACGATGTCGCCTGTTTTGCGCGCCATGGACTCGGAGAGGCGAACGCGGCATGACCCACTGCCGTGGCGGCGACGACATCAGACATCCGACCTCGACCGGAAACTACGCTTTGTGTCCACCCTTCCCGACCTCGCAGCACAAGCGAAAACGACGGCGCTGTCTGTCGTGGAGCGCAAGCGCCTCGACGAGCTCGAAGCGGTCGTCAAGCGCGGCCTCGAGACTTTCGTCGAGGTCGGCCTTGCGCTCCAGGCGATCCGCGATGAGCGGCTCTACTGCGAGCACTACCCGAGCTTCGAGGAGTACCTAGCCAGGGAATGGTCGCTCGGCCGCTCGACGGGCTACGGGCTGATCGATGCGGCCCGCGTTGCGGCAAATGTCTCTCCGGAGGGACACTCGCTCTCGCTCTCCCACTTGCGCGCGCTTGCGCCCCTCGACCGCGACGGGCAGCGAACGCTTGCGCCTGTCATTTCTGCGATGACCGTGGCCGACGCGCGCCGCGTGATCCGCGAATGGCGAGCACAGAACCGGAAGGACTTCGCAGAGCTGGAGCCGCCGCCGCTCCCGAGCGGCACGTTCCGGACAATCCATTGCGACCCACCCTGGTCGTGGGAGGCGGACTACGGAGATGGCCTCGCACACGACCGCTACCGCTGCCTTTCGCTCGAGGAGATCATCGCGCTGCCGGTGCCCGCGCTCGCTGCTCCGGACTCCCACCTCTACCTGTGGGTGCCGGGCGCGAAAATCGCCGACGGCTTGCGCGTGATCGAAGCCTGGGGATTCACTTACCGAACACAGCTCGTCTGGGTGAAGCCACGCGGGCTCGGGCTCGGAACGTGGTTCCGGATGGGAACGGAGCCGCTTCTCTTCGCGACCCGCGGCCGGCTGAAGACGCGCGGCACCGACATCCGCAACTGGTTCGAGGCCCCGCGGGGACGCCATTCAGCGAAACCGGACGAGGCGATTAGTCTGATCGAGAAAGCGAGTCCGGGCCCTTACCTCGACCTCTACGGGCGCAAGCAGCGCGGCGCCGATTGGACGGTCTGGGGCGACGAGGTCGGTTGACGTCGATTGCCGTCAAAGGCGACGCGCCGGCCGCACGAGGCGTAGTGAAGCGGCCCACCCGAAGCAGGTGGATCGGCCCCGCTTCCGTAGCGGCGCCATGAAAGGGGCTCATTTTCGCCGGCCGGCTGCCGATACTTCGCCTATGAAGGGATCTGCGGTAGAACTCGTGGAGCGGCACGGCGTGCCGTCGCTTGTGCCCGCGTTTGCAGCTCAGGTTCCGGCCGTTGGTTGGACGACAGACCGCGCGCTGCGGATCACGTCGACGCACGGCGAGTTCGTCAGCGCCCTCGGCGCTGAGCCCCAGCAGTTCATCGGCAGAAACCTGTACGAGCTGTTCGGCGGCGACCGTGCGGCGGCTGCGGTCGCAGCGCATGTCGGCGCGCTCGACGGCGAGCGTTCCCGCTTCCCGCACGTCTGGCGCGGCCGCGACTTCGATGCCGTCATCGAGCCTTTGCGCGACGACGGCGCGATCGTCGGCTGCGTCGGTTTGGCCATCGACGTTACCGACAGGCACGCCGCCGCCGCCGATGTCGCGATGCACCGCGACATCGTCTCGCACATGGATGTGGGCCTCTACGTCTACGTCCTTGAAGACCCCGACGACGCGACGAGCCTGCGCATGGTCGAGGCGAACGCCGGGTCGGAGCGCGCGACCGGCGTCGAGGCTGCGTCTGTGATCGGCAAGCGCCTGCTTGACGCCTTCCCGGCGCTCGCCGAAACCGAGTTGCCGCAGATCTACTACCAGATCGCCCTCGGCGCCCCAACTCACGACTTCGACGATGTCGAATACAGCGACGACAAGATCAATGAGCAGACCTTCGCTGTCCGCGCGTTTTCGCTGCCGGGGCGCAAGGTCGGCATTTCGTTTGCGAACGTGACGGCGCAGCGGAAGCTGGAAGCGCAGCTGCGGCAGTCACAGAAGATGGAGGCCGTCGGCCGCCTCGCCGGAGGTGTCGCGCATGACTTCAACAACCTCCTGCTGGCGATCTCCGGCTACGCGGAATTGGCCCTCGACCGCCCAGACGGCGGCGACCCCGCGCTGCGCGCGGATCTCGAGGAGATCGGCAAAGCCTCGGCGCGCGCGGCGACACTGACCAGCCAACTCCTGGCCTTCAGCCGGCAGCAGCTGTTGCAGCCGAAGCCGCTGAACCTGAATGACTCGGTGGTCGACATCGAGAAGATGCTGCAGCGCCTCCTCGGCGAAGACATCGCGATCGTGACGACGCTCGACCCGAACCTCGGCCAGGTGCTCGCCGACCGCAGCCAGATTGACCAGGTTGTCGTCAATCTGGCCGTCAACGCCCGCGACGCGATGCCAGACGGCGGCACGTTGACGCTCGAGACGGCGAGTGTCCATCTCGACGAGCAAGCCGCCGCAGCATTGTTTGGCGCCGAGCCCGGTCATTACATCGTCCTCTCGGTCAGCGACACGGGGGAAGGCATGGACGAAGCGACACGCACACAAGCGTTCGAGCCCTTCTTCACGACGAAGCCGCAAGGCGCCGGCAGCGGCCTCGGCCTCTCAACCGTGTACGGCATCGTCAAGCAGTCCGGCGGCTACTTGACGATCGACAGCGCGCCGGGCGTCGGAGCAACCTTCACGATCTACCTACGCCGCAGCGACGAGGTCGTCGAGGCGGCTGCGGCGCCGGTCGCCGAACCTCCGCCGTCGGGAAACGAAACGCTCCTCGTCGTCGAGGACGAGGACGCGGTCCGGCACGTCGTGACCCTGATGCTCAAGCGCCACGGTTACGAGGTCGTCGCCGTCGCCGGCCCGAACGAGGCCCTCGAGCTCTTTCGCGACGGCGTGACGTTTGACCTGGTCGTCACCGACATCGTGATGCCGGAGATGAAGGGGCCCGAGCTCGTCCGCCGCCTGCTCGAGCAGAGTCCACAGCTGAAGGTCATCTACACGTCCGGCTACACCAGCCACGCCGTCCTCGACTCGTCGGCGCTGACGTCAACGAACGCCTACTTGCAAAAGCCGTTCTCGGCGGCCGAGCTCGCGCGCAAGGTGCGCGACGTGCTCGACGCGGCGCATCCCGCCTGAGCCGTCACGCGATAGTGTGACGTTTGCCACGTGGTAGCGCGGGCAAGGGAAGGCTGTGGATGATCGCGAGCGCCGACTCGCCCAAAACTCAGCGCACTACCGCGAGGTCAACGAGCGGACGCGCATTGTCGACCGTGCCGCCGCCAACGTAGACCTCGTCTGCGAGTGCGCCGACCGCGCCTGCACCAAGATGATCCATATCAGCGCCGACGATTACGAAGCGGTCCGCAACGACGGCGCCCGTTTCATCGTCGTCCGCGGGCACGAGATGCATGACGGGGAGAAGATCGTCGCGCGCAAGAACGGCTTCAACGTAGTCGAGAAGACGGGCGCCTCGAAGGCATACACCGAGGCGCGCGACCCGCGCGTGCGCTGAGCGCGACGCCGCGGCACTAATAGAGCCTGTGCCGACTCGTCACCTTCGCGGCGGCCGCTGAGCGACGGTCCCGCCTTCATCTGTCGGCCCGTTAGACCGATGACCCGTCGCCGCCCGCTCAGCCGAGGTACGCCACCGCACCGGCGAGGACAATCGAGGTGATTCCAGCAGTAGGGGCGGCGCGCCCACTGAACGCCGTTTCATAGCTTCGCCCCGTGTTCCGGCCCCCACCGCGCGTCAGCGCGGGGGACAAGAGCCGGAGATGCCGACTGGCAAACGGCCAAGGGCGAGCGGAGGAGGTAGACCAAGGACGAGTTGCCGGCGATCCTCGATGAGGCGCCGAGGAACTCGCCAGAAGGCCGGTTGGCGACCTCGGCGAACTTGGCGAGCCCGCGCGCCTTTGCGCCGCTGTCCTCGTGTATACCCCAATGTGGGTCGAGGATGTCGACGACGATGTGGTCGCCGTCCGTGCGGAAGAAGAGAAACCCTCACTGCTGTTCTCCGAGCTAGGTCTTCGCGGCGGCGCAAGGACGGTAGACGCCGTCCGACCACCGTGCTACTATCCCAGTAATGAATAGGAATGTAACAACGCGTTCGGTGGTAGCTTCACCACGTCGGTGCGTGCGCGAACTCCGGGACTCCCGGCGACGCCGGCCGTCGAACCACGCGGCGGCGGCACTGAAGGCGTTTGGTGAGATCCGCCACTACTTCCCGCATGACACGACAGTCGCGGAGGCGCTCGACTGGGACATCGCGACTGTCGCGGCGTGGCGGGCGGGCGACGTAGTCAGGCCGCAGAAGGCGAAGGTCGTGCAGGTGCTCCTTCTGCACGAGTTGTGCGAGGAGGCGCGGGCATACTTCGACGATGACGCCGACGTCGCCCGGTGGATCACCGCGCCGCTGCCGAACCTCGTGCTCCCCGCGCGGCGAGGGGCAACGCCGGCGATGTGGCTGAACGCGTACAAGAAGGCGGGCCTGGACGAACTGACGCGGGGCCTCGTCGAGTGGATGCCGAAGATCCCGGAGAGCGATCTAGAACCGGTCTCCGATGGTGCAGCCACCAGCCACAGCGACGACCCGGCAGTCCGGGAGTTCGAGCGAATGCTCGCCGAGCTCAGCTAAACCGGCGAACCGCAGCCCATTCCCCTTTCAGCCACCTCGGACGAGGGCTGAGCGGACCAAACTTCAGGCTCGCAGCGCGCTGCCGCACCTCGTGCTTCGCCTGCTTGCGCTGCTCCTTGTCCGGCATCCGGTCGAGGGGGAGATCCGTCCAGTAGAGCTGATCGGTGGTCCGGTGGAGCTCGGGCACCTCGGCGATGTCGCGCAGGCAGGCGAGCAGTGCGGTGCGCATCCGATCCGCATCCTTCTTCACGTCGTTCCGGCAGCCCAGGTCAAAGATCGTCAGCGGTCCCCGTTCGTGAACGTGCCAGACGCACGCAGCCACGACCTGGCCGCTCTGCCAGACGGCGAGGATGCGGCCCTTGCGGGCGCCTGCGCCGGCGAGTCGATCCGTGATCGCCCACGCGAGTTCAGGCGGCCAGCGAGTGCCTTCGATGTTCGGCGCCTTCACGCTGCTCGAGCGCAACGTCAGGCCCGGAAGCCCGAACCGGTCGAGGGGCGCGTCAACTCGGATCTTCACGTCGTTGTCGACACCGCCAACGGAGGCGTGCACGGTGAAGTCGAGCTGGCCCATCGCGCCATCGTACGACGGCGTTCCGACAGCGCCTGCGGCCGTGGTTCTCGCGCGAGAGGCCGACGTGCGCCGTAAGGTGCATGGCTGATGGCGCAACGGACCCGCATCCAGTGGACCGACGCGACATTCAACCCCTGGTGGGGGTGCGAGCGCGTGTCCCCGGCGTGCGCGCACTGCTACGCGGACACCCTGGCCCGCAGATACGGGCACTCCCTCTGGGGCGGCGACTCGCCCCGACGCTTCCTCAGTGAGCAGCACTGGCGTCAGCCGATCCGATGGAACACACAGGCAGCAGAGCGAGGAGAGCCGACCAAGGTGTTCTGCGCGTCTATGGCGGACGTGTTCGAGGATCGGGCGGAGCTTGAGCCGTGGCGCGACCGGCTCTGGACGCTGATCGACCAGACTCCGATGCTTCACTGGCAGCTTTTGACGAAGCGGCCGGAGAACGTTGTTAGGATGGTCCCCTGGCCGACCGACGACTGGCCGCCGAACGTCTGGGTCGGAACCTCGGTCGAGAACAGCCGCCACACGTTCCGCGTTGAGATCCTGCGGGAGCTCCCCGCGGCAATCAGGTTCGTTTCAGCCGAGCCGCTGCTCGGCAGCCTCTTCCTGAACGGGAAGCCGAACCGCCAGCCGCTCGACCTCGCCGGCGTGGACTGGGTGATCGCTGGCGGCGAGAGCGGCCCAAGGTTCCGCGCCGTCGACCTCGACTGGGTGCGAGAGCTCCGCGATGCCTGCGTCGCCGCAGGTGTGCCGTTCTTCTACAAGCAGCGAGGGGGCCGCACGTCGAAGTCGGGTGGGCGCGAGCTCGATGGTCGCATCTGGGGTGAGTTCCCCGCGGTCGCAGAGCGCGTCTAGGCCAGATAGAGCTCGATCTGGCCGCCTGGATCCTCCCGGTGCGCGTGCTCCCAGACCTCGAGTCCCTTTTCGTGTGGACTCGCGTACAGCAACTTGTAGATCTCGCGGTTGTTCGCGCGGATCGCCTTCGGAACGCCCACCTTCAGGGCGAGCTGTTCGAGCCCGTCGACGTAGATTTCGCGGAAGACGCGTCCACGGTTGCGCGGCGCGGCGTTCACCGCCGTCTGCCAGTCGGCGCCCGTCGGCATGTAGCGGTCAGTGCGCTCCTTCAGTCGCCAGTTGCGCTCGAGGTCGATGTCCTCGGGGAAGTAGATAAGGAGATCCATCCGCTCGTGCAACGTGAGCATTGCCAGAGAGTCCCAGTCGAACGCGACCCCGTACGGGTCGAGCATGGTCAGCACCATCCGCCGCCGCTCGAACGCCGGCATCATCAGCTTCACGATCGGCACCGCCCGGTTCGCGTCGCCGGTAATCACGGCGCACTTCGGCCCGTTGACGCTCAGTCCCTTGAACTCCCGTGCGCGGTGCATCACGTCCGGGTCGTCGAGGGCGAGCTGGAAAGTCTCTGCGCCCACCAAACCGCTGTCGTCTACACGGTCAGCGAGCACCGTGGCGCGCTCTGGATCCTTGTCGCCGAAGATGTAGACGTCGAACGGGTCGATCGCGTGCAGGGCAAGCAGAGGCGATCCCCAGCCCAGCTCGCCGGTCTGCGAGTCCTGGTAGATGCCGCAGGAGGCGAACAGGTCGATGCAGACACGCCTGCCCGCCCACTTGAACTTTGTGCGGGTGGCGTACTCCTGCAGCACGCGGCACCAGTAGAACAGCTTTTCGTACGAATGCGGCTTCGCCCTGTGCAGGAGCCGGCCGTCAGGCAGCGGGGCGGGGAGTTGGCTCGGATCGCGGGGTAGAGCAACCACAGGCAGGTGCCTCCTGGCCGATGGGATCGGTTCGTCCGCGGCACCTGGGTCAGCCGACCCACGAACTCAGGACTCGCTACGACACAAATCGTACGAGTACGTCCGGACGGGGAGAGACACGGCGTTTCCGGCTTCGCGCCCCTCGCCGCATCCGTCGCTGCTGCCGCGGGTCCGAGAGAACGCGCTTTTATACGCGTCTATACCTCACTTCGCGTCACCGGCGCCTCGGGCAAGTTGCGGCCGACCTACTACTGGATCGTCTACGTGCCTGGTCGCGCCTGAGCGAACGACACGGGCCTACTGTCCAACGGCCCGCTCAGTCGCGTACAGGAAGAACAGGCGATCGCGTTCGATCGCAGCGCTCCGATCCACCCGTTCAGTTGCCGCAACAACAGCGACCCGCGCCGCTGCTGCCCCTGCGCCGACAACGACCGAGGCCACGGCCGCCGTGTCGGTCAGGCCCATCAGTCCGAGCGTGACGCCGCCGCCCAGGGCAAGCAGCTCGTCGACGCTGGAACGAGCTTTGCCGGTGAGCTGCCTTAGGTAGGCGTTGGTCTTGACCGCCTCACGGATCTCATCGACTACCGGGGCGATCTCGGCGAGATAGAGATCGGCTACCTCTGCCGTAAAGTCCTCCTCGTGTGCAGCAGTCTCGACGCGAGCGGCGAAGCCAGAAACGGCACCGCGGAAGCGTCCTAGAGGCCCGCGTAGTTCTTCGCGGATGTCAAGAATTTCGGCGATTGTCGCCTCTGGGAACGCCGGAACTCGCGCGATCAAGTCGCTCGCGATGCCGACGTTCTTTCCCCGCCGCCGCGCGGTTGCACCGACCTCGAACATCCCCTCATCGACGCCTGCGCGAACGAGACTGCCGACCTGGGCGTCGAACAGTGGATAGGCGGCGCGACCGACGAGGAGATCCCGCAACTTCTCCACGAAGGCGCTGATGAGAGCGTCTTCGTCGTCGCTGAATTCGCTGAGCAGTGGATCGATGCCTAAGAGCCCGGCCTCGATGGCCGGAACGAGCTCAGTTGCTCCCGCCTTCTCCAACATCGGCACCACGGTGCCCTGAAGGTCGAATGCCATCTCGCGCAGCAAGCGCTTGATCCCGAGCAATTGCTGCAGTTCGGCGCGCGATCGGCGGCGCTTGTCCCGCAGCTGCTCGTACACATCCGCGAGCTGTTCAGCGCCTGGGATCGCGTCGCTTGCAAGACGTAGGAACTCTGCAAGCCCGTCGTCGTCGAGCGCGGCTACTTGCTCTGCCGAGGCGAGCATCATCGCCGCCGGGCTGTACAGAGTGACGTGGTCGCCATACAGAAGCGCCGGCTTCGCAAGCCGGATCTCTTCCTCCAGCGTCAATCCCGCAGGCGCTGTAGCGACGACGATGTTCAGCCCACTGCCGCTTGTCACAGACCCGAGTCTAGGAGCGCCGTAAGACGCCAGGGCACACCGAAAGCCGGTGCGCGCGATCGCTTTGCGGCGAGTTCACTGGACAACGGCCGGACATCCCGAGCATTCGCGAACGGCCTTAGCCCAAGGCTCCCTGTGCACGAGCGCGCGTCCTACTGTCTCGCGATGGGAGCCAAGACACCGTCGAATCCGACCAAGTCCGCCGAGGCCGCGGCTATTCTGGACAGTAGTCAGCCGCTCAGCGACGATCCTCACGAGGCTGATCCGAACAGCGCGCGCGATCCCGCGCCGCGCAGTCCTGAGCAGGCGACCAAGCAGCGGAAGAAGAGGACACGAAGCGTGGCAGAGGGGCACAGCGGGCGGCTCGAGCTCACCTGGACGAACAAGCAGCTTCGCCTGCTCTCACACGAGGACGGCAGCTACGAGTGGCTGCCTCCAGCCGACTACCGCGTAGCCGAAGCGCGGCTGCTCCGTGACGCTGGCACGACCGGCGAGGTGCATAGCGACCGGCAGCGAGCGAAGGACAACCTCTTGATCCGCGGCGACTCGCTGAACGCGCTGACCAGCCTGACCCGGATCCCGGAGTTCCGCGACGAGTACGTCGGCAAGGTGCAGCTCGTCTACATCGACCCGCCCTTCAACACCCAGCAAGCGTTCGAGCAGTACGACGACGCGCTCGAGCACTCCGTCTGGCTCACGATGATGCGCGACCGGCTTCAACTGCTGAAGAAGATGCTCGCAGACGACGGGTCGATCTGGGTTCACTGCGACGACAGCGAGCAGGGGTACCTCCGCGTGCTGATGGACGAGGTTTTCGGTCGGCAGTCTTTCGTAGCAACCGTCGTATGGGAGAAGCGCTACTCCCGCTCCAACGACGCTTCCCTCTCGGTCTCGCACGACTACATCCTTGTTTACGCGAAGGATTCGGTTCACTGGGCGAAGACCCGCAATCTCCTCGCCCGTACTGCGGAGCAGGGAAAGCAGTACAGCAACCCCGACAATGATCCGAAGGGCCCTTGGCGTGCCGTTCCCTTCGATGCGCCCAACATCCGGGCCAACCTGAGCTATCCGATCACGACCCCGGCCGGGACTGTGAGGCATCCGCCGAAAGGTCGCCACTGGTCGACAACGGAGGACAAGTGGCTGAAGATCGTCGAGTCGGGTCTCGCCTATTTCGGCAAGAAGGGTGACGGCGCTCCCGCCGTCAAGCGCTACCTCGAGGACGACCAGGGGATCGTGCCCAACACCTGGTGGGAGCACGAGGACACCGGGCACACCGACGAAGCCAACAAGGAGATCCGCGCACTGATCCCCGACGTCGCTGCCTTCGCCACGCCGAAGCCCGAGCGCTTGATGGCCCGCATCATCCAGATCGCGACGAACCCAGGCGACATCGTCCTCGACTGCTTCGCCGGATCAGGCACCACCGCAGCCGTCGCGCACAAGATGCGTCGTCGCTGGGTGACGGGCGAGTGGAGCCGCGAAACGCTCGAGACCTTCACCGGGCCGCGGCTCGAGAAGGTCGTCTCGGGGGATGATGTCGGCGGCATCAGCGGAAGCGTCGAGTGGACAGGCGGCGGCGGGTTCCGAGTTCTCGACGTCGCGCCGTCGATGTTCGAGGCGTTCGAGGGCCAGGTCTTGCTGGCCGAGTGGGCTGTTGGCAGCGCGCTGAGTGAGGCTGTCGCTGCGCAGTTCGGCTACGAGTACGACTCGGAGCTGCTCCCATTCGCAGGTCGCAAGGGCCGTGTCCGGCTCGCCGTCGTCGACGGGCTTGTGAACGAGGCTGTCGCACGACTGCTGGTCGCCGAACTGCCCGAAGACGAGCGGCTCTGTCTCTGCGGGACGATGGTCGATCAGGACGTGCGTGAGGTTCTACGCGAGCTGCGTCCCGGCTCGACGGTTCGCAAGGTGCCGGAGACGATCCTCGCCGACTACCGCCAGGGCCAGTTCTGGTGGGATCGCCACGCCGGCGCGGTCGAGAGCAACGGCGACGAGCCCGCCGAGCCGGCAGCAGCGGAGCAGGTGCAGGCGTGAGCGTTCCGGCCGTCGGAGAGCTGGTCAACGGCGAGCTGGTCGAGGCGATCACTGCCCGGCTCGACCTGCGCGCCCCGAACCGGGAAGCGCTCGAGCTGATCGCCTACCGGCTCGCCGAGCACTACGGCGAGGACGGCACGATCGGATTCGAGGGAGTCGCGGACGTCGCCACCGGCGTCGGCAAGACCTACATTCTCGCCGGTGCGATCGAGTACTTCGCCGCGCTCGGCACCCGCAACTTCGCGGTGATCGCGCCCGGCAAGACGATCGAGCGGAAGACCGCCGCACAGTTCACCTCCGGCACAGCGAAGAGCCTGCTCGGCGGGATGGAGGTCGAGCCCGTGGTCATCACCTCAGAGAACTTCAACACCGCCGAGATCGCCACGGCGCTCGAGGACGAGGATCAGATCAAGCTGTTCGTCTTCACCGTCCAGGCGCTGCTGAAGCCGGAGTCGAACGTCGGGCGGAAGACGCACAAGTTCCAGGAGGGCCTCGGCAAGGGCTTCTACGAGCACCTGGTCGGGCTCGACGACCTGATCGTCTTCGCCGACGAGCACCACTGCTACTTCGGAGACAAGTTCTCCGACGCTGTCCGTGGGCTGAAGCCGTACGCGATCATCGGTTTGACCGCGACACCGCACAAGAAGACTCTCGCCGATCAGATCTTCTACCGCTACCCGCTCGCGGCGGCGATCGCCGACGAGCTCGTCAAGGCGCCCGTGATCGTCGGCCGCAAGGACGACCGCACCGACTGGGAGACGAAGCTGCTCGACGCGGCGCGGCTGCTCGAGCTGAAGGAGTTGGCGATCGAGGCGAACAAGGCGCTCCTGGAAGGCAAGACCGTCAACCCGGTGATGCTCGTGGTCGCGAAGTCGATCGAGGACGCCGAGGAAGTCGGCCGGATCGTCCGCGATCCTTCTTTCGCCGGCGGACGCTTCGTCGCCGAGAGCGCTGACAAGGATCCTGTCCTGGTCGTCCACTCCAACGCTCCTGATGTCTCGCTCGAGCTCCTCGATGCGGTCGAGGATCCCGACTCGCCGGTTCGCGTGATCGTCTCCGTCGGGATGCTGAAGGAGGGCTGGGACGTCAAGAACGTCTACGTGATCGTCAGCCTGCGTAGCTCGGTCTCAGAGATCCTGACCGAGCAGACGCTCGGGCGCGGCCTCCGCCTCCCGTTCGGGAAGTACACCGGGATCGAGATCCTGGACACGCTCGAGGTGATCGCGCACGAGCGCTACGGCGAGCTGCTGCAGCGCCACAACGTCATCAACCAGGCGTTCATCGACCTGCGCACGCACATCGAGGTTCGCAGGAACGCGCTCGGCCAGAACGTGCTGATCACGCAGACCGAGGAGGTCGAAGCGCCCGTCGCGACGGCCGATGACGGTGGCGCCGCCGCCACGGGCGCCGGAGGCGTCGTCCTCGCTTCGGTCGAGGAGCGGACGGAGCAGGCCACGAAGGAAGCGGCCGCGGCGGCCGAGTTGACGGCTCGCCCGGACTTGCCGGCGCTCTTCCTGCCGGTCGTCGTGACCGAGAAGATCGCGGTCGAGTTCTCGCTCGCCGACCTTGCCTACCCCGAGTACGGCAACCCCTTCCGTGAGCTCGGTGAGCGGCTCGCGATCGACCCGAGCGATGAGCTCGCCGCACGCGGCTCGGCGCCAAGGTCGTCATCGGCCCGGATGGTCTTCGGCACACGGTCACCACGACGGCGAACGTGGCCGACAAGGTCAAGTCGGGTGGCAGACAGCTCTCGCTCGATGACGCACGCCAAATGCTGCTCGACGCCGTCTGCGCCTCGAAGTACGTCGCGCCGCGCAAGGCCGACCTCGCTGCTGCGGGCGCGCTCGTGGATGCCGTTCTCGCGGGCCTCGAGTCGCGGGCGGGCGAGAAGCAGGCGAACGAGATCCTCTCGGCCTACGTCGATCGTGCCGCCCAGCGCGTGATCGAGCTCGTCGCCGACGAGCAGCGCCAGCACGTGCTCGCCCCGAAGATCACCCAGCGGATCGAGCCGAGGCTGTTCGGCGAACCCCGCAGCGGCCGCCCGGAGACGAGCGGCGATCGCAAGGGGAAGTTCAAGCGCGGCGCCGGCTACATCGGCTGGAAGAAGTCGATGTACGAGCAGGCGTGGTTCGACTCCTCGACCGAGCTCGACACGGCCAACATCCTCGACGAGAGCGACGAAGTCAGCTTCTGGGCGCGCCTGCTCGTGAAGCGCGACCTGGAGATCGCCTGGGAAGGCGGCAACTACTACCCCGACTTCCTCGCCGTGGACAGCGACAACACCCACTGGGTGATCGAGGTCAAGTCGGACAACGAGGCGGGAAGTATCGACGTGAAGGCGAAGCGGCAGGCTGCCTTGCGCTGGGCGAACCACGTCAGCGCCGCCCCGAAGATCAACGGCATCAAGTGGCGTTACCTCTTCGTCCGCGAAGCCGACGTTGCGGCCGCGAAGGGCAGCTGGCCGGCCCTCAAGGGCCTCGGCATCGCGTAACGCCCGATGGGCCTAGCGCCGTCGCCGCGGACACGCCAGCGCTTCCGCGAGTACCTGGTGCGGGCCTCAGTCCTTCGTGAGATCGAGGACTACTTCGGCGGGGTCGGAGGCTTCAAGGCGCAGCAGTTGCCGCCGGAGCAACAGCCCGGCGGCGAGCGCCGGACGCTTGTCGAGCAGTACTACGCCGGCGTCGACTGGGACTCACCGGCCGCGGTCGGCAAACTGCTCCGGGTCTACGAGCACATCCTCTCGGATGCAGACGCATACCAGGCCGACGAGATCGAGAAGCTCGTCAAGGCACTCCGTCTCGATGGCTTCGACGTCGCCGAACACGGGCGCATCAACCCGCCGGCGACGTTCGACCTCGGGATCAACAGCGCTTCGCTCGACGACCCCACCGTCTTTCGCGAGTACGAGCGCCGCATCCTGGAGAGCGTCGACGCCGACCCCGAGCTCGCGATCGGCACCGCCAAGGAGCTGATCGAAGCGGTCTGCAAACTGCTCCTCGCCGATGCAGGGGAAGAGGCGGACACGAAGTGGACGCTCGAGCAGCTCTTCAAGAACGCGCTGAAGACGATCGACCTGTCGGTTGAAGACGTGGACGGGGCAAAGGCCGGCGCGGACTCGATCAAGAAGGTGCTGCGTGGCCTCGGGCAAGCCGTCGTCGGGACAGCCGAGCTCCGCAACCGATTCGGAACTGGCCACGGGAGGCACCGGCGACCGTCCGGACTCGGCCCGCGCCACGCGCGCCTGGTCTCCGGGAGCGCGCTCGTGCTGACGAGGTTCATCCTCGACACGCGCGCTGCGCGCAAGCCTCGGCCCGACGGCTCCTAGGCGCTCAACGGGGGCGCAGCACCGTCTGGAGGCGGCGCGTGGGTGGTCTGAGCGATGCCCCAGGCGTACTGTTGCTGTGTGACTCTGCACGAGGCGATGGTCGAGGTTCTGCGCGAGGACGGCGGCGGCTGGATGGCGAGGGACGCGATCGCGCGAGAGATCGCGAGCCGCGACCTCTTCCGCCGCCCGAGCGATGGTCAACACCCGCCGAGAGACCAGCTGCGGCTCCGGGCGCGGAAGCCCGAGTACCAGCATCTCTTCGAATGCAGCGACGTCCAGTGCACCCGGATCCGCCTTCGCCAGTAGAGCGTCGTCCGCGGCCGACCATTTGCATCCAACTCCAGCATCACCGTCACCCTAGAACCTCCGGCTGACGTAGTGACTTCGCCAAGGCCGCCCCAGTGCTCGGGGCGGCCAGTCTTGATGAAGACGTGGAAGGGCACGAAGGCAAGCGTAAAGGGCGGGCGCCGTCCGGGAGTTCATGCCCTCGCGCCGGGCGCTGGACGACGCTCTACCTTCCGGAAGTCCGTGAGTAATGGCAACCCCAGCAGACGCGAGCGCGCCCTCTCGGGCACGATCGTCGCCAAGGCGCCGCTGCCCGCGGGGCCTGCATTGCCGACCTCGGCGACAGCCCTACTGCTCGTCGTCTACAACGCTCTCTCGCTCGAGCAGCAAGAGGACGTGTTCGCGGAGATCAGCGAGTTGCGACTCCAGCGGCTCGCTGGTGCGGAGAGCGAGACCGCGCTCTTCCTTCGCTCGCTACGGCGGATCGCAGATCACGTGGGTGAGGAGCTATCGCCGGATAAGTACAGGAGCGCGTACCACGAGCTCGTCGCCGCCGGCGAGGGCATCCACGAATTCGGTGCCGTCACACGTTTCTTCGGCTCCTGGCGGCAGGCGAAGGACGCGCTCTCGATGTCCGTGACCTCGACCCCGTTCAAGATCGAGGCCCGTTTCCGCAGGCGGATGGTCGGCAAGGTGCACCACTACCGCGAGGAGACGCTCCGCGAGACCCTGGCCGACTGCGTGAAGGCGCTCGGCCGCGTGCCGCTCGTGATCGAGTTCGGGCTCTGGCGTCAGAAGGAGGTCGAGCTCGCGAAGACGCAGGGGAGGGAGCTCTTCCTCCCGAGTGACTCGCCCTACCGTCGGCGGTGGGGAACCTGGGAGGCCGCACTGCTCCACTTCGGCTACGACGTCACCGAGGTGAAGGCCAGGCTCGAGCCAAGTCGCGAGCGCGCCATCGCCACGATCAGGCCGCATCAGTACCGCGAAGACGCTGTTCTCCGGAAGCGCGCCGGCGGCGTCTAGCGTCCAGACGACGAAGCTCGCAGCGTCGCTAGATTCGTTCGAGTAGGGCGGCCTTCTTGGCGGAGAATTCCTCATCGGTCAGCACGCCGGCGTCGTGAAGCTCGGCGAGCTTCTTGAGCGCTTCGAGCGGGTCGTCGCCGACCGGGCGGGATGCAGCTGAGCCCGATTCGCGCTCGTTGATCCTCGCTCGGACGTACTCGCTCATCGCGTCGGCCACCCGAGTCGGCATAACGCGGTAGGTGATCTGCTTTCCGCCTGTGTTGATCCGTAGCGGCGCGCCAAAGCCGATGATGCCCTGGCCGACGAACCGGGAACTGTCGACGGAGAGCACTCGCTCAAGCGGGATCAACTCGACGCCGCGCGTGCCGCCTGAGCCGCCGAAGCCTGTGCCTAGAGCGATCAAGCGCCGGTCGGTGAGAACGACATAGCCGCCCTTGAACCACTTGTCGTTCTTGCTCCAGACACTCTCGGTGAACTGAGCTTGCGCGACCTCGACGATCGACTCCTCGCTCTCGATCACTTCGGGCAGCTTCTTGTAGGCGCCTCGGTTCGAATTTCGACCTTCCCGCAGCTTCCCGCCCCTTGCGAAAGCGTCGTCGAGCTCCCTGGTCACCCGGTCGCGGTGTGTGCGAGCTCCGCGTCCGTTGGATCTGCCTTCTTCCGGCCGAGGTTCACGCGGCGGAGCGTAGCGCGGCTGTTGGAGCTAGGGCCGCTCTGCGGCGCTGCACTCGCTCGGCGTCTGCGGGATCTGACATATCAGGCGGCTCCCACCCGCGAGATGCGCGCGGGAGGATCGAGCGCAGCGGGCGGCGAAGCTGCCGAGGGTGGCCGACAAGCGACAGAGGAGACGGGAGCTTGATTCGGCGATGCAGCGCTTCCTTGCGCTCGCACCCGCCGATCAGCTACGCGCGTACGAGCGGATGCGCGAGTACCTGGGTGCGGCTGCCAAGGAGACGAAAGCCGATCGAGAGATCCGCGAGAGGATCGAGGCGCTTGATGCAATCGGCCTCGTGGCTCGGAGGCTCGAGCTGCCAGCCGGGAAGGCTCCTAGCGCCGGCGACTTCAACTCGACCGCGCGCCAAGTCGCCCCTGCCTGGAACACGACCAGGGTCGGTCGGGCCTGGGAGACGTGGCGCTTCGCCTGCGAGATCTACACGGGTAAGCGGCCACGTCCGAGTGCCCGCCAGAGCTCCCTTCGCTCGACGTATTCCGGTCGACGGCGATCCGCCGAAGAGCCTCTTACGGCACTCCGTCTCTGGCTCGCCACAAGCCCGCCGCGTGAACGCGGCCTTGATTACGACCGATGGGCGGACGAGAGGAACGCGAGCCGTAGAGAGGGCGACCTGGCAATGCCGCGGATCAAGTCAATCTGCGCCACCCTGCTAATCGAGTGGGCCGAGATGATGCGGGTCGCGAAAGGTGAGATCACCGCCGAGGAAGGTCGCTTGCGGACGTTCAAGCACCGCACTGACTTCAACCGCGGCCCGCACGAGTTCGTCTCGACGGGCTGGATCGCACACCGGTTCGGATTGTCAAGCGAGCAGGCAGGCGTCCTCACACACAAGCCTGACTTCCCACGGCACGTGCTGACCCTCGGGGTCACGCGCGTGTGGCTGCGCGACGACGTTGAGGCATTTGCGCGTGGGCGAGAGGTGCCAGTGCGGCGACCAAACGAGCTTCAGCACCTCTATTTGGGCACTGTCGAGGTTGGGCGACTCCTGGGGGTACGGCCTTCGAGCCTCCACAACCCGGCCGTGATCGCTCCCGAGCTGACAGGAAGGGTCGGGTCGAAGTGGTACTGGCTCAGAGCAGAGGTGGAGCAGTGGCTGCGCGAGCATCCGCGCGAAGGCAACAGGCGTTCGCGAGTTCGAGCCGCGAAACCGCCCGGTTAGCGTGCGTATCGCACGAGCGGAATTGCCGGAACTTCCCGGCTAGCCCTTTACCCCGATAAGCAAAGCACTCTAAGGCGCTTGAACAAGCGGCTCTGGCGCTTTCCCAAGTTGAAACGGAGCCCTGCTGGCGAGGATTCGGGCTGTCCTGCGACGTGTCGCGTCGCCGGCCGGCGACCGACTCGAGGCCGGCGGCCTGGTTGTCGACCGGGCGACGAGGCGGGTCACAGTGCGCGGCGAGGCGGTGCACCTCGCCGGCAAGGAGTTCGCGCTGCTCTGCAAGCTCGCGACCGAGCCGACGCGGGTCTTCACGAAGGAGGAGCTCCTGCGCGACATCTGGGGATTTCGCACGCATTGCCGAACGAGGACGTTGGATTCGCACGTCTCGAGGCTGCGCTCGAAGCTCCAGCAAGGTCGCGACGACCGCTTCGTCGTCAACGTCTGGGGGGTTGGACGGGGGGTGGCGGGGGTAGGTGCCGAGTGGCGGGAAGTGGCTTAGCTACGCGGTTTGCGGTTCCCGAGCCTCGCAGTCAAGCCATACACGATCGGCAGGTATGGGCACTGATTGGGCACTACAACGAGAGGAGACGTGATGGCTGGCGAGTTCGACTCGATGGCTGGCGAGTTCGACTTCGAAGCGCTCGAGTTGCGGGAGCGGTGCACCAAGTGCGGCCGCGGCTACGAGAAGGACGAAGCCGGCTGGATGGAGATCGGCCTCTGGACGGACGAGCACGGGGAGCGCCACGCCGTCGCGCATCTGTGCCCTAAGTGCATGCGCGAGGAGGAGCAGGCCGGCAGAACCTAGAAGCATGCGCGTCGTGCACACCCGCATTTGTGACGTGGAGCACAAACCCGCAGGACCTGCCCACTCCATTACGGGAAGTGTCTAGGTACCTAGACACGACGCTGGTCTGTGACGAAATCGTCACAAACCAGTCTGTGCGCTCCGGGGAGCGCGTTTTTGCGCCGCGCGCTGCGGACTGCGTACCTTGGTGCGCTTCTAAGAAACGAGCGCGTGGCAGCGGGAGCAGAGCAGCTCGAGGTTCGAGAGCGCGTTCGTTCCGTCGCGGGAGAGCGGGACGCGGTGGTGGACTTGGAGCCGATCGGCTGAGCCGCAGTGGACGCACACGCCGTCGCGCGCGTGTACGACGGCGCGTAGCTCGCCCCATTTCCAGCCGCTCTGGATCTTCCGTTTCGCTTGCCAGCTGCTGCAGGTGGGGCAGCGCGAGCCGCGGGTGCGGGTGCCGCAGCCGAGGCAGCGGGTGGCTAGAGCCATCCGATCACCTGTCGCACCGTGCTACGGGTTGTTTCGGGTCTTCCGCCTTCATGCCGATATCTCGCACGGTGCGAGATATCTTGCCGGTGTAGCGGTTAGCCGGTGTTACCGCTAGAGCCATCCGATCACCTGGACGGGTTCGGGTTGGTTCTCCATCGCTTCGAGGGCCATGCTGAGGGCGATGATCGAGTCGTTGGGCTGGGCGAGCGAGGGTTTGTCGAGTCGCCAACCGCGCCGGTTGTGGCGGGCGATCGTGTTCGCCATGTGCTGGCGTAGCTCGGGGTTGTCGGGCAGCACGAGCCGCTGTTGGACGACGGCCTGGTAGAGGCGATCGGAGGCGGGCACCATCCGCACGTCGGTTTGCGGGAAGGCGGTTACGGTGACGCGCTCTTGCTCGAGCTCTTGTGCTGCCTGCCCGAACCTCCAGGGGTCGTACATGACCTCACGTACCTGGTAGCGGGCGGCGAGCTCGCGGATCAGGTCGATGCAGTCGAGGACGCCGGGGTCGCCGTGGTAGATCTCGACGCCGACATTGTGGGCGCTGTTGATCCAGACGACGGCTGAGGCGCTCTTGTCGCCGCCTACGTCGACGCCTACCCAGATCGGCTCGCCGTCTGTGAAGGTGGGTTGACCGACGCAGGTTTGCCAGGCGCCGGCGGGGAGCCAGTGCGACTCCCGCTCCGTCCACTGGTTCGCATGGAAGCGGCGGAAGGCCATCTCGGGGACGGCCTCGCGCTGTTCCTGGAGCGCTTTGAGGGTGATCCAGCTGGCGGGGTTCACCTGCTTGACGGCCTTGATGTCGGCGAGGTCGACGTCCTCGGGGAGCGACCACTCGAGCAGGCGCAGGCTCGGCCCACAGGCGTCGGTGAAGCCTCCCCGTCGTTTCACCTGGGGGAGGGCGAGAGCGCGGCTCCTGAGCCTTCCTAGGGGGCTGTCTGCGCCCTGGCCGGCCGTCGAGATCACGACGAGCCGGGAGGCGGGCCGTTTCATCGCAGCGGTGCGCATCGCGAGATAGACCGAGTCGTCGAAGTGGGCGTGCAGCTCGTCGATGATCGCCAGGCTCGGCGTGAGCCCGTGCAGCTTGAGGGCGTCGGCGGCGAGGACGCGCAGGTGCCGGCTGAACCTCTTGGGGGTGTCGGGGTCTTCGCACCAGCGGAGCTCGAGGTGCCGGATCACGAGCCGGGGGTCGTCCAACCGGAGCGTGAACTTGGCGGCCTGCTCGAAGAGGATCCGTGCCTGGTCGCGGGAGGCGGCGGCGACGTAGACGGCCGCGTCCTCGACGGTAAGGAGGTGGTGGACGGCAAGCGCTGCGAGGAGCGTCGTCTTGCCTTGGCCGCGGGGGAGCAGGACGACGAGCTCGCGCTCCGGGCCGGCGGCGGCGCTCACGATCTTGCGTTGGAACGGCTCGAGCTGGAGCCCGACTGCCTCGCAGAAGCGGCCGAACTCCACGAGCTGACCTAGTTGTTGCGGGCGTTGAGCGTGTCCGAGAGTCGGACAAGCTCGCCGGCCATCTCGAGCGCGTCACGCGCGCTCAGCCTCGAGACGATGATCACTTCGTCGTCGAGCCGGGTCGCGATCGCGATATACGGTTGCGGCGCATTGATGATCCCAACCCACAGCTCGCCCGCGGGCACCGTCCGGATGTCCGTGTTCTCCTCGGTGTAGCGCATGCTCATGATTCCTTGGGGAGGAACTCGTCGACCTCGTCGAGGTTCCGCATCGGCCCGTAGCGGGTGCCGCCGATCCGGGCGTACCAGACCTTGCCGTCCTTCTCAAGGGTGTAGTTGCGAGACGCAGCCCGCTCCTGGAGCTGCGCCTCGCGTGACTGGCTCTTCTTCTTGGCCGCCATGACTAGGCGGCTGCGATCCGGACGGCCGCGGCCTGCCGCTCGACGCCGAAGACGCCGTTTCCTTCCATCCGCACCAGCGTCGTGTTCGTGCGACCGGCGTTCTCCTCGAAGCTGGCGAGGCTGATCGGCGAGATGTAGAGCCTGCCGAGGGCGGTGCTGTCCACGACCGCGGGGGCGGCGACCGTCTTCGAGACACGAACCGACATCCCGAACAGCTCGCCGGGGGCGAAGCGGCCCGCTCCGAACACGTACAGCTTCTCGGTTCCGACCGTCTGGAGGATGTCCAGCCCCTCGGAGGCGCCCGGGGTGAGGATCAGCAGGTTCGGGTTGTAGCCGTTCGCGTAGATCGTGGTCATCGCCTTGCGGATCGAGACGAGCAGCGGATCGGTGCCGGGAGCCTGGAAGCCCGAGGCGGCGAGCGCGTCCAGGATCAGCTTGTCCAACCCCTCGTTGATGCTGAGGCGCAGGTCGGTGCCGATCACGCTCTCGATCCTGTCGTTCTCCAACATCACGTTGGGGACGCCGGTCTGGACGGCCGCGAGCTGCTTCATCGCCGTCGCGACGAGGCTGAGCGTGCTCGCCGTCTCCGGCTTGACCGTGACCGCGTCGACGGCGCGGACGACGGTCGCCGCAGTCGGCAACGTGCGGGCCGTCTGAGTGAGCACCTGCACGCTCGTGACGCCCGGATCGACCGGCACCTGTGGAAAGGCGGGCCAGGCGAAGCGCTGGTCGTAGCCGAATGCGCCCGACTCGCGGTGGAGCATGTTCACGTTGTCCACAGACCCGGTCCAGGTCAGGGCTCGCGACTCGGATGCGCCCGCGAACTCGTTCCAGGCGACCTCCGCCCGCTTCCCTGGCTCCCAGCCGGCCCGCTTGAACGCGCCGAGGAGGGTGCGGCTCTCGGGCTTGCCACTGTTCACGTCGGCGACCCGGAGGCCGCCCGTCGAGCTCGAGCCCGCGGCGCGTGCCGGGGCTTCCTGCTGTCGCTCCTCGGACGAGGCTTCGGCCTCGTCGTCGAGCGTGGTCGTCTCGTCCATCGTCTTCTCCTTGTTGGGTCGTGTGCGTAGTTCCACTGAAGCGGCCGGGTAGGCGCCGAAGGTCGCGATCGTGACGTCGAGCAACTGCCGCACCTTCGTGACGGTGCGAACCTCACCCGTCCAGTCCTCTTCGCCGACGACGAACCGGAACGAGGCCCCGTCGAGGTCGCCGCGGCGAACCGACTCGCGGACGTTCTGGCCGAGCGGCGAGTCCGGCAGGTCGAGCTCGAACCGGAGCCCGCGCTGCTCATCGAAGAGCCGCAGGGTGCCCGACTTCGTGCGGCCGAGGACTTCGTTCGGGTCGTGGTTCAGGAGCGCCCTCACGTCGCTGTCGAGGACGTCGGCGAACGCGCCCGGGGCGATCATCTCCCGGTAGCCGCCGAGATCCTCGGAGAGGATGTTGTAGACCGACGCGTAGCCGACGACGGTACGGCCTCGGGTGTCGAGCGCCTGGACGTCGACGTCGATCGTCCGCTGCTCCGGTGCTGTGGTCGTGCTCATGCGATCGCTCCTTGTCCGTTCAGGCTTGGGAGGCCGAGCAGGTCGGCCGTCGTTTCTTCCGCCAAGTTCTCCAGCCGGCGCACCTCGTCACGGCGAAGCCAGCCGGTAAGCGGGTCGAGCGCGATCGCGTAGACCTCGGCGCGCGTCTTCGAGTCGGCCCGCAAGAGCCCGTCGATCAAGAACTCGCAGAACGTGCTCGCGCTGTAGAGGTCGCGGTCGGCGGTCAGCGCCTGCTCGATCGCGACGAGCCAGGGCCGAAGCGAGTAGGAGACGAACGCGAGCGACTGCGACTCGGTGTTCGAGTAGGTCAGCGAGCCGCCGTCCTCGGCTCCAACCATCCAGGGCGGAATCCTGAACGCCCGCGCGATCTCCGTCGCGGACAGCTTCCTGGCTTGAATGAACTGCGCATCATCGGCGCTCATCGCGATCGGCTCGAAGCCGATCTCCCCCGCGATGACGGCGATCCCGCCCTGCCGGTCGCCACCATGCCGCGAGCCCCATTCCTTCTTCAGCCGCTCGACCTGATCGCGGTCGCCGGTCGCGCTCACCTTCAGGATCCCGCTCGGGCGCGCGCCGTTCGCGAACAGGCCCGTAGCGGCCTCCCGGACGGCGTTGTTCAATTCGAGCGCGGCTCGCATCATCCGGATCGGCGAGAGCCCCGAGACCCCATCCGTCGAGAGCGCCTTCACATGGACGACGTCCTCGAGCCCGTGCTCGGTCTGGTGGCCGCGGTCGTTGCTGACCGTGAACACGATCCGGCCATGGCGACGCTCCACCTGCACCCGCTCGGGCGCGATCGGGAGCAGCTGCTCCACGCGGCCGTCCTCGTCGCGATATTTGCCGAGGTAGGCGTTCCCGTGCAGCAACAGGTGCGCCATCACCGTCGAGACGAAGGCGGCTTGCGTCGTCCCTTCCGCCGGCGCCCGAAGTAGCTCCGCGGTGCGGTTCGAGGCGCGGCGGCGGTTCCCGTCAGCGAGCCGCCGATAGCTGAGGAGCGGACAGGAGGCGGCCGCGTCGCTGAGAACACGGACGCACGCCCAGACGTCGACGTTCTGGAGCGCCGTCGCCGGCGCGATCGTCGAGAGCGGCACGTACGGGCGCAAGTCGAGCGCCGCGAGGGTGCGCTGCTCCGGTTCACGCCTCCAGAAGGGCATGGCTCCTCACCGGCCGCGCGAACACGTCGAGCGCCTAGAGACCGGCGTCGGCGGTGCGGCGGTGAAAGCTGAGACCATCGCTATAAACGATACGAACGGGCACAAACAGCATGTTTGACAGGGCGGGGATAGTGAGGGCACGTCCTGGCCGACGTTGCCGCCAAGGGGTGCCTAGCCGGCGAAGCTGGGCACCCCGAAGCGATACCAGCGCCGTCCGGGAGGTAGTTCAAACTCCCAGTAGAGAGGTCCGCAACGAAATGGCCAGGCTATGCACAGGCACGACGACGAAGACGTAGGCGAACAGCTTCCGGCGCGTTCGAGGGAAGAGCTTGTCGCGTTGGTTGCCCGCTCGATCAGGCGCCTGACCGAAATGCCATTGCTGTACGCCGAGGTTGTGTGCCTCAAGTTCCCTTGGCGGAACGACATCGAGCTAGAGATCATCGCGTCTATCAGCCCCGACGAGATCCTGGCGGAGATGGCGTCGGAGATGGCGTTGCAGGCTCGGCAGCACACGCCCAACGTGTCCACGGATGAGATCAACGCCTATATCGCTGCCGGTTTTGAATCTCGCGCAGAAGTACCTCAAGATCAACGGCTCAGCCGACTTAGCCGACTTAGCCGCGGATCTTCGATTGCCCGATGTAGCCGAGGCAGCGCGGACCTTTGCTCGCCCACACGGCGTGTTCCGAACGCCTCCCCGTTCCTGCAGCAGGCCACGGTCGGACCGGGTTCGGCGGCGGAGAGTCAGACGCGGCGGTAGTCGCCGCGCTCGCGCACCTGGCCGATTAGCCGACGACGACCCTGAACCACCACCGCCGCTAGGGCGGCTTCTGCTTGCTCCCCGGCGCCTCCTCGGCGGTGTCCGGTGACTCGCCAGGAGATCGCCACCCGCCGACTCCACGACGAAGACCCGCGCGTCGTTGCCTGGGCAGACTGGGCGCGAAAACGAGGCCGCGGCGAAGCGCTGAGACTGCTCGATCCGTTCGTCGCCGCCGGCTACGCCGAGCGCAATGGTGACGAGGTCACTCTCACAAGCGAAGGCGAGCAGCTGATCCGCGACATGCTCGCACCGGCGAGTCAGGCTGCCGCGTGAACGTCCGCGCCGCTCTTTACAGCGCGCTCGAAGCGATCGAGCTCGGCGACGTGGCGACCGCGACTGCTCTCCTCCTGGACGCGCTCGAGGTTGACGGCCCGAGCTCGCAGCGGCGCTACCGGTGCCGCATTTGCGGCGTCGGGCTCGAGTGGCCCGGACTCCGGGAGCGGCACGAGCTGTTGATCCACGGCGAGGCGGCATGAACTGGGAGCCGCTGAACCTCGCGAGCGAGGAGTTTGCGATCCCGTCGGAGCCGCCGGGCCTCTGCGGGCTGATCTACGCCGGCAAGCGACACGTCGTCTCAGGGCCACCCGAGGCGCTGAAAACGCTCCTCACGCTGATCCTCGCGCTCGAGCACATGCGTGCCGGTGGCACGATCGCATTCGTCGACTTCGAGTCCGGGCCGGCCGAGACACGGCGGCTGCTCGAGGATCTCGGCGCGTCGAGCGAAGAGATCGGGCGGGTCATCTATTTCGAGCCGGACGGCCCACCGGCAACAGACGACGTCGAGCGGATCGTGGGTGAGGGCGTCACGCTCGTCGTGATCGACGCCGCCGCCGGCGCCTACGACGTCTCTCTGCTCGACGACAACAAGCGCGTCGACGCGGAGAGGTTCGCCGCAACCTGGATCCGCCCCTTGTGGCAGCGAGGCGTAACGACGATCGTCATCGACCACGTCACGAAGAACAGCGAGACTCGCGGCAAGTTCTCGATCGGCTCTGAGCGGAAGCTCGGCCAGGCAGACGTCCACCTCGGCCTGCACGCCGTCAAGCAGCTCTCCCGCGGCACGAGCGGCCTCGTCACCGTCATGACGCACAAGGATCGGCCCGGCCATCTCACCCGCCCCAAGGCCGCCGAGATCGAGCTGCGGAGTGACCCGGAGTCACACCGCATCACGTGGGAGGTCCGGCCGGCCGAGACCGAAAACGAGAGCGGCTGGCGGCCAACCGTGCTCATGCAGCGCGTCTCCGAGTTCCTCGAGCGGCAAGCCGAACCGGTCAGCCGGAAGGCTGTCGAGCAGCACGTCAACGGGCGCGCGCAGTACGTCCGGGACGCACTCGACTGCCTAATCGTAGAAGCCTACGCCAGCGAGACAACCGGCCCTCACAGCGCACGTCTCGTCAGCTCCCTCAAGCCATACATCGACACCTCGTCCCACCTCGTCCCGTCCTCGTCCGGGACGAACTCAACGTCCTCGTCCCTCGTCCCACCCCTTAAGGGGGACGAGGACGAGGACGATATCGACGGGACGAACTCAACGTCCTCGTCCCACGAGGACGAGGTCGACATCGACGAACTCGAGCGGCTCCACCTCGTCCATGCTGACATTGCTGGAAAGACGACGTGAGCGCGCCGAAGACATGCACCATCTGCGGTCGGACGTGCTCGCGCAGGGTTTGCGGGAAGTGCTCGTACATCGCGAGCCGCGCTGGAGTGACACGCGGCGGCTCAAAGGCACGGCCTGCGCCTTTGAAGGAATACGGCGTGACGCCGAAGGAGTCGTCTAGGTGGCGGACGCGACTTCGCCGCTGGATCGGGCGCGCCTCGTGAGCGAGAAGCTGCTTACCGCAGCCGAGCTCGGGGACCTCCTCGGCCTCGCCGCCGGGACGATCCTCGACAGGTTCGAGCGCGGCGACCTGCCGGGCTATCGGTTGTTCGGCAGGAAGGGCGGGCCGGTGCGGTTCCGCGAGGCGGAGATCCTCGAGGCGCTCGACGGCTGGAGAGTGAACGGGCCGGGGGCGGGAGGAGAAGTGTCACCCACCCCTACCGCGCGCCCGACCCGAGGCGTACTGTATGAGACGTCACCCACCCCTCTACGAGGAGGAACAACATGAGTGAGCTAGCCGACCAAACGATTAGCGAGACGAGCGTGCGGCAACTAGAGGTCTTTGCCGACTCGCTCCACAACCTCGCAGTCATCTACAACGACTGGCGTCCCGCCGCTGAGCACCTTGAACTTGCTTCGCAGAACGTCACCAACGCCGTGGAGGCTCTGCGGGAGAAGCCGCGTTCCGATGCCTAGCACCCAGCGCGGCAGCGTCACGAAGCGCGGCACCCGCTGGCTCGTCCGGTACTACGACGAGAGCGGCGCCAGGAAGGCCCGTGGTGGCTTCGAGACGCGGACGGCGGCGCTCGAGTGGCTGGACGGCACCCTCTCCGGGGTGAACGCGCTCCGCCGCGGAGAACGGCCCGCCGTCGCCGACATCCCGACTGTCGCGGTGCTCGTCGAGCGGTTCCTCGCGACGCACGAGGTCGACCAGGCGACGACCGACAAGCTCAGGTACGAACTGAAGCACGCCATCCGAGCATTCGGCGAGCAACGGATCGACCAGCTGCGGCCGATGGATCTCGACGCCTGGCGCGGCACCCTGCCCGCCCGTAGTCGTCACCAGTTGTTCCGCTCGTTCCGGCAGGTGCTCGAGCAGGCCGTCACCTGGGGGCTCCTCGAACGGAACCCGACCGACCGGATTCGGAACCGGCGGGTGAAGCTCGACGAGGACCGCGAGATTCGCCCGCTCGCGTCCTGGGAGGAGGTGGAGGCGATCGCCGCCGAGCTGATCCCGGTCTACCGGGCGCTACCGGTGTTCCTCGTAGGGACCGGGATGCGCCCCGAGGAGGCGCTCGCGCTCGAGTGGAAGGACATCGACAAGAAGAACGCGGTCGCGAGCATCGAGCGCGTGCACTCGCAGGGTAGGACGAAGCCATGCAAGAAGTCAGACCGGCAGCGGCGGCGGGTGCCGCTCCGCGCGAAGGTGCTGGAGGCGCTCGAGCAGCACCCTCGGAGGCTCGACTCGCGGCTCGTGTTCCCGGCGAAGGACGGCGACTACCTGAAGCTCGCGACGTTCCGGCTGCGGCACTGGACGCCCGCGCTCCGGGCCGCAGGCGTCGACCATCGGAGCGTCTACACCTGCAGGCACACGTTCGCCGCCTGGGGGATCCGGGCCGGCGTCCAGCTCTTCTACCTCTCGAAGATCATGGGCACGAGCGTCGCGATGATCGACGCGACCTATGGGCATCTAGTCCCAGACAGCGAGGAGTACCTGCGCGGGCTGCTCGACACCTACGACGCGTTACGGATAGACGGCCTGCGTAGCGTTGTCACGGACGAACAGGCGTAACGGTGAATAACGCCTGGATCGATGTCGCGCAGCGAGTGATTGAAGCGAACGCGAGCCGGACTCTGACCGACGTCGACCAGTGGGTTGCGCGCTCGCGCGCGCTCGGTGATGTCTGCGCCCGCTGCGGCCGAGAGCTTGCCGATGGCGAGGAGGTCTACGCGGACGACGTGCCGACAAGCGCGATGACGATCTACGGCGACCGCATCAAATGGCGTGCGCTCGTGTGCTCGAGCTGCTGCGGCGACGTCGATGACCACTCCTGGATGTGGCCGTGGGCGCAGTATTGCCCGACCTGTCGACGCGTTGTGCACTACAAGACCAAGCACAGCAGGATCGGAGTCTGCTCAGACCGTTGTGCTCGGCCAGTCGAAGCGAAACGCAAGCGGCAGCTGCGCGCGGATGCCCGAAGGTGGCGCTCCTCAACGAACTGCGATGAATGCGGAGAGCGGTTCGTGCCGTCGCGGACCGACGCCCGCTACTGCTCAGGTGCCTGCCGGCAGAAGGCTTATCGCCATCGAACGCAGGCCGTATAGGCACCGATTGGGCACTGGAACCACGTAACCACGCGGTTTCAAGCGGGAATCGTCAACGTCTGGGGCGTGGGCTACCGGCTAGTCGACTGACGACTCCGGCGAAGCCCGATCGACTGAGCCTCGGCGAGCAGCGCAACGGCCGCCGCCTGGGCGACGGTGATCACCGTCCCGGCGTTCGTGAGCGTCAACCAATCGGCGAGGACGGCGACCACGCTCGCGACTCCCCACAACGCGTTGCCTGCGATCACCGCCTTCCTGCTGGCCCGCATGGGCGCACCGGCGATGGGCTCACCGCAGCGGACGTGACACTGGCCGAGCTGGGAGTCGAGGCGTTCTACCCCGCCGATGTGGAAACGGCGGCTGCGTTGGCGGCTAGCGACTAGATGATCGATGCCATGATCTCGCGCGCTCGGATGCGCGATCTGGCGTGTCTGGGCCGCTCCCGGGCTACCTGAGCGGCCTGGCGGCCGCTCAGTCAGCCCGTCCGCTTCGCGTGCTCAGCCCGTCACCGATGCAGCCGGCATCGGCAACGGCCTGATCCCGCGCCCCAGAGCTGCCAGCTCGCGCCTCCGAGACGGACGATCTCGTGGCATCAATCATCTAAAGCAGGCGCCCTCGAGGCGAAGCAGCTGCTCCTTCACAGCGAGCCCGCCCGCATAGCCGGTGAGACTGCCGTTGGCGCCGACGACGCGGTGGCAGGGGAGCACGATCGGGATCGGGTTCCGGTTCATCACCGTGCCGACGGCGCGTGCCGCACGCGGGGCGCCGACCCGAGCGGCGAGGGTGCCATAGGTCGTGGTCTGCCCATACGGGACGCGCGCGAGCTCCTCGAGCACGCTGCGGGCAAACGGCGCCGTCGCGCGCAGATCGATGTCGAGCTCGAAGCTCTCGCGCCGGCCGGTGAAGTACTCGTCGAGCTGCCGGTGAGCGCCCGCGACGGAGGCAGGTGAGCGGAGTACGCGTGACCCGAACGTGCGAGCCAGTGAGTCGAGCTGCTGCTCGGGATCGGGCCTGAACCAGACCCGGCAGAGCCCGCGAGCCGTCGCGGCGACGAGCAGCGGGCCGATCGGGGAGTCGACGACGTCGAAGCCGACATCGAGCAATCCCTCCGCCGCGGCAGCCTCGCGGAAGCGCTGATCCAGCTCGGTGGTGACGCTCATGGTGTACCTCCCTGCAGTAGTCCGGTCTGTGCGCGAAGGCGGCGGATCCCGGCCGAAGCGGCCTGTCGAGCCGCCTCCGGGCTCGAGCCGAGCGCTACGGCAATGTCGTCGTAGGCGAGGTCGTATGCGTAGCGGAGCACGACGGCCGCGCGCTCGGTCGGCGGCAAGTTTCCGGCCAGGTGCTCGATCTCGGCATAGGCGGGCCGCCCGTCCAGGACCGGAAGCTCGGGGAGCTCGTGGACGGTCGGTTTCGTACGGCGGCCGGTGTCGATCGTGATCCGCGCGGCGATCGTCAATACCCAGGCGCGCAGGTGCTCGCCGTGCTCGAGTCGATCGTAGGCGCGGAGCGCGCGGAGAAATGTCTCCTGAAAAGCGTCCTCCGCGGCCTCGTGGGCCATTCGCTTGCGCAGGAAGCCGAGCACGACGTCACGGTGATCCACATAGAAGCGCTCGAACGGAGGGATCGCGGCCACTGCTTCCATCATCCTTCTAACGCCGGCCGCGCCGCATCTGTGAGAGTTGCACCATGATCATCCTCACGTTCCTGGGATGTCGCTCGAGGTGCGTAGGCCGGTGGCACAGTACGGCCGCCGGCTGGAGCGCCGCGAGGGGCGTCAGCCTCTGGCGGAGCCCGGCTCTGGCGGGCGGGAGCGAGAGGCGGCCAGGGACGTGAGGATGACGGTCGTGGGCCACGTCGAGTGGGTCGAGTTCGCCCGCGTCGAAGCGATTCCGCGGCCGGGTGGGATAGTCCATGCTTCTGAAACGTGGTCGCAGGCGGGCGGCGGCGGCGCGGTGGCCGCGTTGCAGCTCGCGCGGCTCGGTGCGGACGCGTCGCTCTTCACCGCCTTCGGTGACGACGACCTCGGTCGGCGAGCGCACGCGGAGCTCGTCGCTGCAGGGATCCGGGTGCACGCCGCCTTCCGTCCCGAGACGCAGCGGCGCGCGTTCTGCCATCTCGACGAGCACGCCGAGCGCACGATCACCGTGCTCGGCCAGAAGCTGAGACCGCTCGGCGCCGACGGCGAGCTTCCCTGGGAGGAGCTCGATCGCGCAGATGCCGTCTACTTCGTCAGCGGCGACACCGAAGCGCTGCGGCAGGCGCGGCGAGGACGGGTTCTGGTCGGAGCAGCCCGCGAGCTGGACACGCTGCGCGCGGGCGGGGTTCGCCTCGACGCGCTCGTCGGCAGCGGCGAGGACGAGGGAGAGCTGAATCAGACAGGCGACCTCGAGCCGCCTCCGCTGCTCGTCGTCTCGACCGCAGGTGCGCTCGGCGGCTGGGCGCAGCCCGGCGGGCCGTATGTCGCGACACCTCCGCCCGGGCCGGTTCAGGATGCCTACGGCTGCGGCGACTGCTTCGCTGCCGGGCTCGCCTACGGGCTGGCGCTGGATTTGGCGACGCCGGAGGTGCTCTCGTTCGCCGCCCGGTGCGGCGCCGGAGCGCTCACCGGCCGCGGCGTCTTCGCCGCGACCATCCAGCCGTAGAGCACTCGGCGGGTCGCGGAGCAGGGCGCGCTCACTTTTTTTCGCCCTGAGGGTGGACAAGTGGGGATAAGTGGTTTAGAGTGGGGGGAAGTGGGAGGTCGAGCGAAAGCCCAGCGATGTTCTTCGGCGAATACGAACACTCCATCGACGACAAGAGCCGGCTCACGCTGCCGGCGAAGTTCCGCGACGCCTTCGCCGACGGCGTCGTCCTCACGCGAGGACTCGACGCCTGCCTGGTCGTCTTCGCCCGCGCCGACTGGCGCGCGCTCGCCGACGAACGCCTGGCACCGCTCGATCCCTTCGCGCCGGAGACGCGCAAACTGATGCGCTTCTTCTTCGGAGCCGCAACAGACGCCGAGCTCGACAAGCAGGGGCGAGTGCTCGTGCCGCCCGCTCTGGTCGGGTACGCACAGCTTGGCCGCGAGGTCGTCGTCGCGGGTGTTCGCGATCACCTCGAGATCTGGGATCGAGCGTCCTGGGCCCGTCAGGTCACCATGGTCGAAGGGAGCGCAGACGATGTTGCCGAACGTCTTGCACAGAACCGCGTCTGATCACGTCCCCGTGCTCGCGGACGAGGTGCGAGAGCGCCTTGCCGTGCAGCCGGGCGAGACCGTGATCGACGCGACCTTCGGCGCGGGCGGGCATGCGAGTCTGCTCGCGGCCGACCTCCAGGGAGAGGGAAGGCTGATCGCGATCGACCGCGATCCTTCCGTGCGCGCTTACTTCGACCGCTTCAAGAGCCGCAGCAGCGTGTCCGCGCGATTGCTTCGCGGCGAGTTCTCGCTGGTCCTCGGCCAACTCGCCGCGAATGACGTCCAGGCCGACGCGATCCTCCTCGATCTCGGCGTCTCCTCGATGCAGATCGATCGGCCGGAGCGCGGCTTCTCCTATGCGGCGGACGCTCCGCTCGACATGCGCATGGACTCCAACGCCGAGTTCTCGGCCCGCGAGCTCGTCAACGAGACCGACGAGCGCGAGCTGGCGCTCATCTTCCGTCGCTTCGGGGAGGAGCGGTACGCGCGTCCGATCGCACGGGCGATCGTCCGCCGCCGTGCGGAGCGTCCGTTCGAGCGCACGAGCGACCTCGCGGAGACGATCAAGCATGCGATTCCCACGCCCGCCCGCTTCGGCGAGGGTCATCCGGCCAAGCGGGTCTTCCAGGCGCTCCGGATCGCGGTCAACGACGAGCTCGGCGCTCTCGAGGCCGCGCTTCCCGCCGCGGTCCGGATGCTGCGGCCGGGCGGGCGACTCGCCGTGATCAGCTTCCACTCGCTCGAGGACCGGATCGTCAAGCAGTACGTCCGCGAGCAGGCGCGCGGCTGCACGTGTCCGCCCGACTTTCCGATCTGCAACTGCGGCAACGAGCCCATCCTCCGCGACCTAACCCGCAAGCCGATCCGGCCCGGGGCGCAGGAGCTCGCGCAGAATCCCCGCTCTGCATCGGCCAAGCTACGGGTTGCTCTCAAGGCATGAGCAGCATCGCGACAGCCCGTCCGGCGGATGCCCACGCGCTCCCGCGCCCCCGTCCGCGCAGGAAAGCCGCACCGCGCGCGGTCGTTCGCCCGCGCGCGTTCGGCGGCGTCCTCTGGATCGTCCTCGTCGGCGCGCTGCTCGCAGGCGTGGTCGCCGTCAACGTCGCCGTCCTGCAGCTCAACGTCCGTCTCGACGGGCTCGGACGCGAGCGGATCCAGCTCCGGGCCGACAACGCGCGGCTCAGCTCCCAGCTCTCGAGCGCGGCGGCTGCCGCCCGGATCGAGGCGCAGGCGCGACAGCGGCTAGGTCTCGTCCCGGCCGATGCGAACACCACCGCATACGTGCAGCTCGCGCCGACGCCCAAGTGACCTTCCGGAGATGACTCTCCGCAGCTCGAACCGCCGCATCCGACTGCTGTTGGCGCTGTCCGTGCTCGTCTTCGCGGGAACGCTCGCGCGGGCAGTCTGGCTCCAGGGCGTCCAGGCGGGGACGCTCGAGCGGATGGCCCTGCGCCAGCACCGTCAGACGATCGAGATCCCGGCCGGCCGCGGCACGATCTTCGACCGGAAGGGCGAGCCGCTCGCGATCGGCGAGCAGGCGACGACGGTGTACGCCGACCCACGTCAGGTCGTGGATTCGCGCCGCGTCGCGATCGCGGCCGCGAAGGCGCTGGACCTCGACGCGAACGCGCTCTACGAGCAGCTCGCCGATCGCGCTCGCCACTTCGTCTACGTCAAGCGGAAGGCCGATCCCGCGCGGGCGGCCGCGCTCGAGCGCCAGGCTCTTCCCGGACTCGGCTTCTACACGGAGGAGCTGCGCACGTATCCGCAACGCGGGGTTGCGGCTCACGTACTCGGGTTCGCCGGCGTCGACAACAAGGGTCTCGAGGGTCTCGAGCGCTCGCTCGACGGCTCGCTCGCAGGGAAGCCCGGCAGCGAGACGATCGTCAAGGATCCCCTCGGCCGCTCGATCGACGTGATCGGGACGCGGCCCGAGCAGCCGGGCAAGGACGTCTTCCTCACCATCGATCACCGTCTCCAGGCGCACGCCGAGGAGGTGCTGCGCGAGACCGTCCGGACCTCCAGGGCCAAAGCGGGAACGGCGATCGTGCTCGACCCGCTCACCGGCGCGGTGCTTGCGATGGCGACCGCGCCCGGCTTCGATCTCAACCACTTCGGCAAGGCATCCGCCGACAAGCGCCGCAACCGTGCCGTCACGGACACCTACGAGCCGGGATCGACGTTCAAGGTCGTCACCGTCTCGGCAGCCTTGTCCGAGAAGCTCGTCTCGCCGAAGACGCTGTTCACGCTCGAGGCCTCGATCCAGGTGGCCGATCGCGTGATCCACGAGCACGAGCCGCGCGCGACCCAGCGGATGACGGTCGCGCAGATTCTCTCCCAGTCGTCGAACGTGGGCACGATCACGCTCGCGCAGCTACTCGGTCAGACGCGGCTGATCGACTGGATCGACCGCTTCGGCTTCGGCCGGGGCTCCGGGATCGACTATCCGGGCGAATCGCGCGGACTCCTCCCGACGTACTGGTCGGGCTCGACGATCGGAAACGTGCCGATCGGCCAGGGGATCGCGGTGACGCCGATCCAGATGGCGGCGGCGTACGCGGCAATCGCGAACCGCGGCGTCCTGCGCACTCCCTACGTCGTCGACCGGATCGACGGCAAGCGGCCGAAGCGAGGGCCTGGGCGCCGAGTCGTCTCGCGCACGGTCGCTGCGCAGATGATGGCGATGCTGCGCGACGTCGTCTCGGCGGAGGGCGGTACCGGCGCGCTGGCCGGCGTGTCCGGCTACACGGTCGCCGGCAAGACCGGTACGGCCGCGAAGCCGGTGCCCGGCGGCTACTCGACCTCGCGCTACGTGGCCTCGTTCGTCGGCGTCGTGCCGGCGAAGAAGCCGCGGCTCGTCGTGCTCGTCTCGATCGACGAGCCGAAGACCGCGATCTGGGGCGGCGTCGTCGCCGCGCCTGCGTTCTCGCGAATCGCGCAGTACGGGCTGCAGGAGCTCGAAGTCGCTCCGGATGCACTGACGCGCCGGTAGCTTTCGGCCCTGATGGAGCTGGAGCGCCTGATCGCCGCGCTCGCGCCGGAGGCGGTTCTCGGAGCGGCTGCCGTCGAGGTGCGGGGCCTGGCCTACGATGCGCGCGCGGTGACCGAAGGGGCCGCCTTCTTCTGCGTTCCCGGCTCGACACGTGACGGCCACGACTTTGCGGCGGCGGCGATCGAGAACGGCGCGGTCGCCCTCGTCGTCGAGCGCGCGGTCGAGCCAGCCGTCCCCCAGCTCGTCGTGACCGACGCGCGGGCTGCGATGGCGACGGCTGCTGACCTCTTCTTCGGCGAGCCGACACGCGAGCTCGAGGTTGCGGGCGTGACGGGGACGAGCGGGAAGACGACGACCGCGTTCCTGCTCTGGTCGATCCTCGAGGCGGCCGGTCGCGCGCCGGGTCTTCTCGGCACCGTCGAGAGTCGGATCGGCGGCGAGGTGCGGCCGGCGGTGCGGACGACGCCCGAGGCGATCGACCTCCAGCGCACCTTTCGGGAGATGCTCGACGCGGGGAATCGAAGCGTCGCGCTCGAGGCGTCCTCGCACGCCTCGGTTCTGCACCGGCTCGACCGCGTCCGTTTCGACGTCCTCGTTTTCACGAACCTGAGTCAGGACCACCTCGACTTCCACGCGGACATGGACGACTACTTCGCCGCGAAGCGTCGGCTCTTCACGGGCGCCGCCCCGCCGCCGGCTGCCGTGAACCTCGGGAACGGATGGGGTCGGCGGCTGGCCGACGAGCTCTCGGATCAACGCCGCGCTCCGCTCGTCACGTTCGGTTTCGCGGACGACGCGGAGATCAGGCCCGACAAACTCCTCCTCGGCGCGTCGGGGGCAAGCTTCACCGCCGGAGGGATTGAGATCCGCTCGCAGCTGCGCGGCCGTTTCAACGTCGAGAACGTCCTCGCCGCCGTCGCCGCCGGGATCCTCCTCGACGTCCCCGAGGAAGAGATCGCTGCGGGAATCGACGCGCTCCCCGGTGTCCCCGGCCGCTTCGAGGCCGTCGACGAAGGTCAGCCGTTCGCGGTGATCGTCGACTACTCCCACAAGCCGGACGCGCTCGACAACGTTCTCCGCGCGGCCCGCGATCTGGCCGACGGACGGGTTCTCGTCGTCTTCGGGGCGGGCGGCGACCGCGATCGTGGCAAGCGTCCGCTGATGGGCAAGATCGCCAAGGATCTTGCGGACGTCGTGATCGTCACCTCTGACAACCCGCGCGGCGAGGATCCGCTCGCGATCATCCAGGACATCCTCCAGGGCAGCGGTATCGAGGTCGAGATCGACCCGGACCGGCGGGCTGCGATCGGCCGCGCGATCTCGTTGGCCGAGCTGGGCGACGTCGTCGTGATTGCCGGCAAGGGGCACGAGCAGGGGCAGGAGGTCGCCGGCGAGAAACTGCCGTTCGACGACCGCGAGGTTGCGAGGGAGGCTCTGCGAGGGTGATCCCGCTGCCTCTGGAGGAGCTGCGCGGACTCGGAGTGCTCGACGGCGAGGGCGAGGCGACCGGATTGACGATCAACTCGCGCGACGCCGGGCCTGGCGATCTCTTCGTCGCAGTCCGCGGCGGGCGCGCGTTCGTCGCCCAGGCGCGCGCGCAAGGTGCTGCGACGCTCGTTCCCGACGACGAGCACGCGGCCTTGGCCGCGATCGGCCGGGCGCTGCGAGCCCGCAGCCAAGCTCGCGTTGTCGGGATCACGGGCTCGACCGGGAAGACCTCGACGAAGGACATCCTCGGCGCGCTCTGTGCTCCGGTGACGCGCACCGTGGCGACGCGGGCGAGCGAGAACGCGGAGCTCGGCGTGCCGCTGACGCTCGGCCGGCTGAAGCCGGATACCGAGCTCTGCATCGTCGAGCTCGGGATGCGCGGGCTCGGCCAGATCGCGGAGTTGTGCGCCATCGCGCGGCCGGATCTTGCAGTGATCACGGCGATCGGCCCGGTGCACCTCGAGCTCGTCGGCTCGATCGACGGCGTCGCCCGCTCCAAGGCCGAGCTCGTGGCCGCCCTCCCCGCGGGGGGAATCGCCGTGGTGCCGCGCGCACCCGAGCTCGAGCCGTATCTCCAGCGCGACGAGATCGAGGTGCGGCGAGTGGGGAAGGTCGATGTCGAGCTCCGCGACGATGGGGCCCACGTTGCGTTCGGCCGCGACCGCATCCGCTTCCCGCTCACCTCGCGCCACCAGGCTCAGAACGCACTCACCGCGCTGACCGCCTACGACGCGCTCGGCCTCCCGCTCGACCGAGTCCAGGAGGCGGCAGACCGCGTCGAGCTGTCCCGCTGGCGCGGAGAGGAGCTTGCGCTCGCTGGCGGCGGGGTTGCGATCAACGACGCGTACAACGCGAACCCATCCTCGATGCGCGCCGCGCTCGAGCATCTGGCGGAACGGGGGACGGGGCGGAAGCTCGCCGTTCTGGGCGGGATGGCGGAGCTCGGCGAGCACGCCGAGCGCTATCACCGCGAGATCGGCGCGCTCGCGGACGAGCTTGGGATCGAGGTGATCGCGGTCGGCGACCTCGCCCGAGCCTACGGCGCCGCGACCTGGGTGCCCGACGGGTCGGCTGCGGTCGCGGCGGTGCGCGAGAGGCTTCTTCCCGGCGACGCTGTCCTCGTCAAGGCCTCACGGGCGCTCGCGCTCGAAGGGGTGGCTCCCGCCCTGGCGAACGGGCTCTAGATGGTTCGTGTCCTGATCGCCGGCCTGATCGCGATGGTCATCTCGATCGTGATCGGCCCGAAGTTCATCGAGTTCCTGCGTCGGAACGAGCTCGGCCAGCCGATCCGCGAAGAAGGCCCGGCCGGACACGTCGTCAAGCAGGGGACGCCGGTGATGGGCGGGCTCCTGATCCTCCTCTGCGCGCTCCTGCCGTTCCTCGCGCTCTCGCGTTACACGCTGCCTGCGCTGACCGTGCTCTTTGTGACCGTCGGCTGCGGCGCGATCGGCTTCCTCGACGACTTCATCAAGCTCCGCCACCGTCGCTCGCTCGGCCTGAACGGCCGCTGGAAGCTCCTGCTCCTGCTCGCGATCACTGTCGTCGTCGGAATCGCCGTCCACGAGGAGGGTCGGGTCGGCACGTCGATCTACCTGCCCATCGTCGACGTCGACCTGCCGCTCTCGTACGTCTTCTATCCGTTCCTCTTCTTCGTGATCGCGGGCGCTGCGAACGGCGTCAATCTGACGGACGGGGTCGACGGGCTCGCGGCGGGGACGGCGATCATCGCGCTCCTCACCTTCCTCTCGATCAGCGTGATCGCCTACATCCGCTCGGCACCGGCGTCCGGCGAGCGCTCCGACTACCTGCTCGACCTCTCCATCCTCGCCGCGGCGCTGATCGGGGGCGCGATCGGCTTCCTCTGGTACAACAGCTTCCCCGCCGAGCTGTTCATGGGCGACACCGGCTCGATGGCGCTCGGCGGCGCGCTCGCCGGCTTCGCGATCGTGACCGGCACCGAGGCGCTGCTCCTCCTGATCGGCGGGATCTACGTCGTCGTTGCGCTCTCGGTGATCATCCAGGTGCTCTCGTTCAAGTACACCGGCAAGCGCGTCTTCCTGATGGCGCCGCTCCAGCATCACTTCGAGTTGAAGGCGTGGTCGGAGACGAAGATCATGGTGCGCTTCTGGATCGTGGCCGCGATTCTGTGCACATCGGGCTTCGTCCTCTACTACCGCTACTACCTCCGGTTCAGGCTTTGAGGAAAGCCCTCGTGCTCGGGCTCGCCCGGTCCGGCCGGGCGGCTCAGGCGGCGCTCGAGGCGCGAGGGACGGAGGTGGTCGCTGCCGATCGCACACTCGGAAACGACGAGCAGCTCGGTCTCCTCCACGGCGTCGACGTGCTCGTCAAGAGCCCCGGAGTGCCCGGTGAGGCGTCGCTCGTGCTCGCGGCTCGCGCGCGCGGAATCCCGGTCTGGTCGGAGATCGAGCTCGCCTCGCGTCTGCTCGAGAACCGCATCGTCGGGGTGACGGGAACGAACGGGAAGACGACGACGACCGAGCTCGTGGCGGCGATGTTTCGAGCGGCGATGCTCTCCGCTCCGACGGCGGGTAACGTCGGCACCGCGCTCTCCGAACTCGTTGACGCGATCGACCCCGACCTGCCGATCGTCTGCGAGCTCTCGAGCTTCCAGCTCGAGGACATCGACACGTTCCGGCCGTGGATCGCCGTTCTCCTCAACCTGGAGCCGGATCACCTCGACCGGCATGGCAGCGTCGAGGCCTATCGCGCGGCGAAGCTGCGGATCTTCGAGAACCAGACACCTGAGGACGTCGCGATCGTCCCGCGCGGTTTCGGCCCGATTCCAGGCGCCGGCCGGAGGGTCGAATTCTCGGCAGAGGACGATCTCCCCGCGGAGCCGCTAATCCCCGGCGCGCACAACCGCGAGAACGCTGCCGCCGCGACCGCCTCCGGGCGCGCGGCCGGTCTCGACGACGACGCGATCGCGGAGGCGCTTCGCACTTTCCCGGGAGTCCCGCATCGGCTCGAGTACGTCGCCGAGCGCGCCGGCGTCCGGTACGTGAACGATTCGAAGGCGACGAACACGGCTGCGGCGCGTCGTGCGCTCGTGGCCTACGACGCGCCACTCCACGTCATCCTCGGCGGCTCGATCAAGGGTGAGCGTTTCGATGCCTTCGCGGCCGATGTCGCCCGCGCGAACGTCGTCGCCGCCTACCTGATCGGCGAGGCTGCCGAGCTGCTCGCAACGGATCTCGGCTACGTCGACGTTCCCTTCATTGTCTCGACGACGCTGGAGCGCGCGGTCGCCGAGGCGACAGCAACGGCCAAGCCGGGCGAGATCGTCCTGCTCTCGCCGGCCTGCGCCAGCTACGACCAGTTCAGGGATTTCGAGCACCGCGGAGAGGAGTTCAGGAAGCTCGTCCAGAACCTCTCCCAATGAGGCGATTCCCGTGAACAAGGGTCAGTTCGCCCAGCGCGTCCTCGTGCTCGTGACGCTGAGTCTCGTCGCGTTCGGGCTCGTGATGGTCTACAGCGCCACGTCGGCGGCCGCGGCGATCGGGGACGGCGACCCGATGACCTATCTGAAGCGGCAGCTCATCTATGCGGCTGGGGGGATCGCGCTCATGCTCGCGATGTCGAGGTTCGACAACCGGAAGCTGCGTCTGCTCGCGCCGCCGCTCGTGCTCGCCGCGCTCGGGCTGTGCGCGCTGCTCGTGATTCCACCGCTCGTCGGCGTCGAGCTCGCTCCCGAGATCAACGGCGCCCGCCGCTGGCTCCCGCTCGGGCCCGCGTCCTTCCAGCCGTCCGAGCTCGCGAAGGTGGCGCTTCTCCTCTTCGCGGCGATGTACCTCGCGCGGAAGGGGGCTCCACGCACCCTCGGCGAGCTCTGGCGCCCAATCGGCCTCCTCACGTGCGCCTTTTGCGGCCTCATCCTGCTCCAGCCCGACCTTGGCACGACGATCTCGCTCGTGCTGATGCTGGCCGGGATGCTCGTCGTCGCAGGCGTGCCCACGCGCACCCTGGCTGCTGCCGGCGGCATCGCGGTGTCCGTGGGGGTCGCGGCGATCTGGGCCGAGCCGTACCGCCGCGCGCGCGTCTTCAGCTTCCTCGACCCGTGGCAGGACGCGCAGGGCACCGGGTTCCAGAACGTGCAGGCGATCATCGGAATGGGGTCGGGCGGGCTGACCGGCGAGGGGCTGGGACACGGGATCCAGAAGATCAACTACCTGCCCGAGGCGCACACGGACATGATCTTCGCGATCGTCGGCGAGGAGCTCGGGCTCGTCGGTACGGCTGCCGTGATCGCGGCCTTCGGAGCGTTTGCGTTCGCCGGCTTCACGGTCGCGCTCGGCTGCCGCAATCCGTTCGGCAAGCTCGTCGCCGCGGGGGTCACGTCGCTCGTTTGCGGGCAGGCGGCGGTCAACCTGGCGGCGGTGATGGGAATCGCTCCGCTGACCGGAATTCCGCTGCCGTTCGTCTCCTACGGCGGCTCGAGCCTCGTGATCCTCCTCGGCGCGGTCGGGATCGTCCTTAACATCGCGGCTGATGAGCGATCCCCCCAGAAGATTGCGCTGCCTGATCGCGGCCGGCGGAACAGCCGGTCACGTGCTCCCGTCGCTCGCCGTGGCGGAAGCCCTGCGCGAGCGCGGGGTGGAGGTGACGTTCGCCGGGTCGCCGGATCGCGTCGAGGCTGAGCTCGTTCCGAAGCACGGCTACGTGTTCGATCCTTTTCGCATCTCCGGCTTTCCGCGACGCCCGTCGGCTGCGCTGCTCCGGTCGCTGCTGCTGGCGGGGAATGCGCCGCGCGCGTGCTCGAAGATGCTTCGCCGCCGGCAGCCGCACGTCGTCCTCGGAGGTGGCGGCTTCGTGGCCGGGCCGATGGTGCTCGCCGCCTGGCGCAGGCGGATTCCGGCTGCCCTCACCGAGGCGGATGCGCACCTCGGGCTCGCGAATCGGCTCGCGGCCCCGTTCGCGCGGCGCGTCTTCCTCGCGTATGAGATCCCCGGCCGGACGCCCCCGAAATACCGTGTCACGGGGCGGCCGGTTCCGGTCGCGCACCGCGGTGCCACGCAGGCCGATGCCCGTGAGCTCTTCGGGTTGCCGCACGACCGTCCGGTGCTCGCGTTCTTCGGCGCGCTCGCCGGGGCCCGCAGCCTCAACGACTTCGCCGTCGAGACGTACGGGAAAGGCGGCCCGGCCGTGCTGCACCTCTCGGGCGAGCGCGACTTCGAGCGGCTGCGGCCGCTCGTCGAGCGTGACGACTACGTGCTCTTGCCCACGACGCCCGAGTTCGGCGCCGCACTCGCAGCCGCCGATCTCGCGATCTCGCGTGCGGGAGGGACCGTCTGGGAGCTCGCGGCCGCCGGGACGCCATCGATCCTCGTTCCGTATCCGCACGCCACGGGCGATCACCAGACGCTGAACGCGCGCCACTTCGAGCGCGGCGGCGGCGCGATCGTCGCCCCGGAGCCCGAGCTCGATCGCGTGCCGGCTCTCGTGGGCGAGCTGCTCGCCGATCCCGGGCGGCTCGTGGCGATGAGGGCGGCGATGCTCGCGATGGCGCGGCCGGATGCGGCTGCCGAGATCGCGGAGGAGCTGATCGCCCTTGCACGGTCTTGAGGGTGCACCGGCCCGCCCGTACCTGCCGCTCGACGGCCGCCGGATCTGGTTCGTGGGAATCGGCGGCGCGGGCCTCTCGTCATACGCCTTTCTCGCGCGGGCCTGGGGCGCCGAGGTCGGCGGCTGGGATCGGGTCGAGACGCCTTACCTTCGCGATCTCGACGGCGTCGAGCTGGAGTTAGGCCCCGATCCGGTCGTCCGCGACGGCTGGGAGACGGTCGTCTCGACGGCGTACGTCGACCGGATCCAGGGACGGCCGCGCGCCGACTTCCTGGCCGAGCTCGTCTCGCTTCAGCGCTCGATCGTCGTCTCCGGTGCGCACGGGAAGACGACGACGGCGGGGATGATCGCGTTCGTGCTCGCTGAGCTCGGGCTCGATCCCGCGTACCTGATCGGCGGCGAGATCCCCCAGCTCGGTGGGAACGCGGCCGCTGGTGCCGGCTGGCTCGTCGTGGAGGGCGACGAGTCCGACCGGACCATCGAGGGCCTGCGACCGGAGATCGCCGTCGTCACGAACGTGGAGCTCGACCATCACACCACATTTGCCTCGGCTGCCGAGGTCGAGGAGCTCTTCGAGCGCTGGCTCGCCCAGGTGCCACAGGTCGTGCAGGCGTGGAAGCTCGAGCCGGTCTCGTTCGAGCTTGCGATCCCAGGCGAGCACAACCGGCGCAACGCGGCTGCCGCACTGGCGGCGCTCGAGCTGGCGGGAGTGGAACGCGCGGTCGTCGAGCCGGTGCTTGCGCGCTTTCGCGGCGCTGGCCGACGCTTCGAGCTCGTGGGGGAGCGGGGTGGGGTGACCGTGGTCGACGACTACGCGCACCATCCCTCCGAGATCGCGGCGACGATCGCAGCGGCGCGCGAGCGAACGCAGGGCCGGGTGCTCGTCCTCTTCCAGCCGCACCTCTACTCGCGCACGCGCCACCTTGCGCATGAGTTCGGCGAGGCGCTGTCGGCGGCCGACGCTGTCTGCGTGACCGAGATCTACCGGGCTCGCGAGGAACCGATCGACGGCGTTGGCGGGAAGCTGGTGCTCGACGCGCTGCGGCCAGGGCTGCTCGCGGGGTGGGCGCCGACGCTCGAGGATGGAGCGGCGATCGTGGGCTATTGGGCGCGAGGGGGCGATCTCGTCCTGACGCTCGGCGCGGGCGATGTCGACCGGGCCGCGCGGCTGATCCTGGAGTCGCGGTGATCGCGATCGACGCCGGGGTCCCGCTCGCCCGGCTGACGACGATCGGCACGGGAGGTGCCGCACGAGCTTTCGCGCGGCCCGAGTCGATCGCCGGTCTGGAACGCGCGCTTGTCTGGGCTCACGAACGCGCGCTCGCGGTGGCGACCATAGGGCTCGGCTCGAACGTCCTCGCCGCGGACGAAGGAGTCGACGCGCTCGTGCTCCGGCTCGGCGGCGAGCTGGCGGCGGTCGCGTCGAAGGACGAGACGCTCCACGCGGGCGGCGGCGCGACGAACGCCGTCTGCCTCCACCACGCGCGCGGTGCGGGTCTCGGCGGGCTCGAGTTCGCCTGCGCGATTCCGGGGACGGCCGGCGGCGGGGTCTGGATGAACGCGGGCGCCTACGGGAGCGACTGGTCGGCGATGCTGGTTCGCGCCCTCGTCGTAACCGCGGCGGGGAGCGGTTGGCTGACGCCCGCCGAGCTCGGCCTCTCGTATCGGCACTCGAGCCTGCGTCACGGACAGGTGGTGGCCGAGGTCGAGTACGCGCTGACCTCGCGACCGCCGACGGAGATCAAGGCGGAGGTCGCCGTGCTGATCGCACGCCGCAAAGCGACCCAGCCGACGAACAAGCGCACGTTCGGAAGCGTCTTCAAGAACCCCGAGCACGAGTTCGGCGCGGGGAGGATGCTCGAGGCCTGCGGGCTGAAGGGCCACCGGATCGGCGGCGCTCTGATCTCGCCGATGCACGCGAACTTCATCGAGAACGCCGGCGGCGCGACAACGGCGGACGCGCTCGCGCTGATGGGGGAGGCTCGCCGCCGCGCCCGCGAGCAGTACGGCGTCGAGCTCGAACACGAGGTCGAGTTGCTCGGGGCGATCGAGCTGCTCGCGTAGGAACAGCCCCGAGGGCGGCGAACTCGCATGCATGGCCACCGCGAGAGGAGGACGGAGTCGCGCGCGCCCGCGTGCAGGGCCGGCGAAGGACGTCCTGTCCTTCCCGCATCGACGACCACGCCTCCAAGTGTCCCGTCTCGTACCCTCTGGCCGCTCCGTGGCGGTCGGGCTCGCCCTGCTTGCCGCGGCGGCCGGCGCCTATGGACTGGCGCGCGGAACCTCGGCGTTCGCCGTGCGCGAGCTCCAGGTTTTCGGCGCGCCGCCACACGTTGGCGCGCAGGTGCACGCCGTGCTCGAACCGGCTCGCGGGCGAAGTCTCGTGGCACTCGATCTCGCCGACCTCGAGACAGCCGTCGAAGCGGTGCCGACCGTCGCATCCGTCTCGTTCGACCGCGCCTTCCCCCACACGCTGACCGCGTCCGTCGTGCCCGAGCGCCCCGTCGCGGTCTTGCGGCAAGGGAAGGACTCGTGGCTCGCCGCCGCGAGCGGACGCGTGATCTCGCCGCTCGATCGAGGCACGCGGCCCCGGCTTCCCCGGATCTGGTTGACGCGGCGGGCCGAGGTCAGGCTCGGCGAGCCGGTCGTCGGCATCGTTCGCCCGGCCGTGCGAGCCGTGGCGCCGCTCGTGCGCCGACCTCTCTCCGAGCGCGTCTCGACGGTGCGCTCGACCGGCGAGGAGCTGACGCTGGTGCTCCGCTCGGGATTCGAGCTGCGCCTCGGCGACGACTCCGACCGGGCGCTCAAGCTCGAGCTCGCGCGCCGGATCCTGCCCGCTGTGCTCGCCTCGGGGGGGTATCTCGACGTCAGCGTCCCGGAGCGTCCGGTCGCCTCCACAAGTCTCGACTCTCATGTAGAGGTCGAGACTGTAACCTCCACTATACCTTGAGGTAGTCGTTGACAGGTGCGACAAGGAGACGTACCCTGCACGCCGAAGCTATTCTCGACAGCCCCGATCCTCTACTCGAGCTTCAGGTAGAGCACCCTAGAGCCCTCGCGATGGAGTCCCCGACATGAGAGATGCAACCGGCAATTATCTCGCCGTGATCAAGGTCGTCGGCGTCGGCGGCGGCGGCACGAACGCCGTCAACCGCATGGTCGATGCGGGCGTCGGCGGAGTCGAGTTCATCGCGGTCAATACCGATGCTCAGGCGCTGCTGATGACGGATGCCGACGTGAAGATCCACATCGGCTCGAAGGTCACTCGCGGGCTCGGCGCCGGCGCCGACCCGAACGTCGGTCAGGCCGCGGCGCAGGAATCGCGCGACGAGCTGAAGGAGGCGCTAAAGGGCGCCGACATGATCTTCGTCACCGCCGGCGAGGGTGGGGGCACGGGTACGGGCGGCGCCCCGATCGTCGCCGAGCTCGGTCGCGAGCTCGAGGCGCTGACCGTCGGCGTCGTCACGAAGCCGTTCGCCTTCGAGGGCCGCACCCGCTTGATGCAGGCCGAGCAGGGGATCCAGAGCCTGCGAGAACGCCTCGACACGCTGATCGTGATCGAGAACGACCGACTCCTCCAGGTCGTCGAGAAGCGCACGCCGGTCACCGAGGCCTTTCGGATCGCGGACGACATCCTGCGCCAGGGCGTGCAGGGGATCACCGACCTGATCACGGTCCCCGGGGTCGTCAACCTCGACTTCGCCGACGTGCGCACGATCATGCGGGACGCCGGCTCGGCGATGATGGGCATCGGCACCGCCTCGGGCGAGAATCGGGCGGCCGAGGCCGCGCGAACGGCCGTTTCCTCGCCGCTGCTCGAGCAGTCCGTCGACGGCGCCACCGGGATCCTGCTCAACATCACCGGCGGCTCGGATCTCGGCCTCTTCGAGGTGAACGAGGCAGCCGAGGTCGTGACGAGCGCCGCCGACGGCAACGCGAACGTGATCTTCGGCGCCGTGATCGACGAGTCGCTCGGCGACGAGGTGCGCGTGACCGTGATCGCGACGGGGTTCGGGAGCGCCAAGCGCCGACGCCGACCCGAGACCGCTTCGGTTCAGACGCCGACGAACGGCGAGCCGCAGCGTCGGCGCCCGGAGCCCTCCGACGACGACCTCGAGATCCCCTCCTTCCTGCGCGAAGACTGACGCGCCACCTCGAGGTCGCTCCCTGCGGAACCACTAGAGTCCGCGCCGTGCAGACGCTCCTGCAGACGCCCCTTCACGAGCGACATCTCGCCGCCGGCGCGCGCCTGGTGCCGTTCGCGGGCTGGGAGATGCCGGTTCAGTACGAGGGTGTGATCGCCGAGCACCGGGCGGTTCGGCGCGACTGTGGTGTCTTCGACGTCTCCCACATGGGCGAGCTGCACGTGGAGGGCCCGAAGGCACGGGAGTTCCTCCACGGCGTGCTTTCGAACGACCTCGAACGGCTGGCGGACGCCGACGCCCAGTACTCCCTGCTCACGAACGAGCGTGGTGGGATCGTCGACGACCTGATCGTCTACCGAGTCGATCCGGGCCACTTCCTGATCGTCTGCAACGCTTCCAATCGCGAGCCCGTCTACGCCTGGCTCAAGGATCGCGAGATCCGTGGCTCCGACGTCCGCGACGCCTCGGACGACTATGCGTTGCTGGCTGTTCAGGGCCCGCGCGCGATCGAGCGGCTCGGGCTTCCGGAGGCGAAGCCGTTCACGCATGCAATGGGGAGTGTCGGCGGCGTCGAGGCGATGATCGCGCGCACCGGATACACCGGCGAGGACGGCTGTGAGCTGATGTGCCCCGCCGAGGACGCCGTCGAGCTCTGGGACTCGGTCGTCGAGGCGGGCGCCGTCCCGTGCGGACTCGGTGCGCGCGACACGCTGCGGCTCGAGGTCTGCTATCCGCTGCACGGCAACGACATCACTCCGGAGACCGACGCGATCAGCGCCGGCCTCGGCTGGACGTGCGCGCTCGACAAGGACTTCACCGGAGCGGAGGAGCTGCGCCGGATCAAGGCAGTGGGGCCGGCGCGCAAGCTCGTCGCGTTCGTGATGGAGGAGAAGGCCGTGCCGCGTTACGGGATGGCGATCGCAGGAGGCGGGGACGTGACCTCCGGCACTCATTCGCCGATGCTCGATCGCGGAATCGGGATGGGGTACGTCCCCGCCGGAAGCGCCGAGCCGGGAACCGAGCTTGCGATCGACGTGCGCGGCAAGGTTCGCCGCGCGACCGTCGTCTCGAAACCGATCTACACGAAGGAGAGCTAAGTGGCCGCAGCGGAGAGCTACCCCGAGGGGCTCAAGTACCACCCCGAGCACGACTGGGCCCGGATCGAAGGAGACGAGGCTACGCTCGGGGTCACCTGGTTCGCGCAGGATGCCCTCGGCGAGCTCGTCCACTTCGAGGCGCCCGAGCCCGGCGCAACGGTTGCGAAGGACTCGACCTACGGCGAGGTGGAGTCGGTCAAGGCCGTCTCGGATGTGGTCGCGCCGCTCTCCGGAGAGGTCCTCGAGGTGAACCAAAAGGTCGTCGACGCGCCCGAGACCGTGAACACGGATCCCTACGGGGAGGGTTGGCTGCTCCGAATCCGGCTCTCGGATCCTTCCGAGGTCGACGCGCTGCTCGAGCGGGCGGCGTACGAGCAGCTCATCCAGGATTCTTGAGTCAACTCTCGCTCACCGACTCCGACCGCGAGGAGATGCTCGCCGCGATCGGGGTCGCCTCGGTCGAGGAGCTCTTCCGGGACATCCCGGCCGCTCTACGCTTCGAGGGCAGGCTCGACCTGGAGCCAGCGCTGTCGGAGCCCGAGCTCGTGCGGCACCTCGAGGAGCTCGCCGCGAAGAACGTGGACACGACGAAGGAGCTCTCGTTCCTCGGCGCCGGGATCTACGACCATTACGTCCCCGCGGTCGTCGATGCGATGCTCTCGCGCGGCGAGTTCCTGACCGCCTACACGCCGTACCAGCCGGAGATGAGCCAGGGCGTGCTGCAGGCGATCTTCGAGTACCAGACCGCGATCTGCGAGTTGACCGGGATGGACGTGTCCAATGCGTCTGGCTACGACGGCACCACCGTGGCCGCCGATGCTTGCCTCGTCGCGCGGGACATGACCGGTCGCTCCAAGGTCGTGCTCGCCGAGACGCTGAGCCCGCAGGTCCGCCAGGTCGTGAAGACGTACGCGGTCGGCTTTGGCCTCGAGGTCGTCGAGGTTCCGCATACCGGCGGCACCACGGATCCGGATCTTCTCGCCGCCGCGTCGCAGGACGCTGCGGCCGTGATCTTCCAGCAGCCGAACTTCTTCGGCTGCCTCGAGCCCGCGCCCGAGCTCGCCGCTGCGGCGAACGAGGCCGGCGCGCTCGCGGTGGCGCACGTCGATCCGGTCTCGCTCGGCGTGCTCGAGGCTCCGGGCAACTACGGCTGCGCGCTTGCGATCGGCGAGGGCCAGGGCGCCGGCAACTATCAGTCCTACGCGGGCCCTCACTACGGCTTCCTCGCCGCAAAGCGCGACTACATCCGGCGGCTGCCGGGCCGGATCATCGGCGAGACGACCGACCTGAACGGCGACCGCGGCTACGTGCTGACGCTCCAGACGCGCGAGCAGCACATCCGGCGCGAGAAGGCGACCTCGAACATGACGACGAATCAGACGCTGCTCGCGCTCGCCGGCCTCGTCCATCTCTCCTGGCTCGGCCCGCAGGGGCTCCGCGAGCTCGGCGGGACCTGCCTGAGCCTCGGCGCCTACGCGCAGCAGCGGCTCGGGCTCCCGCTCGCGTTTCCCAATCGACCGACGTTCAAGGAGTTCGCGGTCCGCGTTCCGGGCAGTGCTCGCGAGACGATCACGGCCGCCCGCAAGCACGGCGTTCACCCCGGTTACGCGCTCGGCCGCGACTACGAAGGCTTGGACGACGTCCTGCTCGTCGCCGTCACCGAGAAGCGCAGCCCGGCGGACATCGACCGCCTCGCGGAGGTGCTGGCCGAGGTGACGGGGTGAAGCTGATCTACGAGCAGAGTCGTCCGGGGCGGCGCGCATCGACACTGCCTCAGTACGACCTGCCGGCCGTCGAGGTGCCGGCCGAGCTGCGCAGGGCCGAGCCGCCGCGCCTGCCCGAGCTCTCGGAACCCGAGCTCGTCCGCCATTTCACCGCGCTCTCGACGCGCAACTTCGGGATCGACACCGGCTTCTACCCGCTCGGAAGCTGCACGATGAAGCACAACCCGCGCGTGAACGAGCGCGTCGTCGCGCTGCCCGGCTTCAAGGATCTGCACCCGCACCAGGAGGAAGAGTCGGCGCAGGGGGCGCTCGAGCTGATGTGGCGCCTCCAGGAGATCCTCCAGGAAATCGCCGGGCTGCACGCCTGCTCGCTGCAGCCGGCCGCGGGCTCGCAGGGTGAGCTGACCGGCCTGATGCTGATGCGCGCCTACTTCGAGGATCGTGGGGAGGGCTCCCGTCGTGACACGATCGTCACGGCCGACACGGCGCACGGCACGAATCCGGCGAGCGTGACGATGGCCGGCTACAAGCTGGCGAAGGTCGCGACCGACGAGCGCGGTAACCTCGACCTCGACGACCTGCGCGCGAAGGTGAACGAGCGCACGGCAGGGCTGATGCTGACGAATCCGTCCACGCTCGGTCTCTTCGACGAGAACATCACCGAGGTGGCGGCGATCTTCCACGAGGCGGGCTCGCTCCTCTACTACGACGGCGCCAACCTGAACGCCGTCTGCGGGATCTCGCGGCCGGGCGACATGGGCTTCGACATCGTCCACATCAACCTGCACAAGACGTTCTCGCAGCCTCACGGCGGCGGCGGGCCCGGCGGTGGCCCGGTCGTCGTCCGCGAGACGCTCGAGCCCTACCTCCCCGTGCCCGCGGTCGTCCGCGAAGGCGACGCCTTCCGGCTCGACTACGACCGGCCGAAGTCGATCGGCAAGGTGCGCGGCTTCACGGGGCCGTTCGGCGTCTTCGTCCGCTCCTATGCCTACATCCGCTCCTACGGACCGGGGCTCCGCGAGATGTCCGAGATCGCAGTCCTGAACGCCAACTACCTGCTCGCGCGGCTGAAAGACGCCTACGAGCTCCCGTACGACCGGCTCTGCATGCACGAGTTCGTCCTCTCCGCCCGCAACCTGAAGCGCGAGCACGGGATCACCGCGCTCGACGTCGCCAAGCGGCTGATGGACTACGGCTACCACCCGCCGACCGTCTACTTCCCGCTCGTCGTACCCGAGGCACTGATGATCGAACCGACGGAGACCGAACCGAAGGAGCGGCTCGACGCGTTCTGCGACGCAATGCTCGCGATCGCGGGCGAGGCGGCGGAGAGCCCGGAGCTCCTCAAAGAGGCGCCGGTCTCGCGGCCCGTCCGCCGACTCGACGAGGTGAAAGCAGCGAAGCGCGCGATTGTCACGTTCGGCTTCGACGAGCATCCGGATCTCTCCGGCGAGGAGAGCTCGGGAAGACAGCTCGAGGCCCAGAAGGGCGCCTGAGCGTGCGGGCCGAGCTCGAGCGCCGCGTCGACGAGCTGGGGGCAGAGCATTCCGGCCGGGCCTTCGCAGCCGCCGTGGCCGCCTACGCCGACACGCTCGACCCCGCAGCGCGGGAGGAGCTCGGCGCGATTCTCCTCGAGCGAGCGGGCGGGCCGGAGCAGGCGATCCGCCACCAGTACGAGGAGCGGAGCTGGTTCAGGCGTGCCCTGCGCCGGATCGACGGCGAGCGTCCAGATCGTTAGCAAGATCGACACCACCTGGACACGCGGCGACCTCCGGGCATCAAGGTAGGGTCGGGAATCGTGGAGAAACTCGCCCGCTTCGTCACGCACCACCGACTCGTCGTGATCGGCGTCTGGTTGGTGTTGACCCTCTTCGGCGGCTTCGCCGCCGGCCAGCTCGCCGACCGCTGGCTCGAGGACTTCTCGATTCCGGGCGCGGACGGCTACGAGGCGAATCAGCGCGCCGTCCGAGAGCTTGGCAACGGCGGGCTCTTCCCGTTCGTGCTCGTCCTCACATCCGAGGGCGACGTGACGAAGGTGCCAGGCGTCGAGCGGGCGATCGAGCAGACCGCAGCCGCAAACCCCGGCTCTCGCGTCAGTTCGTTCTTCAACACCGGCAACGACGTGTACGTCTCGGACGATCGGAAGGTTACGTTCGCGAACATCTATGCGGCGGGTCGGCAGGGCATCGAAGGGGTCGACGTCGGGCCTACCGAGAAGGCGCTCGCTACAGCACTGCCGGCCGGGGTCGATGGCTACGTGAGCGGATTCGACGCGCTCGCCGGCGAGGCAAGCGAGGGCGAAGGGGGCTCCGAGCCGCCGAGCGTGCTGATCGAGGCTCTGATCGGTGGCGTCGGCGCGCTCGTGATCCTGCTCTTCACCTTCGGCACGATCCCCGCAATCGCGATGCCGCTCCTGATCGCGCTCGTCTCGATCCTCAACACCTTCACGTTGGTCTGGATCCTGACGTACGTCACCGACGTCTCGATCGTCGTCCAGTTCCTCGTGGCGCTGATCGGGCTCGGAGTGGCGATCGACTACGCGCTCCTGATGATCTTCCGCTTCCGCGAGGAGTTACGCCACGGCGCCGACCGCGATGCGGCGATCGTCCAGACGATGCGGCATGCCGGCCGCTCGGTGGTCGTCTCCGGCTCGACCGTCGCGGTCGGGCTCCTCAGCATGATCATCATCCCGCTGCCGTTCATCCGCTCGATCGGGATCGGAGGGATGCTGATTCCGACCGTTTCCGTGTTGACGACGCTGACGTTGCTGCCAGCCCTCCTGTACACGCTTGGCCCGAAGATCAACAGCCTGCGTGTCCTGCCGAAGCGGCTCGTCGAGGGAAGCGACGATCCGGAAAAGGGCTTCTGGAACCGCTGGGCGCGAACCGTGATGCGCAGGCCCCTCGTCGTCGGGGCGGCGGGAATGGCGATCGTGGCGCTCCTCCTCTTCTACGGCCTCCAGCTCAACCCGGCCGATGCGCAGGCGAAGGACTTTCCGGGCGGCGGCCGAGGGCACGAGGGTGCGCAGGTGCTGACCGACGCCGGAATCACGGAAGGCGTCCACAAGCCGTTCCAGATCGCGGTCGAAGGAGACGCGACCCGAGCCGAGCTCGATCAGCTGGCCAGCCGGCTCGCCGAAGACGAAGGGATTGCCGGTGCAGCCGCGCCACCCCCGGCACGCACAGACGGCTTCGCGCTCGTCGAGGCGTTCTCCACCAGCGACGGCTCGAGTAGGGAGACGCGCGAAACCGTGTCGCGCCTGCGAGACGATGTGCTGCCGGCGGTCGCGGCCGGCTTCGGCGGGGACGTGGAGTTGACGCTCGCCGGAATCCCGACCGAGGAGCGCGAGTTCATCAGCGCCGTCTACGGGACGTTCCCCTACGTGCTCCTGTTCGTGATCGTCCTCACCTATCTGCTCCTGATGCGGGCGTTCCGCTCGGTCTTCCTGCCGCTCAAAGCCGTGATCTTGAATCTCATCTCGCTCGGCGCTGCGTACGGGATCATCGTCTTCATCTTCCAGAAGGGGAACGGGAGCGAGGCGATCTGGAACGTGCCGGCCACCGATTCGATCATCTCCTGGATCCCGCTGATGATCTTTGCGTTCCTCTATGGGCTCTCGATGGACTACGAGGTCTTCATGCTGACGAGGATGCGCGAGGCCTACGACGAGACGGGCGACACCGTTCGCGCTGTCTCGCTCGGGCTCGCGCGGACGGGCAAGCTCGTGACCAGCGCGGCGCTCGTGCTCATGTTCGCCTTCTTCGTGCTCTCCACGAGTCCCGGCACCGACATCAAGCAGTTCGGGATCGGGCTCGCGGCCGGAATCATCTTCGACGCGACCGTGATCCGCGCCCTGCTCGTCCCCGCGATCATGCGCCTGATGGGCCGCTGGAACTGGTGGCTGCCGCCGTGGGCAGCTCGAATGCTCCGGGTCGCGCCCAGCTCGGCCTGAATCTCGGCTCAGGCGGCGATCGCGCCGCGCGTGCAGAGCACTCCGAGCCGCTCGAAGACCGCTTCCACCTCGGTGGCGTGCGCCGCGAACTCGCGGGCCGGCCAGACGAACGGATCGTCCGCGAGCTGGAGTGCAGCGAGGTGCTCGCGGAGCACCGGGTCGCTCGAACGCCATAGCACTGTTTGCGCGTAGCTCCGCGCCCACAGCTCCTTGCGGGAGTCGAAGTAGCGGCGGTGCGAACGGCCGGCGCGAGCGGGGACGCGCGACGGCAGCCATCGGAGAGAAGCGCGCCACGGCTTGAAGGCCGGATGACCAGTCGAGGCGAAGCGGCGCGGCTCGGGCGCGAGCTGGTGGTCGATCAGGTGACCCAGCTCGTGAAGGAAGAAAAGCGGCACGCGGTCGTGCCGGTTCGAGACGCGCAGGTCGATCGGATCGCCCTCCCGCATCCGGTAGCACCCGCTCTGCCGCGTCGTCGCCGTGAGTCGCGCCGGGACGGAATGGAGGTCGGTCCGAAGGTCGTGCAGCGCCTCGGCAGCGGCGAGCGCCCGAGCGAGCTGCGAGTAGAGCGGACTGCGCCGCGGCAGCCGGACGAGCTCGGACAGCGGGCGCAGCCGCAGCTCGCCGCTGCGCAGAACCGAAGGCGGGGCGGGGCGCACGGAGAACAGAGGCTATGAGTAGGCACGGAGGTCGCCGATACTGAGAAGGTGCGGACGCTGGCAATCCTGACGACGCTCTTCCTCCTCTTCTCGGGCTGGCAGTACCTGCGCCGGCATCAGAACGAGCGGCGGCTCGCATACGTCGCGACAGAGCTCGCGCAGCGGGAGGTGGCCGTGAGCTGTCCCGGCTTTTTCGCGAGACTCGTCGAGATCACGCCGTACGGGGGCTGGGTGAACTTCGACGAGCACGGCCGACCGGCCGACGAGACGTTCCTCTCTGCCCGATCCTGCCGCGGCCTGGAGAAGCTGTGGCGCGCCGACCCGCCGCCGTCGTTTGCATGTCTGCTCGCCAGCACCTGCTCGCGGGAGCAGCAAGAGCTCGTGGACGGAATGCTCACGCTCGCGCACGAGTCGTGGCATCTGCGCGGGCTGACGAACGAGGGGCAGACGCAGTGCTACGCCGTGCAGACGATCGAGCGCACCGCACGGTTGTTCGGGATCCCGGCGACGGGTGCGCAGGTTGTCGCCCAATCGGTTGCCGCCGAGGATGCAGCAGCTCCGCGTGACGAGTACCACTCCTCCGAGTGCCGGCCGGGCGGCCGATTCGACCTCGCCCCCGAAACCAGCGCCTGGCCGGGCTAGAGTCGTGCGCTCGATGCGACCTTCGCATCCCGGTGGCGACGGACCTCGTTCGCCGCGTGATTCGTGCTGGAGCGAGGGCGTTCGGGTGTTCTCCAAGTCCCTGCGGGACGGGAAGACCGGTTACGCCTAACGCGTGGCCGCGAGCTGACCGCAGGCTGCCGCGATGTCGCGGCCGCGGGGGAGCCGAACCGTCGACGGCAGCCTCGCCTTGTCGAGCACGTGCTTGAAGGCGCCGATCGCGTCGCGGGAGGAGCCGTCGTACATCCCTGTTGGGTTGTAGGGAATCAGGTTCACCTTGAAGACGGCCGCATCGAGCAGCGCCGCCAGTTTCCGCGCCTGTTCGGTCGAGTCGTTCACTCCGGCCAGCATCACGTACTCGACGAAGACCTTCCGGTGACGGAGCTCGTAATAGCGGCGGCACTCCGCCAGGACTGCGTCGAGGGGATAACGGTCGTTGACCGGCATGATCTGCGAGCGCAGTCGCGGGTCGGCGGCGTGCAGCGAGAGCGCGAGCCGGATCGGCTGTTCGACCTCGTCGACGAAGCGCGTCAGGCCCGGCAACCAGCCGACGGTCGAGATCGTCGTGCGCCGGTGCGTGATCCCGACATCCGGCAGCCTGCGGGCCGCGGTGAGCACATGGTCGAGGTTCAGCATCGGCTCGCCCATCCCCATGAAGACGAGGTGGTCGACAGGCTCGATTCGACGAAAGTGGAGCGCCTGGTCGAGGATCTCGCCCGCCGTCAGGTTGCGCCCGAACTTCATCGCGCCGGTCGCGCAGAACGAGCAGGTGAGCGGGCAACCCGACTGCGAGGAGACGCAAATCGAGCGGCGGCCGTCGCGGTAGCGCATCAGCACCGCCTCCGCCGGGTGGCCATCGCCGGTCCGGAAGAGCGCCTTGATCGTGCCGTCGCTCGAATGAGATTCGTCGGTGAGGGTGAGGCTCGAGAACGGCACCTCTGCCGAAAGGAGCTCGCGCAGCGCGTTCGGGACGTTGGTCATCTCCTCGTAGCCGGCGACGCCTCGCGCGGCCCATTCCCACACTTGACGGGCGCGATAGTCGGGCTCGCCGCGGTCGGCAAGCGTCCGCTCCAAGAGGTCGAGATCCATGCGATCAGGGTAGCCGCGCCCAATCTGAGCTAGTGTTGAAACAACACAAGCTTGGGCGCCTGTCGCTCGCCGCGAGGGTTTGCGCGATCGGCGAGAGCTCTTGTGTTGAAACAACACATGTCGTCAGTTCGCGGCGACCCACGCGGGCCTCCGTAGAATCGCGCCGTGATCGACCTTCGCTCCGACACCGCGACGCGACCGACCGAGGGGATGCGCGCCGCGATTGCCGCTGCCGAGGTCGGCGACGAGCAGAAGCGCGAAGACCCGACCGTCAATGCGCTCGAATCCCGCGGCGCCGCACTCCTCGGGCAGGAGGCCGCCCTCTACCTGCCGACCGCGACGATGGCGAATCAGATCGCGTTGCGACTGCACACCGAGCCCGGCGACGAGCTGCTCGGCGAGGAGAACTGCCACGTCTTCATCTCCGAGCTGGGCGGGCCGGCCGTGCACTCAGGAGTCGTCACCCGCGGGCTGCCTGGGGTCGCAGGTCGCTTCACGCCCGAGCAGGTGCGGGCGGCCTACCGCGTGCCGGCGATCCACTCGTCCCGTACGCGCGTCGTCTGGGTCGAGAACACGCACAACGCCTCGGGCGGGCGGATCTGGCCGCTCGTGGAGATCGACGAGCTGCGCACAGTCTGCGACGAGCTCGACCTCCGTTTCCACCTCGACGGCGCCCGGCTGTTGAACGCCGCGGTTGCGAGCGGGGAGGAGGCCGCGACGATCGGTCGGCGCTTCGACACGGTTACGCTCTGCCTCTCGAAGGGCCTCGGCTGCCCGCTCGGGGCGCTTCTTGCCGGCTCGGAAGAGGCGATCACGCGGGCGCGCCGATTCAAGCATCTCTTCGGCGGCGCGATGAGGCAGGCGGGGATCGTCGCCGCCGCCGGCGTCTATGCACTCGATCATCACGTCGAGCGGCTCGCCGACGATCATGAGCGCGCAAAGCGGCTCGCGAACGGCCTGGCGGAAGCCGGTCTCGCAGTCGACCCCGACCGGGTCGAGACGAACTTCGTCCAGGTCGACATCGCGCCGCTGACTCCCGCTGAGGCGATGGCCCGACTCGTCGGGCACGGCGTCGGCCTCTCCTCGACGATCCACCCAACCGTGCTGCGCGCCGTCACCCACCTCGACGTGGACGACGACGACATCGACCGCGCTCTCGAGCAGATCCCACGGGCACTGGGCGCCGGTGTCCGCGCCTGACGCGCTTCGCGAGGAGCTCGTCCGGCGGCTTCGCACGGCGCAAGCCGAACAACGCGCCCCGTCCGTCAGCGCGGCAGTCTTCCGCGGCGACGAGCTGCTCTGGCAGGACGCTGTCGGCCTCGCGGATGTCGAGGCCGGAACGGTCGCCTCGCCGGAGACTCAGTACCGGATCGGCTCGATCACGAAGACGTTCACCGCGGTGTGCATCCTTCAGCTCCGCGACGCCGGCGAGCTCTCGCTCGACGATCCGCTCGACACGTTCATCCCGGAAAGTCCGTACGCACCGACGCTCGGGCGGATGCTCGCGCACGCATCCGGCTTGCAGCGGGAGCCGCCCGGCGAGATCTGGGAGACGATGCAGGCGCCGAGCCGCGAGGAGCTCGTCGAGCGCACGGCCGAAGCCGAGCAGCCGCTCGCCCCAGGCTCGTGGTGGCACTACTCGAACCTCGCCTTCGCGCTGCTTGGCGAGATCGTCGCGCGAAAGACCGGCGGTAGCTGGGAGGACGCGCTGCAGCAGCGGGTGCTCGAGCCGCTCGGCCTCGCGCGAACGACGGCCGCCGCCGAGGAGCCCTCAGCCCGCGGCTACTTCGTGCTGCCCTACTCGGATGCGGTCCAGCTCGAGCCGGATCCCGATCTCGGCGGCGCCGGCGCGCACGGCAAGCTCTGGTCGACGACGGGCGACCTCGCGCTCGGGGGTGCCTTCCTCTCCGCCGGAGACGATCGGGTGCTCGCGGCGACCACGCTCGAGGAGATGTCGCACGTGCGAGTCATGGTCGATCACGAACGTTGGACGCTCGCCTGGGGCACGGGCCTCGAGCTCTATCGGCGCGGCGACCGGGTCTTCGTCGGGCACGGCGGCGCGATGCCGGGTCATCTGGCGGGGCTCGTCGTCCACCGCACCACCGGGATCGGCGCCGCCGTCCTGATGAACACCGCCGCAGGCGTGGCGCCAGAGACACTCGCCCTCGACCTGGCGGTCGCCGCAATCGACGCGCTCCCCGAGACAGCAAGACCGTGGCAGCCGGGGAAGCCGCCGCCCGCCGAGGTGGAGCCGCTTCTCGGCCGTTGGTGGACGGAGGGCGAGGAGATCGTGCTTGCCTGGCGCGGCCGGCTTGAGGCCAAGCTGATCGGCGGCGCTCCCGGCCGCGATCTCTCGGTCTTCGCGCCCGAAGGAGAGGGCTACCGTTGCGTCGAGGGGCGCGAGCGCGGCGAGCTGTTGCGGATCGTGTGGGGCATGAACGGCGAGGTCGAGAAGCTCTACTTCGCGACGTATCCGCTGCGCCGCGAGCCGTCGACCTTCTAGCGTTCGCCGACTCCGAAGAACATGGCGGCCACCCCGACGTAGGTCGCGACCAGGATTGCCCCCTTGAGGCGACTGGAATGGCCGTTCGCCAGGAGCGCAGCGGCGACGACGACCGAGACACTGAGCGCGATCAGCTCGACCTCGCGAAAGGCGAGCGAGAGCGGCTCGATCAGCAGCGCGAGCAAGACCACCGCCGGGATCAGAAAAACCGCGACCTGCGCGCTCGACGCGAGCGCGATCTCTGCCGCGAGCTTGATCTTGCCCCGCGCGGCGACGACGACCGCGCCGCCGTGCTCGGCCGCGTTGCCGACGATCGCCACGATCACCGCCGCAACGAAGAACTCCGAAAGCCCGGCCTTCTCCGCGAACACCTCGAGCGTGCCGACGAGGATCTCGGCGACGAATGCGGTTACGACCGTGGCGGCGGCAAGGACGGCGAGAGCGAACCGGAACGACCAACCCTTGATCTCCTCGTCGCTCGCGATGTGCAGCGCCGCGTGCCGGCGCAGCGAGTAGAAGGTGAGCCCGAGATAGGCGATCAGCAACGCGATCGAGACGGGGATCGAGAGATCGGCGAGCGAGCTGCGCTCGGGATCTCCGTCCCAGCCCGGAATCGCGACCACGAGGAAGAGCAGCGTCGAGAACGCCACCAGGCCGAGCGCGAGGAAGCTCGACTGCCGGTCGATCTCGCCGCGCCCGCCGAAGAGGAGCGAGAAGCCGAGCACGAGCAGCAGGTTGCCGATCACCGAGCCGCTCAGCGAGCCGCGCACCACCTCGGTCAGGCCCTGGTTCACCGCGAGCAAGGCGATGATCAGCTCCGGCGCGTTGCCGAAGGTGGCGTTAAGGAAACCGCCGATCCCGGGTCCGGTGTGCTCGGCCGCATGCTCCGTCGCCTCCCCGATCAGCCAGGCGAGAGGCACGAGGGCGGCGGCGGCGAGCACGAACTCGATCGTCTCGGCCGGGTGGAAGACGTAGTGGATGAGAACCACGAGCGGCGCGAGGCCGACGGAGGCGAAGAGGAGGCGGCGGACCATCGTCCGCACCCTAACGACCTGGAAGCGGCTGCCGGACAGTTCTGCTCTGTCGCCGCGACTGCCTGAAAATCACCGAAATGTCAAGTCTTGCGGCGGATCGCCGGCACGCCCACAATCCGGGTGTGGCAAAGTCATTGCAGGCCCCGGTCGAGCTCCCGCTCCGTCCTCAGGACGAGTTGGAGTGCCGCCGCTGCGAGGTTCACTGCGACAAGGTCGTCTACCCCGGGGCCTGCCTCGAGCGATCCTGCCCCTTCGTCTACGCCTACGAGGCCTGGGGCCATACGTACATGGGTTGCATGCAAAAGGTCTACGGCGTCGAGATCGATCTCGACCTCCTGCGCGCGGCCGAGGCTCGGAGCGACGGGTTCGGGGCGGTTCGGGCTGCGCGGTCGCCGCTGCCGATGTGCAAGGTCGAGGTGGCGCCGTGCTACGAGTCCCGCGGCGACGAGCTCGGCTGCCGCAACCCGGAGTTCCAGGAGCTCCCGAGCGGCCGCCCGAGCTTCCGCGTCTTCGCGCAGATAACGCCCGGCTCCTGACCTGGCCACAGCCGTCGGGGAAGGCAGCGCCGAGCGAGCTTGTGTTGTTGCAACACAAGCGTTCTTCCGCCTTTCGGCACGGAGTTGTGACAAACGAGAAAGCCGGTGTCGCGATCCTGGTCTCGTGCGCTTTTCGCTCACTCGCAACGATCGGAGGATTCGCGATCTCGTCGTCGCGCTCGATCGCGACGACGTCTCGCTGGCCGAGACGTGGCGTGCGGTAGGGGAAGCCGCCTGGAAGCTGGGCTTGCGGCGTCCCGGCTACCACGTCGTCCGCAGGCTTGCAGGCGCCGAGCGAGCTCGCCGTGAGGCGCGAAATGCCGCGAGGCGGGCAGCGGCTGACGCGGTGCTCTCGATCGGCTCGGCCTACGTCGTCCGAATCCCGCAGGCGTTCGAGCGGCTCGAGCGCGCGCGGGCGAAGGAAAGGCTTGTGTTGCAACAACACAAGCCTCCGGCCGACGACCCGTAGCCGCTATCCGTGGGCGAGCCAGCGGGCGTGCAGGTCTCGGACCTTCTTCAGCTCCGCCGCGTCCGGTCCGTGCTTGTCCGGACCCGGGGTCTCCATCACGGCCGGAAGGCCCTGGAGCGACGGGTGTGAGAGAAAGACGCCGAGCTCTTCGCCGAGCTCGCCCTCGAGCACGTTCGAGTGCCGATCGCGGTTCGACCCGAGCGGCGTCGCGGCGTCGTTGACGTGCAGCGCGCGGAGGCGGTCGAAGCCAATCGTCCGGTCAAGCTCGGCGAGCGTCGCGTCCAGCACGTCCCGGTCGGTGACGTCGATGCCGGAGACGTAAAGGTGACACGTGTCGAGGCAGACGCCGAGTCGTGGATGGCGATCGAGCGCGTCGACGAGCGCCGCCAGCTCCTCGAGCGATCGCCCGATCGTGCCGCCGGCGCCCGCCGAGTTCTCGAGCAGCAGCCACGTCGTGTCGGAGCAGAGCTCGAGCACCTGGCGGAGCGCGGGCACGACGCGCTCGAGCCCCGCCTCGAATCCCGTTCCGAGGTGGGAGCCGACGTGGAAGACAACTCCGTCGGCGCCGATCGCGCACGAGGCCCGCATCGTCGAGCGCATCGTCTGCACCGACTTGGAGTAGATCGCGGGATCCGGCGCGGCGAGGTTGCAGAGATAGAGGGCGTGCACGAGCGTGCTCCCGATCCCGGCGGCCTCACGCCGCTCGCGGAACCGCTCGAGCACCGCCGGATCGTGCTCCGGAAAGCGCCACATCCGCGGACTCTGGGCGAAGAGTTGAACGGCGTCGGCGCCGATCTCGACAGCGTTCTCGAGGGCACCCTTGACACCGCCCGAGCAGTGGGCGCCGAAGATCACCTCGCTAGGCTAGCCGGATGGCAGCCCCCGTCCGTGTCCGCATGGCGCCGAGTCCCACCGGCGCGCTCCACGTCGGCGGGGTCCGGACAGCGCTCTTCAACTGGCTCTTCGCACGGCACGTTGGCGGCGAGTTTCTCGTCCGGATCGAGAACACGGACACGAGCCGCGAGGTGCAGGGGGCCGTCGAGCACGCGCTCGACTCGCTCGCCTGGCTCGGGCTCGACTGGGATCGGCCACCCACGTTCCAGCTCGATCGAATCGACGACTGCGCAGAGCTTGCGCAGCGGCTCGTCGCGGAGGACAGGGCCTACGAGGACGAAGGAGCGATCCGCTACCGGATGCCCGACGAGGGCGTTACCGCCTGGGACGATGTCGTCAAGGGTCGGATCGAGTTTCCGAATGAGGAGCTCGAGGACCTCGTGCTCGTCCGCTCCGACGGGCGGCCGACCTACAACTTCGCGTCGCCGATGGAGGACGTCTGGGACGGGATCACACACGTGATCCGCGGCGACGACCACATCTCGAACACGCCCAAGCAGATCAACCTGATTCAGGCGGTCGGCGCCGACCTCCCCGTCTACGCGCACGTCCCGAACGTGCTGGCTACCGACGGGAAGAAGCTCTCCAAGCGACATCGCGCGACCGGGGTCGACGAGCTCCGCGCGGCCGGATATCTCGCGCCTGCACTGCTGAACTTCCTCGCGCTGCTCGGCTGGGCGCCCGATGGCGAGACCACGCTCATGTCCCGCGCCGAGCTAATCGAACGGTTCGACCTCGATCGTGTGATCAAGAGCGCCGCTGCGTTCGACTACGACAAGCTCGACTGGCTGAACGGCGTCTACCTGCGTGCGCTGCCGCCCGCCGAGTATGCGGACGCACTCGTCGAGTATCTACGGACCCTGGGCAACGATTGGCCGGAGGAGCGGATCCGCGAGGCCGCCCCGCTCGTGCAGGACAAGATCGGACGGCTCGGCGAGTTTCTCGCCTTCGCGGGCTTTCTGTTCCACGAGGTCGAGCCGGATCCGGACCTGCTCGATCGGCGCATCCTCGAGGCCGCGGCTGCCGCGCTCGAACAGCTCGAGCCGTTCGAGCCCGAGCCGATCGAGACGGCGCTGAAGGCGCTTTGTGAACGCCTCGAGCTGAAGCCTCGGCAGGCATTCGCACCGATCCGTGTCGCGGTGACCGGCTCGAAAGTCTCTCCGGGCCTGTACGAGAGCCTGGCGCTCCTCGGTCGCGGGGAGTCGGTCGCCCGGCTCAGGCGCGGGGCGGCCGCCGCAGCGGCTTAGCCGACGCGAGCGGGTCGAGCGCCCGCTGGAACTCGCGCCAGGCGCGGCGGCGGTAGCTTGCGCTCGGGAGCGATTCTTGCGGTCGGCGGTCGCGCTCGTCGGGTGGCTCGTCGTTCACTTCTCGGGGATCCTCGTTTCTCACTTGTAGAAGGGGAACGCGGCTCAGGCGTCGCCCGTTACGGGCGCCGAGAAAGCAGCCCGTTACGGGCGCTGCGAAAGCCCGGTACTCGCCGTCACGAGCGCCAGCCCGAGAATCCAGAGTGGCCACGTGTCCGCGAGCGCGCCGCCGAGGACGAGTGCGACGCCGAAACCGAGCAGCAGGAGCGGCGGCACGGTCGCGGCCGGGAGCGGGGGTGGTGCCTTTTCCGTGCCGCCCTCCTCGAGCCGGAGCAGCGCCAGCCGGACGCCGAAGAGCGCGGCCCGCCACTCCCACAAAAGCGGCGCGACCGCATCCGCACCGGCGTCAGCGAGCGTCTCGGCGACGTCCGCTGTCTCCTCGCCCGCAGCTGCGCGTGCGGCATCGAGCGCGCCGGAGGCCGCGCGGTCGCTCGGCGAATCGAGCGCCTGCTCCGCCGCGGCGTGGAGCGCGTACTGGAGCGCCGGCAAGTCGTCGGCGAGCTCGTCGAGCGCCTCCGGGTCGGCCGCGGCGCGGTCGAGCGCCAGGAGAGTCGGCTGGAGATCGCAGCGCAGCCGGTCGAGTGCCCGCTCGGAACTCGTGGCGCTGCCCCATCCGGCGAGCGGTCTCACGCGCGCGAGTCTACCCCCTTGCGAACCGGGTTCACAGCCGCGACGGCGCGAGAGCTGCGTCTACACTCGGGCGCGATGAACCGCGAGCGGCGCGCGGTGCTCGTCGTCGACGACGAGCCGTCTCTTCGCCTTCTGTGTCGGGTCAACCTCGAACTCGAGGGGCACCGCGTGCTGGAGGCGGGATCGGTCGCGGCCGCACGCGAGCTCCTCGCCGCCGAGCCCGTCGACGTGATCCTGCTCGACGTGCACGTTGGCCCGGACAACGGGGTCGACCTCCTCGACGACGTCGAAGGACTCGAGCTGCCGTTACGGATCGTGATGCTCTCCGGCACGAGCGAGATCTCGCCGGCCGTGCGCGCGCGAGTGTCCGGGGTGCTCGGCAAGCCGTTCGCGCTCCACGAGCTCGTGGCCGCGGTTTCGGACGAAGCCGTCCGATAGGTTCGAGAACGTGAGTACGGCTGCGGTTCGATCCCCGAACGCCTTCGAAGAGCGCCTGGCGAGGTATCTCTTCGAGCGTTCCGAGGAAGCACGCGCGGTTCGCGTCGGCGAGAAGGAGACCTCCGACCAAGCCGCGATCGTCGAGCGATACCGCGACCTCTTCTCGCAGAGCCAGCTCGAGGCGCTGCGCGACGCAGAGGAAGCCGCCCCGAGCAGCGAGCGCGAGCGGCGCTACCGGCTGCGCAAGACGTGCGAATCCGGGATCGTCGCGGCCGAGCTCGCCGCGCGAGAGGACGAGCTTGAGAACGCGATCCTCGCTGCGCGCCTCACCTGGCGCGGCGAGGAGCTGCCGCTTCGCACTGCCCAGGCGCGCCTCGCCGTCCTGCCCGATTACCGTGATCGTGACGAGCTTGGAGCGCTGCACAACGACGAGAACGCCCACTTCAACGGCGGCCGGCGCGAGTTGCTCACGGCGGGCGACAGGCTCGAGGCGGAGCTCTCCGGCGTCACCGACGCGATCGAGCGCTCGAACGAGGAGAAGGGAATTTCCCTGCAGGAGCTCGAGCGCGCGCTCGACGCCGCAAGCAAGAGGTCCACGAGCTCCTACGACGCGCTCCGCGAGCGCTGGTTCGAGAAGCTGCTCGGGCCGGAGCGCGAGGCCGTTCCGACCTCGAACCACACGAGTTATCTCCGCCGGCTCTCGCCGCTCGAGTCCACCTACACGAAGGAGCGCTCCGTCGAGGTGTGCGTCGCCACCTTGCGGCGGCTCGGATTCGAGATCCAGTCGATTGCCGGCATCCGCCTCGACCTCGACGACCGGCCGCAGAAATCCCCGCGCGCGTGCGTGATCGCCTCGGATCCGCCGAACCTCGTCCACCTGATCACGCGCGCTCAGGGCGGGCTGCACGACTACCAGGCGTTCCTCCACGAGGCCGGGCACGCGCTCCACTACGCAGGCTGCGATCCGGAGCTGCCCTACATCTTCCGCAAGATCTCCCGCGACCACGCGCTGACCGAGATCTACTCCTACATCGTCGAGGCGATCTCGCGCGAGCCGGGCTGGCACGCCGAGCACTTCGAGCTCTCCGACGAGCAGGCGCTGGAGAACGCCGAGGCGACGACGTTCCTCGAGGCGCTTCTCTTCCGCCGCTACACGGCCAAGCTGCAGTTCGAGCTCGATTTTTGGGGGCGCTTCCTCGAGGACGGCGGCACCTCGACCGGCTACTCGGAGCGCCTCACGGCGGCGACCGGAATCCACTACCCATCCGAGAACTTCCTCTCGGACATGGACTCGGGGTTCTACTCGGCCGACTACCTGCGCGCCTGGATCCGCTCGGCCCAGCTCCGGCAGCATCTGATCGCCGAGATCGGCGAGGACTGGTGGCGCCGGGCCGAGACGGGGGAGCGGCTGCGCGAGCTCTTCCGCGAGGGGACGCGCCCGACGAGCGAGGAGATCGCGGCCCGGATCGGGGCCGATCCGCTCGATACGCGTCCGTTGCTCCACGAGCTCGGCGTCTAGCTCGGTCTTCACCACCCCTTGACACGCGGCCTGCCGCCGTCGTACCTTAGACCTGAATCGGGTCTCAGGTTTGTGCGTAGGTGGGGTCAGCCTTTCACGGAGGTCAGGGAGAGATGCAAGGAATGCGCTTGAAAGTTGCAGTGCTGCTCGCGCTCGTCGTTGCACTGCTCGGCGGACTCGCGAGTACGGCTGACGCGAAGACGGCGGCCGGCACCGGAGCCACGGCCGATCCGTACAAGATCGGGATTGTCTACTCGCGGACGGGGCTGCTCGCGGCCTACGGCGCCGAGTACATCCAGGGGCTGCGCTACGGCCTCGCCTACGCGACGAAGGGCACGAACGCCGTCAACGGACGCAAGATCGAGCTGACGCTCGCCGACGACGGCACGGATCCGGTCAAGGCGGTCGCGGCGGGGAAGGATCTGATCGGCAAGGGCTACAAGATCCTCGCCGGCAGCGTCTCCTCGGGCGTCGCTCTCCAGATGGCGCCGCTCGCCGAGCAGAACAAGATCCTCTTCATCTCGGGTCCGGCGGCGAGCGACGCGATCACCGGGATCAACAAGTACACCTTCCGCTCCGGTCGCCAGACCTACCAGGACGTGAAGACCGCAGCCACGTTCCTCCGGGGCGCCGGCCGCAAGGTCGTCGTCTTCGCGCAGGACTCGGCGTTCGGCGCGGGGAACTTCGCCGCCGTCAACGCGGTCGTCGGCGGCCAGGGCCACGCGGTCAGCCGCCTCCTCGTCCCGCTCTCGGCGCAGGACTTCACGCCGTTCGCGCAGCAGGCCAAGCAGGCCAATCCGGATCTGCTCTTCATCGCCTGGGCCGGTACGACCGCTCCGGCGATGTACCGGGCGCTGACCCAGCAAGGCGTCTTCGGCGTCTCGAACAAGATCGTCACCGGGCTTGCCGAGAAGGCGACCTGGCCGAGCTACGGCGAAGCGGCGACGCGGATCGACTTTCTCTCGCACTACGTCTCGACCGCGCCGAAGAACAGGGTCAACGACTTCCTCGTCAACGCGATGCGCAAGCGTGGCCAGGTGCCGGACCTCTTCACTCCGGACGGCTTCGTCGCCGGCCAGATGATCGTCCGCGCGCTCACCGAGGCGAAGGGCGACAACGTCGACCGGATGATCTCGGCGCTCGAAGGCTGGAACTTCGTCGGTCCGAAGGGGCAGCAGTCGATCCGCCAGTCCGACCATGCGATGATCCAACCGATGTTCCAGGTCAAGCTCGTCGCGAACGGCACCCGCTTCACGCCGCGGGTGATCGCTCGGATCAAGGGCCAGTTCGTCGCCCCGCCGGAGCGGCGCTAGCAGGCACATCCCTGACTTCGGGGATCGTGAGCACTCCCGCACCGATCCTCGCCACACGGGGCCTCGGGCTCGACATCGGCGGCGCCAAAATCGTCGCCGATGTCTCGCTCGAGGTCCGTGCGGGCGAACTCGTCGGGATCATCGGACCGAATGGAGCGGGCAAGACGACCCTCTTCAACCTGCTTTCGGGGCTCATGCGTCCGACCGCCGGGAGCATCGAGCTGCACGGACGCGACATCACCGGGGAGCCGCCGTTCCGACGGACGCGGGCCGGGCTCGGGCGGACATTCCAGGTCTCGAGCGTCTTCCCGGTCCTGAGCGTGCGCGAGAACGTGCGCCTCGCTGCCGACTCGGAGCTCGGCGGGACGATGCGGATCTGGCGGCGGGCACGCCGGATCGGGGGCGAGCGGGCGGACGCCGCGCTCGAGCGAGTCGGCCTCGCCGGCCGCGGCGACTGGCCGGCCGGACTCCTTTCCCACGGCAACCAGCGGAAGCTCGAGCTCGCGATGCTCCTCGTTGGGAAGCCCGACGTCGTCATGCTCGACGAGCCGATGGCCGGCGTCTCGGTCGAGGACGTCGACGAGCTCGTCGAGCTGATCCGGTCGGTGCACAAGGAGGAAGGCAAGACGGTGCTGATGGTCGAGCATCGAATGGAGGTCGTGATCGGTCTCGCCGAGCGGATCGCGGTCATGCACCACGGGGCGTTGCTCGCCTTCGACGAGCCGGACAAGGTGATGGCGAACGAGACCGTGCAGACCGCGTATCTCGGAGAACCGCTTTGAGTCTGATCGAGGTTCGAGACCTGCACGTCCACCTGGGTGAGTCGCACGTGCTCCAGGGCGTCTCGTTCGAGGTTCCCGAGGGTGGGGTTACCGCTCTGCTCGGGCGCAACGGGGTGGGGAAGACGACGACGCTGCGGGCGCTGATGGGGCTCGTGCCGCGGCGAGGCCGGGTCACGCTGGCCGGGGCGGACCTGACGCGACTGCCCACCCACAAGATCGTGCGCCGCGGGATCGGCTATGTGCCCGAGGATCGCGACGTCTTCGCGGGGCTCAGCGTGGACGAGAACCTGCGCCTCTCCGAACGAAACGGGAATCCCCGCTACGAGCTCGTCTATGAGCTCTTCCCGGAGCTCAAGACGCGCGGCGCGCAGAAGGCGGGCACGCTCTCGGGTGGTCAGCAGCAGATGGTCGCGATTGCACGCGCGTTGCTCAACGAGAACTCGGTTCTCCTCGTCGACGAGCCGACCAAGGGGCTCGCGCCGCTCCTCGTCACCGAGGTCGCGGCCGCGCTCGAGCGGGCGGCCGAGCTCGCGACCGTCCTGCTCGTCGAGCAGAACCTCGCCGTCGTCGCGCGCGTCGCGCAGCAGGTGGTCGTGCTCGACGGCGGTCGTGTCGTCCATGCGGGCGACGCGAAGGAGCTGCTCGGCGACCCCGAGCGCGTCCGCGCTCTGCTCGGCGTCCACGGAGGCGGGCATTGAGCACGTTCATTCTCTTGACCATTACGGGCCTGGGACTTGGAGCGATGTACTTCCTGATCGCATCCGGCCTCTCGCTGATCTACGGGTTGATGGGCGTGCTCAACTTCGCCCACGGCGCCTTCCTCACGGTCGGGGCGTACGCGACGTGGTGGACGTCGACCCACGTCGGCGGTGGTCCGGGCACGAAGTTGCTCGTCGGCGCGATCGCCGGCCTTGCGGTCGGTGCGGTGCTCGCCGCGCTTGTCGAGCTCGTCCTGATCCGGCCCCTCTACGAGCGCCACATCGAGCAGGTACTCGTCACCGTCGGCCTCGCCCTCGTCCTCAGCGCCCTCGTGGAGGCGATCTGGGGGTTCGACGCGCGGCAGTTCCCCGTGCCGGAATGGCTGATCGACACGACCACGATCTTCGGCGCGAACATCCCGAACGACCGCTTCCTGGAGATCGCGACCGCCGCGCTCGTCTTCCTCGGGCTGACGGCGTTCCTGCGCTACACGCGCTACGGGCTGATCGTCCGCGCCGGCGTCGAGAATCGAGCGATGGTGACGGCACTCGGGATCGACGTGCGCAAGGCCTTCACGCTCGTCTTCGCGATCGGCGGGCTTGCGGCTGCGCTCGCGGGCGTCCTCTCCGGCGTCTACTTCGGCGCAGTCGATCCCGGACGCGGCACCTCGCTCCTCATCTTCGCGTTCATCGTCGTCGTCATCGGGGGGTTCGGCTCGATCGGCGGAACGGTGATCGCAGCGGTCGTCGTCGGGCTCGTGCAGCAGTACGCCAACTACTACGCGTCGAGCGGTCTCGGCGATCTCGCGGTCGTACTCCTGCTCGCGCTCGTGCTGCTCGCCCGTCCGGGCGGGCTTGCCCCCAAGGTTGCGCACTGATGGGTAGGCGCGCGCTCTCGTTCGCCGTCCCGCTCGTGCTGCTCGCCGTGCTCGCGGTCGTTCCGACGCTGCCGCTCGACATCCCCGTCGTCTTCGCCGGCCCCCTCGACAGCCCCGGAACCCTCGGACTCCTCGCGCTCTGCCTGCTCTTCGCCGGGATCGCGCTCACCTACGACCTGCTTTTCGGCTTCACGGGCCTGCTCTCGTTCGGGCACGCGCTCTACTTCGCGATCGGGGTCTACGTGATGGCGATCGCGCTGACGCGGTGGGAATGGTCGCTCTGGCAGGCATTTGCGATCACGGCTGCGGTCGGGATCGTCGTCCCGATGCTGCTCGGCGGAGTCAGCCTGCGGGTCGGCGGGATCGCGTTCGCGATGGTGACGCTCGCGTTCGCGCAGGCCGGACAGGTGCTCGTGCAGAAGAACCCGGACGGTCTGACGGGCGGGGAGGAGGGGCTCGGGCTCAACTCCGATCCTCTGCCGGACTTCTTCGTCGGCGTCCTCAACGCGAAGTACCTCTACTGGCTGGCTCTCGGCTACGCGGCCTTCGTCTTCCTCGTCGTCCGCTTCGCGGTCTCGTCGTCGCCTGGCCATGTCTGGCAGGCAATCAGGGAGAACGAGCGTCGCGTCGAGGTGATCGGGCTGCACCCGTTCGGCTTCAAGCTGATCGCGTTCGTGCTCGCTTCGTTCCTCGCCACGCTCGGCGGGATCGTCTGGCTGATCGTGGTCGGCACGGGCGCCTCGCCGCAGGTGACGACGGCGAACTTCACGCTGACCTTGCTCGTGATGGTCGTGATCGGTGGCGCCGGCACGAGGTACGGCGCCCTGCTCGGCGGCTTTCTCTACACGTTGCTCGATCTGCGCCTCGGCTCGTTCGCCGGCTCCTCGCAGGTGCAGGATCTCCCGACCGTGATCCGGACCCCGCTCTCGGAGCCGCTCTTCATCCTCGGCACCCTGTTCATCCTGCTCGTCTTCTTCGTCCCGGGCGGGCTCGCGGGGCTCGGACGCCGCCTGCGGGTGCTGCGCCGCTCGGCTGCCCTGGAGGGATCGCGGCCGTGAAGATCGCCTGGGAGCGCCGCGGAGAAGGTGGAGAAGGTCCTGCCTTGTTGCTGATCCAGGGCCTCGGCTACGCCCGCTGGGGCTGGGAGCCCGTGCTCGCGCCGCTCGCGCGCTCCTTCGACGTGCTCACCTTCGACAACCGCGGGATCGGCGAGAGCGACGCGCCGTCAGGGCCGTACACGGCGGCTGGAATGGCCGCCGACGCGCTTCAGGTCCTCGACGAGGCCGGGGTCGAGCGGGCGCACGTCGCCGGCACGAGCCTCGGCGGCATGATCGCCCAGGAGCTCGCCCTCGCCCAGCCGGAGCGGGTCGACCGGCTCGTGCTCGCCTGCACGACGCCAGGCGGCTCGCGAGCGTTCCCAATGCCGCAGCGAACAGCCGACCTGATGCTCGCCCGCGCGACGCTGCGGGAGTACGTCGAGAACGCGCTCGAGCCGGCTGACCGACCCGATCTCGTGGAGCAGATCCTCGAACATCGCGAACGCACGGCGCAGGGGTTCGAGGCCTGGGCTGCTCAGGCGGCCGCGGGTGTCGTGTTCGATGCGTCCGACCGGCTCGGCGAGCTCGCAGCGCCGACCCTCGTCCAGCACGGCGACGGCGATGTCGTCGTCGATCCGCGAAACGCGGAGGTGCTCGTCGACCTGATCCCGGATGCGCGGCTCGAGGTCTACCCGGGTTGCGGCCATCTCTTCTTCTGGCAGGAGCCGGAGAGGTTCGTCCGCGAGCTCGAGGAGTTTCTCCTATGAGCGGCGAGCTGACGCTCGACCGGTGGATCCGCGACCGTGCACGAACGACGCCGCAGCGGGTCGCGATCGACTTTCTCGACGAGAAGACGACCTACTGCGAGCTCGACGAACGCTCGGAGCGCCTCGCGGCGGGGCTGCTCCAGAAGGGCCTCGTCCCAGGCGACCGGGTCGCGACACTGACCGGCTCGAATCCTCAGCACGTCGTCGTCTTCTTCGCGTGCGCGAAAGCCGGCCTGATCCTGCTGCCGCTGAACTGGCGGTTGGCGGTGCCGGAGCTCGCCTACCAGCTCGCGGATGCCGAGCCCGCGGTTCTCCTGACCTCGCCCGAGTTTGCCGAGACCGCCGCGTCGCTTCATCGACGCACCGCCGGGCTGGAAGACTTTGCAACAGACTGCGACAAGAAACGATCGCCGGCCGATGGCGACGGGCTGCTGCTCGTCTACACCTCGGGCACGACGGGCCGGCCGAAGGGGGCGTTGCTCACCCACGCGAATTGCTTCTGGACGAACCTCTCGTTCGACCGGGTAGCAGGGCTCGACGACGACGACGTCGTCCTCCAGCTCCTTCCCCAGTTCCACGTCGGTGGCTGGAACGTGCAGCCGCTCCTCGCCTGGTGGAAAGGGGCGCGCGTCGTGCTCGAGCCGTCGTTCGAACCGCGTCGGGCGCTGGCGCTGATCGGCGAGAAGCGGGTGACGACGATGATGGGCGTGCCCGCGACCTACCTCTTCATGGCGCAGGATTCGGGCTTTGCGGACGCCAACCTCTCGAGCCTGCGGCGCGCGGTTGTCGGCGGCGCGCCGATGCCCGAGCCGCTGCTCGAACTCTGGCACGAGCGCGGCGTCGAGATCGTTCAGGGCTACGGTCTGACCGAGGCGGCCCCGAACGTCCTCTGCCTGCCACCCGGGGAAGCCGCACGCAAGCGGGGCTGGGCGGGGAAGCCGTACCCGCACGTCGACGTTGCCTTGCGCGAGCCCGTGAGCGGCCGTCACGTCGAGGGTCCAGGCGAGGGCGAGCTCGTCGTGCGCGGCCCGAACGTCTTCGCCGGTTACTGGCGCAATCCCGAGGCGACCGCCGCCGCCTTCGCCAACGGCTGGCTGCTCACGGGCGATGTCGCCATCCGCGACGACGAGGGCGACTACCGGATCGTCGGCCGGCTCAAGGAGATGGTCATCTCCGGCGGCGAGAACGTCTATCCGGCCGAGCTCGAGAGCGTCTTGCACGAGCATCCCGCGGTTGCAGAGGCGGCGGTCCTCGGCGTGCCGGACGAGCGCTGGGGAGAGGCGTGCGTCGCGTTCGTCGTGCTCGGTGCCGAGGCGAGCGAGGACGAGCTGCTCGTGTTCTGCCGCGAGCGCCTTGCGAAATTCAAGGTGCCGCGCGAGGTTCGCTTCGTCGGGGAACTGCCGCGGAACGCTATGGGCAAGGTCGTCAAGGGCGAGCTGCTGGAGCCGGTTCGATGAGCGAGCTCGCGACCGGAGGCCCGCCCACCGGCGTCGGCGGCCGGATCCTCTCGAGCCGCGGTCTGCGCACTCGGCGGCTCCTGCTCGAGGCCGCCGAGCGCGTCTTCGCCGAGGTGGGCTATCACGACGCCTCGATCGTCAAGATCACCGAGGCGGCGGGAGTCGGCCAGGGCACCTTCTACCTCTACTTCGGCGGCAAGAAGCGGATCTTCGACGAGCTCGTGCTCGACCTGAACACGCGTGTCCGCCACGCCATGACCGAGGCCTCCTCGCAGGGAGCTATCCGCTCCGAGCGCGAGCTGCTCGGCTTCGGCGCCTTCTTCCGCTTCACCGCCGAGCACCCGGCGCTCTATCGGATCATTCGCCAGGCGGAGTTCGTCTCGCCCGAGATCCTCCAGCTTCATTACGAGCGCCTGACGGAGGGGTACGTTGCGGGCCTGCGGCAGGCGATGGAGGCGGGCGAGGTCGCGCAGGGCGACCCCGAGGTTCTCGCGTGGAGCCTGATGGGGATCGGCGAGCTCGTCGGGATGCGCTGGATCCTTTGGGACGGTCGCACGGAGATGCCCGAGCGCATCTTCGACGAGCTGGCGCGGATCCTCGTGCGTGCGCTCGGTGGGAAGGATCTCGGCTCATGATCGGGCTGAACGCGACCGCGTCGTACCTCCCGGAGCGATGGCTGAGCGCCGCCGAGATCGGCCAAGCGAGCGGAATCCCGGAGACCGTGATCGTGGAGAAGTTCGGGCTTCGCGGCAAGCACATCGCGGCGGAGGACGAGCACGTCACGGACATGTCCGTCGCCGCCGCGTCGCGGCTGCTCGGCCAGCACGATCTCGATCCGGCAGAGATCGACGTCGTCCTCTACTACGGCTCGATGTGGAAGGAATATCCGGTCTGGCAGGCCGCGCCCTGGATCGCGCACCGGCTCGGCTGCGCGAACGCCTATGCCCTCGAATGCGCGAACGTCTCGTGCGGCACGCCGGTCGCGCTGCGGCTGGCGCGGAACTTCCTCCTCGGCGAGCCCGAGTTGCGAAACGTCCTGCTCGTCGCGGCCTGCCGCGAGTCGTATCTGATCGACTACACAAACGCGCGCTCGCGCTTCATGTTCAACTTCGGCGACGGGGCTGTGGCCGGGCTCCTGACGCGCGACGGCGGCCACGAGCTCTGCGGCGCCCACGCGATCACGGACGGCTCGTTCTCGCTCCAGGTGAAAGTGCCGGCGGGCGGGTCGGTGGAGCCGGCCTCGGCCGAGTCGGTCGCGGGTCGGAGGCACTACCTGGATGTCGCCGACCCGGCCGAGATGAAGGGAGGCCTCGACGAGGTCAGCATGCCGAACTTCATCGCGGCCGCTCGCGGCGCGCTCGAGAGCAGCGGCGCGACCGAGAGCGATGTCGCCTACCTCTGCAACATCCACATGAAGCGCTCGATGCATGAGGCGATCGTCGCCGAGCTCGGCTCCCCACCCGCGACCTATCTCGACGACACAGGGCACATGAGCGGAGTCGATCCCTTGCTCTCGCTCGATCGCATCTCGCGGGCGGGAGAGCTGGAGGAGGGCGACCTCGTCTTGCTGCTCGCGGCCGGCACCGGCTACACCTGGGCCGCTACGGTGCTCCGGTGGTAATCGGCGATCTGATCGGGCAGGAGCTCGTCTCGGACTGGCTTGCGATCGAGCAGGAGCGAATCGACGACTTCGCGGGCGCCACCGACGATCCGCAGTGGATCCACACCGATCCGGCGCGAGCCGCCGAGGGGCCGTTCGGAACGACGATCGCGCACGGGTTCTTGACGCTCTCGCTCGTCGTCCCGCTCTTCGAGCTGGCGCTGCCTCCGCTCGAGGGGTACGGACTGACCGTCAACTACGGATTGAATCGCGTCCGCTTCCCGGCGCCCGTCCCGTCCGGAAGCCGGATCCGGGCGCGCTTCGTCGTCGAGGCGGTGGAGGAGGTGAGTGGCGGCGAGCAGGCGCGGGTCGCCGCGACGATCGAGCGTGAGGGGCACGAGAAGCCGGTCTGCGTCGCCGAAGCCCTCTTCCGCTTCCTCCGCTGAGCCGCCCGGCGCCGCTGACCGGCCGGCTCCCAGCAGGCAAGGCCCGCCTCCGCCTCCGCCGGCCGCGTCATCGACGCCGGGAGTGGACGTGAGGCTGGGCGAGCTCAAGCGAGCGCTTCCGGGCGGTTTGCTCGCCTTCGGAGGCGTCGTTCTGCTGTCGTTCGCCGACGGCGGCTTCTTCCCCTCGGCGTGGCGGGCCGCGGCTGTCGCGTTCTTCTGCGCCGCAGCGCTCGCGTTCGTTCTTCGCGGCCGCGTCGCGCTGACCCGCTCTCAGGCCCTCGTGATCGGCGCGCTCGTCGCGCTGACAGCCTGGACGGCGCTCTCGGCGCTCTGGTCGCCCGAGCCGGCCGATTCCACGCTCGAGGCACAGCGGACGCTCGCCTATGTCGCGCTCGTCCTCGCCGCCGCGGCGGCCGCCGGCTCGCTCCTGACGGGCGTGCTCGCCGGAATCGGGGTCGTCTGCGCCTATGCTCTCGGGCAGCGGCTGCTCGCGGGGCCGCCGGATCCGCCCGATCCGTTCGAGGGAACGCTCCTCCAGGAACCGCTCGGCTACGCGAACGGGCTGGGCGGGCTGGCGGCGATCGGACTTGTGATCGCGATCTCGCAGCTCGTCTCGAGCCGGCGCCTGCGGCTGCTCCACGGCGCGCTTGCGTGCGTGTTCCTCACGACGCTGTACCTGTCGGGAAGTCGCGGCGGCTGGCTGGCGGCGGTCGTCGGAGCGGCTGTCGCCCTTGCCCTCGGCTCGGGCCGGCCACGGCTCGCTCGCAGCCTCGGAGCGACGGCAGCGCTCGCTCTTGCGGTCGCCCTCGCGCGGCCCGCAGGCTCGCTCGTGGATGAGCTCGCCGCGCGCGGCGGCGACCGGCCCTGGTACTGGAACGTCGCCTGGGAGGAGGTCGCCGACGCTCCGCTCGTCGGTAAGGGCGCCGGCACGTACGACCTCGCGTGGCTCGAGCGCCAGCCCATCCCACGCCCGGCGCTCGATGCCCACAGCCTCTATCTCGAGTTCCTCTCCGAGCTCGGACTCGTAGGGCTCGTGCTGCTCGGACTCGCGCTCACCCCGCCGCTCCTGGTCGCGTTCCGGGCTGCCGACGCGGCTGCCGCCGGCGGCTACGTCGCTTTCCTCTTCCACGCTGGTCTCGACTGGGACTGGGAGCTGCCGGCGGTCACCGTCGCCGGTTTCCTGTGCGGCGCCGCGCTGCTCGCGCGCGAACGCGCAAGTTCTGGGATTCCCTAGCGTCTACCAGTACAACCAGGTAAAAGGAGGACCATGAAAAGGAATGCTGCTCGTAATCTTCGTTTCGCCCTCGTGGCGGTGCTGACGGCTGCGCTCTTCCTCTCGGTGGCAGCGCTCGCCGCGCCGAGCAAGGGCAAGCCGCCGATCAAGCCCGGCAAGAGTAAGAAGGCCACACCGTCGGCCGCCCAGTACCAATACGGCAAGACGAAGGTGACGCTCTGTCACAAGGGCAAGACGATCACGGTCGGCGCCCCGGCAGTCAAGGCTCATCTGCGCCACGGCGACACGATCGGTAAGTGCCCGTAGCTCGTTCCGACGATTGATCTCGAGTGGAGTCGCATCGCGCGGCCGCGAAGCCGCGCGGTGCGCTCCCACTCTCCAGGCGGCCGATCCGCTACCGTCGGGACGTGGTCGGCTTGCACCACGAGGTCCGAATGGATCCGCGATCCAGGGCGGTGACGTTGCTGTCCGTGCTCGTGGTGCTGCTTGCGGCGGGTTGCGGTAGCGAGGACGAGGCGAAGCGCAGCCCAATCGCGGCCCCGTACTATCCGCGCGCCGAAGCTCCGATTTCCTGGGCGAGTGTCGCGCCTCGTCAGCCCGTTGCTCAGCGGGCACCGACCGCCAAACGAGTACCGACCGTCAAACGAGCCCCGATCGCCAAACGAGCGCCGACCGTCAAACGAGCGCCGATCGCCAAGCGAGCTGCTGTCGCCAGGCCAGCGCCCGTTGCCCGGAGACCGCCCAGCTCGCCCGCTCCGGTGCCGGTGCGCCCGGCCGCCGAGAGCGCAACCCCTGCCGCGACACGCGCGCCCGGTGCCATCACGCGCTGCGCCGCGGCGGCCGTGCAACCGCTGCGGACCCGCGCTCTGGCCTTCGCTGCGGTGGTGCGCACACGAGCTAGCGCGCGTGTTAGCCCGGGAGGAAGGATCGTCGGGAGCTTCGAGCGGCTCAACGCCAACGGCGTCCCGACCGTCTTCGGAGTCCTCGGTCGCACCGACTGCGCGGGGCGTTGGCTCCGCGTGCAGCTTCCGACCCGCCCGAATGGCGTCCTCGGCTGGGTGCGCATGCGAGACGTCCAGCTCATCCGTGTGCGCACCCGGATCGAAGTCGATCTCTCCGCGCGCCGGGTAACGCTCTACCGTGCGGGCCGCGAGCTGATCGGCGCCACCGCGGCGATCGGCGCGTCCGACACGCCGACACCCACCGGGAGCTATTACGTCAATCAGCGCCTCGTGGCGCCGAACCCGGGTGGCCCGTTCGGCCCGGGCGCGATAGGGATCTCGGCCTTCTCCCCGGTGCTCCAGGACTGGATCCAGGGCGGTCCGATCGCCATCCACGGCACAAACCGCCCCGACCTGCTCGGCGGCGCCGTCTCGCACGGGTGCGTACGGGTGAGTAACGACGTTCTCCTGCGCATGTTCCGCCTCGCGCTTGCGGGAACTCCGGTCGTAATCCGCGCTTGAGCGGGCCGCGCGACGTGTAAGCGTTTTTCGTCACCGCGCAAGTAGCTCGCGCTCGCGCGTCTACTCCGGTAGAGGGCGCCGGACGAGACGGGAGGAGCGGGCGGCATGGCACAGATGGAAGCGGATCACAGGCCGGGGCCACTCGACGAGGCCGCCCACGGCATCGACGAGCCACCTCTGGATCACGCGGCAGCCGTATCGATCGCGCCTGCCCACCGCACTTTCGAGCGTGCGTTCCTCGCGGTGGTGCTCGTCACGCAGATTCCGTGGCTCGTGTTCCTCGCTTACCTGCTCCAGAAGGGTCTTCGAGCTGCGATCGCACTCTAAGAACTCGAATCAAAATGAAGCCTTGTGTCGCCGGAACGCGCTGAGCGGCGCGCGGCGTCGTCCTCGGTCGTCTCGATATGCCCGCATATCGAGGCTCCCTGCGTCCTAGCATCGCACTCGCCCAGCACGCCCCGGCGACGAAGCGTCGGTCTGATTCGAGTTCTGAGCCCTTTCGGGTTGGTCTTTTCTTGGGCGGGTACATGACGACCCACTCAAGCGACGGGAGGCACGAATGAGCGATGCAAGCGACAAGAGCGACGACACGAACGGCGATGTCGGCGAGGCGCTCGAGCGCGACTGGGAGCAGACGAAGTCCGACCTCCCGGGTCTCGAGGGCAAGGATCTCGATCAGGATGTAGACGACACCGTCAAGCAGGCGACCGGCAACGATCCGGTTCCGCCTGAGGACGTGCCCAACCGAGACTGATCCGCGGAGGCCCGGGCGGATAATCCGCCCGGGCCTCTCTCGCTAATGCGAGGCGTTTGGCCGTGTCGCGATCGTCCAGCCGAGCCAGACGACGGTGCCGATCAGCATGACGCCGAGGCCCAGACCGATGAAAAGATCGGCGACGTTCCCGGTCGAGCCGTCACCGAACGGGATGAAGTCCGGTGAGCCCCCGCGAGCGTCCCACCAGTAGCGGCTCGTCAGGTTGCCGAGGGCACCGCCGAGTGCGACGCCGGCGCCGAGCGCAACGATCCGCGCCGGGACGACGCACGCGAGGAGCGAGGTCGAAGCAGCAACCACGATCAGGGTCCAGCCGAGGCCGAACGGCGCGCGGTCGGAGACATTGAAGAGCAGCGACGCGGGCTCGAGCGCGACGACGACCTCCTTCGTCGCGAAGTCGAGAGCGAAGGTGAAACACGCTGCGGCAGCCATCACGAGCGCCCGGTTGGGGAAGCGCTCCAGCTCCAGAGTGGCGAAGCGACTCATGAGACGAGCGTAGCTGCGGCTGCAATCGTGCTGGAAGCGGCGTTTCCGGTCGAAATGGAACCCGTCGCGGCGATCGTCGCTGCTTCCTAACGGGCCTAGCTGCTCGAGCTGTCCTCGATATGACCGATCGATAGCCAGTACGGCAGACCGCTGACGCGAACCTCGGCGGCGTTGTAGGTCAGCGAGAGCATCCGACCTAGCGTTAGCGCACCCGCGGCCGAGTTGGCCGCGGAGGCCGCGCGAGCGCTTCCTCGGGGATGACCCTGCTCGCGAGCTCCTGCAGCGTGATGTCCACGAGCGCGCGCTCGAGCACGAGCGCGACCACGTAGAAGGCAGCCGCCCCAGCCAGGCAGAGGAGCGCCCAGCCGAAGCTGAGCGAGATCCAGAGCGCGACGAAGGCGAAGCCTAGTGCGGCGGCGAACTGTCTTCCGGTCATCTGAGCTCCCTTCCTTTCGGTTCCTCGAAGCCGGTCAAGGTCACGTTCACGGGAAGAAGGGGCAGCTCGTGCTGAGCGAGCGCCTCGCGCCCGCGCCCGCGCACCTCCCGGAGCGCACTCCCTGCTACGCGCGCGTCGCTGACGTGGACGCTGACGTTGACGTCCTCCGTCCCGTAGCGCGCGCTCGCCTCGTCGATGGCCGGATGCGAGCGCGCTGCCCCCTCCACCGCTCGCTCGACCGCGCGTGGCCCGACCACATCCACCCCCCGCCCTGCCTCGCCGAGCAGAAGCTCGCTCCGGGCGAGGTAGGGGCGGGAGAGGGACTTGAGCGCAAGGTAGCCGAACAGAAGGAAGGAGCAGGCGCCGCCGAGCCCCGCGACGACCCGCACGCCCCCCGTCATGTCCGCAGGCTCGAGCCCCGCCAGGAAGTCGTAGGCGGAGCGGTAGCCGCTGACCGCGTTCACCGCCTGCGGCGAGACCTCGAGCGCGAGCAGCTCGACCATGAGCCCGTACCAGACGAGCGCGAGCGAGAGCACGAGCAACGGAAGCCGTCCGAAGACTGCAAACGGCGAGCGGCGGGCGCGGATGCGCTGGCGCAGCATCACTCGACTCTCGGCTTCCCTCGCCTGGCCCGCACGCGGGCGCGCAAGGAGAAGCCCTCGCTCAAGGGGACGAGCGCTTCCCTGACGCGCTCTTCGACCTCGCTTCCGGACACGGTGCGCGGGTGGACGGCCACCACCGCCAAGCGCCCGCCACACCCGCGCCGGCTGGGCCGCACGCGCACCTTTGCCGCCGTCACGCCGCGCACGGGCTCGGCGAGTGACCTCGCCGCGTGCGCGACCGCACGCCTACGCGCCGCCAGCCGCCCGTCCTCCTCCTCCTCGACCACAAGGAGACGCTCGCGCGCAGGCACGATCGTCCCGGCAAGCAGGAGAACACCGGCCGCGATCGCCGCGACCCCGCCGCCGAGCGAGGTGAGCGCGACCGGTCCGGGCTCCTCGAGTTGATCAAGCCAACGGCCCGCATCCGAGCGGAGCTCGGGCAGCTGAAGGTGCTCGGCGAGCCGTGGCAGGCTGAGCGCGTCCGCGTCGCCCTGGATCGAGAACACAGCGACGGCAAGACCCAGGAGCGCAAGCGCGACGAGAAGCACGAAGGCGAGAAGACGGGCGAACAGGCGGAGGAACAGGATCATCTCCCGGCTCTCGCCTCGCCCGCGACCACATCCTCGAAGACCACGTTCACGGGACCGAGCGCGCGGGCGAGGCCGGCAGCAGTCGCGGCCCGTACGACACGCTCGCGAATGCGATCTGCGAGGTCGTGCAGCGGCACGACTGCGGCGATCAGGTGGAGCGACACGTCGTATCGCCTGTCGTTCAGCGCGACGACGAGCACCCCGGGAACGCGATCGCGCGCCGTTGCCGTGGCGGACTCGAGCGCTCCCACGGGGCCGACAACGCCCGCGACCGTCAGTGCGGCGTCGAGCGCCACACGCGCAAGCTGGAGGCGCGTCGAAGGTCGCGGCGTCGTTCCTCCCGTCCTCACTACTCGACCCGAGCCGGTGCTTCTTCCTCCTCGCCGGGGACGTGGAGGTCATCGACCGTGACGTTGACCTCCGTGACGGAGAGCCCGGTGATGCCCTCGATCCGCCTGATCACGTTCTCGCGCACCTCCTGCGCGACACGTGGGATCGACTCGCCGTAGTCGACGACGATCGTGAGGTCGACGGCTGCTTCGCGCTCGCCGACCTCGACCGAGACTCCCTGCGCAGTGCGCGCACTCATGCCAACGGCTTGCGTCATGGTTCCGATCGCCCGCGCCGCGCCGCCGCCGAGCGCGTACACGCCCGGCACCTCGTGCGTGGCGATGCCGGCGACCTTAGTCACTACGGCATCGGCGATCCTTGTCGCCCCGCGCTCGGCGGCAAGGGGCGATATCTCCTCGCCGGCGGTGACAGCCTGGCTCGCCGTCCTTCGGCTCCTCGGCTCCTCTGCCATCGTTCTCCTCCTCAGTGTGTCGCGGTGTGTGCCCTGTCTTCACTTAGAAACGCGGGAGACGGAAAAGTTCCGCTTTGCCCGTGCTCGCTCGTTTGGTGTTCAGCCGGCGTCGGCGCCGAACACGTCCTCGACGCTGATGTCGACCGCGTCGACGACGAGCCCCGTCAGCCCCTCGACCTGCTCGATCACGCTCATGCGCGCGGCCGCGCTCGCCTCCGCAAGACTCACTCCGTACCGAATCGCAAGGGGCAGCCGGATCGTCACGCGGCTGCCGTTTACGGCGACAGACGCGGACGGTGGCCCGCCGGTCAGCCCCACGCCGCGAAGCCCCCGCACGGCGTGGTCGACGATCTTCGCGACGACCGAGTCGGCGATCCGCGTCGTTCCGTGATCCGTCTCGAGCAGAGCGTGCCGGACGAGGCGAGAAAGCACCTCCTCGAGCGGCACCTCCCTCGGCGTAGCGGCGAGGCCCTCGTGGATCCGCCGGATCACGCTGCTCACGATCCGCTCGGGAGCGACGATCTCCTCGCGCGCGAGCGCGCGCACCTGCCCCCACAGGTCCTCGAGTTCGCCGAGCGCCGCCTGGCAGTGCAGGCAGGTGCGCTGATGCTCCGGTTCGGCCGGCGGCAGGCCGTCCGCCACTTGATCGACCAGGCGCGCAAGCTCTCTCCCGCAGGCGAGGCGCCACCCGCTCTCCCCGTTCATCGCCATTCCCGCATCGCCTCGAGAAGCGCAAGCCGCGCCCGGTGCAGGCGCCCCTTGATCGCCGGCACCGTCGTCTCCAGTACGTCGGCGATCTCCTCGTACGAGAGCCCCTCAAGCTCGCGCAGGACGAAGGAAGCCCGCTGCTCGGGCGTCAGGCGCGTGATCGCCCGTCTCAGCGTCTCGAGGCGCCTCCTAGCTTCGGTGACGTGATTCGGCCGTCTCGTCTCGTCTTCGATCTCGTTGGGTAGTATCTCCGTGGCTCTCCGCGAGCGGATCGCGTTCAGGCAGCGATTGGTCACGATCCGGTAGAGCCAAGTCGAGAAGGCGCGTCTCGCGCGAAGCGTCGGAAGCGCTTGCCAAGCCTGGAGAAACGAGTCCTGCGTCACGTCCTCGGCGTCGGTCGGATCCCCAAGGATGCGGAGCGCGACACGGTACGCAGGCGTGCGGTAGCGACCCACGAGAGCCTCGAAGGCGATCAGATCACCTCGCTGCGCCGCCGAGACAAGATGGATGTCGTCGGTCTTAAGGACCATCCGAAGCGACTCGTCTCAGGCAACCCTCTCAGCTCACACCAGAATTCAGGAGGCAGCATAAGCGAGGAGCGGGGGTGACGAACGGCTTCACGGCTCGCATCGGTTGAGGTGGTCGGCGCGGCCGCAGCTCGAGCCCGTCCAGTCCTTCCTCGAGGTACCGCCGCCGGTACCGATAGTAGCTCGCCCGTGTTCTGGAAGCCGGAGTCGCCGCGCACCAGGATCTCGCCCGAGGTGCCAGCGCGGCGACCCTCGCGGTCAGCTCGTCGAGGAAGCGCTCGGCGCCGGGCGCGTGTTCGCCGACCCCGTGCCCAGACGCACGCGCAGCACTTCGTCGCTGCCGGCGCGGGTCCCCAGCGCGTCCGCGCAGACGAGCTCGCGCGTGTACCCGTAGGCGGTGCCCTGCTTCTGGTAGCCGTGCACCTCGCCGACGAAGGAGTCGCTGTCGCGATCACTAGCCGCGATCAAGGTGAAGAACCGGGACTACTCACCTACTCAGGCGGTCAAGGAACAACCTCGCGCAGGTCGCCAGCCGACGCTCGGGATGTCCAAAATGTGTCCACGAGAATGAAAAACCGCTGTCGGCGGCCGGCCGTTTCGTTTGCGTGATTCTTGCGAAACTGGCTTGCCGAGCCAAGTTCCGTCATCGACATCCAACCCGGTCCAACCGCTGGCGTGCCCTGCGGAGGCAGAGTTCAACGTCTGCGTAGCGCGCACTCAGGCAGCAGGGCGGCTTCGGCGTCGAACCACGGATTCGGTGCGGATCCCTGCTGCCCGACCCGCGTCCGTCGCTTGTGCTGACAACGTGCCGTGGTATCACCGAGGTATGCACCGCATGCGCTTCGGCGGCATCCATGGCTCGCCTGACCCACGGTTTCAAGCCAAATCCGTGGTTCAGAAAGAAGTAGAAAGGCCCATACGGGGCTCGAACAGCCCTGCAAATCGGCTATTTCTGCTGCTCGCGGTATCACCGAGGTATGCACGCCGCGAGCTCAAATGACCCGCAAAGACCCCGAAACGGCTCGAAGCATCCCACACGTCACGTCCGCATCTCAGTTGGTGGTGCGGGCGGTTCGGTGACAACCCTCGGAGGCGGAACCGTCTCAGCCGGCGTCACAAGCGAGTCGTCGACGAAGAGACAGAGGACGCGACCGGCAGGTCGGGCTGCGCTTGGCGCCACCAGCCCCGCCCAGCCTTCCTTTGCAAGCGTTTCGCCAACGCGCTGGTAGGGCGACCAAGACGTGCGGCCGGGTACCGGGGGTGGAAGGCCAAGGCGCGCGAGGCGGTCCCCTTGACTGAGGTCTGCGACCTCGAGCGGGGGAACGCGGAAGCGCCAGACATCGCGGGGGAGAGACCGCGTCGGTGGTAGGCCGCGCTCGGCGAGGTGTCGGTACCACTCCGCCCACAACGTGGCCTCGTCGTCTGCCAGATAGAGCGCGTCGACGACGGCGCCGCGCTGCCAGCGGTTGTCACCGGGCGGGTGTGGACGGGCAAGAGGATTAGCGGAGTGGGGGATGTGGCGTAACCACTCCCCGGCGGCGTCGACCGCGTCGACGTCGAGCGCCACGGTGGAGTCAGACTGCGCCGGGGGACTCGAGCTCGGAGACGACCCGGGCGACGCGTCGCGCCTGGCCGCGGCCGATCACATCGAGCGGCTTGCTGTTGCCGAGCGCCTCGATCGGACGGGAAAGCCACACGGGGATGAAGTCCGCCTCCATGACGCGGGTGAGCCGGTCGACGACCTCGCCCAACTCGGCCACCCGTTCGGCGCGGAGGCCGCTGGGAGAGCTACGCCTCGAGAGCCAGTCGCGGACCGTGCTAGGGGCAGCGCCGACAGCGGCTGCGATTTGTCTGTCGCTCAGATTGGCGACGCGATGAATCCGGGCCGCTTCCTCTGCGAATGCTGTAGCCATCGTTACAGTCTAGCTCCTCCGTCGTAAAACCGTCAAATTCTCGCAGGCGGGCTGGCGACCCGCTCGTGAACGCCATTTTCCGCTCCTGGCTCGTAAACTCACGACGACAAGAGTGCCGCGTAGTCGATCTCGCTCTCGTCGACGAGCACATGCGTGTAGGTGTTCGCGGTCACGGCGAGGTTGCGCTGGCCGACGTGCTCGCCGATCCGGGACCACGGCACGCCGCCTACTAGCACCCTCGCTCGGCTGCGCGAGCGTGCAATCCATCGACGACACTTGTCGTTCGTCGCCTGAGCGACAACACGTCGCGGTATCACCGAGGTAGCACCGCATGCGCTTCGGCGGCACCCATGGCTCGCATGGCCCACGGTATCAAGCCAAATCCGCGTAGTAGAGAAGCTCAGAAAGGCCCATACGGGATTCGAACCCGTGTACCAGAGAGACCGAGGTGCCCGAGCCGCTTCGCCGGAAACTCGATGAGCTAAGGGCGCAGAGCAAGAAGCGGGTCGATGAGCACCGTTGACCGGTTGCTTCGCAAGGCGCACGATTACGAGGTGCTCGCCGCGTCCCACGGCGAGCGCAGCGCTCGTGGGGGGCGGGGAGCACCTCGCTGCTGCGACTGCCTTCACCGTTGCCGCGATCATCATGCGAGAGATCGCGGCTGCGCTCGAGGACGGTCCTGAGGATGCAGCGTGAGCCAGGTGCTCGCGCTCGGTCAGCCGGGGTGGGCTCGCTATTACCGGCCGGGCGATATGGAGCGGAGGCTGTGGCATCGGTGTGGCGGTTGCGGCCGGCCGTTGCCGAGTCGGGTGCGGCGGTGTAGCACGCGGACGTGTCCGGAGTTCGCGCCGATCTGGGCGCGCGATCAGAAGCGGAGGCTGTTGGAAAATCTGCGGCTGGTGCGACTGTCGGTGATGTTCTCGGTGACGGCTCCGGGTAGTGACCTGTACCCGTTCGATCCTCGCTGGTGTTCACACCCGTCCAGTACAAGATGTTCTGGACGGATCGGCTGCAGGGTGCATCCTGGGTTGGCGGCGGCGTTCAATTCGCACGCTGGCGGCTGGTGGAGTGAGCTGCATCGTGTGGCGAAGCAACGTGCCGATCGCGCGACAGGGCACAAGGGACGGCTGCTCGCGCGCGTCTGGGAGAAGCAGCAGCGCGGACTCGCGCACGTCCACGGAGTTATCAGCGTTGCGAGTCCGGCTGAACGAGCATGGGCGGAGCAGTATGTGAACGCGCTGCGTGATCTCGCGCCGAGTAAGGGCTTCGGGTTCGTCGACGGTTGGCAGAAGATCAGCCGCAAGTTTTGGCCCGGGGATCAGGCCGGCGCGTACTCTCCTCGTACTTTGTGCGCGGAAAGGGACGTAAGGCATCTTTGAGTGAGAATGTGCTGGCCGGTGACTTGCCGCGACTCGTCGTCTTCGTTAGCAGGACACTCACGGAGTAGACCGGCGTCACGATGCGGAACCTTCGGCTTTCGCGTCGCGTGTGGGCATGGGAACACGGACTCTGCGAGGCCCCAAAGGTGGGAGACGCCGACCTTCTGAGGGCGCGTTGTCTCAACGCTCGACTTCCTATGCCTGCGCGAGGCCCGTGATCGGTCCGAGGGCGCTCGCAGGCGGAGCCCCGAGATGCGGTAGCTGTAGGCGATCGGCGGCCATAACGCCTGCGCGCGCTGCCGGCGGCACGCATCCCGACGTCGTTAAAGAGTGGTCTTAGAAACGAGTGTCACGCCTCGACCGGGGCCTCTGAAGTCTTGTGGGCTCTTCTCGACCCAACTCTGCTCGTTTCTTCCAAAATCCCGCAAAAGGTGTCGAAACATTTGGTTCGGATTTTGTGAAGTTTGTCGTTCAATCCAACATTTCTTTCGATTCAGCGCCTACTCGAGTACCGAACCTCGGCCGAAGTTTCCAAAAAAGAGGGGGATAGCTCCTGCTAAAGAAATTACTGTTTGTCTGCTTTCTTACCACTCGTGAAAGGGGAATGACATGCTAAGGAAGAAATTACTCCTGTCTGTATCCGTACTGCTGATGCTTACAACCGCGTTCGCGGTTGCGCTGGTTGGGGTCGGCTCGGCGGCTAGCCAGGCCGCCCCGGTTCCAACCGCGCCCCCGACAATCTCGGGGACAGCCCGGGTCGGCGAGACGCTCACCGCGAACAACGGGACCTGGACTGGTACCGGGAAGATCACGTACGCCTACCAGTGGCAGCGCTGTGACAAGGACGGCGGGAGCTGCGCCGCGATCGGCGGGGCGACCGAGCAGACGTACGTCTTGAAGAACCCCGACAAGGACAACACGATCCGGGTTCGTGTCACCGCCACGAACAAGGACGGCTCGACCTCCAGGACTACGCCGCCTACCGCTGTGGTCGCGGATAAAACTGCCGCTCCGCCCACGCCTCCGCCCGCTGCGACCGGTTGTCCCGGCGGCACTGGACCCGTAGCCGTCGCGTCTGTTGCTCCGCCGGCACGGCTCCTGATCGACAACCAGAGCATTTCGCCCTCGCCGGTCGGGGGCTCCACCCGAAGCCTCACGGTGCGCTTCCATGTCTCTGCCTGTGGCGGCCGCGCGGTTCAGGGTGCGCTCGTCTACGGGGCCGCGGTTCCCTTCCAGCAGTTCAGCGAGGCAGAGCAGCCCACCGGTGCCGATGGTTGGGCGACGCTGACTCTGACCCGGCAGAGTGGCTATCCGGCCTCCTCAAAGCAGCAGCTGCTCGTCTTCTTCGCGCGGGCGCGCAAGCCTGGCGAGAACCTGCTGGGCGGCATCTCCACCCGCCGCCTCGTCTCGTTCCCGGTCAACCTCAGCCGGTAGACCCCCCTAATCCCAGTGGTGGGCGGCGGCCCCAGGAGGTTGTCGCCCACCACTCAAGTAGCCTGGCTGCTGTACCGGGCGCTTCGGGCGGCCGAGAAGAATGACGCCGCGCGTCTCGGCTCGCTCCGGCGCGCCTGCCCGCTGATCCTGTGGCGAGTCGGGAGAAGGCCCCGAGGCTCGATGAGTGGGCCTTCTCCCGAGGTCAGCGGGTGGGCGCGCCGCTGACCTCGGGCGACAACGCCTACTCTTGCTTACTGCTGATGACCATCCCGGAGTTCCAGACTGGTCAGAGAAGGCCCATACGGGATTCGAACCCGTGCCGCCGCCGTGAGAGGGCGGTGTCCTAGGCCACTAGACGAATGGGCCGTGGCGGGCGTCAGTGTAGCGAAGCGAATGACGCGCCTCGGCCACCGGGCTCGCTCCAAACCCTGAGCAAGGCATTACCAAGGCTTTGCCGTCGTCTGGCCCGCCCTTGGTAGCGCGCCGTGCGCTCGCGGTACGTGCGGACGAGCCTTAGCAACCCTTTTCAACGGATCAGGGCGACCACGAACGCAAGCGAGAACAGACGCTAGGGGCGACCGGCTCGACGCCGGCTTCAACCGACGACAGCGCGGGCGAGGACAACTCAGGCTCAGGCTCGAACGGCTCCGGCCGGGGTCGCGGCGCGGCGACGACGACTGATCCTCCGAAGGCGATTGGTAGGGTCGAGCGGGTGGAGCACCCGTTCATGCCGCTTCGCTATGAGCGCCCGGAGGCGGAGGAACAGCTCTCCGCGTCGCGCGCGTTTCTCGGCCGGCTTCGGCGGCGGCGGACGGTGCGGACGTTCTCGCCCGAGCCGGTGCCGCTCGAGCTCGTCGCGAACGCGATCGCCGCGGCTGGCACGGCGCCGTCGGGCGCGCACCAGCAGCCGTGGACGTTCGTCGTCGTCACCAACCCGGAGCTCAAGCGGCGGCTGCGGGCAGCTACGGAAGAGGAGGAGCGGCGCAACTACGACGGGCGCATGTCCGAGGAGTGGCTTCAGGCGCTCGCGCCTCTCGGCACCGACTCCGTCAAGTCACATCTCGAGGACGCGCCCTATGTGATCGTCGTGCTGGAGCAGGTGTACGGGTTGCGCGTGGACGGATCGAAGGTGAAGCACTACTACGCTCGGGAGTCGGTTGGGATCGCGGTCGGGCTCCTGCTCGCGAGCCTGAACGAAGCGGGTCTCGTCGCGCTCACGCACACGCCGAGCCCGATGGGCTTCATCCGCGACTTGCTCGGGCGCCCCGCGAATGAACGGCCCTTCTGCGTCATCCCCGTCGGGTTCCCGGCCCCCGGCACGACCGTACCCGCCATCGAGCGGAAGCCCCTCGACGAGATCATGGTGCTGTCGTGATGCGGCTGTACCGGATCCCGTTTTCGACGAACGTCGAGCGGATCGCGCTCGCGGCCGCGCACAAGGGGCTCGAGCTCGAGTCGGTGTGGGTCGACGACGCCGACCGCAGCGAGATCGTGCGGGTCAGCGGTCAGGAGCTCGTGCCGGTGCTCGAGCACGACGGCCGCGTCCTCGCCGACTCGCCGCTGATCCTCGAGTACTTGGAGCAAGCCTTTCCGGCGGCGCCACTCCTGCCCGTCGATCCGGCCCAGCGCGCGGAGATCCGCATCTTCTGCGACTGGTTCAACCGCGTCTGGAAACGCGCTCCGAACCTGTACTTCCTGGAGGAGGAGAAGACCGACCCCGATCCGCAGCGGCTGGCGCAGCTCGGTGAGCGGCTCACGGCCACTCTGCCGCTCTTCGAGGATCTCCTCTCGGACCGAGACTTCCTCTTCGGCGAGCTCTCGCTCGCGGATGTGACGGCATTTCCGTTCCTGAAGTACGCGGTGATCTGGGAGGAAGGCGACCAACATCGCTTTCACGAGATCCTGCGCGACCACCTCCGGCTCGACGGAGCATTTTCGCGGCTCGAGGCCTGGCTCCACCGGGTCGACGCGCTCCCGCGCGTCTAGACGCGCGGATCGCAAAGAGGTTCACTATGGACATGACTGAGGAGAGGAGCGACGGCGAGCTGGTGGCGCTTTGCCGCGCCGGTGACGAGCAGGCCTGGTCGGAGCTCGTCGAGCGGTACTCGCGCTACGTCTACGCGATCGCCGTCCAGGGATTCCGCCTGCCCGAGCCCGATGCGGAGGATGTCTTCCAGGACGCCTTCGCCCGCGCGTTCGAGCGCCTCGTCTCGCTCCGCGACGACGACGCCTTTCGTCCCTGGCTGGCGCAGATGACGCGGCGCCTGTGCATCGACGTGTGCCGGCAGCGGCGGGACGAAGGCACGGAGCCTGTGATCGACGAGGAGGATCCGAGCCGCGAGCTCGAGCGGCTCGACGAGGCTCTGACCGTGCGCGAGGCGCTCGCGCAGCTCTCGGGAGATTGCCGCGAGATCCTCGACCGTTTCTTCTCCCGCGACGAGAGCTACCGCACCATCGGCGAGGCGTTGCAGCTGCCCTCCGGAACGATCGCGAGCCGGATCTCCCGTTGCCTCGGCCGTCTGCGAGAAGAGCTCGAGGGAAGAAAGGCGGTCGTTCTGAAGTCTTGAGTAACGAGATGCCGATCACGACGTACTCCGACGAACGAGTGGCCGAGCTTCTGCGGGCCCTGCCGCCGGCACCCGTCGGCTGGGTCACTGCGGCCGCCGAGCTGCCGCGTGCGCGCGCCGAGCTCGACCGGATCGTCGAGCTCGCGTCCGCGGATGCAGATTTCCGTCGCGCCCTGATCGAGGATCTCGAAACGGCCCTTCGCTCTGCCGGCTTCACGGCCGACCGGAGACGGGTCGTGGAGCTGCGGCGCCGACTCGCGCTGTAACCGAGGCGGCAAGGACCGAGCGCCTGCTCGCGCTCCGGCTCGACGAGTTCCTCGACGCGCTCGCGGCAAAGGGACCGGTTCCCGCTGCCGGCGCGGCTGCTGCTGTGTGTACGGCCATGGCGGGAAGCCTCGTTGCGATGGCGGCCAGAACGTCCCCCGATTGGGAGGAAGCCGCCGGGGTCGCGGCCCAGGCTGAGGCGCTCCGAGCGCGCGTCGCCCCGCTCGCGCTCGCCGACTCGGAGGCCTACGCGGAGGTTCTCGCCGCGCTCTCGTCGACCGGCGAGGGTCGCAGTCCCGATCTCGCCGCCGCCCTTCGACGCGCGAGCGAGCTACCGCTCGCGATCGCCGAGGCTGCCGCCGATACGGCCACGCTCGCTGCCTACACCGCCGGCCACTGCAAAGCCTCCGTTCGCGGCGAGGCTCTCGTCGCGGTTGCGCTTGCGGAGGCAGCAGCGCGGGCCGGAGCTCGGCTCGTCGAGATCAACCTGGCGGCGGCAACGCACGATCCGCATCACGAGCGCGCCCGCCGGGCGCTGCACGAGGCCGACGCTGCGCTTCGGCAAGCAGCAGGCGACGAATGAGCCTGCCCGCGTGGAGCCTGCCGTCGGACGACCTCGCGCGGATCGCGATCGAGCACGAGTGGCCGGAGCGGGTCGACGCCGCTTGGGCCTTCGGCGGCTCCACGGGCTCAGGCGTCCGCGTCTGCGTCCTCGACAGCGGGATCGAGCGCGGGCACCCGCTCGTCGGGGAAATCCAACAGTCGGTCACGGTCGTGCCCGAGGGAGAGGGCCACGCGGTTGTCGAGGACGATGGCGTCGACCCCTGCGGGCACGGAACCGCGTGCGCGGGTGTGATCCGAGCGCTCGCCCCCGATTGCAGCCTGCACAGCGTCCGCGTGCTCGGCACGGGCTACACCGGGAGTGGCGACGTGCTCCTCTCCGGGCTGCGCTGGGCCGTCGAGCAGGGCTTCGACGTGATCAACATGAGCCTCTCGACGACCAAGAGCAAGTTCGCCGCCGTCCTGCACGAGCTTGCGGATTCGGCCTACTTCGGCCGGACGGTGCTCGTCGCCTCGGCGCACAACATGCCCGTCGAGAGCTATCCCTGGCGATTTTCCTCCGTGATCTCGGTCGGAAGCCACGATCAGGACGATCCGCGGCTCCTGTACGCCAACCCGTCGCCGCCCGTCGAGTTTTTCGCCCGTGGGGTCGACGTCGAGGTCGCGTGGCCTGGGGGAGGCACGCTTCGCTGTACCGGGAACAGCTTTGCGACCCCACATGTCGCCGCTCTCTGCGCGCTCGTGCTCGCGAAGCACCCGAAGCTGACACCGTTCCAGGTCAAGAGCGTCCTCTATCTGACCTCGGCAAATGTGGGAGGTGTGACGTGACGGATCCGTTTCGCGCTGTCGTCGCCGCCGGGATCCTCCCGAGCGAGGAGCAGCACCGCGCGCTCCTCGACTCCATAGTCACGGCGGCGCAGGCGATTTTCAGGGCGCAGGCGGCTTCGATCTTCCTCCACGACGAGGAGACGGACGAGCTGGTCTTCGAAGCCGTAGCCGGGCAGAGCTCCGGGGCGCTGATCGGGACTCGGATCCCCTCGAGCACCGGGATCGCAGGCTGGGTGCTCGTGACCCGACAGCCGCTCGTGCTCGAGGACCTCGCCAACGATCCGCGCTTCGCCCGAAACGTGGCCGAGAAGACGGGCTACGTCCCGAGCGCGATGATGGCGGTGCCGCTCCTCCACGAGGAGCGCGCTCTGGGCGTGCTCCAGGTACTCGACCGCCAGCAGGACGAGCGATTCACCCTGGCCGAGATGGATCTGCTCGGTCTCTTCGCGAGCCAAGCGGCGATCGCGCTCGATCTCCTTCGAGGTGCGCGCCGGGCGAAGTCGATCGTCGAGGGCGGCCCGGTGGACGTCGCGCTCGTCGCCGAGCTCGCTGCCGCGCTGGAGGGTCTCGAGGAGGAGAGGCGCGAGGCGGGGCTGAAGCTCCTACGCGCGCTTGTGGAGGTGCTCGGCCACTAGATTGGGCTCACTCCTGGGCCCATCGTTCCGAGCCGCCCGGCGACGAGGGCGTCGGCCGCGCGGGCGCTTCGGGCATCCTGTGTCACCGCCGCGAGGAAGTCGGAGCGCTCGAGCGCAAGCAACCGGACGGGCGTACGCGCGGTCACCGTCGCGGTCCGCGGGACGTCGCGGAGCAACGCGATCTCGCCGAACCCGTCGCCGGGCTCGAGCACGATCGCACCCCGGCCTGCGTCCGCCTCGACCGTCCCCTCCTCGATCAAGTAGAAGCGAGCGCCCTCGTCGCCGAGGCGGACGATCTCGCCGCCCGCTGCGGCGGTCTCGACGACGAGACGGCCTGCGAGGTGTTCGAGCGTGGCCGGCGGGAGCGGCGCGAAGATCGGATGCTGGGCGAGCAGCGCCAGGCGTCCTGGATCCACCCGCGACCCCAGGGATACCGCAGCGAGGCTCCTCGAGGAGAGCAGCACCAGGGCCGGGAGGAAGACTCCGGTTGCGATCAGCGCTCCGCGAGCGCCCAGCGTCGCGACGAGGAGCGGCGCGACGAGCGCTCCCACTCCGATCGACGCGAGGAGGATGCTCTCGAGCACCCCGAACACGCGAGCGAGGACGTCGTCCGAAACGGCGCGCTGCATGAGCGTCAGGGCGCTGATGTCCGTGAGCGTGTTCCCGACGCCGCACACGACGAGCAGGGCGAGGACGAAACCGGGCTCGGCCCAGAGCGCCACGAGCGCGAGCGGGCCGCCGTAGAGCGCCACGCCGAGGCCGAAGTCGAGCGCGAGCCGGCCGCGCGCGGCCAGGTTCAGCGCGACGAAGGCTCCGAGAAGCCCACCGATCCCGACGGCTGAGTTGAGAAACCCGACGCCCGCCTCGCCGATCTCCAGCAGCTCGAGGGCGGTGACGACGACGAGCACGCCGAACGCTCCCGCGACGAGCGTCTGTGCGGCGTAGAGGCCGACGACGAGTCGGAGGCCTCGCTCCGCAGCCAGGGCGCGGAATCCGGCCCCGAGCTCCTGCGAGAACGGCTGTCGCGGCGGCCGCTCGGCCACGGCAGCAGGCGTCTCCGCGCGGATCCGTGCCACCATCAGCGCGGACCAGACGAAGCTCAACCCGTTGACGGCGAAGACGACCTCGACGCTCGTGGCCGCGAGCAGGAGTCCGCCGAGCGCCGGGCCCAGGAAGCTGCCGATGCTCTCGACCGTGGAGGAGGCGACGTTCGCCGCACTCAGCTCCTCCGGGGTCTTGGCGAGCGAGGGCAGGAGCGCCGCCTGGGCCGGCCGGAAGGCCGTGCCGACGACGCTTGCGACGCCCGCAGCGGCATAGACGAGAGGCGCAGGCCCGTCCCAGAGAATCGTCAGCGCGGCGACACCCATCAACGGCGCTCTGATCAGGTCGGCCGCCACCATCACCCGCACCCGCGAGACGCGGTCGGCCGCGACGGCGACGATGGGAGCCGCCAGCGCCGAGGGCAGCAGCCGGATCACGGCGACGAGGCCGACGGCAGCGGCCCCGCCCTGACCGTAGGCGTACACGGCGAGCGCGACCGAGTACGACCAGTTCCCGACGACGGAGCCCATCCAGGCGAGCTGGATCCGTCGGAGATTCGGATTGCGGAACGTGGCACCGAGCGACCCGTAGGTTCGACCGAGACGTGTCGCGAGTGCCCGCACGAGCGCCACCATCGCAGCATTTATTGCGAATCGGAAGAGGCTGATGGAAGATGCGTGCTCACTTCGGCGTCTAGTGGTCGAGCGCCGACCAGAGGCGCACGAATCCGAAAGCCAGACAACGAAGGGAGTTCGACATGTCGGAGAAGGAGCGGGACACCGAGCGTCACGACAGCGGCCAGACCGAGGAGCCGGTTCAGGATCCCTCGACCGACGACTTCGAGGCTCACCGTCACATCGACCGCGACGCCGAGCGCGACGCCGAGCGGGACGACAGCGGCCTGCCGAACCGGGACGATCCGGGCCGCAACATCGACTGAGAAACCACCAGCGCGACAGAAGCCGGGGCACGGCGGACTCCTGCCCCGGCTTCGTGCTTTGGTTTTTTTGGACAAGTGCGCGAGCGTGCGACGGGGTCGCTTGACTCTGAGGGCGATCATCGGGTACCACCTGGAGCAGGCCTACGAGCAGCGGTTCGGGCTCGGGCCTGTCGGGCCGGGCGCCGTTGCGTTGCGCACGCGCGGTCGAACGAAGCTCTGGTCGGCAGGGCAGCGGGCGCTCCTGCGCGGGGACCTTGCCGCAGGAGTCAATCTCTTCGAGCGGGCGATGCGGCTCGGTGACCAGGACGACGACGACCGGGCTGACATCGTGATCCGGCTCGCGAGCGTCCTTGTCCAGCTCGGTCAGCTCGAGGAGGCGGAGGCGATGCTCGAGCAGGGCCTACGACCAAGCGGAACTTTCCCGCGACGTGGCGAACGCAACCCGCGCCGCGATCGGCCGTGAATTCGTTCGCCTGCAGACGAACGCTGCCGGCCGGGCCGAAGAGGCCGCGCGGCTGGCGGAGCGTGCGATCCCGCTGTTTCGCGAGAACGGTGACGATCTCGGGTTGGCGCGGCGCAAAGGCGGAAGCGCTCGAGCAGGCTCTCGTCCATGCGCGGCATGCCGGCGACGAGCGCGAGGAGGCGGAGATCCGACTCCTGCTGGGGACGAGCTTCGTCTACGGACCGACTCCTGTATCGAGGGCGATCGAGCGTTGCACCGAGTTGCTCGCGGAGAGTCACCGGTGTTCGTTGGATAGAGGCGTCCTGGCTCGGGATGCTCGCCTACCTTGGAGGCGATGGCGGATCGGACCGACGAGGCGCGCGATCTCTACGGACGCAGTCGTGCGATTTACGAAGAGCTCGGAATGACCTTCGCGCTCGTGGGCAGGACAGCCATCCGTGCCGCGATCGAGACCATGGCCGGCAACCCGGCCGGCGCGGAGCGGGAGCTGCTCTCGGGTTACGAGGCGCTCGCCACGATCGGTGAGACGGAGCTACGCTCGACCGTCGCCGCCATGCTCGCCGAGAGCTATGTCTCCGAGGGCCGCGACGACGAGGCGGAGGAGTACAGCCGGATCAGCGAGGAGCTCGCCGCAAGCGACGACTTCGGCTCGCAGGTTCTCTGGCGCGGAGCTAGGGCGCGCGCGCTAGCGCGACGCGACAGCGACCCGGCGGCGGAGGGTTTGGCTCGCGAGGGCGTTCGCCTGGCGGCGACGACGGATTGCCTCAGCCTGCACGGATCGGCGATCCTCGATCTCGCCGAGACGTTGGCGACGCTTGGGCGCGTCGATGAGACGCCGGCACTGCTCGCCGAGGCGAGAACGCTCTTCGAGCGCAAGCAGGACCTCCCGTCGCTGCGGCGGGCGACGCGGATCGAATCGGCGTGCGAGGCGGGCGCGACGCTCTGACGACCTCGCGAGCAGCCTTTTCTCGTGCGCGGTAGATTCGCCCTGTGAAGATCCGTCCCGGGCACCTCCGCAAGAACGCCAAAATCGAGATGCTGCGAAAGGTGCCGCTCTTCGCGCAGTGCTCGCGGAAGGAACTCGACGAGATCGCGGGCGTGGCCGACGAGCTCCAGCTAGCCGACGGGCGCGAGCTGACGCGCGAGGGTGCGCGCGGCCGCGAGTTCTTCGTCGTGATCGACGGAGCGCTCGAGGTGCGGCGCAAGACGAGGAAGATCGCCACGCTCGGTGGCGGTGACTTCGTCGGCGAGATGGCGCTCGTCACGGGCCGGCCCCGCAACGCGACCGTGACGACGAAGGGTGTCGTCCGGGCGCTCGTGATCACCGACCGCGCCTTCGCCCGGCTGCTCGCCGCCTCACCGACGATTCAACTCAAGATCATGCGGGCGCTCGCCGAGCGAGTCCCCGACCCAACACATTGAAGGGCATCTAGCTCTCGGCGTCCCGCGAGTCGAGCCGTTCCTCGAAATGCTTCCGGAGCTTCTCGCCGTCGGCGAGCACGTCGAAGCGCGGCCGGCGGGGAGGGAGCTTGACGATCCTGACGTCCTGGCCTCGGGCACCGTGGCAGCGGTCGTAGGCGGCCGCTTCGTCGAGCGGGACGAGGACGGGGCGTCGGCCTGGCAGGCGCATGCCGTACTGGTATCACGGCTGCGCTCGGAACGAGAAGCTGCGGGACTAGGATTCGAACCTAGATAGCTGGCGCCAGAGGCCAGAGTCCTACCGTTAGACGATCCCGCAACGAAGCCGCATTTTAGCCTAGGTCTCGAGGTTGTAGACCTGCACGAGCCGTTTCTCGGCGTCGGTGTCGATGTGGGCGATCACCTCGACGTACGGCTCGAGGCCGCTGCCGCGGAGCTTCGCCTTCAGCAGGCCGTCCACCTGGAAGAGTCCAGAGGAGTTGTTCATCACGATCTCGATCATCACCGGCTTCGTCTTTCCGTCCCTGATCGAGACGTCGTCGATCGCCGCAGCCGAGAGCGAGTGCATTGAGACCCGGCCGCGCTCGAACGGGATCCGGGAGCGACCCTCGGCCATGTCGAGCGCGTCCGCGACCCGCAAGATCCCGGCCTCCAGCGCGAGCGGCTGCCCGTCTGCGCGATGACTCGTGATCGCCTGGAGCACCTCGGAGCTGATGACGGTGAGGTCCGGCTCCTCGTAGATCCCGTCGAGCAGCTCGCGCAGCTTGGGCTCGGCGAGGAAGAGCGAGAAGTCCTCGTGCCCATGCCGATGGACGGACATGCCGATGCAATGGAGAAGCGCCGAGAGGGTGACGACCACCTCCGCGTCCTCGCGCTCGAACCCGTAATCCCGCACGACCGACGGCTCGACGCCGTGCTTGAAGAGCTGGCGGAGGATCTTCAGCGCGATGTTCGCGACGATCTGGATATGCACCCACGAGTGGTCGTTGATCTCCATTCGCACGACCGCGTTCACGTTCGCGACGTGCCACCAGCCCTTGAGCTGCTTGTCGGCCTCGACGCGCTCCATCAGCCGGCGCAGCTTGCGGTTGCCGCGCACCGGCAGGTTGATGTGCATCTTCTCGACCGCCTGGGCGGGCGTCAGCCGGGTCTCCCGCATCGCCTCGTCGGAGACGGGCTCGGCGATCCGCTCCTCGGTTTCCGGGTCGAGTGCCATCGGGAGACGATACTCCGCACCGGCGAGTATCGTCCCCGGCCGTGAGCGAGCAGCAGCCGGAACGCGCCGACGGCCCGGCCCTGCGGCCCGAACTGCGACCTCTTGGGATCGGCGAGATCTTCGACGTCGGGATCACGATCTACCGTCGCAACTTCCGGGCCCTCTTGACGCTCGTCTTCGTCGTCGTGGCCCCGATCGAGATCGTTTCCGCCCTGATCCAGTCGTCGGCGCTGCCCGACGGCGACGGGCTGGTCACCGACACGTCGACCGGCACGCTCGAGCTCGGCCGGGACTTCTGGACGAGCGTCGCCGGCTTCGGCGCCGCCGGGATCCTCTCGTTCGTCGGCGCGACGGTGGCGACCGGCGCATGCTTCAAGGCAATCGCGGACGGCTACCTCGGCGAGCGGGCCGAGTGGCGCCCAGCGCTGCGCTTCGCCGCGCGGAGGCTGCACTCGATCCTCTGGATCACCGTCCTCGGCGGCCTCCTCTCCATCCTGGGTCTCCTCCTGCTCGTGATCCCCGGCGTCTACCTGTACATCGCCTTCTCGGTCGCCGTGCCGGTGCTCCTCACCGAGGGGCTTCGCGGCAGGCGGGCGCTCGGGCGCTCGCGCCGGCTCGTCAAGGGCCGCTGGTGGGGAGCGTTTGGCGTCGTCGCGCTCGGCACGATCCTGGTCGGGATCGTCAGCGGCGCTCTCGCCGGGCTGGCCGGCGCCTTCACGACCTTCGACACGTCGAACCCGACGCTCGGCTCGTTTCTCGTCAACACGGGCGCGACCGTGCTGGCGAGCCTGGTCGCGACGCCGCTCACGGCCGCATTCGTGACTGTCCTCTACTTCGACCTGCGCGTGCGGAAGGAAGCGTTCGACCTGCAACTGCTCGCGGAGCAGATCGGGGTGGAGCCCGGACTCGGACAGAGAATCGGTCAGACGCCTGCGCCGCTTCGCGAGGGTCGGCTCGAGGACGAGCTCGACGAGGAGCAGCCGCCGTTCTGGCCGCCGCCTCCGGGCTGGAAGCCGCGCAGCCAGCGGGACGCCGGCGAATGAGGCTGCAGACCGCGGTGGCACTTATCGGGGCCGCGCTCGCGGCGACGCTGCCGAGCTCGGCCCTCGCCGGCGAGGCGACGGGGGCAGAGATGCGAGCGCTTGCGCGGGAGGCGGCCGCCGATCCCGAGTCCCTTGCGCGCCTGCGTCAGGTGGACAGCGTCGATGGCCGTGCAGTCGATCTTCGCTCGGCGCTCGCGAACGCGAACGGAGCCGAGCTCGAGCGCAGGCTCGCGGTTCTGGCGGCTCCGAGCGGGAAGAGTGCGTCCGCTGCCGATCCAAGCGCCACCGCGGCGGCGATCCTCGGCGAGCGCCGTTTTCGGGGAACCGGGCCGCCGCGGCCCTTTCGTCGCGCGCTTGAATGGCTCGGAGATCGGCTCGAGCCGCTCGCCCGTCCATTTCGGTGGCTCGCCGGATGGATTCCCGGCGGCGGGAGCGCGCTCTGGGTTCTGCTCGGGCTCTCCGTCGTGGGTGCTGCAGCCGTCGTCGCGGCGCGGCTCGGGAGGCATCGGGGCGGCGCCGTCTTCGAGCGCCAGCGACGCGCAGAGCGGGAGCAGGGACTCGATCCGCGCACGCTCGATCGCTTTGCGGATCAGGCCGAGTCGCGGGGCGAGCTCGATCTCGCGCTTCGGCTTCGGTTCCGTGCGGGACTCGTCCGGCTCGCGCAGGTCAGGGCGATTCCAGAGCCGGAGACGCTCACCAGCCGTCAGCTCATCGGGCTCCTGCACTCGGAGCGGTTCGACCGGCTCGCGCACACCCTGGACGAGGTCGTGTACGGCGGCAGGGCGGCTTCTGCAGCCGATCTCGACGCGGCCAGGAGCGAATGGCCGCAGGTGCTGGCGCGCGCCGACCGAGCATGAGCGGGCGGCGGCTGGCTCTCGGATTGGTCGGCCTCGTGGTCGGGCTCAACGTGGCTGTGAAGATGGTGGAGCTCGCGTATCCCGAGCCGGGCGGGCCCTCGGCTTCCGCCTACGGCACGCGGGACGAGGGCGTTGCGGCGTACGCAGAGCTGCTGCGCCGGACGGGTCACGAGGTCGCGCGGGTTCGCGATCGGCCACGCGAGCTGGCTCTGGAGCCGACCAGGACGACGATCGTTCTCCTCGACCCGGGCGTCGTCGAGCGGGAGGATGCGGACGCGCTGCGGAGCTTCGTCGAGCGGGGAGGACGGCTGGTCGCCTCGGGGCCGGGCTTCGGCTGGCTCGGCCGGCTGGTTCGGCCCGCCCCGCAATGGCGGCCGGGGCCGGTCGAGGACATCGGCACGCTCGCGCCGTTCGGCGAGCTGGCCGGAGTCGACGAGATCGCAGCCGCGGAGAGCGGCTCCTGGGGCGATGCCGGGCCGACGCTGCCCGTACTCGGCGACGCGAAGGGGAGCCTGCTCACCGTCGGCGCGATCGGCCGCGGCCGGGTCTTGCTCCTCGCGGACGGCAGCCCGCTCGCCAACGGCGCGCTCGACCTCGCCGACAACGCCGCCCTCGGCCTGGCCCTAGTCGGCGAGTCGAGTCGGCAGGTCGCCTTCCTCGAGCGCTACCACGGCTACGGCGCGGCGAGCGGCTTCGCCGCAATCCCCCGCGGCTGGCTCGTTACGCTGGCCGGGATGCTCGTTGCCGCACTTGCGTTCATGGTCGCCCGCGGCCGCCGCCTCGGCCCCGCCGAGGAGACGGCCCGCACGCTCGCGCCGGCGCGCGCGCTCTACGTGGAGTCGCTCGGCGCGATCCTCACCCGCACGCGAGGGCCGGCCGAGGCGAGCGAACCGCTGCGCGCCCGAGCGCTCGCCGCTGCTGCCCGGCTCGGGGTGGCCGGAGATGCATTCGAGCGGGAGCCGAAGACCCCGGACGATCTGCTCCGGCTCGGTCGCGCTGCCGCCGAGCTCGAGCGCCGCAGCCCGGGACGAAGCGCGTGACGCTGCGAGATCGAGTCCAGGCCGAGGTCTCGAAGGTCGTCCTCGGTCAGGAGGACGCAGTAGACCGGCTTCTGGTCGCGCTCGTCGTGGGCGGACACGTCCTGCTCGAGGGCGTCCCGGGTGTCGCCAAGACGCTGCTCGCGAACGCGACTGCGCGAGCGCTCGGACTGCCCTTCCGCCGCGTCCAGTTCACGCCGGACATGTTGCCTTCCGACCTGACCGGGACGATGGTCTATCGCGAAGGGTCCGTCTCCTTCCGGGCAGGGCCGGTGTTCACGAACGTGCTGCTCGCCGACGAGATCAACCGGACGCCACCGAAGACGCAGGCTGCGCTGCTCGAAGCGATGGAGGAGCGGCAGGTGACGATCGAGGGGGAGACGAAGCCGCTGCCGCAGCCGTTCGTGGTCGTCGGCACGCAGAACCCGATCGAGTACGAGGGCACCTATCCGCTACCCGAGGCGCAGCTCGATCGGTTCCTCTTCAAGCTCGCGATCGGCTACCCCAGTGAGGAGGTCGAGCGCTCGCTGCTCGCGCTGCGCCACCGGGGAGTTGCGCCGGCAACTCTGGACGACGTCGAGCCGGTCGTGGGGGCGGATGAGCTGCGAGAGGCCCAGCGCGACGTCGACTCGACCGGAGTGACGGACGAGGTGCTCGGCTATGTCGCCGGCGTGGTACGCGCGACCAGGACGCTGCCGAGCGTGGAGCTGGGGGCGAGTCCGCGTGCCGCTGTCCACCTGCTCGCCGCGGCCAAGGGTGCGGCTCGGCTCGCGGAGCGCGGGTTCGTCACTCCCGACGACGTGGCCGAGATGGCCCACGACGTCCTGCGCCATCGGCTGCTCCTGCGCCCGGAGGCGGAGCTCGAGCGGTACACGCCGGACGCGGCGATCGACGCGGCGCTGCAGACCGTGCCAGTCCCTCGGTGAGTCCCACCGCGCGCGGCGCCCTCGCGCTCGGGGCCGCCGCGCTCTCGGCGCTCGTCCTGCCTCCGGTTCTGTCGGTGTTCGCGCTTCTCGCCGTGGGCTCGGGAATCGTCGTCGATGCTCTCGGAGCGCGACGGGCGCCGGAAGTCGTGCAAGAGCTGCCCGGAATCCTTGCACGCGGCGTGCCCGCCCGCCTCTCGCTTCGCTCCGATTCGGACGGGCGGGCGGTGCGTCTCCGTCAGCCGCGTCTTGCGGACGTCGCGATCGAGCCGCAGGAGGGGGACGGGACGCTCGACGCGCAGGTGATCGGCCTCCGGCGCGGGCGGCACACGCTGCCGACACCGGCGGCTCGTGTTGTCGGATCGCTCGGGCTCGGCTGCTGGTACCACCGCCCCGGCGAGCCGCGGGAGGTCGCCGTCTACCCGGATCTACCCGGTGCCCGCCGGCTCGCGATCGCGGTGCGAACCGGCCGATTCCGCGATGAGGGACGTCGCTCGCGAGGGCCGCTCGGGCTCGGAACCGACTTCGAGTCGATCCGCGACTATTCACCCGACGACGATGTTCGCCAGCTCAACTGGCGGGCCACCGAGCGGCTCGGCCGGCCGATGTCGAACACCTATCGCGTCGAGCGCGACCGGGACGTCGTGTGCGTCGTCGACTGCGGTCGATTGATGGCCGCGCCGCTCGGAGATCGAACCCGGCTCGACGCGTCGATCGACGCCGCCGTCGCGGTCGCCGCTGTAGCCGACGAGGTCGGCGATCGCGCGGGCGTGCTCGCCTTCGATCGCGAGATCTTGCGCCGGCTCGCGCCACGCAGGGCTGGTGCTCGAGCCGTCGTGCAGGCGCTCTTCGACATCGAGCCTCGCCCGGTCGACTCGGATTACGAGCTCGCCTTCCGTCACGTCGGCGAGTCGAAACGCGCCTTCGTGCTCGTACTCACTGATCTGCTCGAGGAAGCCGCGGCGCGCCCGCTCTTGGCCGCGCTGCCGCTGCTGGCCCGCAGACACGCGCTGGCCGTCGCGAGCGCTACCGATCTCGAGCTGCAGGGCTTCCTCACCGTCGAGCCGACGGAGCCCGCCGAGGTCTACCGCGCGGCCGCGGCTGCGGAGGTGCTCGAGTCGCGCGCCGTGGTCGTCGGCCTGCTCCGCCGCGCAGGTGCAATCGTGATCGAGGCGCCGGCCCAGGCGCTCCCGGCCGCCTGCGTCAGCGCGTATCTGCGAGCGAAGTCCCGGGCTCGCTTGTAGCGCGCCCCAGCGTGAGCACGAGCGTCCAGTAGATCGAGCCGAGCGCGAAGCCGACGACGAGCGCGCCGGCGAGACCGGTGCCTGAGCCCGTCACGAATCCCTCGACGATCCCGGCAAGAACGAGCCACGGCGCGGTCCCGAGGACGAGTGCGAGCGCCGGGGGAGCCTCACGGCGCAGCGACGCCCCTCGCGTCCGCGTTCCCGGCTCGACGATCGTCCAGCCGAGCCTGAGCCCCGCCGCGCCTGCGACGGCGATGCACGACAGCTCGAGCACGCCGTGAGCGCTGACGAGCTCGAAGAAGACGGGGCCGTTGCCGGCGCCGATCGCGAGCCCGGAAACCACGCCCAGGAGGACGCCGTTCAGGACGAGCACGAACGCTGTGCCGAGCCCGACGAGGATTCCGGCCGCGAAGGCGAGAATCGAGACCCGGATGTTGTTCGTCAGGATCGTCGCCGCGAACGCAGCCTGCTCGTCGGCCGCCAGCCCGATGTCTCCGCCCTCGGGTCGTGGCTCCGTGACGCTCTGATATTCCGCCGGAACGAGGCCGGCAGCGGCGCCGGGATCCGAGAGCGCCCAGCCTCCGGCGAGTGCAGCGGGGCCGAAGAGCAGCGCGACGGCAATCGCCAGCGGCACCGCCCGCTCGAGTACGAGCTGCCAGTAGCCGCGCACGACGAAGTCGCGCAGCGCTCGACGACGAGTCGGAACCGCGTAGACGAGCGAGCGGCCCCCTGCGACGAGCCGCTCCAGCCGATCGACCACGGGATCGCCGGGGAAGGTGCTCCGGGCCAGCGCGAGGTCGGCCGCCGTCGCGCGATAGAGCCCGCCGAGCCGGCGCACGCGGGTCGCGCCCAGCGACTCGGGTCGCCGGCCGGCCGCCTGCACGAGCCCCTCGAGCTCGCTCCAGGCAGGGCTTCGATCGCGGACGAAAGCGTCTAGGTTTCTCACGAGATGCGGTTCGACGAGACGATCACGATCGCCACTCCCGAGGGAGTCGACCTCGAGCTCACGCTAGCAGGGGCAGGCTCGCGCTTCGTCTCGGCGCTCGTCGACCTGGCGATCCAGACCGCGCTGCTGATCGCGACGTTCGTGGCCGTCGGGCTGCTCACGACCGGCGCGTCGACCGATCGAGAGGGACTCGCCGCGGCCTCCTTCGCGCTGATCTCGTTTCTCGTCGTCTTCGCCTACGACGTCCTCTTCGAGGTGCTCGCGGCGGGGCGGACGCCCGGCAAGCGGCTGAACGGCCTGCGCGTCGTGCGCTCGGCGGGGGAGCCCGTCGGCTTTCTCACGAGCGCCGTCCGAAACGCCCTGCGGCTGGTCGACTTCCTTCCGTTCGCCTACGTCCTCGGCGCCGGCACGATCCTCGCGACGCGCAAGAACCAGCGACTCGGAGACGTGGCGGCAGGGACGCTCGTCGTTCGCGACCGACGCGCGACGACACGCGCCGCGGCGACGCTAACAACCCCGGTGACCGTTTCCGCGGCGGCCGTCCCCGAGTCCGCGTCCTGGGATACGAGCGCCGTCACAGCCGAGGAGATCGCCGCCGTCCGGCGCTTTCTCGAGCGCCGAGCGGAGATCGAGGATCAAGCGCGCTCCGACCTCGCCCGGACGCTCGCCTCACGGCTACTGCCCAAGGTCGGCGGCGTCCCGCCCGACCTCAGCACCGAGCGCTTCCTTGCGCTGCTCGTGGCGGCGAAGGCTGCGCGCGGCGAGTCGGCGCGGTAGGCTCGCGCGCGCCAGGTGCCGACGAGAGGAGTTCCGTGTCCGAGCAGTCGCAGTACTCGCAGAGCGGCAGCCACGCTTCTGGTCCGCGAGCCGGATTCTGGCGGCGGTTCGTTGCCTCGCTCCTCGACGGGATCGTGATCGGCATCGCGAACGTGATCCTGCTCGGACTCATCGACGACAACGCCGCCACCGGGATCGCGACCCTGATCGGGCTCGGTTACTACACCTATTTCGAGGGCAGCGCCTCGGGCCAGACACTCGGCAAGAAGGCGCTCGGGATCCGCGTGCTCAGCCTGAAGGACGGCGGGCCGATCGGCTACGGCCGCGCCTTCATCCGCTACATCGGCCGGATCGTCTCCGCAATCCCGCTCCTCCTCGGCTACTTCTGGATGCTCTGGGACAAGGAGAAGCAGACCTGGCACGACAAGTTCGCCGGCAGCGTCGTCGTGCCCGAGTCGGACTACCCGGTCTCGCAGTGGCCGTAGGACGCTAGCTCTAGGTTTCCGTCGGGCGCGGCGCGAAGAGGTAGTGCGAGACGAGCCACTCTCGCCCGCCCCGGTAGCCCCACAGCTCGGCGCACGCGAGGAAGAAGACGCGCCAGTTCGCGAGCCAGGCACTGGCGCGGTCGGCGCCGTAGGCCTCCGCGAGCACGGCGAGCGCTTGGTCGCGGTTGCTGTCCAGCCGCTCCAACCAGGCCTCGGCGGTCTGCGCGTAGTGCTCGCCGCTCACGCGCCAGTGGTCGCGCAAGGAGAGGTCGCGCTGGAAGTGGAGGAGCAGGTCGTCGGAGGGCATGTTCCCGGCGGTGAAGAACCTCCGCGCCATCCACCCCTCGTCGTAGGCATAGGCGTAGAGACGGTGGCTGAAGACATGGACGAAGAAGAGGCCGTCGGGATCGAGCCATGAGGAGATCCGACCGAAGAGACGCTCGTAGTTGCGCATGTGCTCGAGCATCTCGACCGAGAGGATCCGGTCGAAGCGCTCGCCGGGCTCCCACTCGTTCACGTCGGCGGTGACGAGCTCGAGGTTCGCCGGCGCGCGTGGCTGGAGGAACTTGCGCTGGCCGGCCGAGTTCGAGACGGCGACGACCCGGGAGGACGGATAGCGCTCGGCGAGCCAGAGGCTGAGCGAGCCCCAGCCGCAGCCGAGGTCGAGCAGCGTCATCCCGTCCTCGACCTGCGCGCGCTCGCAGGTCAGCGCGAGCATCCGCTCCTCCGCCGCCGCGAGCGAGTCGCCCGGGGCCCAGAGACAGGAGCTGTACTTGAGCCGCGGGCCGAGCACGAGCTCGAAGAACGCGGCGGGCAGCTCGTAGTGCTGCTCGTTCGGCCGCTCGACCTGCTCGGCGATCGGCGCCGCGCGCAGTCGCTCGACGAACTCGCGGGACGCGTTCGGCCCCTTCCGCCGCTCACGCGCGAGTCGAGTCGCGAGATTCGCTCGGATCCCGAGTCGCAGCAGTGGATCCGGGACGCGCCCGGACTCGATCAGGCGGTCGACGAGCGCGGAAACCATGGGATGAAGACGCTCGTCTCGCGCTGGTAGCGCCGGAAGTCGTCTCCGCGGCTGCGCAGCGCCTGCTCCTCGGCCGGCTTGACGCCGGTGATGAAGAGGATCAGGTAGAGGATGAAGGCGGGTGCTGCCAGCCCGATCCAGCCCCACGGCGCCGCGAGCGCGATCAGCGCGTAGGCAACCCAGGTGAGCCACTGGAAGAAGTAGTTCGGGTGACGCGAGTAACGCCAGAGTCCTTCGCGCATCGTACGGCCCTTGTTCGCCTCGTCGGCCTTGAAGCTCCTGAGCTGCCGGTCGGCGAGCGCCTCGAGCGGGGCGGCAACGAGCCAGAGCGCCGCGCCCACCCACTCGAGCGGCGCGAGGCCGTCGCCGCGGTTGAAGGCGATCAGGACGAACGGGATTGCGAGCACGGCCGCTACGAGCGCCTGCGCCTGGTAGAAGATCGCGAAGGTCAGCTGCTCGCGACCGCGCTCTCGCCACCGCCGCCGCAGCTCCTGATAACGGGTGTCCTCCCCCTTGCCGAGCCGCCCGCGGACGAGTGAGGCGATCCGGAGGTTCTCGAGACCGGCGAGCGCGAGGATCAGCAACCGGTGCTCGAGCTCTCCCGGACCGAACGCCGCTGCGAGCGCGGCGATCAGGACCAGGCTTCCCGCCCAGCCCACATCGACCGCCGTCGCGTCCCGTGTCCGGCGCTGGAGCAGGTAGAGGCCGCCGAGTAGGAGCGCTGCCGCCGCCCAGCCGAGCAGCCAGAGCTGCCAGCGGTGCTCGATCATGTCGTTGCCCCGATTGCGCCGGCGAGGCGATTCGTCAACTCGCGCGCCGCTGCCACCGTCGGCTTCGCCGGCTCGACGGCGATCGGCTCGCCGACGTGCATCTCTGTCGGGGGGCGGCCCGGCCACGGGAAGCCGCGGGTGCCGACCAGTCGCACCGGCACGATCGGGGCGCCGGTCGCGAGCGCCAGTCGCGCGGCGCCGCGGTGGAAGACGCGATCCGGAAGCTGTTTCGAGGTCCCCTGGGGAAAGATCCCGATCACCTCGCCGCCGTGGAGCAGGGATGCTGCCCGCGAGATCGCGGAGCCGTCCCCCGTGCCTCGCTCGACCGGGAAGGCGCCGAACGACTCGAGGATCCTCCCGACGAGCGAGTGGCGCCACAGCTCCGCCTTCGCCATGTAGCGCACTGGCCGCGGCGTCACGAGGGCAAGGAGCCAGGGATCGAACAGCGACTCGTGGTTGGCGACGAGGATCGCAGGGCTGTGCATCGGAACCCGGTCAGCACCCGTGATCCGGACGCGGTAGAGCCGCCTCGCGATCCCGCGGAAGTTCGCGCGCTCAAGCAGCCGATAGAGCATCAAGCGAGAGTCTCGTTGAACGGCCGGGTAATGGTGAGCTGGACGTCGCGAAGCGCCCTGGTCCGGAACCCCGCCTCGCAGAAGGCGAGATAGAAGTCCCACGTGCGCTCGAAGCGCCGGTTGTAGCCGAGCCTGCGCACCTCGCCGATGTGCGCGCGGAAGCTCTCCCGCCAGCGTTGCAGCGTCACCGCGTAGTGGGGGCCGATCTCCGCCACCTCGTGCACCATCAACCGCGAGCTCGCGGTCATCGCCCTGGTCAGCGCGGTCAGCGACGGGATCAGGCAGCCAGGAAAGACGTAGCGCTCGATCCAGTCGGGCGAGCGGCGGTAGCGCTCCCAGCGGTCGTCGGGGATCAGGATCGTCTGGACACAGGCGACGCCGCCCGGCTCGAGCAGGCGGTCGATCGTCTCGAAGTAGGTGCCGAACTGCTCCTCGCCGATCGCCTCGAGCATCTCGATCGACGCGACCTTCGTATAGCTGCCCTGGTGCCGGCGATAGTCCTCCTCGAGGATGCGGATGTCGAGACCGCCGGTACGCTCGCGCGCGAGCGTAGCCTGCTCGGCGGAGATCGTCAGCCCGGTGACGCTGCAGCCGTATTCCGTGGCCGCGAACTGCGCGAAGCCGCCCCAGCCGCAGCCGATCTCCAGCACCCGGTCGTCGGCGTTCAGGCGCAAGCGCTCGCAGATGTGCCGGTACTTGCGGCGCTGGGCGTCCGCCAGCGGCTCGTCCGCATGCTCGAAGACGGCGCACGAGTAGGTCATCGTCTCGTCGAGCATGAGCGCGAAGAGGTCGTTGCCGAGGTCGTAGTGGTAGGCGATGTTTCGTCGCGCGCGAAGCATCCCGTTTCGCCGATTCAGGCGCGGCCGCGCCTCGAGCAGGCGGCGCCAGCCGGCGTGCCGGTCGGCGGCCGGGGCAGCGTTGCGGAGCAGCAACTCGAGCAGCGCGACGAGGTCGTCGCTGTCCCACTCGCCCGCGGTGTACGACTCGCCGACTCCCAGCTTGCCGCGCGTGGCGATGCGCCGGAAGAAGGCGTCGTCGTGGATCGTCAGCGTCGCGGACGGGCCAGACCCGAACCGGCGCACACTCCCGCCCGGAAGCCGCACCTCGAGCGTCCCGCCTTCGAGCCGCGCGCGCGCGCGCCCGAGGATCGCGATCGTCACCCGCTCGAGCAGCGGCGACCGCGCCGCCTGCGGAGCCCCGCGAAGGCTGCGATCGACGCTACTCATTTCGCACGGATCCTTGTCCGGGCACGAAGGCCGGCTTGCGATGGAACGGCACACGCTTCAACCAGAGCCGAAGCGCCTGCCAGTGGATCAGCAGAACGACCTGCACGGGCATGAGCGGGAAGCGAAGCAGCATCGCGGCGAGCGAGGCATTCGTCAGCTCGCGACGGCGGCCGTGGAGGATGGCTGTGAGCGGTCGAGCGCCTCCCTCCTTGACGTGGATTCGCGCCCAGACCTGCTCTCCGGGCTCCGAGAACGCGTACTCGTACGAGCCGTCGAGCCCGAAGAACGGGGAGACGTGCAGGTGCTTCTCGTGCTCGTAGGCCAGGGCGCCGCCGCGCAGGAGCTCGGGATGACGCTCGCCGAAGGTGTTGTTCAGCTCGGCGACCATGCAGGCGAGGGAGCCGTCACCGCGATAGCACCAGTAGAAGCTGACCGGGTTGAAGACGAAGCCGAGCACGCGGAGCTGCGTCAGGACGAGCACCCGCTCGATCTCCGGGTCGCCGGCGAAGTCGAGTACTGCCTGCTTCAGGGGCTTGTCGCCGTCGAAATGATCGCGGTCGTAGAGTGAGACCACGTTCCGGCGGTTCACCGAGAGCAGCTTCAGCCGTTGCTCGAGCTCCGGCAGCTCGTCGAGGTCGAGGAGCCAGGTCGAGAGCGGATAGCGGAAGGCATTCTTCGTCGGCGTCCGCCGTGAGTGGGTCAGCGAGCCGGTGTAGAGCGCGGATCTCACCAGGTCACGCCGAGCTCGGCTGCCGCCCGGACACCGGAGGCGAGGCCGTCCTCGTGGAAGCCGTTGCCGTGGTGGGCGCCCGCGAAGTGAAGATGGCGCCGGCCGGACAGCGCGGGCAGCTCTCGCTGAGCCCGCAGCGACTCGACCGTGTAGAGCGGGTGCTCGTAGACGAGGCGACGAATCACGTGCTCGTCGTCGATTGGCTGGTTCAGCGTCACGCAGTACTCCGTCTCCCCCGCGAGAGACTGCAACCTGTTCAGGGAGTAGGTCACCGTCGGGCGCCCGTCGTCCCCGAGCCGGTAGTTCCAGGCGGCGCGCGCGGAACGGGCTCGGGGGAGGAGCCGGTCGTCGGTGTGGAGGACGGCCTCGTTGTGGGTGTAGCCGAACGCGCCGAGCACGCGGCGCTCGTCCTCGCTCGGATCCTCGAGGAGCGCGAGCGCCTGATCGGCGTGCGTCGCGACGACGACCTTGTCGAAGCGATGCCGAGCGCCGTCGTCGGTCGTCAGCTCGACGCCGTCCGGATCGCTCCGCAGCGAGCGGACGCCGAGGCCGAGGTGGAGTCGGGAGCCCAGCCGGTCCGAGAGGGCGCGAACGTAGGTGTCCGAGCCACCACTCACCGTCCGCCACGCGAAACGCCGCAGGCCGAGCATCCCGTGGTTGTCGAAGAAGCGGATCGCGTACGCAGCGGGAAACTCGAGCGCTCGACCGGGGGCGGTCGACCAGAGAGCTGACGTGAGCGGAACGAGGAAGTGACGCCGGAAGCGGCGCGAGTAGCCGTGGTCGTCGAGGTAGGCCTCGAGCGAGCGCTGCTCGTAGTCGGCTTCGTCGAGCGAGCGCCGCGCGGTGCGCAGCCAGCGGCCGATCTCCCAGAGCAGGGCTGCGAAGCGAGGACTCGCCAGGCTTCGGCGTTGCGCGAACGGCCGCCGCCCGGAGTACTCGAGCCCGCACGCCGCGCAACCGACCGAGAACGACATCTCCGACTTCTGGGTGCGCACGCCGAGCTCGTCGAAGAGGCGACCGAGCAGCGGGTAGTTGCGCGTGTTGTGGACGAGGAAACCGGTGTCGAGGGCAAGGCCGTCGTGGCGGATCGTGTGGGTGTGACCGCCCGCGCGACGGTCTCGCTCGAAGACGGACACGTCGTGGGCGCGGCCGAGCAGGTACGCGGCGCCGAGCCCGGAGATCCCGCTGCCGACGACGGCGACTCTCATCGAGGTGGAAATCCCATGCAACCGTTGTTCGCCGGGCGACGAACAACGGATGACTGGCTACCGCTGGCGAGGAAGCTCATGGTTGGAAAAAGTCTAGACAGCGCCGAGGTGCGGACCCTGGCGGTGGGCACGGTCCGCACCGGCACCAGCCGGATCAGCCAGGCTGTCACGCTCGTCGCCGTCGTCGTGCCGCCGCTCGGGATCCTCTCCGCGATGGGCCTGCTCTGGGGCGTGGCCTTCACCTGGGTGGACCTGCTCCTGCTCGTCGGCTTCTACGTCGTCTGTGCCTTCGGGACGACGATCGGCTTCCACCGGTATTTCACCCACCAGGGCTTCCGGACGCGCAAGCCCGTCGAGGCCGTCCTGGCGATTCTCGGCTGCATGACGATGCAGGGACCGCTGACGCAGTGGGTCACCGACCATCGCAAGCACCATGCGCTCTCCGACCAGCCCGGCGATCCGCACTCGCCGCACGTCGGCCACGGCGAGGGTGCCTGGGGCGCCGTTCGCGGCTTCGTCCACTCGCACGTCGGCTGGCTGTTCGCGAATCTCGGGATGGAGCAGGGACGCGACTACGGCAAGGACCTGTACGAGAACCGGCTCGTCCGGACGATCGACAAGCTCTACCTCCTCTGGGTCGTGCTCACCCTCGGACTGCCGTTCCTGATTGGCTACGCCCTCGGAGGAACTCTCGCGGCCGGGTTCAGCGGTCTCGTCTGGGGCGGCCTGATCCGGATCTTCCTCTACCAGCACGCCACCTTCAGCGTCAACTCGATCTGCCACATGTTCGGGCACAAGGATTTCCGCTCGCGCGACGAGGCACGCAACAACTGGCTCGTCGCGCTACTCGTCTTCGGCGAGGGCTGGCACAACAACCATCACGCGTTCCCGAGCTCGGCGCGCCACGGGCTGCTCCGCCGCCAGGTCGACGTCTCCTGGTTGATCATTCGCGGGCTCGAGCGGCTCGGGCTCGTCTGGGACGTGAAGGTGCCGGACGAGCGTCAGCTTCGCCGCCGCGCCGAGCCTGCCTAGATTCGCCGAGTTAGCTCGGGCGGTCGAGTCTCGCCTTGAGGCCCGCAAGTCCTTCTTCGGCCGTCTTGGCGAGCATCGGCTTGAGCAGCGGCTCGGCGAACCGGCGGAAGCCTTTGAGCTTGATCTCGGCGGTGTAGGTGATCCGGGAGCCACCACCTGCGGGCTCGACGACGATCTCGTCGACCGAGGTCGCCTTCTCCCCGTCGCCCGCAAGCACGATCCGCCGGCCGTCGTCCAGCTCCGTGACCGCGTAGCGAAAGCGCTGACGCTTGCCGCGGAAGAGCGCGACCACGTCGAACTCGCTGCCGACGCATACCGGACCGTCAGTCAGTTTCGTGGCCTCGGCGATCCCGGGATCCCATTCGGCGGTGTTCTCGAAGTCGGCGACGTACCGAAAAGCCTCGGCGGGCGGACGTGAAACCTGGATCTGCTCGCTGATCTGCACGGGCTTGATCCTAGGCCACGTCTGCGGCCCAGTCGCCGTACAGGTGCGTATAGAGGCCCCTCCGCGCCAGCAGCTCCTCGTGCGTTCCCTGCTCGACGACGAGGCCGTGCTCCAGTACCACGATCAGGTCGGCGTCGCGGATCGTCGAGAGGCGATGCGCGATCACGAAGGCGGTGCGGCCGGCGAGGAGCTTCCGCAGCGCCTGCTCGATCTGGCGCTCGGTACCGATGTCGACCGACGACGTCGCCTCGTCGAGGATCAGGATTCGCGGGTCGGCGAGCAGAGCCCGCGCGAAGGCGACGAGCTGACGCTGACCCAGCGAGAGCCGAGTTCCGCGCTCGCCGAGCTGCGTCTCGTAGCCGTCCTCCAGCTCGAGGATGAAGCGATGGGCACCGACGGCCTCCGCCGCGGCTGCGATCTCCGCCGGCGCCGCTTCCGGCCGGGCGAAGGCGATGTTCTCGGAGACCGTGCCGCCGAAGAGGAAGCCCTCCTGGGGGACGATCCCGAGTTGGCGGCGGAGCGAATACTGGGTGACCTCGCGCAGATCGAGGCCATCGATCTCGATCCGGCCCTCGGTCGGGTCGTAGAAGCGGGCGAGCAGCTTCGCGATCGTGGACTTGCCGGCGCCGGTCTGGCCGACGAGCGCGACGGTCGTGCCTGCGGGGATGTCCAGCTCGAGGCCGTGCAGCACCTCGGGGAACTCCGGCCCGTAGCCGAAACGAACGTCGTCGAAGCGAACGTGACCTTCGATCCGCGGCAGCGCGATCGCGCTGGGAGCGTCCACGACCTGCGGTTCTTCGTCGAGCACCCCGACGATCTTGTCGAGCGCCGCGATCGCGGCGAGGAACGTGTTGTAGAGCTGCGAGAGCTGCTGGATCGGGTCGAAGAAGTTGGAGAGGTAGAGCGCGAACGCGAAGAGGGTGCCGGCGCTCATGTCCCCGTGGTAGACGAGCCAGCCGCCGTAGCCGAAGACGATTGCGGTCGCAGCCGACGAGAGCAGGTCGACTGCCGGAAAGTAGATCGCATTGAGGACGGTCGTCTCGTAGTTGGCCGCTCGGTAGCGGTCGTTGACGCCGTGGAACGCGCGCTCCTGCACAGGCTCGCGCGTGAACGACTGGACGACGCGCATCCCCGAGATGTCCTCCGCGAGCGTTGCCGTCACGAGTCCGAGGCGCTCGCGGACGTTGCGGTAGGCGCGGTTCGAGCGGCGCCGGAACCACGCGGTCGCGAGTGCCATCGGCGGCAGCACGGTCAGCGTCGCGAGCGCGAGCCGCCAGTCGAGCAGGAAGAGGACGACCGCGGTGCCGCCGAGGAGGAGCGTGTTCTGGACGAGGCTCGTGACCCCGTCGGTGACGAGCTGGTCGAGAGCCTCGACGTCGTTCGTGATCCGGCTGATGATCGCGCCCGCGCGGTTGCGCTCGTAGAAGCCCATCGAGAGCCGCTCGAGGTGGTGGAAGAGCTTGTTTCGGAGGTCGGCGAGGACGCGCTCGCCGGTCCAGCCGGTCAGGTAGGTGTTCGCCGAGGAGAGGAGCAGTGCGGCGACGGCCGAGCCGAGGAAGATGACGACGATCCAGGTGAGCCGGCTGAGGTTCGCGTCGTCGATCCCCTCGTCGATCGCGAGCTTCGCGAGGTAGGGCGGGGCGAGCGCGACGAGTGTGTAGGCGAGCAGGGTCGCGAGCGCGAGCGTCGTCCGGCCGCGGTAGGGGAGGGTCAGCCGGGCGAGGAGACCGACGCGGCGTCGCGTCCGCCGCCACGACCAGTCCTGGACTTCGCCCCCCTTCTCTTCAGAGAGATGGCCTCCCGGTTGCCAGACCTTCATGCGCTTTCCTTCAACAGCCCCTGGATCAGGCCGTGCTCGTGGATCTCCTGGAAGACGGCGTTCGTCGCGAGCAGCTCGGTCTGGGTTCCCTGGGCGGCGATGCGGCCGTGCTCGAGAACGACGATCTCGTCCGCAAGCGCGATCGTCGAGAGGCGGTGGGCGATGATGATCGTCGTCCGCCCGCGGGTCGCCTCGCGGAGGCCGGTTCGGATCAGCGCCTCCGTTGTCGCGTCCACCGAGGCGGTCGCGTCGTCGAGGATCAGGATGCGCGGGTCGATCACGAGCGCGCGCGCGATCGCGAGCCGCTGGCGCTGGCCGCCGGAGAGGGTGATCCCGCGCTCCCCGATGACCGTGTCGTAGCCCTGCGGCAGCTTCGCCACGAACTCGTGTGCCTGCGCCGCGCGCGCAGCCAGCTCCACATCCTCGTGGGTCGCGTCGAGCACCCCGAAGGCGATGTTCTCGCGGACGGTGGCGGAGAAGAGGAAGGGATCCTGCGAGATCACGCCGATCTCGCGTCGCAGCGAGCGGCGGGTGACGTCGCGGACGTCGACGCCGTCGACGAGGATCCGGCCCTCGTCCGCGTCGTAGAAGCGGGGTACGAGCGCGGCGAGCGTCGTTTTCCCGGAACCGGTGTGACCGATCAGCGCCACTGTGCGGCCGGCTCCCATCTCGAGGTCGATGTCCTCGAGCACCGGGCGACCCGCCGCGTAGCCGAACGAGACCTTCTCGAAGCGAATCGAGCCCGGGCCGGCGGGCAGCTCGGTGGCGCCGGGGCGATCGTCGACACCCTCGGGCTCGTCCAGCACCTCGAAGATCCGCTCGCCCGACGCGGTCGCCCGCTGCGCCTGCCCGACCCACATCCCGAGGCTGCGGAGCGGCACGATGAGCATCGCCAGCAGGAGGTTGAAGAGGAAGAACTGGCCGAGTGTGAGCGTGCCCGAGACGACCATCCGGCCGGCCCCGAGCAGCACCGCCGCCTGCGCGAGCATCGGCAGGAAGGCGAGCAGCGGGACGTAGATCGCGCGCTGCCGGAACGCGCGCACGGTCTCGGTGAAGACGGCGCCTGACGCGCGCTCGAAGTCGGCCTGGCGCCGTTCCTCCTGCGCGAAGGCTTTGACGACGTGGACGCCCACGATCGACTCCTCCGCCACGGTTGCCACCTCGCCGAGGCGCTGCTGGACGTCGCGGAGCACGGGATGGGAGACGTGGCTGTAGCGATAGGCGACCGCGACGATCACGGGCATGATCGCGAGCGCGATCAGGGCGAGGCGCCACTCGACGACGAAGAGCACTGCCGTCACCGAGACGACCGTGAGCGCGTGCTGGAAGAAGAAGATCAGCCCGAAGCCGAGGAAGAAGCGCACCGATTGGAGGTCGACCGTCGCACGCGACATGAGCTGCCCTGTCTGGTGGCGGTCGTAGAAGCCGAACGAGAGCCGCAGCAGGTGGCCGTAGAGCCCCTCGCGCATGTCCTTCTCGATCGCGAGCGCCTGCCGGCCGGAGATCACCCGTCGGCCGACCATGAGCGCCGCCTTCGCGATCCCGACCACCACGATCGCGGCGACGATCCAGGCGAGCGTGCCGGTGCCGCGACGCGCGTCGATCCCGTCGATCGCCTCTCCGACGAGCACGACGATCGCGATCGCCGCCGCCTGCGAGAGGACGGCGAGGATCGTCGAGACGACGAGCGACGCCTTGTAGGGCGCAAGGAAGCCGAGGAGGCGGCGGAAGGTTCGGCGGTACGGGACTGGGGCTGTGACTGCGCTCACCGTCTCAATCTAGCCGTCGGCCTCGAGCCTCCCGAGCTCCCGCCGGACGTGCGTGAGTGCCTTGCCGAGCCGTGCGCGATTCGACCTGTCGTTCAGCCAGCCGCTCGCCCCGGAGGGATGAGGGAGCGGGATCACGAGCGCGTCGCCGCGCGTGTAGCTCTTGCCGATCGCGTCGGTGAGCGTCGGGATCCCGAGGAGCCGGCGGAGCGCGAGCCCACCGACGGTGACGATCAGCTCGGGCCGGAGCAGGCGCAGCTCCCAGTCGCGCCAGAACTCGCAGAGCTGCTGCTCGCGTGGAGTCGGCGTCCGGTCGCCCCGGCCGGATGCAGGTCGGCCCGGATAGCAGCGCGTGACCGAGCCGCAGTAGAACGTCTCGTAAAGCTCGTCGCCCTCGAGCTCGAGCCAGCGGCGCAGGGTTGCGCCGGCCCGACCGCGCCAGGGCAGCCTCTCCTCGCCCTCGACGATCCCGGGCGCTTGGCCGAAGAGGTACGCGCGCTGCTTGCCGATCGGCGCGCGCACCGGCCAGGACTCGAGCGGGTAGCCGGCCTCGACACAGGTCCGGCAGACGGCGTTGTCCCGCTGGAGGAAGGCGAGGGAGCGGTACGTGCTCTTCCGGACGATCACGCGCGGACGACGACGAACCAGTGCCCTGCGAAGAGCGTCTCTCCGCCGCCGAGCTCTGCCAGCAGGGACTCGGGGCTGAAGTAACGCTTGTAGACCTCCCAGCGGGAGCCGTCGTTCAGGACGCGCGGCTGCCACTCGGCCGCGACGGGCGAATGCTCGATCGAGGCGTCGAGAACGACGAGCTCGGAAGCGACCCGACGGGCCTCGGCTAGGAAGGCGAGCCGTGCAGACTGCTCGAGATGTCCGTAGTAGTGGCTCGAGAAGACGCGTTCGAAGCTCCGGTCGGGAAACGGCAGCGGCGGCACATCCGCCTCGACGAGAACCGCTTCCGGCAGCCGTTCGGCGGCGATTTGGAGGCTCGTCGGACTTTGGTCGACGCCGGTGATCCTGCCGGGAAGGTGGCGCGTGAGGAATCCGGTTCCGCAGGCGACGTCGAGCGTGCGCGCGGGGTTCATTCGCTCCAGAGCGTCGAGCACGGCGGCCCGCTCCTCCGCGAACCCGGATCGGTCGCGATCCGTGAAGAGGCCGGCGCCGTTCCACCAGTCGTCGTATTCCGGCGCACGCGCCTCGTAGTAGGCCTTCACGGCCTCTAGGGTACGGCGCGTGCTGGAGGCGGTGCCGAACTTCTCGGAGGGTCGCGACGCCGAGGTCGTGGCGGCGCTACGCGCGGCGCTCTCCTCGCCCGCTCGCCTGCTCGACGTCCACGTCGACGCCGATCATCACCGGTCGGTGTTCACGCTCGTCGGTGAGGCGGGCGATCTGGTCGAGTCGCTGCTCCGCGGGATCGAGTGCGCGCGCGAGCGGATCGACCTGCGCAGGCACGAGGGCGCGCATCCGCGGATTGGCGTGGCGGACGTCGTCCCGATCGTCCCGATTCGCCCGGAGCAGATGATTGAGGCGCGCGAGGCGGCCCTCATCCTGGCCCGGCGGATCGGCGAGGAGCTGGGCCTACCCGTCTTCCTCTACGGGGAGCTGGCGCCGGGCCGCGGCCCCGCGTTCTTCCGGCGTGGCGGGCCGGACGAGCTCGGCCGGCGGATCGCTGCCGGCGAGCTCCAGCCGGATTTCGGGCCGCGCGAGCTGGATCCCGGCGCGGGCGGTGTGATCGTGGGCGCGCGACGACCACTGATCGCGTTCAACGTCAATCTCCGCGGGGAGCTCCCCTCGGCGCGGGAGATTGCCGCTCTCGTCCGCGAGACCGGCGGCGGCTTCCCGGGTGTGCGCGCACTCGGTCTCGACCTGCCGCGTGCCGGGATCGTCCAGGTCTCGATGAACGTCGAGGACTTCGAGGCCGCTGCCCTCCACGAGATCGTGGCGCGGATCGAGCGCGAGGCGGTCGAGCGCGGAGCCGAGGTCGTCGGCTCGGAGCTCGTGGGGCTGATGCCGGCAGGCGCCGCGACGGCGGCGGCCGGCGCGATCTTGCGGATCGACGGCTTCGACGAGTCGCACGTGCTCGAGTTGCGCCTTCTTCGCTAGCGGGGTTTCGGTCTCTCGCCAAACGCGGTAGGGGAACTGTGTCAACGAGAGGGAGTGTGAGATGAAGAAGCTGATCTCGATCGCAGCCATTGCAGGAGCCGCGGCAGCAATTGCCACGAGGCGCGGAAGGGTGCTGCTCGGCAAGCTTCGCGGCCTCGTTTCGGGCGCGATCCCCAGGCGCTACGACGACGGGACTCTGAAGGCGAAGGTCGAATCGGAGCTCTTCCGGGACGAGCACGAGGTCAAGGGCGCGATCAACGTCAACGCGCAGGAGGGGATCGTGCAGCTGCGCGGCGAGCTCCCGTCGCGTGACCTGATCGAGGCGCTGGTCGACCGGACGCGCAAGATCCACGGCGTCAAGGACGTCGAGAACCTGCTTCATACGCCGGGCACCGAAGCACCCATGCATCACTAACGAGGAAAGCTGCCCAGGCAAGCTCGACGTCGGCCCACTGATACTCCTGGGCCGGCGTCGAGTCCGGCCGGCCCAATGATCGCCGGTCACGGCGGAGCTAGACTCGCACAATGGGTACGCGGTTGTTGGGAACGGGTTGATGATCGCGAGCCACGCCCTGACCGGCGACGATCTGCGGATCGAGGACGTCTGGGAGGTGGCGGTTCACGGCGCCCCCGTCGGCCTGGCGGACATGGCTCGAACGAAGATGGTGGCTGCTCGCGAGCTCGTCGACCGGGCCGTCCACGACGAGCACACCTACGGCGTCAACACCGGGTTCGGGCGCTTTGTCTCGATGTCGATCCCCGACGAGCAGGTGGAGGAACTGCAGCTGCGCCTCCTGCGGAGCCATGCTTGCGGCGTCGGCGACCCGTATCCGCCGGAAGTCGTGCGGGCGGCGATGCTCCTGCGGGCGAACGCGCTCGCGAAGGGGTATTCGGGCGCGCGGGTCGAGACCGTCGAACTCCTGATCGAGTGCTTGAACCGCGGCGTCCTACCGCACGTTCCGGCGCGTGGCTCAGTCGGCGCCAGCGGCGATCTCGCACCGCTCGCGCATCTCGCGCTGCCGCTCGTCGGCGAGGGCAAGGCGACGGTCGACGGCGAGTTCCTGTCCGGGGCAGCGGCGCTCGCGGCGGTCGGACTCGAACCGACGCGGCTTCTTGCGAAGGAAGGGCTTTCGCTGATCAACGGCACGCAGTTCATGGCGGCGATGGCGTCGCTCGGTCTCGTCCGTGCGTGGCGGCTCGCGCGGACGGCGGACCTCGCGTGCGCGCTCTCGCTCGAGGCGCTCCAGGGCTCGCGCACGAGCTTCCATCCCGCGATTCACGACGCGCGCCCGCTGAAAGGCCAGCGCGAGTCGGCCACGAACATCAGGGCCTTGCTCGAGGGTTCGGCGATCATCGAGTCGCATCGCTGGTGCGACAAGGTCCAGGACGCGTACTCGCTCCGCTGCGCGCCGCAGGTGCACGGGGCGAGCCGGGACCTGCTCGACTACCTCGAGACCACGGTGGCGATCGAGCTGAACGCCGCCACGGACAATCCGCTTGTCCTCGTCGAGGAGGGTCTCGTCGTCTCGAACGGCAACTTTCACGGCCAGCCGCTCGCGTTCGGGCTGGACACACTCGCGATGGCGGTCGCGGAGCTCGCGAGCATCTCGGAGCGACGGGTCGAGCGGCTCGTCAACCCGTCGCTATCGGAGGGGCTGCCGCCGTTCCTCACCGTCGACGGCGGGCTCAACTCGGGATTCATGATCCCGCAGTACGTGGCCGCCTCGCTCGTCTCCGAGAACAAAGCTCTCTGCCACCCGGCGAGCATTGACTCGATCCCGACGAGCGCCGGCCAGGAGGATCACGTTTCGATGGGAAACGCCGCCGGCCTGAAGGCGCTGCAGGTGCTGGCCAACGTCGAGCACGTGCTGGCGATCGAGCTGCTCGCGGGTGCGCAAGCGATCGAGTTCCTGGCGCCGCTCGAGCCTGGACCGGGCGTGCGCGCAACGCACGATGCGGTGCGACGGCTCTCCGAGCGGCTGCGCGACGACCGTTCGTTGACCGACGACATCGCGCGTGTCGCCGGCGCCGTGCGGGACGGCTCGATTCTCGCGGCCGCCGAGGCGGAGATCGGAGCGTTGCAATGAGCCGGCAGCGCCTCGGCCCACCGCCGCCCCTCCCGAAACGGCCGTACCGGGACAGCCTGCTGGTGAATCTCGCGCTCGCGATAGTGATCCTCGTCGTCGCGCGCCTGACCGACGGCGACTTCGGTCGCGCGATCGCGTTCGCCGTCGGCTACTTCGTGCTCGCGACGGCGTGGAACTGGTGGCGCTTCCGACAGCGACTCGAGCGTGGCGAGCGCCCTTGAGCGTCGCGTCGGTCGAGGAAACCGTGGACGCTCTCGTCGGCGATCTGGGTGCGATCAGGTCGCCGCGCGGCACCGCGCTGAACGCTCGCTCGTGGCAGACGGAGGCGCCTCTCCGGATGCTGCTCAACAATCTCGACGCCGAGGTCGCGGAGAATCCTCAGGAGCTCGTCGTCTACGGCGGCTCCGGCCGCGCAGCTCGCTCGCCCGAGGCGCTGCGCGCGATCGTTCGAACGTTGCTGCGGCTCGGTGAGGACGAGACGTTGCTCGTTCAGAGCGGCAAGCCCGTCGGGGTCTTCCGTACTCACCCGGGCGCGCCTCGCGTCCTGATCGCGAACTCGCTGCTCGTTCCCCGCTGGGCGACCTGGGACGAGTTCCGGCGGCTCGAGGCGGAGGGCCTGACGATGTTCGGCCAGATGACCGCCGGGAGCTGGATCTACATCGGCACCCAGGGGATCCTCCAGGGCACCTACCAGACGTTCGCGGCCGCCGGGGAAAAGCACTTCGGCTCGCCGGATCTGAGCGGACGGACGATCTTGACTGCCGGGCTCGGCGGCATGGGCGGCGCCCAACCGCTTGCCGCGACGATGGCGGGAGCCGCCATCCTCTGCATCGAGGTCGATCCCGAGCGGATCCGGCGACGACTCGAGACGCGTTACCTCGACGAGGTGGCGGACTCGACCGCCGACGCCGTCGCGCGCGTTCGCGCGGCGGCTGCGGAGGGACGGGCTCTCTCCGTCGGGCTCCTCGGCAATGCTGCCGAGGTCGTGCCGGAACTGTCACAAAAACGTGAATTCTTCGACCTCGTGACCGATCAGACCGCGGCCCACGATCCACTTACCGGCTACGTCCCGGCGGGGCTCTCGGTCGAGGATGCCGCATCGTTACGCGCTTCCGACCCCGACGAGTACGTCCGCCGCGCCCGCGAGTCGATCGCAAGGCACGTCGAGGCCATGCTCGAGTACGTCCGCGCCGGCAGCTATGTCTTCGACTATGGAAACAACCTCAGAGGGGAGGCCCATGAAGCAGGCGTAGCGGACGCCTTCTCATACCCGGGCTTCGTCCCGGCCTATATCCGGCCGCTCTTCTGCCGCGGGGTCGGACCCTTCCGCTGGGCCGCTCTCTCAGGCGAACCGGCGGACATCGCTGTCATCGACGAGAAGCTACGGCAGCTCTTCCCCGACGATGGTCTCCTCCAGCGGTGGCTCGAGCTTGCGTCTGAGCGGGTCGCGTTCCAGGGTCTGCCCGCACGGATCTGTTGGCTCGGCTACGGCGACCGAGCTCGTGCGGGCCTCGCAATCAACGAGCTCGTCCGGAGCGGGGCGGTGTCGGCGCCGGTCGTGATCGGACGCGACCATCTCGACTCGGGCTCGGTCGCCTCGCCCTACCGCGAGACGGAGGCGATGCTCGACGGCTCCGACGCGATCGCCGACTGGCCGATCCTGAACGCGCTCCTGAACACGGCGGCGGGGGCGACGTGGGTCAGCGTCCACCACGGCGGCGGCGTCGGGATCGGCAACTCGATCCACGCCGGCATGGTCGTGCTGGCTGACGGGAGCGACGATTCCGCGGAGCGGCTCGAGCGCGTGCTCGCAGCCGACCCGGGCACCGGGGTCATGCGGCATGCCGATGCAGGCTACGAGGACGCGCTTGCCTGCGCAGCCGAGCACGGGCTCGACCTGCCCAGCGTCGGCTAGAGATGTCGCGGCTCCTGATCCGCGACCTTGCTCAGCTCGCGAGCCCCGCCGGCCGCACGGCTCCACTGCGCGGCAGCGCACTCGCCGATCTCGACTGGATCGACGACGGCTACATCCTCTGCGACGGGGCCGAGATCACGGCCGTGGGGCGGATGCGCGAGCTCGGACCGCTCGCCGGCGACGTCGAGGAGCTGCACGCGCGCGGCCTCAGCGCGATCCCAGGGCTCGTCGACTGCCACACCCACCCAGCGTTCGCCGGCGATCGGGTCGACGAGTTCTCGCTGAGGGCGGCGGGGGCGAGCTACGAGGAGCTGCACGCGGCGGGCGGCGGCATCCTCTCGACCGTCAAGGCGACGCGTGCAGCCGCGGAGGAAGGACTCGTGCGCGCCGTCGCGCGCCACCGCGACTGGATGCTGCGCGCCGGCACGACGACGTTCGAGGGCAAGTCCGGCTACGGGCTCGACCGGAAGACCGAGCTCGCATCACTTCGGGCGATCTCCGAAGCCGGCGGGATTCCGACCTGGCTGGGCGCGCATGCGGTTCCCCCCGAACATGCGGACGCAGAGGCGTACCTCGACTTCGTGCTCGGCGACGTCCTCTCTGACGCCGCGCAGCTCGCGGAGGCCGCAGACGTCTTCCTCGAGCGCGGCGCGTTCGACGCGACGCAGGCGCGCCGCTACCTCGCTGCCTGCGCGGCTGCGGGTCTCGCCCTCCGCCTGCACGGCGACCAGTTCACGGAGGCGGGGGCGATTCCGCTCGCGATCGAGCTCGGGGCGCGTTCCGTCGATCATCTCGAAGCGACCGGCGAGGTGGGAATCGCCATGCTTGCCGCGAGCGACGTAATGGGCGTCCTGCTCCCGGCGAGTGCGCTCTTCCTCGGCCGACCAATGCCGCCGGCGCGCGCTCTCGTCGACGCTGGCGCCGCGATCGCGCTTGCGACAGACTTTAATCCGGGCAGCGCGTTCTGCGAGAGCCTGCCCCTTGTCTGCTCGCTCGCGGCGACGCAACTGAAGCTGAGCCCCGCCGAGGCGCTGGCCGCGTGCACGGTCAACGCAGCCCACGTGCTCGGTCGAGCCGACACTCACGGGCGGATCGCGCCCGGCTACAGGGCGGACGTCGTCCTCCTCGACGTCCCCGACTGGCGCTATCTGGCCTACCACCTCGGCGGCGGCATCGTCTCCAAGGTCGTGAAGGGCGGCGTCCCGCTCTAAGAACTCGAATCAAAATGAAGCCTTGTGTCGCCGGAACGCGCTGTGCGGCGCGCTGTGTCGTGCTCGGTCGCCCCGATATGCCCGCATATCGAGGCTCCTGCGTCCTAACATCGCACTCGCCCAGGGCGACGAAGCGTCACTCTGATTCGAGTTCTAACGGCTCTGCCCGTCGAGTACGGCCGGAGCCGGGCTACCTCGACCCCGAGTCGAACGCAGCAAGGACGGCCAACCGATTGCCTTATCCCTCGTTCGAGTGAAGTTCGCTGTTGCTGATCCCTCGTAGGGGTGACCTTTGCAGACTTTCTGGGTTTTCTGACTTACAAGGAGTGCGTGGCCGGATTATTGGGCCACGCAACTGCGGCTAGAGGGGTTTCTATGAAGGTGGGAGTTATTGCGGCGTCTGTCGCTGCGCTCGCGACGATGGCGTTCGCGAACACGGCGATGGCACAGACAGGTCAGACCGATGTCTGTCCGACCTACGACGGCAAGTACGAGCTCGGGGGCGGCTGGGAGGGTGTCTCGGTTGCTGGGATCACGATTGGCGCGGCGAGTGACGAGCAGGTAACGGTCACTGTGGCGGCGGGGTACACCTTGACCCAGCTCTGTTACAAGACGGGACAGGGCGGCGGAGGCGCGACGAGCGTCGATGTGCCGATCGTCGGTCCGGCGACGTTCACGATCAGCAAGACGAACACGGGCGGGGGCATTTCCCACATCACGTTCGACACCAGCGTGACGGTCGTGGTGGTAACCGATCTGTGTCCGAATATCGATGGGAATCAGGATTTGGTTCCGGCGGGGATGATCAAGAACGAGGCGGGGAATTGTGTTGCTCCGACGCCTCCGACGCCTCCGACGGATCTGTGTCCGAATATCGATGGGAATCAGGATT
>JBBJLW010000087.1:0-4005 GCA_037720595.1 Gaiellaceae bacterium | reverse complement strand
CCTCTACATCCACCCGACTCTCACAGTCGGTGGACCGAAGAACGGGGTCCGCCCAAGTTCACCATCACCTGGCGGACCTGTGCGTCCCGAATGTCGTCGCGAACTGCTTGGTCGAGTTCGATGACAAGCACCTCCACGCCCCAGGTGGCGAGCGCCTGCGACACCCAGGTGCCTCTGGTCGCGTATCTGGCGGCCTGGTGATCGGCGAACGCAAGGATCAACCGAGCGCTCGGGCGACTCCGGCTGAGCGTGATCAGCTTGAGCGCGTCCTGGGAGACCTTCTTCTGCTGGCCGCCCTTCAACGCGCCGTGCCGGGCGAAGATCTCCACGAGGACGGATTCGTCCGGATCGGCACCATCGACCTCAACAGTCGCGCCGCTTTCGAACGTCACCGTCCTCGGAATGAGCTCCTTGCCGACGTGATCGGAAACTCTCATGAGGATTCGCGCCTCAGCTTCACGCTGGACCGCAGAGTCGCTCTGATGCCTTGACATGCCTGAACGCTACCTACAACAGCCCCATGCGAGGCACAGGCCAGAACCTTCCGTCTCACGCCGCGACGCATGGCGCCTCCGCTGACTCGCCTCTCGCGCGAAGCGGAACCTCGCGAACCAACCTGACTCGGCACCGAAGGCGAGCGCGTCGTATTCGTCCTAGGGACTGTCTCACGCTGGCTGCGCACCGCGGGTGGTTTAAGCTCTTGCGACTCAATGGAGGCGAACCCGCGGACACTGCTGAAGGTCTTTCAGCCCGACATTCAGTACGTGGTGCCGATCTTCCAGCGTCACTACGTCTGGAACGAAGACGATCAGTGGGCGGAGCTCTGGGAGGATCTCGTGGAGGTTCTCGAGGATGTTGAACGCATCGAAGCGTTGGCAACCGATGCCGAGCGGCCGCTGCCGTCGCATTTTCTTGGCGCGATCGTCTGTGACCAGTCTATCTCCTTGGGCTCAGACATTGATGAGCGCCCGCTCATCGACGGGCAGCAGCGCTTAACAACCCTGCAGATCCTTCTCGGCACCGCGCTCCGTCTCGCGAGCGCCCATAACGCCCACACTGCCGCGGGTCTGTTAGTCAAGCTCGTTGAGAACGACGAGGCGCTTGTCGACAAACAGCACGACACGTTCAAACTCTGGCCATCGGACCCGGATCGCGAGGTGTTCGAAGCGGTGATGTCCGGGGTTCCATCGCCGGACGCGGAGCATCTGATCGCGAAGGCGGCCGTCTTCTTCGAGCAACGGATGAGCCACTGGATCGGTTCCGATGATCCGGAAGCGAGACTCACACAGCTTGCCCGCATGCTGCGCAGACACGTCGAGCTCGTGGTGATCGACCTCCAGCCGGGCGACAACGCGCAGGTAATCTTCGAGTCGCTCAACTATGGCGGGCGTGAGCTGACGGCGATCGACCTAACAAAGAACCACGTGTTCTTTCAGGCGACCAAGTTGAAGCTCAACCTGCACAGGTTACATCGCGAGCAGTGGGCACCGTTCGACGAGAGGTGGTGGCGCAACGAGGTGTCGCAAGGCCGCCTGACACGCGCGCGTGCCGAGCTGTTGCTTATGCATTGGCTGAAGCTCGAGAAGCTTGAGGAAGTCCGTGCCCACCGGCTGTTTGTCGAGTTCCGCGACCTACCTTCGCTGAAGACCGATCTCGAGGGCACAGTCGTTCGGCTAGCCACGGATCGCGACCTATATCGGCAATGTGAGGAGGAGCCTGCGGCTCTTCCGGCCGCGACCGGCGGGTTCTTTCCCCGGCTGGATCGGCTTGACCAGTCCACGCCACGGCCGGTCGCGTTGCAGATTCTTCGCGCCGTCCCCACGAACGTGACGCCTGAGAGGGCGTCACGCGCCTTTCACGCGCTGGACAGCTACATGTGGCGGCGTGCGCTCACTCGTGGCACCACAGCTAATTACAACCGTCTGATGCTCGACTTGCTCAAAGCGGTCGACAGCGACCTTGAGCACGCCGACGACCGAGTCATCGAACATCTCGCGGGTCTCGAGGGCGAGACCGTGCGGTGGCCGACCGATGACGAATTGCGCGAAGACTTGGAGGTTCGGCTGCTCTACGGTCGTGGCCGCGTCGCCCGAGCCACCATCTCTACCGCCCTACGCCTAATCGAAAACGAGTGGCGGAGGCCGCGCGGAGAAGCAGCCCTCGGACCAAACAACACGCTGCAGATCGAGCACATCCTCCCCCAGGACTGGTGGCCGTATTGGCCGGTCGACGCCGAACCCCTAGACTCGCTCGGCGAGCGCGAACAGGCACGCGAGTCACATGTGCACCGTCTCGGGAACCTCACCCTCGTATCGCCGAGCATGAATCCGGCGCTGTCGAACCGGGAGTGGGAGAAGAAACGTCCGCAGCTTCGCGAGCACAGCAACGTGCTCATCACTCAGCGGTATCTCGAGACCAGTTGGGACGAAGCGGCGATCCGCGACCGCGCGGCAGCGTTGATCGACACGGTGATTTCGGTCTGGCCGGGACCGACCGGCGAGTTCGCGCTGCCTGCCGAGCACTGACCGCTCTGGAGCGGCCGCCTTTCCGGGTCGGCAGGGGGCTGCCGTACATCGCGAACGCCGAACCGCGGCGGTTCCGCGACGTGCTCGACTGCACTGATCGTGACTCGGGGACCCAAGGACCGTGCGTGGCTAGGAGAAGCGCTGCCACAAGCTTACGACCTGGTCGATCCGGACAACAGATCGACGCAGAGGATCCGGTCGAGGGAGCGGGCAGCTGGCGCGGCCAGGGCTCGCCGCAGTCATCCACCACCCAGACCATCCCGCCTGAAGGATGAGGCCGATCACGTGCCCGTGCGCACGCCGACCGGTACGCGCAGCGCTTGGCGGACCTCCTCGTAGATCGGTAGGCCCAGCTCGTGCGGGACCTCAAGCGTCGCGATGAGCGCGTAGGGAACAGAGGACTCGAGTGCACCGGCGTCGGCACGGCAGGCGACGGTCAGCTCCAAGGCACTGCCGGACGCGAACGGGACTGCCGCTCGCCCCTCAAGCCGCTCGTGTTGCACAGTGCCGCGGCGGCTGGGACGAGTCGTCACATCCGAGCGTTCGGCGACGAGCTTCGGCCCACCGGTGGGCTCGAGCGCTAGCGCCGCGCGCCGGTAGCCGCGATGCTCGGGGTTGATCGGCGTCAGCCAGGCAAGCGTGAGCGTAAGCCGGCGCCTAGCGGTCTTGGCGGCGAGGCTCGGTGGCAGCGGCAGCCGGAAGACGTGTGCGTCGCCGTCGGCGATTCCTCCCGCGCCGAGCGCCGTGACGCGATGCTCGTCGGAGACGAGCGCGCCTGCCGGGTTGGCGTGTCCATAGCCGACGAGGCGGGCGACGCCCTCGCGCGAGCGCTCTCCGAGAACCTCTTCCTGCGCCTCCTCGACCAGCGCGCGGACCGCCGCCCACCGCGCTCGGTGCACGAGCGCCGCCTTGAGCAACACGGCGTCGAAGTCCGGTCCCGGGATTGCCTCCCCTTGGCTAGCGCGTAGCGCGTCGAGCGCTTCGAGGAGGCGAGCGGCGTGGTGGGCCCCCCGGGGGGCCGCCCCCCCGGTGGCGGTGGCGGGGCCGGGGGGCGAGAGCACCCCCCCCCGCCGGTTTGCAGACACACGGCAGGGGGGCCAACGCGTAGCCGAGCTCCTCTAGGAGCACGGCCAGCTCGACGGTGCCGAGCCCCTGACCGCCATGTTCCTCGTCGACGAAGATCCCGGGCCAGCCGAGCTCCGAGAGCTCGGACCAGTTGGCGTCGTCATAGCGTTGGGCTTCGGCGAGCTCGCGCACGGTGTCGGGCTTGAAGCGCTGCGCCAGCAGGTCCTTCGCCGTGCGCTTGATGGCCTGCTGGTCGTCGGTGAAGTCGAAGTTCATAGAGGAAAAGCTCCGGTGCTCGGCCGACCGACGCTCGGCCGGCGCTCCTCGCTGGGGGCCGCGCGCTTCATCGCAGTTTGGGTAACCCGAGCACGCGCTCGGCGATGATGTTCTTGAGGATCTCGGTGGTGCCGCCCTC
>JBBJLW010000032.1:0-42958 GCA_037720595.1 Gaiellaceae bacterium | reverse complement strand
GACGGAAACGGCCACGTTCACCATCGCGGCCCCACCGCCACCGCCCCCACCGCCACCGCCCCCACCACCGCCACCACCATCGGCCAACCGGAAGCCGTCGATCAGCACCGTCCGCTGGGCGATGGTTGGACACAACCCCGGTGGGCCGCGGTACTACGTAACCGTCACGGCGCGATTCCGCCTCTGCGACGACGCCGTGGGCACAGTGTCCTTGCGGCGCACCGAGCGCACCTGGCTCGGCAATACGACCTTTGCGACCGCCGCCGCAAGTTCTGTCCGCCGTCTAAGCGCTCAGTGCGTGATGACGAGTTGGACGTGGCGGCTCGCATCGAAGTTCTTCGGTGTCGGCAATTACACAGTCCGTCTCTGGGCAACCGACGCGAAGGGCGCGAAAAGCAACATCGTCAGCCGCAACTGGTACACGGCCGACTAACAGAGGCCTCCCCTACGCATGGCGGCGCTGCTCGAAGTCGCGCATCAGCGTCCCGCACCGCCATCGCGGACATCTAAGGATTGCAGGGGTTCCCATTGTCGTCGTAGTACTGCTGGAGATTCTCGTTGAACACGCAGGTAGAGGAGGAGGAGGAGTTGTCCGCCAGCGACCACGCGCTTATCGCGCCGATCGCGACCCCGCCGATGAAGCCGAGCCAGAGCATCACGGTGACGGTAATCACCAAAGCGCGCGCCCGAAGCGACCTGCCGCCCGAGCTGACCATCCCCCTGGGAGCTCGTGGTCGACGATCGTGTTCGAGGAGGCCGCACTCCTCGAGGCGCGCCCACCTGCTCGCGCACAATGGAAGGGATCAGAGGACGGCGACTCCCCCAAAGCAACCGCCGCCAGCCACCCACGCACGCCGTCCTCTGACCTCGTAGATGCTACGTCCGCCAGAAACTTGCGGGGAGCTAAAACGCTTTCATGTTGGATTCCGCGCGCCGGCCGTGTGCCCGGGGCCTTCGCCGGGACGCAAACAAAAGCGGCGAGCCTTAAACCCGCCGCTTTAGAACCGCTCTAACGCCGCAGGAAGATTGCCGTCAGTCCCCGACGAATGGAGCGCGCCCTGGTGCTTCGTATCGGCAGCAAGCGTCCAAGCCTTGAGGGCTGGTGTTCACCCGACCCGACGAACTTCCGCTCCGCCTGGGAGTGAGCACCGCTCTCGACTCGCACTGGCCCACAGACTGGCCCACGAGAGGCCTCAACTCCGCGTAATCCGCCTATTCAAGCCATTCCCACCGGTATGCGCGGCGGTCTCCAAAACCGTAGGTCGCAGGTTCGAGCCCTGTCGCCCCTGTCGGCTTGATTGAGCGGAACCCGCATGGTTGAGCGGGAATCTGCTCAACAGGCCACTCGTCGGTGCGGCCGAAACGAGGCCGTGTCACCCCCTGCGCGTGTGCTCGAGGAAGCGTTCGCGCAGGATGGCCGAGGGCGGAACCGCCGCCATGAGCAAGAAACAACTGCCTCCGGGAAGGCCGGGGTAGGGTTGGGCTATGGACGCACGTCAACGGCGACTGGCAGAGAACGAGGCACTGTTCCGCGAAGTCAACGAACGTGTCCAGGACGCGGCCGAGCACGGCGCTGGAACCTACGACTACTTCTGTGAATGCGCCAACGTCGACTGCACCTTCCGCGTCACGCTTTCGCCCGCCCAGTACGAGGCCATCCGAGCAGACCCGAAGCAGTTCGTCGTTCTACCGCTCCACTACACGCCCGAGGTCGAGAACCTGGTGTCCCAGAGCGAGTCGTACTGGCTCGTGCGCAAGCACGGCGAAGCGGGCGAGTTCGTCGAGAAGCTCGACCCCCGCTCACGCTAGCGACGTTGGTGCACTCGGGGGAGAGCGGCCGGCGCCTGCCGCATGCCAGCGCCGACCGTCACGCCCACGGTACGACGGCGGCTCGGTTCCCCTCATCCCCCGAAAGGGTGACTCCGGCCGTAGGAAGGGGCTGGATGGGTGCAGTCGAAGTGCTCTACGGGCGCGCCCCAACGACCGTGCCGCCCCGAGCTGTCTCTCCCCTGGGGGCTCGCGGGTCGATGATCGGTTGTTTCGGGGAGGCCGCACTCCTCGGGGGCGCGCCCAACTTTTGGTCGACGAGAGCGAAAAGGAATCAGAGGACGGCGTCGTTCTCCCCCAAGGAGCCGCCGCCGGCCCTATTTCCGCCGCCGTCCTCTGACTTGGTAGATGCAGCAGCCGACAGGACTTGCGCGGCTCCCAGAAACGCTTACATCTTCAGGACTCGACTCGCTGAAGGCGGTGCCAGACCCGGCGACGTACGATCAATCAGGCGACGACGGCCGGCTCTTCTTCCCCCACAGACTCCTGAAGCACGTCGACGCCCTCGTCGACGATCGCTCGCCGGATGTTGGCGGCGACGCGCGAGCTGCCGAGCACGACCGAGTCGACGATCTCGATCCCCTCCTCCACGATCACGCCGGGCCCGAGGACGGAGCGCACCACCCGGCCCCGCACCCTGCAGCCGGGCGCGATCAGGCTGGTTTCGATCCTGGCCGGCGTCTCGATGCGGGCCGGCGGGCGTTGGCTGGCGCGGGTGAGGATCGGCCACTCCGCGTCGTCGAGTCGGAGCTCCGGCTCGGGCTCGAGCAAATCCATGTGTGCCTGCCAGTAGCTCTCGAGGGTGCCCACGTCTCGCCAGTAACCGCCGAGGTCGTCTCCCCAGGTCTTGCCGCGCTCGACCAGACGAGGTAGGAGCGCATGCCCGAAATCGGAGATCTCCTCGCCCTCGTCCTCTAGCGCGGCAAGCGTGTCGAGAAGAACCTTCGCGTCGTAGACGAACACCTCGGTGGTGACTATGTCGCTCCGCGGCGTCTCCGGCTTGTACTCGAACTCCGTTACGAGCCCGGAGCTGTCGACGATTACGGTGCCGAGCCGTGAGGCCTCCTCAGCCGACTTCACCGTCGTCACCGCGGTAGCCTCGGCACCCCGCTCGCGATGACGGTCGATCACCTCCGCGTAGTCGAGCCGGTAGACAGCGTCCGCACTGAGGACGAGCACGAGCTCCGGGTCGAAGCTCTCGATCGCCTCCCGATTGCGGTTGATCGCGTCGGCGTTCCCCTCGTAGAACCCGCTGCCGCTCTCCTCGCCGGTCGTCGGATGCACGACGCGCATTCCGCCCCACGTCCGGTCGAGATCCCAGGGCCGACCGTTGGCGAGATGCTCCGAGAGCGTGTGCGCCTCGTACTGCTGGATCACCCACACGTCCGACACCCGGCTGTGGTGGCAGTTCGAGAGCGGGAAGTCGATCAGGCGGTAGACACCGCCGAAGGGGAGGACGGGTTTCGCACGGCCCTCCGTGAGCGCCCCGAGCCGCCCACCCTCGCCGCCCGCGAGGATGAGCGCAAGCACCTTCCCGCGACGGGCTCTCACGCGGGCCTGGGCTGAAGACGAACGCTAGCCGCCGAGGTCGGCGCGCTCCGGTGGGCGCGCCGACCTTCGTGATCAGGCCTCAGAGACTTTCCTCCGGCCCGCGCGTGAGCCGTTCTCCGTGCTCGTCTGCGTCGTCGTCCTCGCCGTAGATCGTCGCGGCCGGACCGCCGCTGCCGCCGAAGAACCCAGCCTTGTCCGCGTCCTCAGGATCGAGGGGCTTGGGATCGCCATCGTCTTCGTCGGTCGTCTCGCCTAGATCGCGCTCGTCGTCGTGCTTCGTTTCCACAATTGCCTCCTCGGTCTCGAGCGCCGGCCGCTAGATACCTGCCGCAACGCCGGTTATCCCCTGGAAACTACCCTCGGCCGACGGTGAGAAACCGGCTCGCTCGTCGGAGTGGTGAAAGACTCGTGTCGATGAGGACCGGTCGCGTGTCGTGAGCGCGGTGCGGAGCCGGCGTAGGCGTGCGCTCAGACGCGATCGCGACTGACGCGCCCTTGCGCGCGAGCACACGCTCGAGCGCCTGGACGCAACGAGCGTCGAACGCGGCTCCGGCCTCGCTGCGCAGGAGCGCCAGCGCCCGGTGGTGATCCCACGCCTCCCGGTAGACGCGGCGCGAGCAGAGCGCGTCGTAGACGTCGCAGACGGTGAGGACACGCGTCTCCAGAGGGAGATCGACGGCGGACGCGCCGTGCGGGTAGCCGGCGCCGTCGAGCCGCTCGTGATGGTCGCGGACGAGCCCGCGGATGCGCCGCGAGAAGCCGAGCTCTCCCAGCAGCGCGTCGCCCCAGACGGGGTGCCGCCGGACGATCTCGAATTCACGATCGTCCAGCGAGCCGGGCTTGCTCAGGATCTCGTCCGGGACCGAGAGCTTGCCGATGTCGTGGAGCAGACCGCCGATCGCGAGCTCGCGCAGGCGGGCGGCCGGAATCCCGAGCTCCTCACCGACACGGACGGCGAGCAGGGCGACGCTGCGCGTGTGTCCTTCCGTATACGCGTCCTTCTTGGCCAGGAGGCGGGTCAGCGAGCCGACCTGCGAGCCGAGAAACGACTCCTCGCCCGCGACGAGCTCGGCGCCGCGAAGGTCGCCGGCAAGCGGGCGCGACGGTGCCGCGCGGAGCAGGTCGAGCGCGACGGGCGCTGCCACGAGCAGGATCCCGGCGACCTCGAGACCATGGCCGACCCACCAGCCGAGGGCGTGATAGTCCTGGGTGAGCGCCGGCACGAGCGCGGCCGCAAGCCAGGCTATCCCGACGAGCACGAGCACGTCTGCCGCCCGGCGCGCCAGACGGACTGTCCGCCAAGCGCGCAGGCCGATCAGCCCGTAGAACGCGAAGCCGACGACGAGAACCGCGAGCGCGGCCGCGCTACCCGGCTCCGGCACCGCCGGCACGACCGCCGGGAACGCGAGCGCGAGGACGCCGAGCGCGATCACACCGACCATCAGGGCTCCCTGGAGCCAGAGGATCCGGTCGACCTGGCGATGGTTGCGAATGCCGGGAAACGCGGCGAGAGCGAGGATGGCGCCGCCCACGGGGATGGTCGCCGCACCGGTGAGCGCGCCGACGCCGTTCATCCCGGCGATCACGCCCGGGCTCGCGAGCCCGTGGACGACGAGGAGCGACGCCATGACCGTGAAGGCGGTGCCGACGAGCGCGGGTCGCGCATCGTGGCGACGCTTGCCGGCGACGGCGAGCGCAAGACCGGCGACGGTTGCGACGAGAGCGCTCGCACCGATCGCCCAGAAGTGAAATCCGCTCGACAGCTCGACCCTCTCACCACCCCAGAAATGGAGTGCGGCCGGCGGGAAGATCGCCAGAGCCCCGCCCGCCGCCAGAACGGGGACGTAGTTGTCTCGCCGCATGCCGTATCTATCGACGGCTCGCCGACGCCTCTTGACTCCCCGAAGGCAGGATCCACGGATGCAACTTCGCTCCGAAGCCGTCGTGGTCCGCGACGCGCGTGTCCGCTGGCGAAGCACCGGCGAAGGACCGCCGCTCGTGCTCGTTCACGGGCTGGCCGGCTCCTGGCGCTGGTGGCGTCCCGTGCTCGCTGCGCTCGCCGAAGAGCACACGGTGCATCTCCTCGATCTCCCCGGCTTCGGCCGTCTCCCGCAGGTGCGCGCGTTTCAGCTCGACCGAGCGCTCGATTGGCTGGCCGCGTGGGCACGAGCCACGGCGCTCGGTCCCGTCGATCTAGTCGGGCACTCGCTGGGTGCCGTGCTCTGCGCCCGGCTTGCCGCTCGGCACCCGGAAACCGTGCGGAGACTCGTGCTCGTCGCGCCCGCGGGGTTTCCCGGCCGCGGCGCCGCCGGCAGCGCGCTGCCGCTCGCGCTCGAGCTGCTCCGGTCTCGGCCGCGGCTGCTCGCCCTGCTCGCGCGCGACTCGATCCGCTCCGGGCCGCTGACGATCGGGACAGCCGCGCTCGCGGTCGTGGGCGCCGACCTGCGGATCGATCTCCCGCGCGTCGAGGCCCCCACGCTCGTCGTCATGGGCCGACGTGACGTTCTGATTCCAGCCTGGCACGGCGAGGAGCTGGCGCGCTCGCTCGCCTGCGGGCGGGTGGTGGTGCTCGAGGAGGCTGGGCACGTGCCGATGGTCGACGCTCCGGGCGCGTTCAGCCGGGAGCTGCTCGAGTTTCTGCGAGAAAGCGGCTGAGCTCGTCGACGAGCTCGTGCGGATGCGAGTAGTGGACGGCATGCCCGCCGCCCGCGATCGTGACGAGCCGCGCGTTCGGGAGCAGCGCCGTGACCTCACCGCACCAACGAGCAGGACTGAGCGGATCGTGCTCTCCGCGGACGACGAGCGTCGCCGCTTCGATCCGCGGAAGGCGCTCCTCGATCCGGTCTTCTAGTGCGTAACGCGCCTGCCGCATCAGCTCCGACGGGCCGTGGACGAAGTAGTCGCGGACGACAGTCGCCGTCAGACGCGGTGGCTCGTACCAACCGTCGACGGCAAGCCGGAGCAGGTGCCGAACGGCGCTCCGCGCCTCCGGGTCGACGGTCGGACCGACGAGGACGAGCGCCTCCACGAGGTCCGGCCGGTCGGCCGCGAGCGCGGCAGCGACCTGACAACCCATCGAGTTCGCGACGAGCACGGCCGGGCCTGGGAGTGAGGCGCCCAGCCTGCGGGCGAGCTCGGCAATCGGCTGCGGCTCGCGAAGCTCGGGACGGACCACTGCGCCCTCGAGCAGCTGTGCCAGCGGCTCGAAGTAGGCCTGGCCGACACCGAGTCCGTGAACGAGGCAGAACACCGGCGGACCGTAGCGATACGCTCCGACCGTGGCTCTCCTCACCTCGACACTCGAGCGTGACGATTCCTTCGCGGGTCGCACGGAGCGGATGGAGGCGCTCGTCGCGGAGCTGCGCGAGCGGAGCGCGCTCGTGGCACGCGGCGGCGGCGAGCGCTCGCTCGAGCGGCATCGCTCACGAGGCAAGTTGCCGGCGCGCGAGCGGATCGACCGGCTCGTCGACCCCGGCTCCGCGTTCCTCGAGCTGAACGCGCTCGCCGCCTGGGAGCATTACGACCGCGCGGCGCCGTCGGCCGGGATCGTCACCGGGATCGGCGTCGTCGAGGGCCGGGAGTGCGTGATCGTGGCCAACGACGCGACCGTCAAGGGGGGCACCTACTTCCCACTGACGGTCAAGAAGCACCTGCGCGCGCAGGAGGTGGCGCAGCAGAACCGGCTGCCCTGCATCTATCTCGTCGATTCGGGCGGCGCCTTCCTCCCCCTGCAGGACGAGGTGTTCCCCGATCGCGAGCACTTCGGCCGGATCTTCTTCAACCAGGCACGGATGTCGGCGCTCGGAGTCCCGCAGATCGCGGTGGTGATGGGCTCGTGCACGGCCGGAGGCGCCTACGTGCCGGCCATGTGCGACGAGACGATCATCGTCAAGGGAACGGGCACGATCTTCATCGGGGGACCGCCGCTCGTGAAGGCCGCGACCGGCCAGGACGTGACGGCAGAGGAGCTCGGCGGCGCCGACGTGCATGCGCGCCGTTCCGGGGTCGCCGACCACTACGCGAGCTCCGACGAGCACGCGCTCGCGCTCGCGCGCCAGATCGTTCGGCATTTACACATGGGTACACCGCCATCACCGTGGGAGATCGCGCCGCCCGAGCCGCCCGCGCTCGACCCGGCCGACCTCTACGGGTTGATCCCGGAGGACTTCAAGCACGAGCTGGACGTGCACGAGCTGATCGCGCGCCTCGTCGACGGCTCGCGGTTCGCCGAGTTCAAGGCGCTGTACGGAGAGACGCTCGTCTGCGGCTTCGCGCGGATCGAGGGCTATCCCGTCGGGATCCTCGCGAACAAGGGCGTCCTCTTCGCCGAGTCGGCGCAGAAGGGCGCGCACTTCATCGAGCTCGCCTGCAAGCGTCGCGTTCCGCTCGTCTTCCTCCAGAACATCACCGGCTTCATGGTCGGCAAGGAGTACGAGGAGGGCGGAATCGCGCGCGACGGGGCCAAGCTCGTGATGGCGGTCGCTTGCGCGGACGTGCCGAAGTTCACCGTCGTCACAGGCGGCTCGTTCGGGGCGGGCAACTACGCGATGTGCGGGCGCGCCTACGGGCCGCGGCAGCTCTGGATGTGGCCGAACGCGCGGATCTCGGTGATGGGCGGCGAGCAGGCGGCGATCGTGCTCTCGATGGTCGGCGACGCAGATCCGGACGAGATCCGCGCCAAGTACGAGGCCGAGGGCAGCCCCTATTACTCGACGGCGCGCCTCTGGGACGACGGGATCATCGACCCGCGCGACACCCGCCGAGTGCTCGCGCTCGGGATCTCGGCGGCGCTGAACGCTCCGATTCCCGAGTCGACGTTCGGCATCTTCCGGATGTGAGGCGGACGACTAGAGGACGAGCGTCTCGGGGAAGCCGACGCCCGATGCGAAGCGGTCGGGGCGATACGGGCTGAGATCGAACGGCGGCGCCTGGCCGAGCAACTCCGCCGCCACAGCGGAGCCGACCGCGGGGGACTGCATGAAGCCGTGACCGGAGAAGCCGCAGGCGGCGTAGACGCCCTCGCCGACGGAGCCGATGATCGGATGAGCATCCGGCGTCATGTCGTAGAAGCCCGCCCAAGCGCGGACGAGCGGCGCTCCGGCCGCAGACGGATAGCGATGCGCGAGGCGCCGGCGCCAGTCCTCGACGAGATCGTCGCGCACCTCGGCGGGGCCGCCCCAGCGTGGCTCGGACTCGCCCATCGCGAGGCGAAGAGCCTCGCCAACGGGTCGGAAATGGAAGCCGTTCTCCTCGATCGTCATCGGTAGATCCACCGGAAGCGCGGAGACGGGACCGACGTCGGCGAGCTGACGCACGAGCGGCCGGACCGGCAGCTCGACACCCCTGGCCGCGGCGACCTCGGCCGAGGCGGCTCCGCAGGCGACGACCAGCACGTCGGCGTCGAGTTCGAGCCCGTCGGTGAGCTCGCGCACCTCCACTCCGCCTGCGGCCGCCCGCCGGACGAGCTCGCGCGTCACCCCCGCCGGATCTGCGATCCCGTCCTCGCGGCAGATCACGGCGCCGAGGACGTCGTCCACGCGCAGCCCGACGACGAACGAAGGGTCGACGCGCTCGACCGGTACGCCGAGCTCGCGCTGGATCGCGCGCCTCTCCTCCAGCTCGGCGAGACCCTGCTCGCTCGTGGCGAGGAAGAGATAGCCGACCTGCTCGAAGAGCGGTGCGCCCAGCTCCGAGAACCTGACGCTCTCCTGGGCGAGTCGCACCTCCGCCTCGGTCGTGAACTGCTGGCGCACGCCGCCCATCGCCTTGCCCGTCGCGCCGCCGGCGATCTCGCCCGCGTCCGCGAGCACCACGTCGTCGGCGCCGGCAAGCGAGAGGTGATAGGCGATCGAGGCGCCGATCGCTCCGGCACCGGCTACGACGATTCGAGCCAACCGAGCAGTTCCTTTCGCTCGCCGTCCGTCAATCTCCGCAGCGGCGCGCGCACGTCCTCGTGGATCGGCACCCCGCGGGCGCCGAGCACGCACTTCAAGGCAGCGTGCCTCGGGAAGCGCTCGATCGCGGCACGCAGCTCACCGAGCTCAGCGGATGCGCCGATCGACGGCTCGCGGACTGCCGCGACGATCCGCTCCGGAAAGGCCGAGCCGAGCGCGGAGACAGCCCCGGCCGCACCCGCGGCAAGCCCCTCCGCGATCAGGGCCTCCGGGCCGACGAAGACGTCGAGCCACTCGACGAGGTAGGGCGAGAAACGCTCGAACGGCGAGTCGGAGACCTTCAGACCGGCGAGGTTCGGCGCGCGATCGCGGAGCGCCCCGAGCACCGCGAGCGGGACCGCGTAGCCACTCGCGCGCTCGAACTCGTACACGTAGAAAGGAGTCGGCGCGCACGCGGCCGCGGCCGCGACGAAGTGGTCGAGCAAGGCGCGGTCGTCGAGCTGGAAATAGGGCGGCCCGATCACGGCGACCGCATCGGCGCCGGTCTCGGCCGCGTGCGAGGCAAGCGCAACCGTGTCGCGGGTCGTCTGCGCGCCGCAGTGCGCCGCCACCTGCAGCCGCCCCGCGGAGGCGGCGACGTAGAGCTCGACGACGCGCCGGCGCTCCTCCGGGCGGAGCAGGATTCCCTCTCCCGTCGTCCCGAGGGCGAGGATCCCGTCCAGCCCGCCGGCGACGAGGAAGTCGACGTAGGGCGCGAAGACCTCCTCATCGAGCTCGTCGTTCCTGAGCGGCGTCACGGCCGCGGCAAGCGCTCCCTTCAGCATCCCGCGACTCTAAGCTGCGCGACGTGAGCGCGCTCCGGATCGAACGCGACGGGGACGTACTGCGGCTGACGCTCGCGCGGCCGGAGACACGAAACGCCTTCGACGCCGACCTGATCGCGGAGCTCTCGGAGGCCTTCGTCGACGTGGGCAAGTCACGGGCGGTGTTGCTGGCCGGCGAGGGACCCAGCTTCTGCGCGGGCGCGGACGTCGAATGGATGCGCGCGTCGGTCGAGCTCGACTACGAAGCAAACATGGCCGACGCAAACGCGCTGCGCGGGATGCTCGATGCGATCGACCGCTGTCCGGCGCCGGTGCTAGCACGAGTCCAGGGCCATGCCTTCGGCGGAGGCGTCGGGCTCGTCGCCTGCTCGGATATCGCGGTGGCCGAGCCGAACGCCGTCTTCGCGTTCTCCGAGGTCAAGCTCGGGATCATCCCGGCCGTGATCTCGCCGTACGCACTCGCTAAGATCGGTCCGAGCGCCTCGCGCCGCTACTTCGTCACGGGCGAGCGCTTCGACTCCGCGACGGCGCTGCGGATAGGGCTCATCCACGAGGTCGCATCGGATCTCGACGCCGCGGTCGACTCGATCCTCGCCGAGCTGCGAACGGCCGCTCCCAGGGCCGCACGCCACGCGAAGCGTCTCGTGCTCGACCGCCCCGACGGCGCCGAGACCGCCCGCAGGATCGCCGAGCGCCGCACGAGCGACGAGGGCCAGGCGGGCCTGAAGGCTTTCCTCGAGCGCCGCAAGCCCAACTGGGGCTAGCGCGGGTGCACGGTGACGGCGCCGCCCGCGACTACCGGTGACACGAGCCGGTAGCTCGTCGTCCGAAGCGGCGCCACCGCCACAGTGAAACGCCCGTCCGGCCTCGTCCGGATCCGCTTGACGGTCGTCCACGTGCCGCCGTTCACCTGCTGCTCGAGCCGTACCTTCGTCAGTCCGCGCACGAAGCCGGTCAGCTCGAGCTCCTGGCTGACGAGCCTGCTTCGGACTGGTGGATCGAGATTCAGCACTCGCACCATGAACCACGTCGAGCGGAGCCCGAAGCTGCGCCTGAAGTCCTGCCCCTCGATACGCTTCGACCCACTCCCCACCTTGATCGTGACCTCCGTCACACGTCCCGAGGCGGCCCGCGCCACGAGCACGTCGCGGACGCCGGGAGTCCCCGTCAGCTTCCCGACGTCGCCGGGCGTCATCCGAAACGGCCCCCAGCGGTGGTGCCTAGAGATGTTGTCGTGCGGATCGGGGACGGAGACGAGATACGGCACCACCCTCGCCTTCGGCCAGACGTCGGCAACAGAGGCGGTGCGCCCGCCGGACGTCGAGTGGTAGAAGGTCGTCGCGACCCGGCTGTGCCAGAGAAGAACACGGCCTGCGGTCGCGCCGATCGCGCGGTTCGTCGAATCCTCCTCCGCTTGAATCCCGCCGTAGACCTGGCTGCGGGTGTCGGCGTAGAGATCGAAGAGCTTGCCGGGCTTGAGCGTTGCGAGCGCGTACGAGCGCGCGACGACCGCCTGCGCCTTGAGCGCCTCCGGATGCCAGTCTTCCGGCATCTCCCACGGCACGACACCGCGGAGATAGCGATCGAGCGGCAGTTCGTTGACGATGACCAGACCGCGCCCCTGGCGGTGGACGACGAGCGAGCCGCGGTAGCCGGCGCCATCGAGCTGTAGGGGAACCACGCCGGGGTCGAAGCGAAGCGGCGACTTCATGCCCTTCAGCAGCGTTCGCGAGGAGGCGAGCGTTCTGGCGCCTGCCTTCAGCTTTCGAGCTTTGCCCGTCGCGTCGATGACTCGATAGGGCTTCGTCGACGAGATCCGGACGATTCCGAGCCCCTCGCCGAGCAGGACGCGAACCGGGCGCGCCGACACGACGCGGAGCTGGGTTCCGCGGTAGTAATGGGCGAGGATCCGAGGATGCCGCCAGCCCGCCTCCGCGTAGCCGCGGGCGCCGTACTGGCTCATCCCGACCCCGTGGCCCCAGCCACGGCCGTCGATCACGAACACCGTGCCGGCGCTCGCAGGCGTGGCGCACGCGAGCGCGAGCCCCAGAATCAAGAGAAATTGCCGCATCCGGCGGCCCACGCTACCAGCGCTCTACGATCCCCACGCGATGCCGATCCAGAAGCTCCTCGTGGCCAACCGCGGCGAGATCGCTAGCCGCGTCTTCCGGACGTGCCGCGAGCTCGGAATCGCGACCGTCGCGGTGGTGGCGCCCGACGACCGCGGCTCGCTGCACGCGCGTTCGGCGGACGAGCTCGTCGAGATCGCGAGCTATCTCGCCGCAGAGGAGCACATCCGGGCCGCGCTGAAGGTCGGCGCCGACGGGATCCACCCCGGCTACGGATTCCTCTCCGAGAGCGCCGACTTCGCCGAGGCAGTGACGGACGCGGGCCTCGTCTGGATCGGGCCGCCCGCGGACGCTCTGCGGCTCGGCGGCGACAAGGTGGCCGCGAAGAAGGTGGCAACGGAAGCTGGCGTTCCGGTCGTTCGCACCGGAGAGCCGGCCGAGCTCGGCTACCCACTGCTCGTGAAGGCGGCGGCCGGAGGCGGCGGGCGCGGGATGCGGATCGTCCGTCATCCGGCCGAGCTGGACGAGGCGCTCGCCGCAGCGAGCCGCGAGGCCGAGGCCGCGTTCGGCGACGGCACCGTCTTCTGCGAGCAGTACGTCGAGCGCCCCCGGCATGTCGAGATCCAGCTCCTCGCCGACACCCACGGCACCGTGCTCTCCATGGGAGAGCGCGAGTGCTCGATCCAGCGGCGCCACCAGAAGGTGCTCGAGGAATCGCCCTGCCCCGCCCTCGATCCGGCGCTGAGAGCCGCGATGAGCGACGCCGCGGTCGCCTTCGCGCGCGCGATCGGCTACGTCGGCGCCGGCACTGCCGAGTTCATGCTCGCGGGCCGTGACTTCTTCTTCCTCGAGCTGAACGGCCGGATCCAGGTCGAGCATCCGGTGACCGAGCTCGTGAGTGGAGTCGACATCGTCGGAGAACAGATCTGGATCGCCGACGGGGGCCGTTACAGCGGCGAAGTTTGGCCTTTGGAAGGTCACGCGGTCGAGGTGCGCCTCTATGCCGAGGATCCGCGTACGTTCCTCCCTCAGGCCGGCCCGGTGACTCGACTGCGGCTGCCGACGAGGATCCGAGTCGACGCCGGTGTCGCCGAGGGCGACGAGGTCGGGCTCGGGTACGACCCGATGATCGCGAAGCTGATCGCGCACGGGCCGACGCGGGACGAGGCGCTGGCCCGACTCGCCGACGCGCTCGCCGAGACCGAGGTCGAGGGGATTACGACGAACCTCCCGTTCCTGCGCTGGCTCGTGGCTCATCCGGCACTGCGCGCAGGCGAGACGACGACCGCCTTCCTGCTCGAGCACCCGCCGCTCTCGGAACCTCCGTCGCGGCTGGCCGACCCGGCTTGGCGCGGGCCCTGGCGGCTGAATCTGCCGCCGGCCGCGGTCGCGGCCCCGCCGGACATCGACGACCCCGCGCACGCGCAGGCTGCCGCCGGCGGCGAGAGCGCGCTTTCAGCCCCGATGCCGGGCACCGTGCTCCGCGTGCTCGTCCAACCGGGCGACCGGGTCGGCGCGCGTCAGCCACTACTCGTGCTCGAGGCGATGAAGATGGAGACCCCGATTGTCGCGCCCCACGAGGCGACGGTGACGGCCGTGCACGTCGAGGAGGGCGCGCGCGTCGCCGGCGGCGCCCTCCTGGTCGAGCTGGAGCTGGCCGGCCCTGAGCGAGACTAGTCGGCAGCTAGAGGAGCACTGGGCGCTGAAGCGCGAAGCTTCGGCCCGCCGTAGGCGAGCGCGACCAGAACGGCGGCCGCGGCGACGATCAGCGTCCCGGTGTCGTCCGCGGTCGGCTTGAGCGTCATCACGTAGACGACGAGGTAGAGCACAACGAGCTCCAGCCGCGAGACGACGTTGATCCGCCCGATCTGGAACGCTGCTTGGGAGGATTCCGGTCCGTGCGCCTCGATCACCTTGTGGATCCGCTTCCCCTGCGGCTCGATGAAGAGGATTCCGGTGAGAAACGAAATCCCGTAGCCGACGAGGCCGAGCACGATCCAGAGCTGGTCGAAGCTCCACGGACCCTCGATCGTGAGCAGGATCCCGAGCACGAGCACCGCGAGCGACGCGGGAATGAAGATCCGCTGCGCCATCCAGGCTGGATAGGCGCTGAACTGCTTCAGCAGCAGCCGGTCATTCGTCCTCTCGGCCCGCGCGACCAGCATCTGGACGAAGAAGCCGGAGCCGAGCCAGATCACCGCAGTCGCGATGTGCAGGAACAGAAGCATCTCGTAATACGACACGACCAACTCCTTTCGCCGAACTGAAAGACCTCGTTGGAAAATACGGCGCTAGAACAGCTTCTGCAACTTCATCGCCGCGCCCATGTCGCCCTTGATCTTCAGCTTGCCGGTCATGTAGGCGGTCGTCGGGTTGAGCTCGCCGCGCGTGATCGCGAGGAAGTTCTCCTCGGTCGTCGTGATCGTCGTGTCGGCCTCGCCTTCCCCCTCGGTCACCGTCACCTTGCCGTCCACGACCGCGACGACCCACTTTCCCGAGCCCTCGATGTCGAAGTGGTACGAGTTGTTCATCCCGGCCGTCTTCGACTCGTCGACCCCTGCTGCGAGCCCGTCGAAGAACTCCTGCACGCTGTCTGCCATCTCGATTCGCTCCCTTGAAAGGTTGGGCTTGAATGGTCGTTCAATCTCTGACGCCGCGAGCCTACCGCAGCGCGCCGAACAGGTCCGTCCGCGTACGCCAAGATGTGCCGCGAACGTAGCTTTCACTGCCTACCGCGTCGCTTCCTCGAAGCAGTACCCGAGCGGCGCAGCGGGTAGCATCGCGCCCGCCTATGGATCTCGACCTCACGCAAGAGCAAGAGCTCGTCCGCGACACCGTGCGCGAGTTCGCGCGCGACCGGGTCGCGCCAGTCGCCGAGGAGCTCGACCGCGAGTCGCGGTTCCCCTACGAGCTCGTCGCGGAGCTCGGTGAACTCGGGCTGATGGGGCTGCCGATCCCGGAGGAGTACGGCGGCGCGGGCGGCGACACGGTCTCCTACGCGCTCGCGATCGAGGAGCTGACGCGGATCGACTCGTCCGTTGCGATCACCGTTGCCGCGCACACCTCGCTCGGGACGATGCCGATCTACCTCTTCGGCTCGGAGGAACAGCGGCGCGAATGGCTCCCCGAGCTCGCCTCCGGCCGGAAACTGGCCGCGTTCGGGCTCACGGAAGCCGGCGCGGGATCGGACGCGGGCGCCACCCGTACGACAGCCGAGCTCCGTGACGGCGACTGGGTCGTCGACGGCTCGAAGATGTTCATCACGAACGCCGGCACCGACATCACGGGCTGCGTGACGATCACCGCCCGCACCGGCGAGGACGAGATCTCCAACATCGTCGTCCCGAACGGGACACCTGGCTACGAGATCTCGGCGCCGCTGAAGAAGCTCGGCTGGAAGGCCTCGGATACGCGCGAGCTCTTCTTCCGCGAATGCGCTGTGCCCGAGCGCAATCTGCTCGGTCCTCGGGGCCAGGGATACCACCAGTTCCTGCAGATCCTCGACGGCGGCCGGATCTCGGTCGCCGCGATGGGAGTCGGACTCGCGCAGGGCGCCTACGACCTCGCGTTCGCATACGCCCAGCAGCGCGAGCAGTTCGGCAAGAAGATCGCCCGCTTCCAGGCGATCCAGTTCATGCTCGCCGACCTCGCCACGGAGATCGAGGCCGGGCGCTCGCTCGTACTCCGGGCCGCCTGGCTGAAAGATCGGGACAGGCCCTTCGCGCGGGAAGCTGCGATGGCCAAGCTCTACACCGGCGAGCTCTCGAACCGGGCGGCGAACTGGTCGCTCCAGATCCACGGTGGGTACGGCTACATGGACGAGTACGCGATCTCGCGTCTCTATCGCGACCAGAAGATCCTCGAGATCGGCGAAGGCACGAACGAGGTTCAGCGGCTCGTGATCGCGAAGCATCTGGGCCTGTAGCGCCCGCAGGCCGAAAGAGAGCTACCCCTCGGCGAGGGCGTGCCGGAGCTTGCGGCGGGCGGCTTTTCGCTCTTTCATCGCCCGCGGATCCGGAATCGGCACGGCCGAGAGAAGAGCCTTCGTGTAGTCCTCGCGCGGATTGGAATAGAGCTCCTCCGCCGGGCCGATCTCGATCAGCTTGCCCTTGTTCATGACTGCGATCCGGTCGCTCATCGAGCGTACGACGGCAAGATCGTGCGCGATGAAGAGGTAGGTGAGCCCGAAGTCCTGCTGGAGATCCTTGAGCAGATTGAGGATCTGCGCCTGGATCGAGACGTCGAGGGCCGAGACGGGCTCGTCGCAGACGATCAGCTTCGGCGAGAGCGCGAGCGCGCGGGCGATCCCGATCCGCTGGCGCTGGCCGCCGGAGAACTCGTGCGGATAGCGGTTCGTGAAGCCCGGATCGAAGCCGACGACGTCGAGCAGCTCGCGCACGCGCGAGGTGCGATCCCGCTTCGAGCCGATCGAGTGGACGACGAGCGGCTCGGCGACGATGTCGCCGACCGTCATCCGCGGATCGAGAGACGCGTACGGATCCTGGAAGACGATCTGCATCTCGCGGCGCATCTTCCGCATCGGCTCCCGGCCGAGCGTGGTCAGCTCCTGACCTTCGAAGCGAATCGAGCCTGCGGTCGGCTTCAGGAGCTGGAGCACGCAGTAGCCCGTCGTCGACTTGCCCGAGCCCGACTCGCCGACGAGTCCGAGCGTCTCGCCCTCGGCAATCTCGAAGCTGACATCGTCGACGGCCTTCACATGATCGACTGTCCGCTCGATCAGGATTCCCGCGCGAACCGGGAAGTGCTTGAGCAGGTTCTTGACCTCGAGCAGCGGCGGTGCGGGAGTGATCGTGCTCATGCCGGTACCGGTTCCCGCTCGCCGGCTCGCTCGCACGCCGGATGGGCCGACCGGACCCAGTGATCCTTGCGAATCTCGCGGAGCTCCGGCATCACTGTGGTGCAGTTGTCGTCCGCATTCGCGTAGGGACAGCGAGGCGCGAAGCGACAGGCCGGCGGGGGGTTCTTCAGATCCGGCGGCCGGCCCGGAATCGCGGTCAAGCGGCCGGTGCGGATTCCCTCGCCCTCGATCTGCGGCAGCGCGCCGAGCAGCGCCTCGGTGTACGGATGCTCGGGCCGGTCGAAGAGGTCGTTGACCGACGCCTGCTCGACGAACTGCCCGCCGTACATGACGACGATGTCGTCGGCCGACTCGGCGACGACACCCATGTCGTGCGTGATCAGGATCATCGCCATCTCGTGCGCCTGCCGGAGATCGTCGAGGAGGTCGAGCACCGCAGCCTGGACGGTCACGTCGAGAGCAGTCGTCGGCTCGTCCGCGATCAGGAGCTTCGGGTCGCAGGAGAGCGCGATCGCGATCATCACGCGCTGGCGCATTCCGCCCGAGAAGCGGTGCGGATAGTCGTCGAGCCGATCGGCGGCGCGCGGAATCTGCACCTCCTCGAGCAGCTCGGCCGCCTTCTTGCGCGCCTGCTGCTTCGGCACGTCGTAGTGGCGGCGGATCGTCTCGGTGATCTGCGTCCCGATCGTCAACGTCGGGTTCAGGGAGGTCATCGGATCCTGGAAGATCATCGCGATCTCGCGGCCGCGCACGTCCTCGAGCTGCTTCTCCGAGAGCTTCGTGAGGTCGCGGCCCTCGAAGAGCACGTCGCCGCTGACGATCTCGGCGGGAGGCTTGGGGATCAGTCCCATGATCGAGAGCGCGGTCACGGACTTGCCACTGCCCGACTCGCCGACGATCCCGAGCGTCTTCCCGGCCTCGAGGGCGAAGCTGACCCCGTCGACGGCCCGGACCGTGCCCTCGCGGGTGAAGAAGTGGGTGGCCAGGTTGCGAACCTCGAGCAACGGCATGACCTAGCTCTCCTTCGTCCGCGGGTCGAGGGCGTCGCGTAGGCCGTCCGCAACGAAGTTCGCGCAGAGGACGAGCGTCGCGATCGCGACGGACGGGACGATGATTGCGGTCGGATGTGTCCTGTAGACCGTCCGGCCCTCCTGCGCCATCGCTCCCCAGGAGGCGTCGGGCGGGCTGATCCCGAGTCCGATGAAGGACAGAAACGCCTCGCCGAGGATCACGGCCGGCAGCTCGAGGAAGATCGCGATGATCAGGACGCCGAGCGTGTTCGGGAGCAGGTGGCGCCAGAGAATGCGGTACCAGCGCGCGCCAACCGCCTTCGCAGCCCGCACGTAGTCGTTCTCCTTCAGCGTGATCACCTGTCCGCGGACGATCCGGGCGGCGGTGAACCAACTCGCGATCGAGAGAGCGACCATCATCGTCCAGAGGTTCGTCTTGCCGATGATCGCGAGGGTGATGATCGCGAAGGGCAGGTAGGGCAGCCCGTAGAGCGCGTCCAGGAAGCGCATCAACCCGTTGTCGAGCCGGCCGCCGACGAAGCCGGAGATCGCCCCGTAGACGACGCCGATCGCGAGAATCGCGAGCGTCGCCCCGAAGCCGATCGCCATCGAGACACGGCCGCCGAGAGCGGTGCGCGTGAAGAGATCGCGACCGAACTTGTCGGTGCCGAACGGGTGCTCCCAGGTCGGGGTCTGACTCGCGATCGCGAAGTCGACGGCATTCGGGTCGTGAGGCGAGAGCAGCGGCGCGATCAGGCAGTAGAGGAGGACGAGGACGAAGATCGAGCCCGCCACGACCGCTCCCCGGTTGCGGATATAGCGTCGCCAAGCGTCACGCCAGAGGTTCGACTGGCGCAGCGGCGCCCCTGAAGCAGGCGCGGCGCCGGGCTCGGCGGCGAGGCTCTCGTCTCGGATGCCGGTGGGGTTCGCGACCATCAGTGCTTCCCGCCGTGGATACGATCGCGAGGCACTAGGTGCGCGCGTCCCGAGTCCGCGGATCGAGGATTCCGTAGAGGACGTCGACCACGAGGTTGGCTGCGATCACGATGATCGCGAGCAGCACCGTCAGCCCCATCACGACGGAGTAGTCTCGCGCGTTCACCGCCGTGACGAAGTACTGGCCGATCCCGGGCACGTTGAAGATCAGCTCGATCACGAACGAGCCCGTGATGATGAAGCCGAGGAGCGGGCCGGCGGCCGTGACGACCGGAATCAGCGAGTTGCGGAGGACGTGGAGGCCGACGACGCGCCGGTAGTGGAGGCCCTTCGCCCGAGCTGTACGCACGTAGTCCTGCTGCAGCGTCTCGAGCATCGTCCCGCGGACGAGCCGCGCGAAGAGCGCCATCGGCCCGAGACCGAGCGCGATCGAGGGCAGGATCTTGCTCTCCCAGGATCCCCAGCCGCTCGTCGGCAAACCCGTGACGTCGCCCCATTGGAGCGCGAAGAAATAGATCAGGAGCGTCGCGACGAGGAAGCTCGGGACGGCGTGACCGACGTTCGAGAAGAACATGGCGCCGTAGTCGAGCGCGGTGTTATGCCGCAGCGCCGCGATCATCCCGAGCGGCACCCCGGTGATGAGAGCGAACAGGAAGGCGTAGAGACCGAGCTCGATCGAGGTCGGAAAGTGCTCCTCCACGATGTCGTTGACCGTGCGGCCGCGGATCACGAGCGAGGGACCGAGGTCGTAGGTTGCGACGCCTTTCACGTAGTAGGCGTACTGGAGGTACCAGGGCTTGTCGAGGTTGAACTTGCGCTCCAGATTGCGCTGGACGGCCTCGGGTACGGCGCGCTCCGATTTGCGGAACGGATTGCCCTGAATCTGCCGCATCATCGTGAACGTCATCAGGATCACGATGAGGATCACCGGGATCGTCCAGAAGAGCCGCCGGATGATGAAGATCGTCATCTGCTGAGTCTAAGTCGTAAGTGGTTCGATTCCGAACGCGGGCGGGGCGCACGTGGCGCCCCGCCCCACGTCCGTTGAGCTCCGTCGCTATTCGGTGACGGTCACTGCGGTCAGGTCGATCTGGTCGAGCAGGTTGATCTCGTAGGAGTCCTTGACCGACTCCTTCTCGAGCTGAACGTAGGTGTAGAAGTAGATCGGCAGGACCGGCATGTCGCCGTTCTCGCCGAAGAGGATCTCCTCCGCCTGCCCGTACAGCTCGTAGCGTGCGTCGTTGTCCTCGGTCGACCGCGCCTTCTCGATCAGCGCGTCGTAGTCCTTGTTGCAGTAGTTCGTGCTGTTGTTCCCCGACTCGCACGTCCAGAGCTCAAGGAAGTTGATCGCGTCGACGAAGTCGCCGATCCAGCCGAGCCGATAGACGTCGACGTCCTTGTTCGGCGGCGGCCCGAGGAACTCCAGGTACTGCTGGAACTCCTGCTGCTTGATCGTGCTCTCGATCCCGAGCTCCTTCCAGGCAGCCTGGATCGCAACGGCGATCTCACGGTGTCCCGGGGAGTCGTTGATGTAGAGCGTGATGTCGGTCTTCGGGCTCGCGACCTCGTCCATCAGCGCCTTCGCCTGCTCCATGTCGCCCTCGGCGGGGAGGAACGTGGACTCCGGATTGATGGTCTCGTAGCCGGGCATTCCCTCGGGGGTGAAGCCCCCGGCGGGCAGCTGGTCGGCCTGCGCGACGTTGTCGATGATCGACTGCCGCGGAATCGCGAGTGCCATCGCCCGACGCTGCTTCACGTCGGTGATCGTCTTGACGTTGACGCCGTAGTAGTAGGTGCCGAGTCCCGGATACTGCGCGTACTCCGGGGTCTCCTTGAGCCGCGGGATCTCGTCCGGCGGCAGACCGCTCGTGACGTCGATCTCGCCGGCCTCGAACGCTTGGACGGCGGTCGTGCCGTCGGAGATCATCCGACCGTTGACCTTGGTCAGCTTGACGCTCGCGGCGTCGCGCCACTTCTCGTTCTTGGCGATGTCGATCCGCGAGTTGTGCTGCCAGGCAACGAGCTTGAAAGGGCCGTTCGTGACGATGTTCGCCGCTTCGGTCCACTTGTCGCCGAACTTGTCGACAGTTGGCTTGTGGACGGCGAGGAACGAGTGATGGGCGGCCTGCTGGACGAACCATGGCTGCGGCGTCGTCAGCTTGACCTCGAGGGTCTTGTCGTCGATGGCCTTGACGCCCATCTTGGCGGCCAGCGCCGCGCAGTCGTCCTTCTTGGCGTCGCAGCCGTTGTAGTCCTGCGCTCCGACGATTCCGTAGAACTGGTAGGCGTAGTCGGCACCGAGCTCGGGCGAGACCGTGCGCTTCCACGAATACTCGAAGTCCTTCGCGGTGACCGGGTCGCCGTTCGTCCAGGCGAGATCGTCCCGGAGCGTGAACGTGACGGTCTTGCCGTCCTCGCTCGTCTCGATGTTCGAGGCGGCGCTGGGAATCGGGTTCAGATCCTCGTCGAGCTTGACGAGCGGATCCATGATGTTCAGCAGGATGTTCGCCGAGGTGACGTCGCTGGCCAGGCCCGGGTCGAGCGACGGCGGTTCCGTCCCCCAGTTGACCGTGATCGTCTGGTCGGCGGCCTCGCCGCCGCCCTCTTCTGTGGTCGTTCCGCTCTCGGTGCCCGCCGCGTCGCCGCCGTCGTCGTCGCCGCCGCAACCGGCTCCGACCAGGGCGAGGCTCGCGACCAGGGAGGCCAGAAGCAGAAGCCAAGGGATCTTGATCCTCATATGGGGTCCTTTCGCTCTCTTACGTCTTTGCTGCGCACGTACTCTGAGACACCTGTGGTTGTAGCCCTGTTTATCACTCCCAAACGCCGCGAGACGGCCTCTTACCTGCCCTTAATCGTGCCGCAACGAAGCCGATGAGGGCCGTTCTCGCTGCCGTCGTCGCGAGCCTCGTACTCGCAGGAACGGCGGCGGCACACGTCGGCGTTACGCCCGGTTTGCTCGAATCCGGTCGGGAGACCACGCTGCGGATCGAGCTCCCGAAGCTCCGCCCCGGCTCGGCCCCGTCCGCTCTCGACGTGTCGGGTGCAGGGGTTCGGATGCTCGAGAGCTCCCCGACCGGGCGAATCGGCGAGGAGTCACGCTGGCGCGTTCGGGTGCACGTCGAGAGCGAGCCGGGCCCGCTCGAGCTGGCGCTTCGGGTTCGGTATGCGGACGGGGGCTCGGTCACGGTTCGGCAGGGAATGACCGTACTGCCGAAGAGAGCCGAGGCATCGTCTTCTCTTCCTACGCTCGCCGTCGGCGGCGCAATGGTCGCCCTCCTCGTGGCAATTGCGTCCGTGCTCCTCCTCCTTCGGCGCGGGCGGCGGGGCCGCGCTGACTTCAAGAACGAAAGCCGAGAGGCCTGCTAGCGTCAAGAACCGTGCTCTTCGAGCAGTTCCTGGACGACGATCTCGGCTGTGCGTCATATCTGATCGGTGACGAGGACGCAGGCGTGGCGGCGGTCGTCGACCCGCTTTTCGCGATCGGGTCTCTGCTCGACGCCGCCGAGCGGCACGGCGTACGGATCACGCGTTCGCTAGTGACTCACACCCATGCCGACCACGTTTCCGGCCACGGGCGGCTGGCGCTCGAGCATGCCGTACCGATCTCCATCCACCCGGCGGCCGAGGTGAGCTACGAGCACGAAGCGCTCGCCGACGGCCAGGAGCTCGAGTTCGGCCAGGTCGTCCTCCGGGCAGTCCACACGCCCGGCCACCGACCCGAGCACGTGTGCTTCGTCGTGGTCGATCGTTCGCGGGGGGCGGAGCCGTGGCTCGTCCTGACGGGCGACTCCCTCTTCGTCGGCGACGCCGCCCGCCCCGATCTCGCTGTCGGCGCAAAGGAGGGCGCCGAGGATCTCTTCCGGTCGCTGCGACGTCTGCTCGAGCTCTCCGACGGCGTCGAGCTCTTCCCCGGCCACGTCGCAGGCTCGCTCTGCGGCAAGGCGATGAGCTCGAAGGCATCGTCCACGATCGGCTACGAGCGTCGGTTCAACCGGGCGCTGCTGATCGAGAACGAGCTCGAGTTCGTCGCCGACGCTAGCGGCGTGGCCGCTCCCAAGCCGCCGAACATGAGCCGGATCGTCGAGCTGAACCGCGGTCCGTTCGTCGGCGCCGCCGCTCCGGTGGTGGAGCTCGCCGCTCCCGGCGAGGCCACCGTGCTCGACGTGCGCCCGATCCGGGACTATCTGGCCGGGCACCGGCCGGGAGCGGTGAGCGTTCCGGTGTCCGGAGGCTCATTCGCGACCAGGGCCGCGTTCGTCCTCGATGCATCGAAGCCGATCGCCGTCCAGGCCGCGAGCGCCGGCGAGGCCGGGCGTGCGATTCGCGGCCTCCAGTCGGTCGGGTTCCTCGAGCTCGAGGGCTACGTTCTCGGCGGCGGCACAGAGCGGATGGAGGCGGTCGACCTCGACGAGCTCGAGGAGCTGCTGTCGGGTGGCGCGGAGCTGATCGACGTGCGGGAGCGCGACGAGCGCGACAACGGCTACATCTCGGGCAGCCGCAACATCCCCTATCGCCTGCTCGGGGTCTGCGGCGCCGACGTACCCACCGATCGCGCGGTCGTGACGATCTGCGAGTCGGGGGCCAGAGCGGGCATCGCCGCGTCGATCCTGGCCGCGCAGGGAATCGACGCGCGGCCCGTACTCGACGGCGGCGTCTCCGCCTGGTCCGCCCGCGGCGGCCACACCGTCGAGTTCCGCCGTTGCGGAAACTAACGAGCTGTGACGGCTACGTGAGGCGCTCGACCACGTAGCCCCGCTCGCGCAGCACGTCCAGGAGCTCGTCGCAGTGGGCTGCGTCGCGAGTCGAGAGGGTCAACTCGACTTCCGTCTGCGCGATCGGCAGCGCCATTCCCTCGCGGTGGTGCTCCACCGAAACGACGTTGCCGCGCTCGTCCGCGACGAGCTCGAGAAGCTTGATTAGCTCCCCTGGACGATCCGAGAGACGGGTGCGGAGAACGAGATATCGGCCGGCAGTCGTCAGCCCGTGTCGCATCACCTGGATCAGCAACGTCGGATCGATGTTCCCGCCCGAGACGATCGCGCAGGCTTCGTCGTCACCGGCCACCTTGCCTTCGAGCAACGCCGCAACCGAGGCGGCGCCGGCGCCCTCGACGAGCAGCTTCGTGCGCTCGAGCAGGAGCACGATCGCATGGCTGATCTGCTCGTCGGTCACCGTCACGACCTCGTCGAGCCGGTCGCGCAGAATCTCGGCTGTCAGCGTCCCCGGCTGCTTCACCGCGATCCCCTCGGCGATCGTGAACCCATGCTCCGTGCCGCCGGCGAACGGGCACACGGCGGCGGCTTGGACGCCGACGAGCTTCACCTTCGGCCGGAGCGCACGCATCGCGATCGCGATCCCGGCCGCGAGCCCGCCGCCTCCGATCGGGATCACGAGCGTCCCGAGCGAGGGCAACTGCTCGACGAGCTCCAGCCCGATCGTGCCCTGCCCGGCGATCACGCGCTCGTCCTCGAAGGCGTGGAGGAACGTCGCGCCGGTCTCCTCCATCCGGGCCTCCGCGGCCTCCATCGACTCGTCGAAGCCGGCTCCGGAAAGCTCGACGTGCGCACCGTAGTTCCGCGTCGCGTCGACCTTCGCCATCGGCGAGTCCTGTGGCATGAAGACGGTCGCCTCGATCCCCGCTTCCCGCGCGGCCCAGGCTACGGCCTGCCCGTGGTTGCCGGCGCTCGCGGCGACGACGCCGGCCTGCCGCTCCTCCGCGGTGAGCGAAGCGATCGTATTGACCGCGCCGCGGATCTTGAACGCCCCCGTCCGCTGAAGATTCTCCGCCTTTAGCTGCACCGTGCGGCCGCAGCGGCGTGAGAACGTCTCCGAAGGATAGACGGGGGTCACCTGCGCGATTCCCGCGATCCGCTCGCGTGCCGCCTCGATCTCGGCGAGCTTCGGCGCGGTGGAAGTCCTCATCGCGGCAGCGTCCGACTGTCGCTGATCCCGTAGACCTTCTCGAGGATCTCCCGCACCGCCGAGAGAGGATCGAGCTCGCGTTCCTGTACTTCTTCGAGCAGCCGCCGCAGCTCTGCATCGTCCGCGACCGCGGCCTGAAGGTGCGTCTTCGCACGGCTCGAAGCGACGGCGAACACCTCCCCCGCGAGATTCCGTCGGCGGCGCTCCTCGAGCAGGCCTCCTCCGGTGAGAAAACTGCGGTGCTCGTCGATCTTCTCCCACAGATCCGGCACGTTCTCGCCTCGTACCGCCTCGGTGAGGACGATCGGCGGCTTCCAGTCGCGGTCGCGGTCGAGCGAGAGGATCGAGCGAACCTCGCTCTGCATCGTCTTCGCGGCCGGGTGATCCATCTTGTTGATCGCGATCACGTCGGGAATCTCCATGATGCCCGCCTTCAGCGCCTGGACGGAGTCGCCCGAGCCCGGCATGAGCACGAGCAGGACGGTGTCTGCGATCCCGATCACCTCCACCTCGCTCTGACCGGTTCCGACTGTCTCGAGAAAGACGAGCTCCTTGCCTGCGGCGTCGAGCAGGAGCGCCGCCTGGAGCGTCGCTTCCGAGAGGCCGCCGAGATGGCCGCGCGTGCCCATCGAGCGGATGAAGACCCCCGGGTCGAGGAAGTGGTCGGAGAGCCGGATCCGGTCGCCGAGCAATGCACCGTGCGTGAACGGGCTCGAGGGATCGACGGAGATCACGCCGACCGTGCGCCCCTGCTCCCGGACGTGGCGGACGAGTGAGCTGATCAGCGACGACTTGCCGACGCCGGGCGGGCCCGTGATGCCGATCACGAAGGCGTTTCCGGTTTCGGGGTAGAGCTCCCGCACGAGCTCGTAGGAGGTGGGATCGTCGTTCTCGACGAGTGAGATCGCGCGAGCGAGTGCGCGCCGGTCGCCGGCTCGGACGCCGGCGGCGAGCTGCTCGAGCGTCCAATCCGCGCGGGCCATCGCTCAGACTCTAGAGGCCACGGGATCCTCGAGCTCCGCCGCCGTGCTCGGGACGCCGCCGCGAGCGAGCACCACTGCCGTGACCGCGGCGACTAGGAAAGCGACGCTCGCGCCGCCCCAGAGCCAGCGCGCGCCGAACTCGTCCACGAGGAGCCCCGCTGCGGCCATCCCGAGCCCGAACACCGCGTAGTTCGACGACATGATCACGGTGAAGACCCGTCCACGGAGCTCGTCCGGGGCGCCGCGCTGGACGAGCAGGGCATTGGACACGACCGCAACACCGTTTCCGACGCTTCCGACGACCACACCGACCATCGCGACGGCGAGCGTGGGCGCCACGGCTGCCAGCCCGAAGCCGATCCCCATCAGCGCGATCGAGGACGCGTAGCCGGCCCGGGTTCCGAACCGATCGAGCAGGGACGTCGCCACGAGGCTGCCGATGGTCAGGCCGAGCCCGGACATGCCGACGAGGAGCCCGAAGCCGACGTTGCCCGCATCGAGCGAGACCTTGGCGAGCACGATCTCACCCACGTTGACCGCCGCGTTGCCGAGGAAGACGATGTTCCAGACGACGAGCACGGCGAAAAGGGTGCGCGAGCGGAAGACGAACCGGATTCCGTCGCCGAGGTCCTGCCAGTGACCTCGACTCTCGATCCGGCCCGCCTGCAATCGCTGGGCGGGAATCCGCATCAGCAACGCCGCCGAGATCAGGAAAGAGACGGCGTTCAGCCAATACGCGAGCTCCGGCCCTTGTGCAGCGATCAGAACGCCGCCGAGCACGGGGCCGATCATCCAGGTCAGGTTCTCGGCCGCCTGGAGAATCGAGTTCGCGCTTGGCAGGTCGTCATCCGAGACGAGATTGGGCATCCCCGCATAGACGGCGGGGCGGAAGAAGCCCGTGGCGATACCCGAAGCGGCGGCGAGGACGACGATCGCGGTCGCGCTTCCCGCGAACGGCAGCGCCGCGAAAACGAGGACGCGCGAGAGATCGGACATGACGAGGAGACGCCGGCGCGAGAAGCGGTCGACGAGCGGTCCGAGCAGGAGCCCGATCAGGATGATCGGGAGGAAGTCTGCGATCAGGAGCGCGCTGACCCACTTCCCCGAGCCCGTCCGGTCGAAGACGTCGACCGTCAGCGCGATGGCGGCGAGATACGTGCCGGCTCCCGAACCCAGCGTCGCGAGCAGGAGGCGGCGGTAGTCGGGTTCGCGGCGGACGAGACCCAGGCGACTCATCGTCTCGACGCTACCAGGCCCCTCAGACCGAGTCGTCCTCGTCGGTCTCGTAGCCGAGGTTCGGGCGCAGCCAGCGCTCGGCCTCCCCAAGCTCGATCCCCTTCCGCGCGGCGTAGTCCTCCACCTGGTCGCGGGCGAGGCGACCAACCGCGAAGTAGCGCGAGCGAGGATGGCCGAAGAGGAGGCCGCTGACGCTCGCGGCGGGCACCATCGCGAACGATTCCGTCAGCTCGATCCCGGTCTCCGGCGCAGCGAGCAGGTCGAAGAGCCGCTGCTTCTCGGAGTGGTCGGGGCAGGCCGGGTAGCCGAAGGCGGGCCGGATCCCACGATACCGCTCCGCGGCGAGCTCCTCGCTCGTCGGGTTCGCGTCCGGTTCGTACCAGGCCCGCCGCGTCTCGAGATGGATCCATTCCGCGAAGGCCTCCGCCAGCCGGTCCGCGAGCGCCTTGACCATGATCGAGCGGTAGTCGTCGTGCTCCGCCTCGTAGTGCTCCGCGAGAACGTCGGCACCGTGGATCGAGACGGCGAAGGCGCCGAGGTGGTCTCCGGCCGGCGCGACGAAGTCGGCCAGCGAGCGGTTCGGCCGCGAGTCGCCCCACGCAGCCTGCTGGCGCAGCATCGGGAAGCGCACGCCGTTCTCCACGACGAGATCGTCGCCTTCGGCGTGCGCCGGCCAGAGGCCGTAGGCGCCACGCGCTTGCAGGAGCTCGTCCCGCACGAGCCCATCGAGCTGGGCGACGGCGTCGTCGTAGACCTCTCTGGCGGCGGGCTGCTCGAGGATCGCCGGGAACTTTCCCTTCAGCTCCCACGCGTGGAAGAAGAACTGCCAGTCGATCAGCTCCGCCAGCTCCGCCAGCTCCGGCTCGACAAGGCGCGTGCCGGTGAACGACGGCACCGCGAGCTCGTCGAACGCGAGCCGCTCGCCGTTCGCACGGGCCTCGCCGATGGGAAGCAGCGGCCGCCGCTCCTTCTCGGCGTACTGGTCGCGCAGCCGCTCCTGATCGTCGCGGTTCTCACGGTCGAGCTCGCCGGCGCGCACAGGGTCGAGCAGGCTCGAGACGACACCGACGACTCGCGATGCGTCGATCACGTGCACCGTCGGCTGTGCGTACGCAGGGGCGATCCGCACCGCCGTGTGTTGACGGGAGGTGGTGGCGCCGCCGATCAGGAGCGGCAGCTCGAGGCCCCGCCGCTCCATCTCCTTGGCGACGTTGACCATCTCGTCGAGCGACGGTGTGATCAGCCCCGAGAGCCCGACCGCGTTCGCGCCTTCCGCGACGGCGGTGTCGAGGATCCTGTCGCCCGACACCATCACCCCGAGGTCGATCACCTCGTAGTTGTTGCAGCCGAGGACGACGCCGACGATGTTCTTCCCGATGTCGTGCACGTCGCCCTTGACGGTCGCTAGCACGATCTTCCCCTGCCCTGTTCTCTTCTGCTCTGGGCCGCCGTTCGTCCGCCCCTCGCGAAGCGCCAGCTCCTTCTCCGCCTCCATGTACGGCTCCAGGTAGGCCACGGCGCGCTTCATCGCTCGCGCGCTCTTCACGACCTGAGGGAGGAACATCTTCCCGGCCCCGAAAAGATCGCCGACCACTTTCATCCCGTCCATCAGCGGCCCCTCGATCACGTCGAGCGGGCGCTGGGCGGCCGCGCGCGCCTCCTCGGTGTCCTCCTCGATGAAGTCGACGACTCCGTGGACGAGGGCATACGAGAGCCGTCGCTCGACCGGCGCCTCGCGCCAGGAGAGATCGTGCTCGCGGCGCGTACCTTCGCCCTTCACCGAGTCGGCGAACGAGACGAGCCGATCGGTCGCGTCGGGCCGGCGGTCGAAGAGAACGTCGTCGACGCGCTCGAGCAGGTCCGGCGGAATGTCCTCGTAGACGACGAGCTGGCCGGCGTTCACGATTCCCATGTCGAGACCGGCCCGGATTGCGTGGAGGAGGAACGACGAGTGCATCGCCTCGCGCACGATGTCGTTGCCACGGAAGGCGAAGGAGAGGTTCGAGATCCCGCCGCTCGTGTGCGATCCCGGGCAGCGCTCCTTGATCAGCGGCAGCGCCTCGATGAACGCCTTCGCGTAGCCGTTGTGCTCCTCGATCCCGGTCGCGACCGCGAGGATGTTCGGGTCGAAGACGATGTCCTCGGGCTCGAAGCGCGCCACCTGCGTCAGGAGGTCGTAGGCGCGCCCGCAGATCGACACCTTACGCTCGACCGTATCCGCCTGTCCTTCCTCGTCGAACGCCATCACGACCACCCCGGCGCCGTAGTCACGCACGCGCCTGGCCTGCTCCAGAAACGGCTCCTCACCCTCCTTGAGGCTGATCGAGTTGACGATCCCCTTGCCCTGGACGCACTTGAGTCCCGCCTCGAGCACGCTCCAGCGCGAGCTGTCGACCATGATCGGGATTCGCGCGACCTCGGGCTCGGTCGCGATCAGGTTCAGGAAGGTCGTCATCGCCAGCTCGCCGTCGAGGAGGTCGGCGTCCATGTTCACGTCGAGGAAGTTCGCACCGCCGCGCACCTGCTCGAGCGCCACATCGACAGCGCCCTGGTAGTCGCCGGCCTCGACGAGTCCCCTGAAGCGGGTCGAGCCGGTCAGGTTGGTGCGCTCGCCGATCATCACGAAGCCGATGTCCGGCCCGAACTCGAACGGCTCGAGGCCGCTAAATCGAGTGCGGTGCCTGTCTTCGTCGAGCGGAAGCTTGCGCGGCGCGAGGTCCGCAACTGCTGCCGCGATCCGCTCGACGTGCTGTGGCGAGGTGCCGCAGCAGCCGCCGACGACGTTGACGAAGCCTGCTTCGGCGAACTCGCTCAGGAGGGCGGCGGTGTCGTGAGGCTCCTCGTCGTAGCCGCCGAAGGCGTTCGGCAGGCCCGCATTCGGATGGCAGCTCGTGAAGGTGTCGGCGATCCGCGCCAGCTCGGCGACGTGCGGGCGCATCTCCTTCGCGCCGAGCGAGCAGTTGACCCCGACGAGCAGCGGCCGCGCGTGCTCGATCGAGGCCCAGAAAGCTTCGACCGTCTGGCCGGAGAGCGTCCGCCCGCTGAGATCGACGATCGTGACCGAGATCCAGAGCGCCAGCTCGGGTGCGACCTCGCGCGCCGCGGCGATCGCGGCCTTCGCGTTCAGCGTGTCGAAAACGGTCTCCACGAGCAGGAGGTCGACGCCGCCCTCGGCGAGCGCGGCGATCTGCTCGGCATACGAGGCGCGAACCTGGTCGAACGAGACCGGTCTGAAGGCGGGGTCGTCGACCTTCGGCGAGAGCGAGAGCGTCACGTTCAGCGGGCCGATCGAGCCCGCCACGAAGCGACCACCGGCCTCGTCCGCGGCCTGCCGCGCGAGTCGTGCCCCCTCGAGGTTCAGCTCGCGGACGACGCCCTCGAGCCCGTAGTCGGCCTGCCCGATGGTCGTCGCCGTAAATGTGTTCGTGGTGGTGATGTCGGCGCCCGCGGCCAGGTAGCGGCGGTGTACGTCCAGGATCACGTCCGGGCGTGTGAGGTTGAGCAGATCGGGATCGCCGGCCACGTCGCGGGGGTGGTCGAGGAAGCGCTCGCCGCGATAGTCGGCGCTTGTGAGCCCGGCGCCCTGGAGCATCGTTCCCCAGGCTCCGTCGAGGACGAGAATCCGCTCGCGGAGGAGTGCTTCGAGTCTGTCGCGTGTGTCGCTCACGGTCGCTCCCCTGCCAGGAGGCTGGGGCCTAAAGAGGGCAGGAGCCGGAGCTCGCGGGCTCTTTAGGCGTTTTTTATCCTGGTCGCCAAGCTGCCTTCAAAGCTTTCCAGTTCCTCGATCCAGGCTATCAGTAGCCCGAGAACGAATCGGCGAGCACGCTCTCCTCGGACACGCCTGCGCCGTGCAGCTCGGCGACGACGGCCTCGGTCATCGCCGGCGGGCCGGCTACGAGGAAGTTGTAGCGCTCGAGCTCACCGAGGTGGTCTTGGAGCACCGCGGCGTCGATCCGGCGGCTCTCACCTTCCCAGCCTGGCTCGTCGGTCATCGTCAGCACGAGCTTGAAGCCGGGCAGCGCGCGCTCGAGCTCGCTCAACTCGTCGAGGAAGGCAGCGGATTCGCGGTCGCGATTCGAGTAGACGAGCATGACCTCGTACGGAAGCTGCTCGTCTCGGATGTAGCGGAGCATGCTCCGGAAGACGGTGATTCCGATCCCACCCGCGACGAAGACGTATTTGGCGCTCGTGTCCTCGGGCAGCAGGAAGGAGCCCTTCGGCTCCTCGACCTCGACCGCGTCGCCGACCTCGAGCTCGGCGAGCGTCTGCTTGAAAGCCGTGTCGCGTAGACGAGTCGCGAGCCCAACGACGCCCTTCTCCGTCGGAGCGGTGACGAGCGAGATGTGACGGCGCAGCCCCTTCTCGTCCTGGTGGCCGCGCTCTGGGAGCTCGACCCAGAAGTAGGCGCCGGGCCGATAGTCGGGGTAGTCCTCGACGGCGAAGGTGACGAGCAGCGTCCCCTTCGCCACCTCGCGCGTCTCGGCGACGGTGGCTCGCATCTCCTAACGTCCACCAGAGACGGTCAGCTGATTCTCGGCGTGCTTGAGTCGCTGCTCGAGCTGCCAGCGGTCCGCGGTCGACTCGCCGGCCTCGACCCGCTCGAGCTCGGCCTTCGCAGCCTCGAGTTGCTCCTGCGCCCGGGCGCCGTCGATCTCCTTGACGTCGACAGCGTCGTCGACGAGCGCGATCGCCCGATCGAGCTCGACCTTGAAGAAGCCGGGGCCTGTCGCGAGCTCGACCACGTTGTCGGCGTCCCGGTCGAGATAGACGCGCGTCGAGCCGGCGCGCAGCGTCGCGACGAGGGGCGCGTGCCGGGCGAGCACGCCGATATCGCCGGCGGCTCCCGGGACGACGAGCATCTCGGCCTCACCCCGGAAGGCATCGCCCTCCGGCATGACCACTGCGACGTCGAACTTGGGGTGCGTCTCGGCCACTGCTGCTGACTACGCGGCGGCCGCGGCGCCGCCGGCCTTCTCGACGGCACCCTCGATCGTCCCGACCATGTAGAAGGCCGACTCGGGCAGCTCGTCGTGCTTGCCCTCGATGATCTCCCTGAATCCGGCGATCGTGTCCTCCAGCTTGACGTACTGACCTGGGGTTCCGGTGAACTGCTCCGCGACGAAGTTCGGCTGCGAGAGGAAGCGCTCGACCTTGCGTGCCCGCGAGACGATCACCTTGTCCTCGTCGGTGAGCTCGTCCATCCCGAGGATCGCGATGATGTCCTGCAGGTCCTTGTAGCGCTGGAGGATCTGCTGCACCTGGCTCGCCACCAGGTAGTGCTCCTCGCCGACGATCCCCGGCTGGAGCGCCCGGGAGGTCGAGTCGAGCGGGTCGACGGCCGGGTAGATCCCCTTCTCGACGATCGCCCGCGAGAGCGTCGTCGTAGCGTCGAGGTGGGCGAACACATTCGCCGGCGCCGGATCGGTGAGGTCGTCGGCGGGGACGTAGATCGCCTGGATGGAGGTGACCGAGCCGGTCTTCGTCGAGGTGATCCGCTCCTGGAGCTGCCCCATCTCGGTGGCGAGCGTCGGCTGGTAGCCGACCGCGCTCGGCATCCGGCCGAGGAGCGCCGACACCTCGGAGCCCGCCTGGACGAAGCGGAAGATGTTGTCGATGAAGAGGAGCGTGTCCTGGCCCTGGTCGCGGAAGTACTCCGCCATCGTCAGCCCGGAGAGTCCGACGCGCAGGCGCGCGCCCGGCGGCTCGTTCATCTGCCCGTAGACGAGCGCGACCTTGTCGATCACCTCGGACTCGGTCATCTCAAGCAACAGGTCGTTGCCCTCGCGCGTGCGCTCGCCGACTCCGGCGAAGACCGAGACGCCGCTGTGCTCGCGCGCGACGTTGTGGATCAGCTCCTGGATGAGCACCGTCTTGCCGACGCCGGCGCCGCCGAAGAGTCCGATCTTGCCGCCCTTGATGTACGGGGCGATCAGGTCGATCACCTTGATCCCCGTCTCGAAGATCTCGACGGTCGGCGAGAGATCGCGGAAGGCCGGCGGGTCGCGGTGGATCGACCAGCGCTCGACGTCGTCGCCCGCCGGCGGCTTGTTGTCGACCGGCTCGCCGATCACGTTCCAGATCCGGCCAAGGGTTGCGTCCCCGACCGGCACCGAGATCGGCTGGCCCGTGTCGACGACCTCGACGCCTCGCGCGAGCCCGTCAGTCGTGTCCATCGCGACGGCGCGGACGCGATCGTCACCGAGATGCTGCTGCACCTCGGCGATCAGCGTCGTACCTTCCGCGCCGCCCACTCCGGGCATCGCGATCGAGAGCGCGTTGTAGATCGACGGCAGGTTGTCCGTGAAGACGGCGTCGATCACGACCCCCTTGATCTCCACGACGCGGCCGGTGTTCCCCTTGCCGTCCTCCTGGCCGTTGCGACGTTGTTGTTCCTGGGCGTGCTCAGACATGTGTCTCCTGTGGCTCCCCGGTCGAGGTGGGACGTTCGCTCGTGAACGAAATCGCAGCGCAAGAGCGCCGCAAATGCGCTCGAAGTCTACCCGAGCGTTTCTTCGCAGGACTCAGTTCCCGCGCGTACCGGGAGGTCTCGAGCGCCGACGCCACCCGGGCATCGTGATCGAGGCGTCAACAATGGACGGTGACCGAGTTCGCCAGCACACGCTCAGCGTACCGGCCGGCTCTGAACGGTTTCTTACAGTGCGCTACGCGGGCTGATTGCCGAAGTGCCGATCCGGCCCCGAATAGCCGACGCCGATCAGGATCGTGCGGCGCAGGTCGCGCATCTCGTCCCTCTCGGCCCGCTCGTCCAGGCCGGCCGACGCGGAAGTCGGGAGCCGCAAGGCTTCGCTGCGGCCGTCCGAGGGGAGCGGAGCGCGCGTCGCGACGCCGAGAGCCATCGCGGCGACGGCCGCGGCCGCGCTCACCGTGCGCAACCGGGCGAACGCGGTTCGCCGACGCCAGGAGGGAACCGAGACCGCGTAGGTGAGCGGCTGGAGCCGCTCGTTCCTGAGCGCCTCCGCGACTTCGGCGACCCGCACAGCGAAGTGGCTGCAGCCGGTGCAGCGTGCCAGATGCGCGTCGAGGAGCTTGCGCTCGAGCTCGGAGAGCTCGTTGTCAGGAGCAAGCGCCGCCCACGAGCGCGCGCGCTCACAGAGAACCCCTATCGGGAGCGTCGTCATATCTACTCTGACGATCGGCTTTCCACGAAGTTAGACAACCCCCTTTCGGGGACAATGTCAGATCAACTGGACGCGTGAATCTACGCCGGCGGCGATCGCGACGAGTACGAGTCCGATCACGACCATGATCGCCGAGGTGTTCAGCGACTCGCTCTGCTCGGAGAGCGGGGCCGCTCGCAGCTGGCGGGGACGACGAAGTCCGACCATCGATTCCTCGTTGAGGACGCGGAACGGGCCGCGGTTACCGAGGAAGAACCCGCTGACGAGTAGGAAGCAGCCGACGAGATAGAGCCCGACCGAGATCGAGCGGTTCGCCGATGCGCCGAGCGCGAGCCCACCGAGAAACGAGAGCACCGACGTACCGAGTACGGCGATCAGCAGGATCGCCAGGAACCGTTTGGCCGCGGCGAGCAGCACGGTCCGCCCGAAGCCCTAGCTCGAGGTCGTGACGGGCCGGTCGGCGAGGCGCATCTCGTCAGCCTTCATCGGCCAGTGCTCGAGCGGGTAATGGCAGGCGGCCCGGTGGCCGTCGCCGAACGCGAAGAGCTCCGGCTCGACCACGTCGCAATGCCCCTCGTGGAAGCGCGGGCAGCGCGGATGGAAGCGGCAGGCGCTCGGCGGGTTGATCGGGCTCGGCACGTCGCCCTCGAGCACGATCGGCTGCCGCTGGCGGCCGAGCGCGGGATTCGGGATCGGCACCGCCGAGAGGAGCGCGCCCGTATAGGGATGCTTCGGCGCCACGTAGAGCTGGTTGCGGTCGGCGATCTCGGCGACCTTTCCGAGATACATAACCATCACGCGATCGGAGATGTGGCGGACGACGTTGAGGTCGTGCGCAATGAAGACGTAGGTGAGCCCGAATTCCTTCTGCAGATCCTTGAGGAGGTTGAGGATCTGCGCCTGGACGGAGACGTCGAGCGCCGACACCGGCTCGTCGCAGACGATGAGCTTCGGATTGACCGCGAGGGCGCGCGCGACCCCGATCCGCTGTCGCTGGCCGCCCGAGAACTCGTGCGGGAAGCGGTTGTAGTGCTCGGGATTCAGGCCGACCACCTCGAGCAGCTCCTGCACCCGCCGCTTGATCTCGGCATCGTTGCCGATCTTGTGCACCTGGAGGGCCTCCGCGACGATGAAGCCGACACGCTTGCGCGGGTTCAGGCTCGCGTACGGATCCTGGAAGATCATCATCAGCTCGCGGCGCACCGGCCGCATGTCGGTCCGGCTCAGGCGCGTGATGTCGCGGCCGTCGAAGGTGATCTTGCCGCCCGTCGGGTCGAGCAGACGCATGATGCAACGCGCCATCGTCGACTTGCCGCAACCGGATTCGCCGACGACACCGAGCGTCTCGCCCTGCTTGACGGTGAAGCTGACGCCGTCGACGGCCTTGACCGTCGCGACCTCCTTCTGGAAGACGATTCCGCGCGTGACGGGAAAATGCTTGTAGAGATCGTCGACGACAAGCAGATCGTCGCTGCTCGCACCCGTCGTGCTGCCGTTCGAGCTCATCGCCTCAGCCGGCCTCGGCGAGCACGCCCGCAAGCAGCTTCGCCACTTCGCGATCCTTTGTCGTCTCGTCCAGATGGCAGGCCTGGAGATGCTCGGGCCCGTCGGACACAGGAGCCAGCAAGGGCTCCTTCGACTTGCAGACATCCATGACGTATGGGCAGCGCGGGTGGAAGCGGCAGCCGCGTGGCGGATTCAGGAGCGACGGCGGCTGCCCCTGGATCTGGACGAGCCGCTCGACATCCGCGTCGAGCCGCGGGAGCGAGCCGAGCAGGCCCCATGTGTACGGGTGATGGGGGCGCGTGAAGATCTCGTCGACGGTCCCCTCCTCGGCGACGCGACCGGCGTACATGACGACCACGTCGTCGGCGACCTCGGCAACGACGCCGAGGTCGTGCGTGATCATGATGATTGCGGTGTGGAACTCCTCCTGGAGCTTCAGCATCAGGTTGAGGATCTGCGCCTGGGTCGTCACGTCGAGCGCGGTCGTCGGCTCGTCCGCGATCAGGAGGTCGGGCTCGTTGATGAGCGACATCGCGATCATCACCCGTTGCCGCATCCCGCCCGAGAACTGGTGCGGGTAGTCGTCGATCCGCCGGTCGGCCCGCGGGATCCCGACCGCCTTCAGGAGCTCGAGCGCGCGCAGCCGCGCCTCCTTCTTCGAGACGTCGCGGTGCAGCAGCACCGCCTCGTTCAGCTGCTTGCCGATCGAGTGAACCGGGTTCAGAGACGTCATCGGGTCCTGGAAGATCATCGCGACGTCGTTGCCGCGGAGGTCGCGGAGCTGGCGCGATCCCATCTTCAGCAGATCCTCGCCCTTGAAGATCGCCTCGCCGCTCGAGATCGCGGTGCGCTTGTTGTTCAGGCCCATGATCGAGAGGCACGTGACGCTCTTGCCACAGCCGGACTCGCCCACGATCCCGAGCGTCTTCCCCTTCTCGACCGAGAAGGAGATGCCGTCGACCGCCTTGACGACACCGTCGTCCGTGCGGAAGCTCGTCCGCAGGTCACGAACCTCTAGAAGAGCCATCAGTGACCTGCCCGGTGACGATTTCGCGACTCGGGCGTGGGAGCTGCAAGCGGTGCAAGGACGCAGGGAGCGTGCATACCGATCGGTATGGACGCGACTGAGGACGCCGCAACGCGCCGCAGATCGCGCGCCCGAGGCGCAGGACTCGTTGCCGGACAGGCCACTTACGTGAGTCTAATGCGCGGGTCGATCCAGGCGTACAGGAGATCGACGATCAGATTGAAGATGATGATGCAGAGAGTCGAGAAGACGACGATTCCCTGGATCACCGGTAGATCGAAGTTCTCGTAGCTGACGAGCACCTGTCGACCGAGTCCCGGGAGCGAGTAGATCGACTCGGTGAAGATGGCACCACCGAGCGCGAGCCCGATATCCATGCCGAGAATCGTCACGACGGGCAGAAGGCTGTTCCGCAGGACGTGCGAGCGGATCACCTGGTGCTCAGGTGCTCCCTTCGCCCGCGCGGTGCGCACGTAGTCCTCGTTCATCGTCTCCATCACGTTCGCCCTGATCAGGCGCACGTAGAGCGCGGCGAAGAGGATCATGAAGGTCAGCCACGGCAGGAGCATGTGGTAGGCCCACTGCACCGGCCCGCCCTTCTCCGTGGACGGGTTGAAGAAGTCGGCGTAGCCCGTGATCGGCGTCCACCCGAGCTTGTACCCGACGAAGTACGCGAGGATCAATCCGATCCACACCGGGTGTGCGGAGATGCCTACGAGGACGAACACCATCCCCGCCCTGTCGATCAGCGAGCGCGGTTTCAGCGCCGAGATGATCCCGATCGGGAGGGAGATCAGCAGCCACATGATCGCGCCGCCGAAAACGAGGGAGGCAGTCACGGGCGCCGAGCGAATGACGATGTCGTTCACGTCCTGCCGGTTGACGAAGGACGTGCCGAGCGATTGATGGCCGACGAGCTCCCAGAGGAAGCGGCCGTACTGCTCGTAGATAGGCTCGTTCAGGTGCAACCGCTCTGCGACGCGCTGCACGTCCGCGGGCGTCGCGCCCTGGCCTGCAGCCAGTCGCGCCGGGTCGGCCGGGGTGATGAAGAAGATGACGTACGTGACCAGCGTGACGGCGATGAAGAGGACGATCGCCCAGAGAATGCGTCTGATCAGGTACTGGAGCACGTGGCCTCACTTGCTCGGGGTCGGTGGTCGCGCGGGTCGGTGCCTTGACCGGAGTATGAACGGGAGAGGCGCCCCCTGTTTCCAGAGGGGGCCTCTCCCGCGCGGAGCGTGTTACTTGACTGCCGTTGCGTTGATGACCATCCCGGCGTAGACCGGGTGGTAGATGTAGTTCGTGATCCGGCTCGAGATGAACTCGCGCGTGTTGCCGTTGGAGAGCGGCGCCCACGGGGCGAGGTTCTTCATCAGGTCGATGTCGAGCTGGCCGTACGCCTTGTAGCGGGGCTCGCCGGACAGCTTCGCCGCCGCCAGCATCCGCTTGTTGTACGCGGCGTCGTTCAGGTAGGTGTAGTTCGAGTTGTTCGAGTCCTGGATGCTGCTGCCTTCCAGGAGCACGTTGATGAAGTTGAACGGGTCCGGATAGTCGGCGAGCCAGCCGATCAGGAACATGTCGAAGTCGCCGGCCTGAGCCTGGGACTTCGTGCCCGCCGTCTTGATCGCAACCGCGAACGGCTGCGGCTTCAGCTTCACCTTGAAACCGGCCTGCGTCAGGTTGAACTGCAGCACCTGGGCACGGGCCTGCGACGTCGCAGACGTCGTGTGCAGGACCGTCAGCTCGGAGCTGTCCCCACCCGAGACCTGCTTGGCCCGCGTCGGATTCGCACCCTTAAGCGGATAGATGTCCGCCTGCTTGAAACCGCGCATGTTCGGTGGCAGGATCTGATCCGTCCGCGCGCCGGCGAACTTACCGGCGACGCGAAGGAGCGCCGGACGGTCGATCGCGATGTTCACGGCCTTCCGGTTCGCCACCTTTCCGAGCGGACCGCCGATCGTGTTCAGTGCGAGGTACGTCGTCGAGATCACCGAATTGACGAAGTAGCGATACGGACCGCCCTTGTGGACGCCGTACTCCTTCGAGAGACCGTCGTGCGCAGTCGGTGGGATGCCACCGGCGTCGTAGTCGGCCTGGCCGGCGCGCACCTGCAGGAGGCTCTGGTTCTGCTCGGTGTTGACCGTGTAGACGATCCGGTCTGCATTCGAGGGGCGGTTCCCCTTGTAGAAGGTGTTCCGCTCGAGCACGAGCTGCCGTCCGACCTCACGGCTGACGATCTTGTACGGGCCGGCCGAGGGGTACACGTTGACGCCCTTCGGGTCGATCGGCATGCTCGGCTTCACCGCGGCGAAGAACGGCATCGCGACCTGGGCGAGGAACGTCGGGTCGGCCTGCGTCAGGCGTACCGTCAGGGTCTGACCCTTTGCCGTGACGCCGGTGACCGAGCCGGCCTTGCCCCCGGTGCGGGCATCGGCGCCCACGACGGTGTGCAGGAACGCGATCGCCGGCGAGCCCTGCTTCGGGTCGGCGGCACGCTCGAAGGCCCGCTTGAACGCCGCAGCGGTCAGCGCGGAGCCGTCGCTGAACTTGACCCCGTTGCGGATCGTGAAGGTGTACGTCTTGCCGTCCTTCGAGACCCGCGGGAAGCCCGCGGCGGCCTCGGGGACGAGCCTCGAGCCCTCGGCGCCCGGTTTATCCGGGTAGTTCAAGAGGCCCATGTTCGTCGCGAACAGCATCTGCCAGCCCAGCGAGTCGTACGCGAGGGCCGGGTCGGTGAACTCGAAGTCGGTGTTCGAGGCGTTGAGACGCAGGGTACCGCCCCGCTTCACCTCGGACGAGCCGGCCTTCTGGGGTGCACCGGCGCTCGCGGCTCCAGCAAAGCTGGACGCGACGAGCAAGCAGGCTCCGATCACCGCCATGGTGAACGAGAGCGTCAGCTTTTTGTGCATCGGACTCCTTCCGTAACTTTAGGGCCGCCGGCCAAGGAGCCGGCGCACCCGTACGATTGCAACCACCGAGGCCTAAGACGCCAAGGCTCGCGTTTAGTTAGAGCGTGCTGAAAGAAGTTTCCGCTGTTCCTGATGCTTCTTCCCTTTTAGCGCTCCTCGCGGTTCCTGACGCGTGGCTGAGAGTGGACGGCCGGAGGGGATAGTGCGAAAGCTGGGGCCCGGCGGGAGCCGACCGATCAGGGAAGGCGAGGCTAGCGGGCGTGTCGGGGATCGAACGCGTCGCGGAGACCGTCGCCGAGAAGATTGAAGGCGAGGGTCGTGAAGAGGATCGCAAGGCCCGGCCAGACCATCAGCCAAGGCTGGGAGAGGTAGTAGTTCGGTCCCTCGGAGAGAAGCGTGCCCCAGCTCGCAGTCGGCGCCTGGATCCCGAGCCCGAGGAACGAGAGCCCGGCCTCGCCGATCACGTTCGATGCCACGATCAGGGTCGAGTAGACGATCAGCGGAGCCACGAGGTGCGGGAGCAGGTGCGAGCGCATGATCCGGAAATCGGTCGCGCCGGTCATCCGGGCAGCTTCGACGAACTCTTTCTCGCGGAGGGAGAGGATCTGCGAACGGATGATCCTGGCGGGGTAGAACCAACCGAAGATTCCGAAGATCAGGACCAGGGTGAACACACCGGGCTGGAGGATCCCACCGAAGGTGATCGGGGTGAGCCGCTCCCCGATCGTTGCCGCGACCGCGATGATGAAGAGGAGCGCCGGGAAGGCCATCACGATCTCGGTCAGGCGGGAGACGATCGTGTCGACCCATCCCCGGTAGTAGCCGGCCATCAGCCCCAACACCAGCCCGATGAAGACCGACAGGATCGTGGCGAGCACCGCGACCTGGAGCGAGGTCTGCGCGCCGTAGAGCAGGCGCAGGAACATGTCGCGACCGAGCTGTGAGTCGGCGCCGAGGACGAAGTAGGTGTCCTTGAACGGCTTGCCGTCCGCGGCGACGGCGCCCGGATACGGCTCGGTCGTGATCCGCGTGAGAGGCCCGACCGGCAACTGCGAGTCGGCGTCGAGCCCGCCCGCGAAGATCTCGTTCGGACCATGGCCGAGGATGCGCTGCGCCACCGGCGCGCCGATGAACGCGATCAGGAAGAGCAGGATGATGAAGACTCCGCCGACGATCGCGACCTTGTCCTGCTTGAAGCGGAGCCAGACCTGCTCCCAGTAGCCGCGGGCCTTGACCCTGTTGATCTCTCCGAGCTCGCCGTGCGTCTCGACCGCGACCACGGTCGCGAGCCCGGCGCCGGAGGACATCAGATCGGGCTTCTTGTCGGGGGCCACGACGGGGAGTTTAGACGAGGTCGTGAAGCATTTGTTAGGCCAGTGCCTCGGCGCCGGCGACCACTTCCAGGATCTCCTGGGTGATCTCCGCCTGGCGGGCCCTGTTCATCTGAAGCGTGAGCGTGTCGATCAGCTCGCCGGCGTTCTTGGAGGCGTTGCGCATCGCGGTCATCTGCGCACCCTGGAAGGAGGCGGCCGACTCGAGCAGGGCGCGGTAGACCTGGGTCTCGAGGTAGACGGGCAGGAGCCGCGCGAGGATCTCCTCCGGCTCCGGCTCGAAGATGAAGTCGCCTCGCATCGCGTCGTCGCGGCGATCCTCGTCGTCGGTCTCGAGGATGTCGGCCGAGATCGGCAGCAGCTCCTGCTCGGTTACGCGCTGGGTCAGCGCCGACACGAACGCGTTGTAGATCAGCACGACCTGGTCGAGAGTCCCGTCGGTGTAGAGCTCGGCGATCCCGTGCGCGATCGCCTGTGCATCCGAGTAGGCGGGCCGGTCGGCGAAGCCGACGTAGTCGGCGGCCGTCTCGTAGCCGCGGAAGGTCAGCGTCGTCCGCCCCTTCTTGCCGATCACGACGAACCGCACCTCCTTGCCCTCGCCGCGCAGCTCCCGCTCGAGCGCGAATGCGCGCCGGAGCACTTGGCCGTTGAACGGACCCGCGAGCCCACGGTCTCCCGTGAGCACGACGATCCCCACCGTCTTGACCTCCTCGCGGCTTTGCAGAAGCGGCAGTCCGCGCAGCGACGAGGCGGAGCGACCGACACCCGCGATCAGCTCGCGCATCGTCTCGGCGTAGGGGCGCATGGCCTCGATCCGCGACTGCGCACGGCGCAACCGCGCCGAGGCGACGAGCTCGAGCGCCTTCGTGATCTTGCTCGTGTTGCGGACGGAACGAGTCCGCCGCTTGAGATCTTGAACCGACGCCATCGCCTAGACGAGCCCGCTTGTTTCCTCGACGTTGAAGCCGTGGATGAACTTCTTCAGCTCCTCGTCGAGCTTGGCCGTCAGCTCGTCCGAGAGATCCTTCGTCTCGTCGATCTCCTTGTAAATCGTGTCCTCGGTGCGCAGGTGCTCCCGCAGCTCGTCGTGGAAGCGGGAGATCTGCGGAGTCGGGATCTCGTCCAGGAAGCCGTTGATCCCCGCATAAAGCGCGACGACCTGCTCGGCGTGCGGCCACGGCTTGTACTGCGGCTGGTTCAGCGTCGCCACCATCCGCTCGCCTCGCGCCAGGGTCTTCTGGGTCGCCGGGTCGAGCTCGGAGCCGAACTGGGAGAACGCCTCGAGCTCCCGGTACTGCGCGAGCTCCAGGCGCAGCCGGCCCGCGACCTTGCGCATCGCCTTCGTCTGCGCCGAGCCGCCGACCCGCGAGACCGAGGTGCCGACGTTGATCGCGGGGCGGATCCCGGAGTAGAAGAGGTCGGCCTCGAGGAAGATCTGCCCGTCGGTGATCGAGATCACGTTCGTCGGGATATACGCGGAGATGTCGCCGGCTTGGGTCTCGATGATCGGGAGCGCGGTGAGCGAGCCGCTCCCCAGCTCGTCGCTCAGCTTGCAGGCGCGCTCGAGGAGACGCGAGTGCAGGTAGAAGACATCGCCCGGGTAGGCCTCGCGGCCCGGCGGCCGGCGCAGGAGGAGCGAGAGCTGGCGGTAAGCGTCGGCGTGCTTCGTCAGGTCGTCGTAGACGATCAGCGCGTGCTTGCCGTCGTAGAGGAAGTACTCGCCCATCGCGGCGCCCGAGAACGGCGCCATCCATTTGATCGGGGCGGCCTCGTGGGCGGCGGCCGAGATGATGATCGTGTAGTCCATCGCGCCCTCCTCCTTCAGGCGCTCGTAGACCTGCGCGACCGTCGAGCCCTTCTGGCCGATCGCGACGTAGATGCAGATCACGTCCGTGTCCTTCTGGTTGATGATCGCGTCGATCGCGACGGCGGTCTTGCCCGTGCCGCGGTCGCCGATGATCAGCTCGCGCTGGCC